>NZ_CP114291.2:0-640906 GCF_027111355.2 Flavobacterium eburneipallidum
CTTATTTGAAGCAACTTTAGTCTTAAAAATAATTCAGAACCGAGCTTATGACGAACGACTCAACTTTACCCAAAAATGATTTTCTAGGACAACCCAAAGCACTTTTTATTTTATTTTTTACCGAAATGTGGGAACGCTTTTCGTTCTATGGAATGAAAGCTTTGTTGATATTTTTTCTGACCAAATATTATTTATTTTCAGATGATGCTGGAAATTTATTAATAGGTAGTTATGCCGCTTTGGTTTATGCCATGCCAGTTGTGGGTGGGTTTATTGCCGATCGGTATTTAGGATTCAGGAAAGCCATTGTTTTTGGTGGAATATTACTAGTTCTAGGACATCTCGGAATGGCTTATGAGGGAAATGCCACCACAAAAACCCTAACAGGCGAAATAATAAGAGATGAATTTGCGCTTCAAATATTTTATTTATCATTAGCATTTATCGTGATGGGCGTTGGTTTTTTGAAAGCCAATATTTCATCGCTAGTTGGCGAATTATACGAAGAAGGCGATAAAAGACGGGATTCAGGATTTACCATTTTTTATATGGGAATCAATTTAGGATCTTTCTTGGCAACTATAATTTGCGTTTGGTTAGGTGAATCTTATGGTTGGAGCTATGGCTTCGGTGCTGCAGGAATTGGAATGCTTTTGGGATTAATCACTTTTATATCAGGAAGAAAATTATTATTAGGCAAAGGCGAATCAAAAAATCAAGCCTTTTTAGAAAAACGAATTTTTGGTCTAAAAAATGAATGGCTCATTTATACCGTTTGTTCAGCTGCTGCATTTATCGTTTGGCAAATGGTTCAAAGTCATAGTGTTGTTCAAAATTTACTCATCATTGCTGGAGCTATTTCCTTTATTTACATCATTTATTACGCTTTAACTCAATTAGACAAAATAGCCAGAGAACGCTTGTTTGCATTGACTATCTTGATTGTTTTTACGATTATCTTTTGGGCTTTGTTTGAACAAGCTTACACTTCCTTGAATTTGTTTGCCGATAGAGTTTTAGACCGAACTATATTTGGACACACTATTCCTGCTGGACAATTTTTAAGTTTAAATTCTTTGTTCATCATTTTATTAGCACCAGTTTTTGCTTGGTTTTGGATAAAATTAGAAAAATACAATCCGAACACGGCGGTGAAATTCTCTATCGCTTTATTATTAGTTGGTCTGGGGTTTGGTTCATTAGTATTTGGAATCAATATTTCTGAAATGGGAAAAGTAGGAGTGATATGGATTATTTTATTAAACCTTCTTCACACTTGTGCAGAACTTTGTTTGTCGCCTGTTGGTTTATCGGCAGTTACGAAATTATCTCCTGTAAAGATTGTAGGTTTCATGATGGGCGTTTGGTTTTTGGCTACAGCCAGTTCTGAATTTATTGCGTCTATTTTAGCCAATATCGCTTCTGTTGATACTTCGAATGGAGAAGCACCTGATTTGAATTTAGCCAAACAGAGTTACCTCAAACTTTTTGAATATTTATTTTACACCGGAATTGGTTTTGGAGTTTTGCTTTTGGCACTTTCTAAACCCATAAACAAATTAATGCACGGAGTGGACAAAGAATTAAACAACTAGAATCATGACTGAAAATACAACCGACCAATTTTTTAAAAATCCTGTTTTAGGACATCCAGCTGGATTATTTGTACTGTTTTTTACCGAAATGTGGGAACGGTTTTCTTTCTACGGAATGCGTTCTTTGCTGATTTTATTTTTAACAGCATCGGCTGTAGATGGCGGTTGGGAATGGACACGGGAAAATGCTTCTTCACTTTTTGGTTCTTATGTTGGTTTGGTGTATTTGTCCACCATGTTGGGCGGTTATTTTGCCGATAAAATAATTGGTTTCCGTTGGGCAGTTGTTGTTGGAGCTTTACTGATGACTTTAGGACACGCCTCGATGGCTGTTGAAACAGAATTTTCTATTTATCTAGGATTGGTTTTACTGGTATTTGGAAATGGCTTTTTCAAACCGAATATGACTTCGATTATTTCTGAAATGTACAAAGATCGTCCAGAGAAAAAAGATGGTGCTTACACTTTGTTTTACATGGGTGTCAATGCTGGAGCTTTCTTCGGGATTTTGCTTTGTGGATATTTAGGCGAAAAAGTAGGTTGGAGTTACGGTTTTGGTTTGGCAGGAATTTTTATGTTCTTCGGGATGTTGCAATTTTGGTTGTCGCAAAATATTTTTGGCGAAATTGGTTTGAAACCCAGTGTAGAAAGTAAAGCAAAAGCCGAAGCTGCCGATACTGATAAAAGAAATCCATTCACGCCAATACAATTGGGGGTAATAGCCGTAAGTTGCCTATTAGGATTACTATGGATTTTGAACGATCCTGCCTCAAAAATATCAGGGGGAAAAGTAAATATCTTTGTATTTTTGGGCGAAAACGGAAATTCGATTGCCATTGTTACTGCTCTGGTTTTATTCATCCTTTTACTAATTTACCGTTTTACTCAATATTCTCAAATCACAAAAGAGAAATTGATTGCAGTAACCTTTTTTGCTTTTTTAACGATTTTCTTTTGGGCAATATTCGAACAGTCTCCTAACAGTTTAACCATTTTTGCCAGCGATTATACTAATCGCGTTTTAGAAGGCAATTGGAGTGTTACGTTTTTGGTCATCAATTCTTTAATGACCCTTTTACCATTGGCCATAATTACTTGGGTTTTGACTTTATTATTCAAACAAACATTACAGAAATATACAGTTGCTTCCGTAATTTTGAGCAGTAGTTTTGTTATTATTTGGATTATTGCTTTATGGATGTTGGTCAAAGATTATTATTCTGCAGGTTATTTATCGTTGTCTGATGAAACGTTGAATTTATTAAAAATTGAAAAAGTTACCGAAGCCTTAACCGAAGTTCCTGCTACTTGGTTTTCTACATTAAACTCATTATTCATTATAACTTTAGCACCATTATTTTCTAAATTATGGGAAAGCAAATACAATCCGTCTGCCAATTTGAAATACGGAATAGGGATGGGATTACTCGCTATCGGGATGTCTTGTGTGGCTTTTGGCGCAAGCGATATTGAAGCGGGAGCCAAAACTGCATCGGTAAGCATGATTTGGTTGATTTTAGTTTATCTTTTCCACACCATGGCAGAATTGTGTATTTCTCCTGTGGGGTTGTCTTATGTGAGCAAATTAGTTCCCGCTAGAATGATTGCTTTTATGTTTGGAGTTTGGTATCTTGCTGTCGCTATTGGAATGAAAGGTGCGGGTATGTTTGGAGAAAATATCGACAAAATTGCTAACGAACACGGATTGAGTTATTTCTTCTGGATTCTGACGTCGATTTCTGTTGTTGTGGGACTATTTGCTGTTGTGATGTCGCCAGTGATAAAAAAATTAATGCACGGAGTACGATAGCGGCACTGTTTTTGGAAAGATAAATTTTAAAAATTAGATATAAAAATGAAAAAAATATTGATATGCTTATTAGTAGTAATGGCTTCTTTTACGGTTCAGGCACAGGAGCTAAAATGGGAAACAGATATTAACAAAGCCATAACAGTTTCTAATAAAACCAAAAAACCAATGTTACTATTTTTTACAGGAAGCGACTGGTGTGGTTGGTGTATTCGTTTGCAAAAAGAAGTATTAAAAACCCCTGAATTTACCAAATGGGCTAAAGCCAATGTGGTGTTGGTAGAATTGGATTTTCCTAGAGCTGTTCCACAATCCAATGCTTTGAAAGCACAAAATAATGGTTTACAACAAGCTTTTGGAGTGCAAGGATTTCCAACGGTTTATTTTGCAACCGCCAAAATAATAAAAAACAAACCAAGCTTTACTGGTTTAGGAAGCACGGGTTATGTAGCTGGTGGACCTGCTGCTTGGCTGGATGTAGCCAATGGTATTATCAAAAAGAAATAAATTTAGTTTAACCTAAAGAATCCCTTTTCGCCTGTTGCGTGAAAAGGGATTTTTTGTTTGAGGCAAGTCGCTTTCCATAGTTTCTGAATGTTTTTAAAATTGGAAGCATCAGCAACAACAATTTTAGGCTTTGCATACTTTAAAAAACGTTCCAAATTTATTTTTGGCGATTGTGTCAAAACTAGAATATCGGGACGAATGTCTTTTGGATAAACACCCAGACTATCTACAATTAGGATTTTATTTCCATTAAAATACAGTAGGTTTTGCAATCTTTTTTTAGATTTCAAATTACTAAAATTCCCCATAGAATAAGATGAAAGTGTTTGATTTTTGGATACCACTTTCAAAAGACTGTCATTGGCATATAATGTAATATTTTCTCCGTTACGTTCTGCTATCAAAGTATTTTTATTCGAATTAAAAACAACTAATTCTCTTTGACTTTCCACATCATAATGCGTTTTGAAATAGGCGATTTGCAAAACAATAACACTAATCAAAGTTAAAGCCAATCGATTAAAAATTGGTTTTTTGAACCAAAGAACGCTGGCAAAAATCAGTAAATAAATACTCAACAAAAACTGCCAATTAAACGGTATATCACTAATAACAAATTCTTTTAATGAAGCAATGGCGTTTATAATTTTATTCAAAAACCAAATACTCCATTCTAATGATTTGGAAAGAAAGATTGGAACAAAATCAAACGCTGCCAAAATCATTACCAAAACACCCAAGCCCATTATCACTGTCAAAAACGGAATTACCACTAAATTGGTCACAAAAAACAAGCCTGGAAATTGATGAAAATAATAAATACTCAATGGAAAAGCCCCAATTTGTGCTGCAATAGAAACGGTTAGAATTTCCCAAAAATAATTAGCAATTTTGTTTTTCGGTAACCAAATTCCCGCCAATAAAGGCTGTAACCAAAGAATAAAAAATAAAGCCAAATAACTCAATTGAAAACCTACATCGAATAAAAAAGAGGGGTGAAATAACAAAATCAACAACATCGAAACCAATAAAGTGTGGAAGATATTAGTACTTCTTCTTAAATACATTCCGATAGCTACAAACGAGAACATTGTAACCGAACGAATTACCGATGGAGCCAAACCTGCCAACAATCCAAAGGAAAATAACGAAAGTAAAATAATGATTAATTTGATTAACGAACCTCGTCGTGTATTAGGAAAAGGCTTTAAAATAAAAGTTACAAAAACTAGAATAAAGCCAATATGTAATCCCGAAACGGATAAAATGTGTACCGCTCCTGCGTATTGATAATCTTTTATAATGTCGGGAGAAATATCTTGTTGTTGCCCTAAAATTAGAGCAATAGCCACATTCAATTCTGCTTTATTGAAATTACTTTTTTCTAGATTTCGAATAATTTTGTTCCGTAACTTCGATGTATAATACCAAGGGTCTTTTTCAATAATAGAGCCTACTTTAACATCAGAGCCATCGGTATAGATTTGGGCATAAATTTGTTTGTTTTCGAGGTATTTACTGTAATCAAATTGATTCGGATTTTTGGCTGGACTGTTTTGATACAAACTCCCATCGATTTGTAAATGAGTTCCAATTTCAAAAGAATGATTCAAACTGTCTTTTCGAACATTCAAAAGAATTTTACCCGTCTTTTCTACATTATCAATTTGATTGACTAAAACAATATAACGATCATTGTAAACAGAACTTCGCAATTTTTCTCGAATAGTAACTCTAACTAAATGCGGTTTATCAAAAATAGTTTTGTGATGAGTATAATGACTTTTTTGAAATGAATCTGTATGGACAATTTGAGTAATAACACCCGTAACAAAAGCAATAAAGTAAGTAGCTATACCAAAACAGATAGCGTTATCTGTTTTTTTTCTTGACATCAAAAAAGCAATTATCAAAAAGAAAATTCCACCAAAAAGCAATCCCAACATTACTGGAATAGACATTTTAAAAAAATGCGTCAAAACAATTCCTGCTAAAAAACCAATTGTAATTCTCGCTAAAGGGAAGCCTAATACTTTCATAATGCTAAAAATACAATTTTTTTAGTACGAAATAACTTTGAATAAAAATATTACCTCATTTGGATAATAGCAATATTTCATTCATCGAAATTAAATAAGTCAAACTAACGAGATTGAAATTATTCCTCATTATTCTAACCTTAATTTACGAGAAAGCAAGTACTTGCTCCATTTTTTACATCCGAAATAATGAAGAAAAATCAGAGTATTACGAATCTATTCTATCACAATAAAACAAAAATTATTTACAATTTGAAATGATAGAAGCAAACTATTTTAGCAAAAGCATATTACCTCAAATCCTCAACAATCAATCTAGCGGTGTTTTCGCTAGCACCAATTCCACCTAGTTTTTGTTCCAAAACATCGTATTTTTCGAGGAGATTTTTGCGGTAATTGGGCTCTGTAATTTTTCTTAATTCTTCACAAATTCTTTTTTCATTGCAATCGTCTTGAATCAATTCGGTTACCACTTCTTCATCCATAATTAGATTGACCAACGAAATGTATTTCAACGTAATAATGCGTTTGGCAATTTGATACGAAATCCAACTTCCTTTATAACAAACCACTTCGGGAACTTTGAATAACGCCGTTTCTAATGTTGCCGTTCCAGAAGTGACCAATGCAGCGGAAGCATTTCGCAATAAATCATAGGTTTTATTCGAAACGAATTTGATATTTTCATTAGTTATAAAAGCTTCATAAAACGAAAATTCCTGACTTGGCGCACCCGCAATCACAAACTGATAATCTGGAAAATCATTAACCACGCTTAACATCACCGATAGCATTTTAGTAATTTCCTGTTTGCGGCTGCCTGGCAAAATGGCAATAATGGGTTTTTCGTTGAGTTTATTTTCCTTTCTAAAAACAGAAGCTTCAATCGCTGGATGATTCTGAATCGCATCAATCAGCGGATGACCAACGAATTCAACAGGAAAATGATGTTTCTTTTCGTAGAAATCTTTTTCGAAAGGCAAAATCACGTACATCTTATCTACATCGCGTTTGATTTCGGTGATTCTATTTTCTTTCCAAGCCCAGATTTGGGGTGAAATATAATAATGTGTTTGGAATCCGAGTGGTTTTGCCCATTTAGCAATACGCAAATTGAAACCGGGATAATCAATAAAAATAAGTACATCAGGTTGAAATTCGCTAATGTCTTTTTTACAAATTTTGATATTATTCAAAATCGTTCGCAAATGAAAAAGCACTTCTACAAAACCCATAAAAGCCAAATCACGGTAATGTTTGACCAATGTTCCGCCCACATTTTGCATCAAATCGCCACCCCAAAAACGGATATCCGCAGTTGGATCTTCTTTGTACAAAGCTTTCATCAAATTAGCACCATGCAAATCTCCCGAGGCTTCTCCTGCTATTATGTAGTATTTCATTTTACTGTTTTGTTTGTAAAAATTTATGCAAATATCGTAAAAATGGCAATGCAAATCACCGCCAAAATAACGCCTCTAGCCATGGTTTCTTTGTTTAATTTTAGCAAAACGGCAAAAGCCACAAGATCTAAAATAGTTCCAATGGTGATGAGTTTACCCAACTTACCTTCGGCCTTCAAGATTTGAATTCCAGTCTTAAAATCAAAATCGGTAAAAAAAGTAACAAAGAGAAAACAGCCCAAAATAGACATCGTAATTCCTATCGTCCAGCCATAAAACAATTCTAGTTTATTCATTCCAGTTCCAAGTATTAAGTTTTTGAATGGCATGATGCGCTGTCAAATCAAATTGCACGGGAACTATCGAAACATAACCATTTGCAAGTGCCCATTCATCGGTATCTTCGCCATTGTCTTGATTGACAAATTCGCCTGTTAACCAAAAATAATCTCTTCCTTGAGGCGTTTTTCGTTTGTCGAATTTCTCTATCCAAAGTGCTTTTGCTTGACGACAAATCTTTATTCCTTTGATTTCTTTTTCGGCAAGTTTTGGAAAATTGACATTCAAAACCACACTTTCTGGAAGTCCTTTTTCCAAAACTTCTAAAGTTATTGATTTGATAAATGATTTTATAGGTTCGAAATCAGCATTCCAATCGTAATCCGATAACGAAAATCCAATGGCTGGAATTCCTTCAATTCCCGCTTCGACAGCAGCACTCATCGTTCCAGAATAAATCACATTGATAGAAGAATTAGAACCGTGATTAACGCCCGACACACACAAATCTGGTTTTCGTTTTAGCACTTCATTCACCGCTAATTTCACACAATCTACTGGTGTTCCAGAGCAACTGTATTCCTGAATGACATCCGTATCTTTCGAAATTTTATTGATGTACAAAGTATCATTTATGGTAATCGAATGTCCTGTTGCACTTTGTGGGCTATCCGGAGCCACGACTACAACGGTTCCAATTTCTGCCATAACAGCAATCAAAGCTCGAATTCCAGGAGCGGAAATGCCATCGTCATTAGTGACTAACAGTAAAGGTTTATTTTTTTCCATTGGAGTTGTTTTTCAAATTATTGTATAGAAATTCGTGTAAAAAACAGTTGATTCTTCTAGTAAACAAAGTAACAAAATTAATCCAGTTCAAATATTAAACACTAAACAAAAAAACAATTTTATATCTTTAACAAAAAATTATGCGAGTCCCGTATTTCTTGGCATAGTTTTTACCGTAATTTAGTTTTTTTAAAAAATATATGAATACTATTATCGCCTTTATGAAAAGAAATTATAAAATACTCATTGCTGTAGTTTTACTTTCGGTTTCCTTATTTGCCTTCAGAAAAAGTAGCAACACTATTGAAACTTCCGAAAAGGATAAAATGCTACTAGAATTATTGACCTTTGTAATCGAAAAAGGGCATTACAGCCCCAAAACTATTGACGATACTTTTTCGAAAGGTGTTTACAAAGATTACATTCAAGCATTGGATCCATCCAAAAGATTTTTCTTGCAAGCTGATATTGATGAGTTTGCCAAATACGAAACCGAATTGGATGATCAATTGATGAACCGAGATTTGACTTTTTTCAATCTTACTTACGACCGTTTGATTAAAAGAATGGACGAAGCCAAAGTTTTTTACAAAGGAATTTTAAGCACTCCTTTTGATTATTCGGTTGATGAAACTTTCAATACGGATTACGAAAAAGCGCCTTATGCTAGTAACGAGCAGGAATTAAAAGAAAGATGGCGCAAGCAAATCAAACTTTCTACTCTTTCGTCATTGACCGATCGTTTGAAAATACAAGAAAACAAAGAAAAAGGTATTACTGAAAAAGATACTAAAAGCGATTTAGACACTACAAATCCCGTTGAGTTTTCAGAAAACACTGAAAAACCAAAAACCGACAAAACTGCGGATGAAAAGCCTAAAACATTAGCAGAATTAGAAAAAATCACTCGTGAAAGCTCATTAAAATCATTAGACGAATATTTTGGGTTCATGAAAGAATTAACTCGTGATGATTGGTTTTCTATCTACATTAACTCGATTACGGCTCGTTTTGATCCACACACGAATTATTTTCCACCAGAAGAAAAAGAACGTTTTGACGTAAGCATCAGTGGAAAATTTGAAGGAATTGGAGCGCGTCTTCAAAAGAAAAATGACTTTACTGAAATAACCGAATTGATTTCTGGAGGACCTGCTTGGAGAGGAAAGCAACTAGAATCGGGTGATGTGATTATGAAAGTGGCCCAAGGAAATGGCGAACCACTGGATATTGTTGGAATGCGTTTGGATGATGTGGTTAAAAAAATAAAAGGTCCAAAAGGATCGGAAGTTCGTCTTACAGTAAAAAAAGTTGATGGAACAATCAAAACGATATCTATTGTTAGAGATATAGTAGAAATTGAAGAAACTTACGCAAAATCAAGCGTTGTAGAACGTAACGGAATGCGTTATGGTGTGATTTATTTACCAAAATTCTACATCGATTTTGAAAATGCTGATGGTCGTGATGCTGGAAAAGACATTGCTGCCGAAGTAGAATCTTTGAAAAAAGTAGGTGTAAACGGAATTGTATTGGACGTTCGTGATGATGGCGGTGGATCACTTTCGACAGTAGTGGATATTGCTGGATTATTTATCGAACAAGGCCCAATTGTACAAATTAAATCGGCTGACAAACAAAA
Organism: Flavobacterium eburneipallidum; assembly: GCF_027111355.2. Classification (NCBI taxonomy): domain Bacteria; kingdom Pseudomonadati; phylum Bacteroidota; class Flavobacteriia; order Flavobacteriales; family Flavobacteriaceae; genus Flavobacterium; species Flavobacterium eburneipallidum. Next base: position 10,065 of record NZ_CP114291.2, read on the forward strand.
AGAAGTTTTATACGATCGTGATAAAAAAATCGAATGGGACGGCCCTTTAGTAATTATGGTGAACAGTTTTTCAGCTTCGGCTTCGGAGATTTTGGCAGCAGCCGTACAAGATTATAAAAGAGGAATTATCATCGGTAGCAAGCAAACTTATGGTAAAGGAACGGTTCAAAACGTAATTGATTTGAATAAATTTGTTCGCAGTAGCAGTTCTGGCGATTTGGGAGCATTGAAAACAACGACTCAAAAATTTTATAGAATTAATGGAGGTTCTACCCAATTAGAAGGTGTAAGCAGTGATGTGGTAATGCCAGACAAATATGCTTACCTAAAAATGGGAGAACGTGATGTAGAAAATGCGATGCCTTGGGATAAAATTGATCCAGCACCTTATTCTGTTTGGAAAAACAATGCTAATTTCAATAAAGCGATTGCCAACAGTAAGAAGAGAATTGCCACGAACCCACAGTTTAAATTGATTGAAGAAAACGCCAAATGGATTGACGAAAGAAGCAAAGAAAACTTGTATAGCCTGAAAATGGACAACTTCAAAAAGAGCCAAAAAGCCATTGAAGAAACTAACAAAAAATTCAAAGCTATTGCCGATTACAATTATAATGTAAAATTTACTTCTTTGCCACAAGAAGCTTTAGCGATGCAAAAAGACGCTTCGTTGAAAGAAAAAAGAGTAAGATGGCACGAAAGTTTATCGAAAGATATTTATGTGGAAGAAGCTTTGAATGTCTTGGATGATTTACAATCGAAACCGGTTGTAAAGAAAAACATTCCTGTGACCATGAAAAAATAAATTTATTGAAGAGCAACATTTTTATTTATGAGTAAATTAAATTCTTCATCAACATTTACGCTCCAGAAATTAAACAAAAATTTCTGGAGCGTTTTTGTTTTTAGTTTGGTTTTTATGGTTTTTTCGGCATTTGTTTTTGTACCAAAAGAGACTAAAACAAAAAACACCACATCCAAACAAACTTTTGATTTCTTACCGACATCGACTACCAACCAAATCGTAAAACACGCTTATTACACTTTATCGTATAGCGAAAAACACGAACAAGCAGAATGGGTAGCTTATGAATTGAAAAAGAATTATGTGAAAAATAACGATTTCAGAAGACCTTATTTTATTGAAGATCCGAAAGTAAAAACAGGTTCAGCCGATTGGCGGAATTACAAAAAATCAGGCTTTGACAAAGGACATCTTTGTCCTGCTGGCGATATGGAATTTGATAGCAATGCTTATACCGAAACTTTTTTTACTTCGAATATTTCGCCGCAACTACACGATTTCAATGGTGGAATTTGGAACAGATTGGAACAAAAAGTACGTTATTGGGCAACCAAATACGATGGCGTTTATGTTGTTACTGGTGGTGTTTTACAATCCTCCTTACCAAGCATTGGACAGGAAAAAGTTTCGATTCCTAAATATTTCTACAAAGTTTTATTAGACAATTCCAATGGCAACTATCGAATGATTGCATTCTTGGTTCCCAATAAAAAAAGCGACCAACCGTTGTATGAATTTGTAATTTCGGTAGATCAGCTTGAAAAAATGACAGGTATTGATTTCTTTCACAAATTAGAGGACAAAACAGAAAATCGGTTAGAGAAAGGTAGTGATTATAAGGGGTGGAGTTTTAATTAGGTACGATTTCCAATTCCTAGAAGAGTTTTCAAAAATTAGAATATTACTTTAAGCTGACATAATCCGTACAGAACATTATTATTTTGATACCATCTTATTTCAAAAAAAGCACTTACTGATGTAGTTTCAAACTTAAAATATTCAAAGAAAAGCAAACTTTTTTTTAAATAAAAACACTAAATTTGATAGCATTTAATCGGGTCTAACCTAGCCAAACTTTGTTGAACTTGATACATATTCAAAATTAAATAGGAATTACTAAATAAAAATAATTATGAATTTAAAATTTATACACGACAACAAAGGCAATAAAACGGGTGTTTTTATTCCTATAGAAGAATGGCAAACACTTAAAACAAAATATTCTGATTTGCAAAATGAAGAAGTGGAAAATAACATTGAACTAACTTCCTGGCAAAAAGAAATTCTTGATGAGCGTTTAGATGATTATTACAAAAATCCTAGTGATGTTGTAGATTTTGACACTACAATTGCTAGTATTAGAAAAAAAATATGAGCTATAATTTTGTAAACAAACCCAACGTAAATCAGGACATTGAGGACATTGTTGTCTATTACAAAAACATAAATCCCGAACTTGCCAATGCTATTTTAGACCGAGTGGAAGAAGCTAAAAAACACATTTCGGATTTTCCTCTCGCTTTTCAGATAAAATACAAGAATGTTAGAACCATACTTTTAGAACAATTTCCGTATCATATTCATTATATCGTGGACGATACCAACAAACAAATTGTTGTTCTTGCTATTATACACGCCTACCGAAACCCTAAAGATTATTCGAGGAGATAACAAATAACCAAGCAAATTTGATGGTTTCTTTTTGTCTTAATTGTTTGCCTGCTCAACTGTTTTGGATGCACAGCAATCCGCTAGTTTATACAATGCTTTCATTTCATGGAACACTTTAGCAGGGAATCAAAGCTAGGCAAAGTCTACCGTTTATAACCGTGTTAGAACCGCGCTCATCTATTCCTTCAGTATCAGTAAGTATTCGATGCAAATGAGTTTTAAAAAATTTAGAAAAATAAATACTACTATAAAATAGTAAAGTTTATTTAACCTTTACTTTATAGAAAATAATCACTTCCTTCTGATAAAATTTCACCTGTTGCTCCATCAACTTTAATATACTTGTAGGAACCATCATATTTACTTATATTATATCTTATCAAATAAATGTAACTATCAGTTTCTTTATCCAAACCTCTATTAATTAAGAGATCTTTTTTTTCACTATTCAAGTCTAATTGATTTGTTGTTTTTATCTTTGTTATTAAATCATATACAGAAAAAGGAAAGTTTTCCTCCCAATTTTTTTCTTCCTCTATTTGCCCTTTTTCATTATATCGTCTAGAAATATCGATAGAAATAGTATAAAATTGTGTTCCTGATGTGATCATTAAATAATTATTTTTATCATAAGTGAAATAATTATAAATGGCATGATTTTTTTTTCTTCTGGTTTCAATATAAGTATTACCATTATCTACTAATTCTACAATAGAATCGTTTTCATCAAATTGAATTTTTTGATTTTTTTGATTTATTTCTTGAATTTTATTCAAGTAAATGTCATCTAATTTTTTCATAATAATTAAATTCTTTATTGGTTTAATTACATTTTCTTTTTTTTGCCTATTGCAACTTATCAGCAAAGCACATATTAGAATTATTATAATTTTAGTTTTCATTGATATTATTTTTAAGATGTTTATGCAATAGATTTCATTGCCAGTACCAACTAGATTTTTATTATAACTTATAATATTACCATGTCACCAAAGTTTTTCAAAAAAAGTTTCAAGTGGCTAGCTGTATAAAGCTCTCGCCTTCCTACCTTACATATGTAGTTACTAGTTCTTAAAACTCAATATTTATTGTGACTTGTAAAGTTTGTGGTTATTTTATTCAAATATAGCTGTTTTTACTATGAATAAACAGTGGATTGTTTTGCTAACTCAACTGTGTGGTTTATCGTTATTTTTTATAAGTATTTGAAAACCAATATTTTTTATTTGTGTTTTCAATTTCTAATTCATCTAAAGCCCCTAAACCGATGCTAGAATTTATGTCTTTTGAGATTACAAAAAAGAAACTATATATTGTATTGACATCTGTTGATGGCACAGAAGGATAGTAATTAGTTCTTTTAAAATTATAATAATCATTATTTTCCTTTTGAGTATCAAAAAAAGACATTCCAATCGATTGGTTTATAACTGGATTAGGTCTATTCGATTTTTCAAATTCATTTAACTTTCTTCCCATAAATTTTTCAGCATTATAGGTTTTGCTTGAAAAATATTCTAATGTTCGATAAGTAATCGCAGATACTATTAAGTTGTTTTGTCTTAATCTTTTAATTTCTGGACTATTAAATCTTTGAAATTTAGTACTGTCTTTTTTTTGAAGTAGATAAACAAAAGGGCTATAAGGCCAAAATGACAAATGACCTTCTGAATTAAGAAATAAATTATAATATTGATATTTTCCCCAACTTACATCTTCAGGTGCTTCTTCAATAGATAAATTTTGCATTAGTTGTTTTATGATATCATTATTAAATAACTGTTCTCTTCCATGTTTGCTTATAATAGCAATATGATAAGGATCTTCCTTGTAAATATACCTGAAAGTTTTTCTTGAAATTTTTTTCTTTGAATGTTCTACTCTTTTTAAAAATTTAGGAGTTTTTAAATACGAAGTACGCTTTCCATTATCACAGCATGTTTCTATTGACAAAATAGGTTTCTCAAAACTATATGAAACATTAAACGGGTCATAAAGTCGTAACTTTAATTCTTTAGGCAATCCCTCAACATTTTGAAAACCTTTTTCATTGTATTCTTTATGATAAGCCATTATGGTGTTGTAACCAACAGGGATTTTTGTAAAATAATAACACTTCCCTGTTTTATCGTATTTTCCCGTTATAGCAGGAATTTCAAAACCTTCAAGCATTACTTTGGCATCATCAATATTTTTGCCTGTTTCGGCATCTTCCAGATAAATTTTTATGGCAATTGTTTCTTTATCTTGGGCACAAACAACAAGTGAAAAAAGGATAAAATAGAGTGTAAATATGTTTTTCATTATTTTGTTGGTTTAAAACTTTACTTACTAAATTTTATAACATTAATAATGCCAAATTTATATTCAATTTCGGAGTATTCAAAAAAAATCCTGTAAACTTAATTGTTTTACAGGATTTGTTATTCAATTTTATAAATTGCTTTTAACTGTGCTTTGGCTTTAATTGTCCAAACCTTTTTCAAATCCACCATTTACCAGTTATTAGACTCTTTTTCTAAATCTTCTTGACTAATGTATTCGCCTCTTTTTATTTCTTCTTTTGCTTCCTGAAGTTCGGCTTTGTATGTTGTTCTGGTTAACGGTGTTCCATCGATGGCATAAGCTACAATGTCATTTTCTTGATAACTTTCTATAACGGCTTTAACTACCTTCAACAAACGTTCGTCAGCTGTATTTATGTACTCTAAAACACTATCTCTCAATTCTAAAGCTCCCATAATAATTGTTTTAATACTCAAAGATAATTCTTTTGTTTCATTAATTATTTATCGAATGAAAATAATATGTAACCGAATTATGTTTAGTTTTATTCGTAAATAAAGCACAAAAACAAACAATAAATTCAGTTCTATAACCCTACCACTCATTCACCTTATTGGCATCCATTTTAATAAAAATAAAAAGCAAAATAGTGAAGCCCCAAAGTCCGGAACCACCATAAGAAAACAAAGGCAGGGGAACTCCAATGGTTGGAAAAATACCCAATACCATGGCAATATTCACGAAGAAGTGAATAAATAGAATACTGGCTACGCAATAGCCATACACTCGGCTAAACTTTGTTTTTTGTCTTTCGGCTAAATAAATGATTCGCAGTAGCAAGCCAACAAACAAGGCTATCACAATCAGAGAACCGACAAACCCCCATTCTTCTCCCACAGTAGTAAAGATGTAATCGGTGTGTTGTTCGGGTACAAATCCGCCTTTGGTTTGTGTTCCTTCAAGAAATCCTTTTCCGAACCAACCGCCCGATCCAATAGCAATTTCAGATTGATTAGTATTGTATCCAATCCCTTTCATATCCACCGATTTTCCTAATAAAATATTGAAACGATCGCGGTGGTGTTGTTTAAATACATTGTCAAAAACATAACTAACCGACAATACATATCCAGAAATCAGTATAAAAACAATACTACTCATGACTAAATTTCTATCGCCCAATCTCGATTTGAGATACACCAATACAATACCAACGAGTGATAAAAGGATTACATATTGAGGTTCTAAAACCAGTGTCAAAACAAATAGAACAATAGCAATAAATCCTGTCCAGATGTACCAAGCTGGCAATCCTTCACGGTACAGAACCACTATCAAAAAGCAATAAATTAAAGCACTTCCTGGGTCGTGAGGAACAATAAGCATAATAGGCAATCCCAATATACTCAATACCTGCCACTGTCGGTTGGTATCTTTTAAATTAATTTGAGTATCACTTAAATATTTGGCCAAAGCCAATGCTGTTGCAGATTTAACAAACTCCGAAGGTTGAATTCCAAAGGAACCAAAAGAATACCAGTTGGCTTGACCCTTAATTGTTTTTCCGAACACAAATAAACCCGCCAAAGAAAGTAAACCGATGACATAAATTACACTGGCGTATTTTTCATAAAACTTTCCATCTACATACAGTAAAACAAAAATCAAAGGAACAGTCAAAACAATAAACATCAATTGTTTGGTCGCTGTCGATTCCATAGACGACAAGGAGGAAGAATAGATATTCAACCACCCCATTATCACTAATAAACTATAGATGATAATACAAATCCAGTCGATATTATTGGTTAAACTTTGATTTTTCATTGCAAATGAATGGCTTGTTAATTACTTTTAGTAGTATCTACTGTTACTTTCGGAACTATAATTTTTGATTTTGCTATAGAATCTCTAATTCTCATTTCTTTCTTAACCGCTTCTGATAATCCGCCTAATTTAGCATAACGATCTTGCAAACTTCTGGCTAATGTTCTTTTCTCTAAATCGGTTCTAGTGATTTTTCCTTTAAGGTATTTTTCGATCATTAAACTAGCAATTGGCCCTGCAATGGTAGCTCCAAAACCTCCATTTTCGACCATAATCGCTATAGCAATTTTTGGATTGTCTTTTGGTGCAAAGGCAACAAATATAGAGTGATCTTCCAGCTTGGTTCTTTTACCATCAATTTTGGCAAAATTCTCGGCTGTTCCTGTTTTTCCACAAATATCAATCCCTTCAACCCGAAGTGCACTTGCAGTTCCTAGATTATACACATCAAACAAACCACTAATCATGGGCTTGAAATATTTTTTATCAATAGAAGTAACGTGTTTTACTTTAAATTTAGGATCAATTTGTTCGCCTTTAATTTTTTTGATGATGTGAGGTGTGTAATAGTAACCTTCATTAGCCACAGCTGCCATCATATTAGCCAATTGAATAGGTGTCATCAAAACCTCTCCTTGCCCAATAGAATTAGAAATAATGGTCTTGCCACTCCAACGCCAATCTGGATATATTTTTTTATAAGTTTTAGAAGTAGGCACTTTTCCTTTTCTACCCGTTGGTAAATCATAACCCATGAATTGTCCGAGTCCAAAGGTCTTTAAATGATTACCCCATTGATCTACTGCATAAGGTGCACTGTTGTACTTTCCGATAATCCTCAAATAAACATTAGCAAAATAAGCGTTGCACGAATTGTAAATTCCATTGTGCAATTGATGCGGACCAAATCCATGGCATTTCATAAATCGTCCAGGCGCATAAGCAAAACCGTGGTGACACATATAAGTCGTTTGCTCATTGATTACTTGCTCCTGAAGACCAATAAGTCCTGTCAATATTTTAAAAGGAGAACCCGGCGGATATTCGGCTAGAAGTCCACGATCATAAAGTGGTTTGGCTATAGAATCACGATACAAAAGAGTGTAATTTTTAGAACGCTGACGTCCCACCAGAATTGCAGGGTCATAAGAAGGGGCGGTTACCAATGCTAAAATCTCGCCTGTTTTGGGTTCGATAGCAACAATACCTCCTCTTTTATTGACCATTAATTCCTCGCCATATTTTTGAAGTTCGGCATCAATAGTTAGGTTTATATCTTCGCCTTGAACGGCAATGGTATCGTATTTTCCTTCTTTGAAAGAACCTATTTCACGATTGAATTTGTCTTTTTGAAAATATTTAACCCCTTTAATACCTCGTAATATTTCTTCATAACTTTCTTCAACTCCTTGTTTCCCTATTAAATCTCCACTCTTATAATACGGATTTTTTTCTATTAGTTTGTCATTTACTTGGGTAATGAAACCAAAAATATTAGCTCCAAAAGTAACTTGATAATCACGAAGGGAACGCTTTTGAAAATAAAAGCCTTCAAACTTTCGAATTTTTTCCTGAAAAGCAGCAAACTCTAATTTATTCAATTGAGGTAAAAATACCGAAGGCAAACGAGGGCTATACACCTTGGCTTTTTCTATTTTTTCGAGAAAATCTTCTTTGGTAATATCTAGTAATTCGCAAAACTCTAAAGTATCCAATTTTTTGATTTCGCGTGGAATAACCATGATGTCATACGACGGCTGATTAGCAACCAACAACTTGCCATTTCGATCATATATATAACCTCTTTCGGGGTAATCGTATTTAATTTTGATGGCGTTATTGTCTGACTTTAATTTTAAAGTATCGTCAATAATTTGCAAATAGAAAAGGCGCAACACAAGCAAACCTGCTACAACTATAATCAATGAAGGAAGCAGTAGTTTTCTCATCGTTTGTTCGGCTTAATAAGATATATAATTATGATGCAGAGAATAATAGTAAAAATGGTACTTAACAATGTTCGAATCAAAACATCCAAAACAAAGGTTATATCAAAAGCTTCTAGCACAAATAAAACTAAATGATGAATCACTACAGAAAGTAAAATGAACGAAAAACGTTCTGGTGTAAGTACATCATTCAATTTTACGGTTTGATATTCATAACTTAACCCAAAAGAAAACCTGAAAAGATAAGGTCGGTAATAAGCCAAAACTATACAAGCTGTAGTATGAATTCCGCCTGAATTACTGAACATATCCATAATTAATCCCAAGAAAAAACTAGCAATCAATAAGCCAAATTTATTGCTATTTACTGGGTATAAAATAATAAAAAGAAGATAAGGATACGGACTGATATAGCCCCAGAAATTCATGTTATTAAAAATAATAATTTGAACCGCTAGTAACAACAGAAAACGAAAAATATTTACGAATAATATACTATTCATCTTTTTCTTCCTTTTTTTCTAGATTGATAATTTCATCTCGATCTTTCCTTTTGATGACATACACATGACCTAAATTAGTCATATCATTAAAAAGTCTAATATTCAAAGTATAATAATTGGTTTCTTCATCAGTAAAAATATTATCAACCGTTCCAATATTGATATTCTCTGGAAAAATAACAGACTGTCCACCTGTTACAATAGTATCGCCTTTTCGAATGGCTGCCAATCTAGGAATATCGGTCAACTGAACAAAACCGGTGCTTTTCCCATTCCAACTCAAAGAACCAAAATGATTCGACTTTTTCAGCTTGGCATTGATTTGAGATTTCTTATTCAAAATACTGATTACAGTAGCATAATTTGCCGAAGTATTATCTACAATCCCTACAATTCCTTGACTATTAATAACGCCCATATCTGTTTGAACGCCATCCAAATCTCCTGAATTTATAGTCAAATAATTTTCATGACCATTAAAGTTGTTGTGAATGACTTTCGAAACCACAATATCAATAGCACGAACCCCTTTGATACTATCTATTTTAGGGATAGATGCAGAATCTTCTACCTGAAAAAGAAGGCTTCTTAATTTTGCATTTTCTTGAGCCAACGCATCGTTTTGAGTTCTTAAATTCAAATACTCACTAAAATCATTAATTTGCTCATAGACTCCACCGCTCAAAAAATTGGCAGAACTAATCACTTTGCTTCGATGATACGAATGAGATTGAATAGTAAGAAATAAGGAAATACCCAAAAGCAGCAAAAACAGCAACCTATTACTGTTTTTATAAATAAAATTAAATATTTGCTGCATATTATACCTGTATAATAGATGTGAAAACTATAACCCGAAACCTGTTACAAAAACCTTTTGTGTTATTTAATCAAAACACTTTTGAATTTTCCAATATTTTTAAGCGCCATTCCTGTTCCACGAACAACTGCTCTTAATGGATCTTCGGCGATATAAACTGGTAAATCTGTTTTTTGAGAAATTCTCTTGTCCAATCCTCTCAACATCGATCCACCACCAGCAAGATAAATTCCGGTATTGTAAATATCCGCTGCTAATTCTGGAGGTGTTTGAGACAAAGTTTCCATCACAGCATCTTCAATCCTTTGAATGGATTTATCCAATGCTTTTGCAATTTCTCTATAAGAAACGGCTACTTGTTTTGGTTTACCCGTCAATAAATCTCTACCTTGAACCGACATTTCTTCTGGAGGAGTTTCTAAATCTTCGATAGCTGCTCCTACTTGAATTTTTATTTTCTCTGCGGTACTTTCTCCAACAAAAAGGTTGTGTTGGGTACGCATGTAATATACGATGTCATTTGTGAAAACGTCACCTGCGATTTTAACAGATTTGTCGCAAACAATTCCACCTAAAGCGATAACGGCAATTTCTGTTGTTCCACCTCCGATATCAACAATCATATTTCCTTTTGGTTGCATGATATCAATACCAATACCAATTGCTGCTGCCATTGGTTCGTGAATCAAATAGACTTCTTTTCCATTTACTCTTTCACAGGATTCTTTTACCGCACGCATTTCTACTTCGGTAATTCCAGAAGGAATACAAACAACCATTCTCAATGCTGGCGTAAACATTCTTTTTTTCAATGCTGGAATGCTTTTGATAAGCATACTAATCATTTTTTCAGAAGCATCAAAATCGGCAATTACACCATCTTTCAAAGGTCGTATTGTCTTAATGTTTTCATGGGTTTTCCCTTGCATCATATTGGCTTCTTTACCAACTGCAATAATTTTTCCTGATATTCTATCACGAGCAACTATCGAAGGGCTGTCAATTACCACTTTGTCATTGTGTATGATTAAAGTGTTTGCGGTACCAAGGTCTATCGCAATATCCTCGGTCATGAAATCAAAAAATCCCATAAATTTTTAGGGGTTAAGAGTTATAAATTTGTAACACACAAAGCTAAACAAATTAATGTTTAAAATGACGTGTTCCTGTAAATACCATTGCTAAATTATTTTCATTGCAATAATCAATACTCAATTGGTCTTTTACCGAACCTCCTGGCTGAATTACAGCTGTTATCCCTGCTTCTTTTGCTAATTGCACACAATCAGGAAAAGGGAAAAAAGCATCACTCGCCATTGAAGCTCCTTCTAAACTAAATCCAAATGCTTTGGCTTTTTCAACAGCCTGCATCAAAGCATCCACTCTTGAGGTTTGTCCTGTTCCAGACGAAATTAAAGTTCCGTTTTTAGCAAAAACAATAGTGTTTGATTTGGTGTTTTTACACACTTTAGAAGCAAAAATTAAATCCTCAATTTCTTGAGTTGTTGGCGCAGTAGTAGTAACGGTTTTTAAGTCTTCTTTAGTATCTGTGATGTTATTTCTTTCCTGAACTAAAACTCCGTTTAAGCAAGTTCTCACTTGTTTTTGAGGCAATTCAACTTCATTTTGAATCAAAATAATTCTATTTTTCTTCTCTTGTAAAATGGCAATAGCTGCATCATCATATCCTGGAGCAATGACTACTTCACAGAATAATTTATTGATTTCTGTTGCTGTTTCAACATCTATTTTTGAGTTTGCAATCAATACTCCGCCAAAAGCAGAAGTTGGATCACAAGCCAATGCTACATTATAAGCTTCAGCAATAGTTGGTCTTGTTGCCAATCCGCAAGCGTTATTGTGTTTTAAAATAGCGAACGTTGGGCCGTCATTTTTGAATTCATTAATCAAATTTACGGCTGCATCAACATCTAATAAATTATTATATGACAATTCTTTTCCGTGTACTTTGTTGAACATGGCGTCAAAATCACCAAAGAAGAATCCTTTTTGGTGTGGATTTTCTCCATAACGCAACACTTGTCCATTTTCAATACTTGTTTTTAAAATAGTTTCGTCTGTATTGAAATAATTAAAAATAGCGCCATCATAATGAGAAGAAACGTGGAATGCTTTTGTAGCAAATAATTTTCTATCTTCCAATGTTGTAGCTCCGTTTTGTTTTGTAATAATATCCAAGAACAAACCATATTCAGCCATGGAAGGAATAATTACGGTATCCTTGAAATTTTTTGCACCAGCACGAATTAACGAAATCCCACCAATATCTATTTTTTCGATAATATCACTTTCGCTAGCTCCCGAAGCAACCGTTTTTTCGAAAGGATACAAGTCAACAATCACCAAATCAATTTGAGGAATATCGTATTCCTGCATTTGTTGCACATCAGATTCGTTGTCCTGACGATTCAAAATTCCACCAAAAACTTTTGGATGCAACGTTTTCACTCTTCCTCCAAGAATAGATGGATAAGAAGTCACATCTTCAACTGGAACAACTGGAATTCCTAGGTTTTTGATAAATTCTTCGGTACCACCAGTAGAATAAAAGATTACATTTTGTTCGTGTAATTTTTTAATAATTGGTTCCAAACCTTCTTTTGAAAAGACAGAAACTAATGCTGATTTGATTGTTTTTGTTGTGCTCATCGTGTAGTTAAAATTTTGTGGTGCAAAAGTAGTTTTTTTACAGATAAAATTCAAATCTATTTCTGTAACAATATTTTAAAAAATAAGACCAATGAAGAAGCCAATTTCAAAAATCAAAACTTCAAAAAAAAGAGCCACGAATTGCACAAATTAACACTAATTTATAGTCCCTTTGAATTACACTAATTCCCAAATTAGGTAAAATTTGTGTAATTGAATTTTAAATTGATATAATTTGTGACAATTTGTGCAATTCGTGGCTAAAAAACTGAAGCAAACTTACCCTATAAGTTTCATTAGGTTTTCGAATTATTTTTTTGGAATTTTACCCTAACACAAAATACGGTTTTATGCTAGTTTACCTTCGACTGTTATCCGAGAGTTTTCGTTTTGCCACAAATGCTTTGCGCAACAATAAACTACGCACCTTATTATCGTTGCTTGGTGTTACCATTGGAATTTTTTCGATCATTGCAGTACTTGCCGCAGTAGATTCGTTGAACAGAAAAATTACCAAAGATTTAAGCACTTTAGACAAAAATACTATTTACTTATTCAATCAATCCTTTGGTCCATCAGAGATTCCAAAATGGAAAAGAGAGCAATTTCCGAATGTAAAATACGACGAATACCTTTATATGAAAGGCGTAATGACCAATACCGATCAATTGGGCTACCAAATATTTACAAAAACCGAATCCATAAAATATGAATCCAAAACCGTTAGCGATGTAAACATTGTTCCTGTTTCGCAGGAGTTTATCGACATTCAAGGATTGGAATTTGAAGACGGACGTTTTTACACCGAATCCGAAGCCAATTCGGCTGCTCCAGTTGTTGTCATTGGAAAAGAAATTGCTACTTCTTTGTTTGAAGATTTCAATCCCATTGGCAAAAAAGTCCGTTTGTATGGACAACGTTTTACCGTTATTGGTGTTTTAAAAAAACAAGGAGCCGGAATGTTTGGCGACAGCGATGATACTTCGGCTTATCTCCCTGTAAATTTTATAAGACAAAAATTTGGAGATAACAATAAAGGATTGGTAAATGTAATTGTTTTCAAACCTGTAAACGGAGTTGATATGGAAGCTTACAAAGCCGAAATTAGTCAAAAATTAAGAAGTTTTCGTGGCATAAAAGCAGGGGAAATTGACAATTTTTTTATCAATGTTTTTTCTGGCTTTACAGATTTAGTAGATGGACTTATATCTGATATGCAATTTTACGGTTGGTGGATTTGTGGATTTTCTTTATTGGTAGGTGGTTTTGGGATTGCTAATATTATGTTTGTTTCCGTAAAAGAACGAACCAATCTCATAGGAATTCAGAAATCTTTGGGAGCCAAAAACCGATTTATATTATTCCAATTCTTGTTCGAAGCCATTATACTTTCTGTAATTGGCGGAATGATTGGTTTGTTTCTCGTTTGGATTATTGCCTTTGGCTTGACCAAAGCATTGGATTTTGAATTTGTTTTAGGAACAGGCAATATCCTTTTAGGAACTGGTCTCGCAGCTTTAATTGGATTGATTTCTGGAATTCTTCCCGCCATTTCAGCTTCTAAATTAGATCCTGTGGAAGCGATTAGGACTGGTATATAGTTTCAATTAAATAAAAAATTGACCACAAATTATACAAATTTTCACAAATCATTAAACCAACTCTATTCATTTTAAATAGCAATTAAATTTGTGAAAATTTGCGCAATTTGTGGTTAGAATTAAAAACACAATACTCCTTTCAATTTTCAAAGAAAACTATTTCAATAAAATGGAAACTGTATCTTTGCTCCCTCAATAAACCGTTATTTAAAAAATATGAGCAACGCTGTCGCTGGATTTTCAAAATTATCCAAAGAAGAAAAGATAAACTGGATCGCCAAAGAATATTTTTCTAATCCTCAAGAAGCTATTTCAATTATCAAAAACTATTGGAATGCTGACGAAAAACTTCAAAAACTACACGATGAATTCATAGAAAATACGATTAGTAATTTCTATATTCCACTTGGAGTGGCTCCCAATTTTTTGATTAATGGAAAGTATAATAGTATTCCGATGGCGATCGAGGAAAGTTCTGTGGTTGCTGCAGCATCAAAATCAGCCAAGTTTTGGGCTACCCGTGGCGGATTTAAAGCCACTGTTATCAATACTGAAAAAATAGGTCAGGTTCATTTTATTTTCAATGGAGACGCATCGAAACTAGAAAATTTTTTCACCCAAATCAAAGACAAATTCTTCAACAACACCGAAAGCATTACCAAAAACATGCAAAAACGTGGTGGTGGAATTCTGGATATAGTTCTAAAAGACAAAACCGATTTACTGCCTAATTATTTTCAACTGCATGCTACTTTTGACACTAAAGATAGCATGGGAGCGAATTTTATCAATTCGTGTTTGGAGCAATTTGCCAAAACATTGAAAGAAGAAGCTCAAGAATATAATTCATTTTCCGAAGCAGAAAAAGGCATCGAAGTCGTGATGAGCATTCTATCGAATTATGTTCCCAATTGTATTGTTCGTGCGGAAGTTTCTTGTCCTATTGAAGATTTAGAAGAAAAACACATCCCGAATCCAAAAGCTTTTGCCGAAAGATTTGTTCGTGCCGTTCAAATTGCCGAAGTAGAACCTTTTCGAGCGGTTACGCACAACAAAGGAATTATGAACGGAATTGACGCAGTAGTTTTGGCAACAGGAAATGATTTCCGCGCAGTCGAAGCTGGAGTTCACGCTTACGCTTCCCGAAACGGAAACTATACCAGTTTGTCTCACGCCAAAATCGAAAATGGAATTTTTAGTTTTTGGCTGGAAGTTCCGTTGGCCTTAGGAACAGTTGGCGGTTTGACATCGTTACATCCTTTGGTTAAATTATCTTTGCAAATGTTAGAAAATCCATCAGCTTCAGCATTGATGCAGTTTGTAGCAGTTGCTGGTTTGGCACAAAATTTTGCTGCTTTGCGTTCGCTAACCACCACAGGAATTCAAGATGGGCACATGAAAATGCACTTGAACAATATTCTAAATCAATTTGAAGCCAATGATGAGGAACGCACTTTGATTCGCAAACATTTTAAAAATCAGGTAGTTTCGCATAGTGGTGTGGTGGAATTTATTGAAAATTTAAGAAAATAATATAAGCCACAGATTAAACGGATCTAACGGATTGACACAGATTTAAAAAAAAAATTGCGCCTTCGCGCCTTTGCGGTGAAAAAACATGAAGAAAGAATTTTACAGTAACGGAAAACTATTAATCACGGGAGAATATTTGGTTCTTGACGGAGCCAAAGCTTTTGCTTTACCTACCAAATTTGGACAAAACCTGATGGTAGAAAAAGGAAAAAACCAAGAAATAAAATGGACGAGTTACGATTCAGACGGAAGTATTTGGTTTGAAGATACTTTTTCATTTGCTGATATTATCAATAAAAACATATCTGAAGAAGAATCATCCAAAAGAAATACTTTAATCGAAATTCTGCACGAAAGCTATTTGTTAAATACCGATTTTATTACTAATTCCGAAGGTTATTTGGTTACAACAACGCTCACTTTTCCACGGAATTGGGGACTGGGAACTTCCTCTACTTTGATTAATAATATTGCACAATGGTTAGAAATAGATGCTTTTGTATTGCTAAACAATAGTTTTGGCGGTAGCGGTTATGATATTGCTTGCGCTCAAAACAACAGTCCTATCTTGTATCATTTAGAAAACGGAAAACCAATTGTCGAAAAAGTGACTTTCGAACCTGAATTCCATGAAAATTTGTATTTTGTTTATCTCGACAAAAAACAAAGTAGCAAAACTGCCATCGCTTCCTATTACAACAACAAAAACGAAAATCTACCCGATAATATCCTCACCATTAATTCGCTAACAAAGGAAGTTTTAAACGCAAAAACGCTTCGGGAATTTGCCACAGCATTAGAAGAACATGAAGCTGAAATGAGCAGCATACTGGAACTGCAAACTATCAAAGAATCTTTGTTTCCTGATTTTGATGGCATAATTAAAAGTCTTGGTGCTTGGGGAGGTGATTTTGTATTGGTAATCTCAAAAGAAAATCCAACTGATTATTTTAAGGAAAGAGGTTTTGAAACTATCGTTTCTTATCAGGATATGATTTTGTAAATCTTATCAATATTCATAAAACAAAAAAAATCCCGATTGCTCGGGATTTTTATATTTCAAGAAGTTTGAATTTAGTAATTAAATTGACTTCTATTGTCTTCGATTTTAGCATTTGCTTTTAATGCTGGGATAACTCTGTTTACATCTCCTGCAGATTGCGCTTTTACTTTAGCAACATAAGCAGAATGATTTTTTATTGCCGGTGCTTTTACTGTGCTTTTGTTCAATACTACATAAACTCCTGTACTACCTTCGATTGGCGCAGAAAGTTTTCCTGTTGCCAATGCAAAAGCATTTCCAACTACTTTAGGCTCTTGACCTACTCCACCTGCCAAAACAGGATTGTCTAATGTAACATTAACCGCTTGTTGTATTGGTGATGCAACAGCTTTCGAAATGGCTTCTAATGAACTTCCTGACATTTTAGCTTTGATTAGTTCCGCTTTTTTCTTGTTTTTAAGAATTGGTTCTACAAAAGATCGTACTAAATCAACAGCCATTAATCCTTCTGGATTCACTTTAGTCATTTTAGCAATTACATGACCTAAATTAGCCACTTCAAATCTTTTTACAGCACCAACGTCTGTTCCTGATTCGAAAGCCCATCTTACAATATTTCTTTGATTTCCTAGAGGACCAAAAGATTCGTCCATTGCTTTTACAGTAACTGGTGATGCCACAGTCAATTTCATAGCAGCTGCAGTTTTAGCAAAGTCTTTTTCAGCTGTATCCATTTCAAATTGAGTTGCTTTAGTATATACGTCATTTGAAGTTGCTTCTGAAGCTTCTATTTTTTGAGCTATAGTTGCTAAACGAACTCCGTCTTGCTTGTCGGTTACTTTAATGATATGAAAACCAAAAGGTGTTTCTACTAATCCAACTTTTCCAATAGGACTGTTGAATACAAAATCATTGAATGGTTTTACCATTTGATTTGGTCCAAAAAAACCTAAATCACCACCTTGTTGTGAAGAAGAATCATCTGATGCTGTAAAAGCTAACATCAAGAAACTATCTGGATTAGCCGTTACTTGAGCCAAGATTGATTCCGCTTTTGCTTTTGCTTCTTCTTTGGTTCTTTTCTCTTTTTTGTTTGGTACTTGAGTTCCTTCGTAGCTAATTAAGATGTGACTTGCTTTTGCATTTACACCTACTTTTCTACCCAATGATTTAGAAATACAGTAGTATTTCCCGAACATATAAGGCCCATAAATTTCTCCTGGAGCCAAGTTGTACAATTTATCAGCATCTACAGCTGGTAAATCTTTTTTGGCAACATAAGTAGAATCATAAGGAATATCAGAATTTGAATTTACAAATTCAACAACATTTGCTGCTGATTTGAATCCTGGTAAAGTATCGTTTTTTCCTGTGGCTTGGTTGTAAACTACACTTCCTTTTAACAGTGCGTTGATTTTAGCTTTCACTTCTGCTTCATCAGCTGGAGATGCTTTGTCTTCAATCAATACGTATTCAACGGCACGAGTTTCGTCAGCTTTGTACTTTTTCTCGTTTTTCTTCATGAATTCTACGATTTCTTCATCTGAAACTTTAACTTGACTATCTTTAACAGAAGAATACAATCCAGCAACATAAGCAAAATTTACTTTGTTGGATTCCATTTCGTATTTCAATTTTCCTTCACTTTCAGTTGTGTACAATCCTGCTTTTACTAAATTGCTATAAATTTGAAATTTAGAATTCAATTCAGCATCTTTCTCTCTGGATTTGATATATTCAGCAATTTGTGGATTACTTTTAGCGGCTTCTTTAAATTTGGCTTCATCAAATTTTCCAGCGGCATTCAAGAACATTGGGTTTTGTCCAATATTTTGATCCGCTTTTAAAACTTCCATAATATGTTTTGCTCCTACTTTCAATCCTAATTTTTCGAATTGAGCCGTTAGCAAAGCAATGGTAACTTCTTGATCCCAAACGGTATTTGCAGCTGCAGTTGGCGTAATTCCTTGTTGACTTTTCTCAACATTACTTACTTTTAGTCGAAAGTCTTCAAATGCAATATCTTTTCCATCTATACTTCCTACGTCTTTAGAATTACCACCAAAACCTCCTTGATCGAAAAGGCTTGGTACTATAAATGCAAATAACGCGAATGCAATAATTACTATAGTTAAAGCCGAGCGTTGTCTAATTTTTTCTAAAACTGCCATTTTTATTGTTGTTAATTTTTAAATTCAGTTTGCGAAAATACAATTATCTAATTAATAATTATACTACTACCGCTATATTTTACAAGAAAATTTGATTTATCAAAAAAAATCATTCTTTTATTGTCATTTTAACCAATTCGATTTTCTTGTTTGTTGCTTCCTCAATGCTAAAATGGTAGTTATCAATACCGATTTCTGCTCCTTTTTGAGGAATTTCTTTTGTGAAATCAACAATAAAACCACCAAGAGTTCCATAAGAATCACTCTCCGGAATAGCTGTTTTATAGGTCTGATTGATATATTCTACATCCAATCGCGCAGAGAAAAGATAAATTCTTGTATCTAATTCTTGTTCGATTAATTCTTCCTGTAAATCGTGTTCGTCTTCGATTTCGCCAAAAAGTTCTTCGATAATATCTTCTATGGTAATAATCCCCGAAGTTCCTCCATATTCGTCTAAAACTACAGCTACACTTTTTCGCTTTTTGGTCAACAAATTCATAGCATCCTTGATATAAATAGTTTCAGGAACAAATTCGACTGGGATGATGATCGATTTGATATGTGTTGGTTTTTTGAATAAATCAAAAGAGTGAACATAACCCAAAATATCGTCCAACGAATTTTGATAGACTACAATTTTAGAATAACCCGTTGTAATAAACAATTCTTTCAATGTAGCAATAGAATCGAATACATCAATGGCAACAATTTCTGTCCTTGGAGTCATAACATCTCTAGCTTTTACACCTGAAAAGTCTAACGCATTCTGAAAAATCTGTATTTCGGAATCCATTTCTTCTTTATCTTCTAGAGTGCTTATTTGTTCGCTAATGTAATCGCCCAACTCTGCTTTACTGAAATACAAAGAAGCTTGACTGCCAGCTGCCTTTGAAAAATTCTTTAGAACAAAGTCAGAAATCCAAATAAAAAAAGTAGAGATAAAAAAAAAGAGAATATAGAAAAAATAGGCTGGAAGTGCAAAAACCTTGATTAAAGTATTGGCATAAATTTGAAAAAAAACCTTAGGAAAAAATTTTGAAGTCAGCAAAACTACTGTTGTAGTTAGTAGCATCTGAATTAGAACACTCATCAATTCCGAGAAGTAAAACCCAAAAGCATTGAATCCTTTTACTAACAATTCACTCATAAAGAGTGCATAAATCACAAGCGCAATACTATTTCCTATGAGCATTGCTGCAATAAACTTGGAAGGTTCTTGGGTAAGCTTGGTTAAAATAGTAGCAATAAACCCAGTTTGCTTTTTTTCTAATTCAAGGTAAATTTTATTGGATGAAATGAATGCGATTTCCATTCCTGAAAAAAAGGCACTACATAACAAACAAACTATTATTATACCTATTTCCATGAATTAAGGCTTCTTGTTTCTGTCTTCAAATTTGTTAGCAAATCTTCTTCTAAAGAAAAACATAAAAATAGAAAGGATAGCAATTCCAAGAAAAAGAAAATGCTGATCATTAGGCTCATCCCAAATTTCAACGGCTTTTACAATAAAAAAAACAGCTGCCACAAGATAAACGTATTGGGTATATTTTAGATAATTCATGATTAAAATGTATTGAAATTATTCGGATGATTCTACTTCTCCTACGATGCTTTGCGAATTGATAATTTTGAAATCTTTACTGAAATCAATTCCTTTGCCATAAGATACTCCTTTTGGGTCGGTAAAAGTGAAGCGTTTGTTGGTGAAAAACCATTCGTTTTTTTGATCAAAATATAGCTGATTGGTTTCTAGCATTTGTCCATCTTCCGATTGAATAACCACATCGCCTTCTAAATCGATAATATTTGTCAATTTATAAGAAGTGGCGTAATCGGATTTGATAAAGGTTCGCTTTCCCTTTTTGTCGTACAAAGTAACATCGATTCCTTTTGGAAATTCAGTAAAAGGAAAGTCCACGCTGGCGTATTCTTTCATTTTCGGGCTTATTAATATGGCCGTAATCCTGCCTGAATCAGTGTATTTTAAGTTAATTTTATCAGCCTCGCCACTGGGAACAAATTCCGAAAAATTACTTTTTTGCACTTCTTTAAAATTACTTTCACAACCTAAAATCAGTGTCAGAACAAGCATCAGAACCAAGTATTTTTTATATGGAATCATACGTCTGACCATGAGAAACTGTTAGTGTAATTAGAAAAAGTAACTGATTTTAATAAAACTTACGTTTCACAAACCACTTGTCATTTAATGAAAAACTCAAACTTACTGTAAAATAATTTTCTTGAACCAAGTTATCCGAAGTAGTTCCTTTTTTTCCGTATTCTAAACCTAAATTAAAATTAGACAAAGAACCCGTTATTGGCAATCCCATACCGAATGTCACAGCTGCATCATTAATAGAATTAGAATTAATCACAAGGCCTGTTTTTTCATATCTTAAACCTCCTCTGTAAGTAATTCTCTGAAAATAACTCGCAAAAGGATTTGAATTAGGAATATAATAACCTCCAATGCTGTATTTTTGACCACGCTCGTAACTCAAATTTGCAATAGTATTGTAATTGCTATTCAATTGACCAATGCCTTGAACAGCAACTTCTGCACCCAAAAGCCATTTTTTAGAATCTCCAATTCCTGCACCAAAAGATAATTTTTTTGGCAACTTCAATTCGTTATTCGAAAGCTCATCCTCTGAAATATCTATTATTGACAAATCAAATTGAGAGTTGTAATCAACAATAGCTACGTTTCTTGTATTTTCTGATTTCAGAGTACTTCCTGGTGAATAATATAAACTAGTAAAAACTGATAGTTTTTCGTTAAACTTGGCTTTATAAGTCATACCGAAATTAAAATTCATGCCCGACAAATTAGAAACATTCAGTTCACGAGAACCAATTCCTTGATCTTCGATATATTCTAAACTATTGCTTTGAATTTGTCCAAAGTTGTAAAAAGCATTTACACCGACATTCAAGTTAGGAAGCACTTTATAACCAAACCCCAAGAAAACTCTATTCAGACCTCCCCAACCGTTAAAACGTTTACTAACTTCGGAAGAAATAGGATTTTCATTCGAAATTCTATACCCTACAGAAGAGTAAGGAATCAGACCAAAAGCTCCTCCAAATTTTTTGCTCAAAGGGATTCCTAGTGCCAGATAATCTAATGTTACCTTTTTTGCAGAACCTTTTTCATCACCTGATTTTAGATTAGTAAAATTACTGCTACCACCAATGGTAAAAGAAGTCCAAGTTAAATTAGCATATCCTGCTGGGTTTTGTAAATTGATATGAGTACTATCTTGAGCTATGGACAAGCCAGCCATAGACCTATTTTCGAGTGTTCCGTTAAATTTCACATCTCCAATTCCATAAAAAGAGTAAGGCGATGAAGTTCCTTCTTGAGCAAAAGAAACAAGTGACAAAAACAAGCAAGCACTTATTATTATTTTTTTAATCATTGTTGATTTTATATTGAAATGTTTGGTTCAAACTTTCGAGAAGGAAATTTGAATTGGCAAATATGGTATTTTTTAATCGTTTAGCCAAAAAAACTGTATCTCCACCCGTTAAAATTATGATAAAGTTTGAATACTTTGCCTTATATTCATCTATAAAACCGTCGATTTCATAGACCAATCCGTTGACCACACCCGAATGAATGGATTCTGAAGTAGATTGCCCGATATACTGTTTTGGATTTTCTAATTCGAGCAAAGGCAATTTTGCAGTATAATCATGTAAAGCTTTGTATCTCATTCCTAAACCTGGAGCAATTGCTCCTCCAAGATAATGGTTGGACTCATCGACAAAATCATAAGTCACACAAGTTCCTGCATCAATAACCAGTCTGTTCTGATTCGGAAACTGAAGTGTTGCCCCTGCTGCCAGTACCATTCTGTCGATTCCTAAAGTTTGTGGTGTTTTATAATCATTAGTAAATGGGAAAACATCATTATGGGAAACAAAATGAACTTTTACAATATTTTCAAAGGCAGAAAAAGCCAGTTTTTCCAGATCTGAAACCGAAGAAATAACCAAATGAGTTGTCTTTTGATATTTTTTTAAAATATTTTTGATGTTTTTTTGAAGTTCTATTTTCAAAAAAACAAAGTCTTCCAAAACGATAGAACCCTCAAAGACAGCTGCTTTAATTCTAGTATTTCCCGCATCGATGGCTAAAATCATAATTTATATTTAGTAGCACGAAGATACGAATTGATTTTTTTTAAAATTTGTTTTGGATAAATTAAAAATGGTTCTATATTTGCACCCGCAAACAAGTTCATCCAACTCTTAATAAAATAAGAACGAAACGAATTTAAAGCATGGTGCCTTAGCTCAGATGGTAGAGCAATGGACTGAAAATCCATGTGTCCCTGGTTCGATCCCTGGAGGCACCACAACAAAACCCGAATAGTTACTATTCGGGTTTTTTGTTTTTTATTATTTTCTGGATTTTTTGAAAACAAAAAAACCGAGAAATTGACCATCGGCGAAGAAGAGAAAAAAAAATAAACTCTCCTTAACTGATCAGTCAAATCTCGGCTTCAAGACTATAAATTGAATCATAGAAAACCTTTTAGGCTATTGGAATCCTACCAGAAGATAGAATAAAGTGCTACTAATATTCCGCAAATGATTAATGAACCTACAGCAAAACCATTGCTCACTTTAAACATTTTAGAATCAATCTCCAATCCTTTTGATTCAACACCTCTTTTAGCGTCAAACAAACTGATAATAATCATCAAGATAACGCAAATTACAAATACAAATCCCATTCTGTCCAAAAATGGAATTTCATATAATTTACTTCCATTTTCTTGAAGTACTTGTGTAGCAAAACCCGAACTATACAAGAATTCTAAATTCACGTGTTCTGGAAGGAATTTTAATATTACTGATAATATAAAACCACCGATTGTTGCAAACATAGCTGCATTCGAACTTGTTTTTTTCCAAAAGAATCCTAGAATAAACATCGCAAAAATCCCTGGACTTACAAATCCTGTGTATTCTTGAATGAATTCAAATCCTCCTTTTTTGTCAATCCCCAACATTGGCGCAATCACAACCGCCAAAAGCATAGCGGCAACTACTGTGATTTTACCAACTTGTACCATTTTCTTTTCAGAAGCATCTACATCAATTTTTTTCTTAAAAATATCCAAAGTAAAAATAGTGGAGATACTATTTACTTTTCCAGCTAACGAAGCTACTACAGCTGCTGTTAAAGCCGCAAAAGACAATCCTTTTAATCCTACTGGCAATAAGTTTAATAATACCGGATAAGAACGGTCTGGATTTAGAATTCCATCAGGCCCTAACATCTCCGTTTGCAATTGTCCTTTAGTATAAATTACATAAGCCGCAATTCCAGGTAAAACCACAATAACTGGCATTAATAATTTCAAAAATGCAGCAAACAAAATTCCTGTTCTAGCGGTTTTCAAATCAGCTCCTAAAGCTCTTTGAGTAATGTATTGATTACATCCCCAATAGTTCAAATTCACAATCCACATTCCTCCTAGCAATACCGTTAATCCCGGTAAACTCGGGAAATTTTCATTCTCTTTTTTGAAAATCATGTGAAAATGATCTCCTGATTGATTATACATATAATTAAATCCATCAACAACACCACTTTGTCCGTTCAATTCAGCTACTTTATCTAAAGCTAAATAAGTAGTTACTAAACCTCCAAATATTAAAAACACTACCTGAACAACATCCGTGTATCCAATTACTTTCATTCCCCCTAATGCAATGATAATGGCAAAAAACGCCAAACCGTACATACACAGATTAATTTCAATTCCAGAAATTCCGTTGATAGCCAAAGCTCCCAAATAAAGAATAGAAGTTAAATTCACGATTACATACAGCAACAACCAGAATACAGCCATAATCATCGCTACATTTCCGTTGTATCTTTCGCTCAAAAATTGAGGCATGGTATAAATTTTATTCTTTAAATAAACTGGAATAAAAAATACAGCTACAATAATTAATGTTAATGCAGCCATCCATTCGTAAGTCGCAATGGCTAAACCCATTTTGAAACCGTTTCCAGACATGGCTATAAATTGCTCCGAAGAAATATTAGAAGCAATCAAGGAAGTTCCAATTGCCCACCAAGTCAAAGAACCCTCGGCTAAAAAGTAATCATGTGAAGCTGATGTGGATTGTGTTTTTTTGCGTATGTAAACAGAATAACCGTATCCAGCTACGATAAAGAAATACACTAGGAATACTAGGTAATCTGCTAATTGTAATGTGTTCATAAAGATGTTTTGGTTTTAAATTAATATGTTAGTTAAAAATTATGCTTTTTATTTCAAAAAAAACGCTGCCCAAAAATAGTATATTTATATCGAAAATTGGTCAAATAAAAAAAGGTGTTCGAAAGTATCTTATTTCTATAAAAAATAAACACTTCCAACACCTTTTTGAAAACTAATTCAAAATATTAAATATATTGATTAATAATATTTTCGAACAATTCTTGTTTGCCACTTTGAAGCGAAAGTTCTCCGTTTTCTTGGGCAATTTTGTATAATTCAGTAAGACCTAATTTTCCTTCTTCGAAAGCTTTTCCGTTTCCAGAATCAAATGAACTGTAACGCTCTTTTCTCAATTTTTCATAAGGAGAAGAAGTAATGATTTTATCAGCTGTCAATAAAGCTCTTGCAAAAGTATCTGCTCCGCCAATGTGTGCTAAGAAAACATCTTCCATATCAGTAGAGTTTCTTCTGATTTTAGCATCAAAATTAATTCCTCCGCCTTGCAAACCTCCAGCTTTCAAGAATACTAACATTGCTTCGGTAGTTTCCTGAATGTTGTTTGGAAATTGATCTGTATCCCATCCGTTTTGGTAATCTCCACGGTTGGCATCCAAACTTCCTAGCATTCCAGCTTTGGCGGCCACTTCAATTTCGTGTTGAAAAGTGTGTTGAGCCAAGGTTGCGTGGTTTACCTCGATGTTCATTTTAAAATCATTCTCCAAACCATATTGACGTAAAAATCCAATAGCAGTAGCGCAATCAAAATCATATTGGTGTTTGGATGGCTCCATAGGTTTTGGCTCAATGAAGAAATTTCCTTTGAAACCTTGTGCTCTTGCGTAATCTCTGGCTTTTACTAAAAACATTCCCATGTGATCCAATTCTCTTCCCATATCGGTATTCAACAACGTCATATATCCTTCACGACCTCCCCAAAACACATAATTTTCTCCACCTAAAGCAATCGTAGCATCCAAAGCCAATTTTACTTGACCACCAGCCCTAGCCACAACATTAAAATCAGGATTCGTAGCCGCACCGTTCATATAACGTGGGTTCGAAAAAGCATTAGCGGTTCCCCAAAGCAATTTCACTCCAGAAGCCGCTTGTTTTTCTTTCAAATATTCGGTGATAGTTGCTAATCTACTTTCTGATTCTGCGAAAGTTGCTCCTTCTCTCACCAAGTCGTAATCGTGAAAACAATAGTGACCAAAACCCATTTTAGTAATGAATTCGAAAGCTGCATCGGCTTTTTCTTTAGCAGCATCAATAGCATCTGCTGGCTGATCCCAAGCAAAATTTTGTGTTCCTGGTCCGAATGGATCGGAACCTTGCCCACAGAAGGTGTGCCAATAGGCAATTGCAAATCTAAAGTGCTCTTTCATTGTTTTTCCTGCAACCACTTGGTCTGGGTTGTAGTATTTAAACGCCAATGGATTGTCAGATTCCTTTCCTTCGAATTGGATTTGACCAATTCCTTTGTAATACTCTTTGTTCCCTAAAACTATCATTTTGTAAATTATTTATTTGTTATTATTTTTTCTAATGCTGTTTTCCAATTTTGATAGGCTTCTAAATAATGTTCTGCATTTTTTAAAGGCATATACGTCATAACGTGATCGTTATTCATAATGTTTTGACCAAATTTTTCATAATCGCCATCTACTAATCCGACAGCTCTTGCTGCTCCTACTGAACCTGTAGTGTTGTAAATTTCAATTTCATGTCCAATCAATGTGGCGACGGTATTCGAAAATATTTCTGAACGAAACAAATTGTCATTTCCAGCACGAATTACTTTAATTTCGGCATTGTCATTCTTCATAATTTCCATTCCATATACAAAGGAGAAAGCAATTCCTTCTAATGCGGCTCTGTATAAATGACCGTGGCTGTGTTTGTTGAAATTCAAATTTAGAATATGACTGTCTATATTTTTATTGTTCAACATGCGTTCGGCTCCATTTCCAAAAGGAATTACAACCACACCATCTGACCCAACTGGTACT
This sequence comes from Flavobacterium eburneipallidum, assembly GCF_027111355.2. NCBI lineage: Bacteria > Pseudomonadati > Bacteroidota > Flavobacteriia > Flavobacteriales > Flavobacteriaceae > Flavobacterium > Flavobacterium eburneipallidum. The sequence continues at coordinate 37,170 of NZ_CP114291.2, forward strand.
TCTGATGCTAGGTTGTTCATGTTTTCATACGAATCCAAACCTCCTATATTTCGCATCCATCGGTACTGAATTCCTGCTCCGTTGATGCACAATAATTTTCCAACTGTTGGATTTTCATTGGTATAATTCACATGAACAAAACTATTTATTCGGGATGTTTCTTTGGATTTTAATTGGTCGGTAACTGCATAAATTACTCCCGAAGTTCCGCCTGTGGCAGCTATTTCTCCGGGTTTTAATATATTTAACGACAAAGCATTGTTGGGTTGATCTCCAGCTCTATAAACGACAGGAATTCCTATTGGCAATCCAGTTTCTTGAGAACCTTTGTCGTTCAATTCGCCTTGATTGGTAAAATTTTCGACAATAGCTGGTGTCAAAGATTGGTCAATTTCGTAGTAATCTAATAGCCAAGTGGCCACTTTGTTTTCTTTGTAATCCCAAAGCATTCCCTCGGACAAACCGTTTTTGGTAGTGGTTATTTGTCCCGTTAACTTAAAGGCAATAAAATCGCCAGGTAACATGTATTTATAAATGTTCTTGTAAATTTCGGGTTCGTTTTCTTTGACCCATTTCAATTTCGAAGCGGTAAAATTCCCTGGCGAATTCAATAAATGTTCGGAGCATTTTTGTTCGCCGATTTCAGCAAATGCTTTGTCTCCAATTGTTACTGCACGACTGTCACACCAAATGATTGAGTTACGTAACGATTTTCCAGCTACATCAACTACTACTAAACCGTGCATTTGATACGAAATTCCAATACCTGTTATTTTTGAAGCATCAATATTGGCTTCCTTAATAGCTCTTTTGGTACCGACACAAATGTGTTGCCACCAAATTTCAGGATCTTGTTCTGCCCAATCTTTGTGATGCGCCATAATTTCCATTTCATCTTGTGGCTCGTGGAGTGCAATAATTTTTTCTCCTGTAGCTGCTTCAACCAAGGCTATCTTGACTGAAGAACTTCCTATATCATAACCTATATAATACATACTTTATAATGATTCTCTTAATATTAAATTGGTTGACACATAAAACTGCATCGGTTCATCTCTGGTAATAAATTCAGCTCCTTTTGTTCCTAATTCTTTAAAATCAGTAGAAATTACAGAAATACCTTTGTAAATGAATTTTTTCATTGGAGTATCATTATACGATAGTAAACCCACATCAACTCCTGGTTCAAAATCTTTCTCTCGACATTGCTCTAAAAACACACCCAAAATTCTATCGCTCACACTAATATAAGCTTTGTTCTTCTCTACATTAAACTCTTTTGGATTGGTAATCACATTAAAATCAAAACCATACTCTTTGCAAAATTTCTTAAAAAAAGTAACAGTCTCCAATGGATGATTGGTGTAATTTGGATATAAAAAATCGATTCCGTTGTACTTTTTAAACAAATCAACAGCACCAATTAAAGATTCATAAAATGCTTTTCCAAAATCTTGAAAAACATAATTATTCTTGGTTTTAGAATGAACATTCCAATCAATTAATAAGAGTTTATCATTGGAAATATTATTCAATACTGAAACTACATCTTTGTGATCAAAATTCATCACAACATACTTATAGTATTTCCCTACACTATTATTGATTATAGTTTTGAAATTATCAATATTATAGTGATGAAATTGTACATCGGTAATGATATTATCCGGCAAGTTATTTACGAACGAGTGATACAAAACCTCTTTGTAAGCTTTAAAAGTATCTAGAACCAAAAGTACTTTCCTAGTTTCGCCTGCTACATAATAGCCCTTATTAGGAACCGATTCTATAACTTTTTGATCTTTCAAAATAGAATAAGCTTTAAAAACAGTATCTCGAGAAAGTTTATTATCTTTACAGATAGTATTTACAGAAGGTAGTAAATCTCCCTTATTCAAAAGGTTTTCCGCTATAGCATTATTAATAGAATTTACTAATTGCTGGTATTTTGGGATATCACTCTCATGATTGATGCTAAAAGCAAAATTCTTTTCATTCATAATTATTGTACTGTTCTGTTCCGTTATGCTAAATTAGTTATTTTTTTGAAATAAAAAATTTTAACAGTATAAATTTCAAAACTTTTTCAATTTTTCGACTATTTCAAAAAACAGTATATTTGTATTCATTATTTTTAATGCTATGGAAGAAAATAAAGACGTTACGATATACGATATTGCTGAAAAACTAAATCTTGCCACCTCTACCATTTCAAGAGCGTTGAAAGACCACCCTACCATAAGCAGTAAAACAATAAAAAAAGTCAAAAAGACAGCCGAAGAAATGGGTTATGTCCCTAATACTTTGGCGGCAGGATTGCGAGGAAACAAAACCAATACTATTGGAGTTTTGATACCAACAGTTACCCAACCCTTCCTTTCTTCCTTGATTAGTGGTATTGAAATCACAGCTCAAAAATCAGGATATAATGTTATTATTATGCAATCTCACGATTCTTATGACGAAGAAGTGAGTATGGCAAAGTCATTATACAGTAGTAGAGTCAGCGGCATAATTTGTTCACTGGCGATGGAAACCCGAGATACTTCACATTTTCAACAATTTGTCGCCAACAACATTCCATTGGTTTTTGTGGATCGGGTTCCTAAAGATTTTAATACTTTTCGAGTAATTATTGACAATTATTCTGCTGGATACAAAGCCACAACTCATCTAATTGAACAAGGCTGCAAGCGTATTGCTCACATTACTGCTGGATCAGAATTTGGAAATTTATACAACGAAAGAAAAAGAGGTTATCTCGATGCCTTAAAAGAAAACAATTTACCTATTGACGAAGAACTAATTGTAAATTTAAAAGCTGTTACTTATGAAGAAGGCGTTAGAGCTAGTAATTTACTACTTGATTTAGAGAATCGCCCTGATGGAGTTTTTTCTTCAGGAGATATTATGGCAGTTAGTGCTATTCAGTCTGCAAAAAAAAGAGGCCTAAAAATCCCAGAAGAACTAGCGGTAATAGGATTTAATAACGATCCTATTTCTCAAATTGTAGATCCAAATTTATCTACTATCACGCATCCTGCTGCAAAAATGGGCAAAATGTCGGCTGAAATTATTTTGAAAAACATCAAATCATTAAAAAAAGACGATGTGAAAGAAATCACTTTTTTGAATACGGAAGTACTGGTTCGGGAATCTTCGAGTAAAATATAGAATCAAAATATTATTCATAAAGCAATTAAAATAAACCTACCAAACAAAAAACTCCTTGTGTAATATACACAAGGAGTTTTTGTTTGGTGCAATTAATTGTACTTTTTACCAAGAAAAAGGCAAATACCAATTATTGACATTCATTAATTTTTCACGTACTGAACTTGCTTGGGTGTTTCCTTCTTTACTCAATTTGTCATACACTTTATCTGCTAAAAAGGCTGGATCATTACGACGTAATGCCACACGCACTAAATCTTCCCAACGGTTACCTTCATAAGCTAATTCTAAAGCATCTTCTCTGATAATGTTATTTTCTGTAGTAATCATATCATCGCCAATTGCTCCCGCTGCTCTTAATCTAGCACGACCACGAACACCTGTATTACGGTGCCAATTGGCTCTAAAGTTAGGGAAGTCACCATTTCTAGCATCGAAATCATAAGGGAATGGCAACATCGTTTGTTGTATATTAGTAACATCTGAAGGCACAGGATTTACGTTGTATGCCGATTGTATTCCATTATTCAATATAGCATAAGCTACTTTTTGCTGATTGTCTCTGTTAGCTGCTTCGGCATAACGCAAATGTAATTTTGCAGCACGGTACAAAAACCATTGTCCTTTAGTATTAGGTACTCCAGCAGTTGTTGCTACAGCCTCACTACTGTATAAATATTTCATAATCACTGGATCTCCATTTACTATATTATAAGAGAATTTCGAACCTCTAGCATCATAAGGAAAGTCATTTGCTTGTGTTTGACTATTCCACAAATCCATAGCTGATTGTGATGGCTTAACTAAATAAGAACCATTTCTATTCGAAAACAAATTGATGAATGGATTTTTAGGAGCAAAATTATTATCAAAAGGTAACGACCAAATCCATTCACTATGCCACAATGCATCTCTATCTCTTGCAAAAATAGAACGCCAACCTTGAGTATTATTATTAACTAAAGTTGTGGCATCTTGTTCAGCATATCTTAAATACCCAACTGCTAAATCTTCGTTAGTAATAACTTCAGCATATTTTACACGGTAGGTATCATATAATGCTGTATTATCTCCACCTCTAGTTCCGGTTTCCATTACGTATTTGTAATGATTAGCTGCTTCAAGATAATTCCCTTTCCAAAGATGCAAATCACCTAATAAACATTCTTTGTTAATAAAAAATTTACCTGTATTAAAACCATCAACGGTAATTACCATCGAACTGCCCGAAGCATATAAATCTTTGTATGGTAAAGCATCAGCAAAGATTATTAATTTATCTAACAATTCATTAAAAGATATTCTAGGATACTTTGAAATATTTTTTACATCTTCTAATGTTTCAATAGGTTCTGTAATGTAAGGTACACTTCCGTAATGAATTCCTAATTGTAAATAAACCCATGTACGAATGGCTCCAATATCAGAATAACGCTGATTGTATTGATCTACAGTAAAACGCTTCTTTTCGAGCATAATATCGAAGTTTTTAAGCACATCATTACAGTTTTGAATCACGGCATAAAACTCTTTTGGGCTAGCATAAGGGTTATTAGCAGAAACATTGTGTTCTGAAATTTCTTTCAAAAAAGGGCTTGAGTTACGAGTTGTGGTCATCAAGTCAGCACGCATTTCATTAAGAATTACATTTTTTTCTGCAAGAGCCATAAATTTACCATAAACTCCGAATACGGCTGCATCGGCATCATATACATTTCGATATACTTGCTCTCCAACCAATTTATCTTCTGGCTCCACATCAAGAAAATCCGAACAAGAGCTAAAAGTAAAGACTAATGTCATTACTAATAATAAGCTGCTCTTTTTTGTTTTTGTATTAATTGTTGTTATCATTTGTATTTTTCTATATTGTGTAAAATAATTAAAGACCTAAACGCAATCCTAACTGAAAAGTTCTAAACTGTGGAGTCAATCCTACATCAGCTCCTTGTCCAAATATAGAAGAAGAGCCACTAAATTCAGGATCAAAACCTAAATAATCAGTTAAGGTAAATAAATTATTGGCTGTTGCATAAATTTTAATAGCTTTGATATAATTCATTTTTTCTACATTAAAATCATATCCAATTACTAAAGTTTTAAGTCTTAAGTAGGATCCATCTTCAATCCATCTATCAGAGAAACTGGCATTCCCCATTGGATCTCCCCAAACTGCTTTAGGCATGTTTGTAATTTGTCCTTCGGCTCTCCAACGATTTTCTACCGCTACACTTTGATTTTCGTAACCACTCATTTTCTCTAAATTGTAACGTACTCCGTTATACAAATCGTTTCCTATAGAGAAATTGAACAATCCTTGAAGACTAAAACGCTTGTAAGTAAAGTTAGTCGTAAAACTTCCCATCAAATCAGGATTTGGATTTCCAATTTCCATACGGTCGTTATCATCAATAACTTTGTCTCCATTTCTGTCTGTAAAACGCATATCTCCACCTTTGAAAGGAACTAATTCTCCGTTTGTTAAACGTCTAGATAAGCCATCAGCTTGTGCCTCTGTAGTTGTTGAATATACACCATTGGCTTTCAAACCATAAAACATGTTAGCATCACTTCCTACAGCTGTTCTGTATGTAGCTCCAGCAAATTGTGTAAAGATTTCACCATTTGGCAATCCTTGTACTTTATTTTTATAATGTGATAAGTTCACTCCAAAATCAAAAGTAAAATCTGGCGAATTGATTACACGGGCATTCAAAGACAATTCAGCACCAAGAGTTTGCATAGCTCCACTATTAGAAACTACATAATCAAAACCACTCAAATTTGAAATAGTTTCATACACAATCATATTAGCGGTTTTCTTTCCGTAAACATCCATCGTAAGATTAAGACGCTCGTTGAACATACCAAAGTCTGCTCCTAGATTAATTTTTTTAACTCTTTCCCATTGTAAATTTGGATTTCCAATATTGCCACGAACTAATCCTTGAACACCTAATAAGTTTTGAGAAACATAGTATTTTTGAGCAGTAAAATTACCTATATCATCATTTCCGCTTTCACTTAATGTTCCTCTTAATTTTAAGTAATCAAAAGTTTTAGAATCTTTCATGAAATCTTCTGCAGAAACTAGCCATGCTCCAGTAATAGAAGTCATTAAGGATAATCTATCTTTTCCATTCAATTTATCACCAAATCTACTAGATCCATCTACAGCATAACTTGTAGTTAAAAAATATTTATCTCGATAATTATAATTACCACTAGCATAAATATTCAACCATGTCCATTCGCCTAAAGCTCCACCTACTTGACGTAGCAAATTAGAACCTGCACCAACACTGATAAAATCGTCTGTAGCTGAATTGAATCCTAATCCTAAATCACTTTCTGAATGACTTTTTTGAGTTCTAAATCCAAAACGCACGTCTAGTTTGTGATCTTCTTTAAATTTCTTAAAGTAGTTGGCATAAGTATCAGTATAAATACTATTCATGATTTGTACTTCGCTACCTGAACGATTCGTTCCTATAGCTGTAGGAAGAATAATATCAGCAACTCCAAGATCCGGAATAAAGAAAGATTCACGCTCTTTGTTATAAGTTAAACCAAAAAGAGTATTTACATTCCAAGCCTTATTGATTACATATTTAAAATTCATATTTCCGAAGAAACGGTAATTCTTATTTATTCCAATTCCGTTATCCAAGATAGCTCTTGGATTACTGATATTAAAATCATCAGTATCGGCTAAATTAGGCGATACATTACCTAGTGCATCAAAAGCATTTGAAGCCAAAAATGGTGCTTTAGTTAAAGCCAAATACAGCGGACTAGTTTTGTATGCAAACCCTTGATCTCTTTGGTCTTGAAGATTATTGATAAATGACATATTAGCATCTACAGAAAGTTTATTGGTCAAACGCAAAGCAGCATTCAAACGAGTACTGTAACGTGTAGATTGACTACCCTCAATAATTCCTTCGTTATTAAGATAACCAACAGATAAACCATACTTTGCAATTTCATCACCTCCACGAACTTTAAGGAAATAATTTTGACTTATACTAGATTTGAATACTTTATCTTGCCAATTGGTTTGGTTATGATACCTGTAATATCCTGAATAAGCAGGATTGTCAATCATATAAGGTAGATTACCAATTTGATCTTGCGTAAGACCACGAGTGGTTTCTAATTGTGAAATATGAGTTCGGTAGGCATCAGCCTCCATAACAGGTAATTGCTCTGGAGTTTGATTGGCACTTCCGTACATTGTAAAATCAATTTTAGTTGTAACTTCGGTAGCGCGAGTAGTGTTGATAATAAGAACACCATTAGCACCTTTAGTTCCATAAAGAGCGCTATCGTCTTTGAGAACTGTAATGTTTTCAATATCTTTTACATCTAAATTCTCTAGCGGAGAAGAGCTATTATTTTGAATAATTCCTGAACCATAATCTTCATCATCATAGATCATTCCATCTACAATAATCAAAGGTTTATTTGATCCGTAAAGTGAAGTAAAACCTCGTAAATTTAAGTAGGCTCCAGAACCAGGAACACCTGATCTTCTGATACTATTTAGTCCAGCAACTCTACCTTGAAGAAAGTCTCCTACTGATTCTTTGATAGGACTAGACCATTGATTGGTTTTGAAGTTGACTACATTTACAGCTTTAGTTGTTCCGTATTGCATTTCTTGTCCATTTGGCAAATTTCCAACTTGGTAAGTAGGGGCATAATACGCTTCATACAAGAAAATTTCTAAACTTGAATCTCTATTTTTTAGAGGATACACTTTGGTTTGAAATTCTTGACCACCCACAGTGAGCAGCGACTCTAAATGAGGAACATTGATTTCAAAGGTTCCATCATCTTTAGTAATTGAAGCAGAAAAATCTTTAACAACCACATTTATTCCTGATAATACTTTTTTGGTTTTTGCGTCTTTAACAATCCCTTTAACTACAATCCCTTTTTTAATTTTTGGAGCTGTAGTAATTACGGTTGATGTTGAATCCTGCTCGGTTTGAGCGTACACTTGTACACTAAAGCTTCCTGCTAAAAAGATGCTCATCGCACAGGTTAGTTGTAAATTTTTTAACATATCTATTTTTATAAAATATTATTTAACGACAGGAACAAATTTTAAATAATCTAGGGTAAGGGAATTGTTACCAATTGTTGAAGATGCTGCTGCAACCAAAGAAATTCTATTGATATCTCCTGCTTGCGGCAAAGTAAATTCACCTATGTAAACTTCATCATAAAATCTTAAATCTACATTTGTATAGGGTAAAGCCATAAGAGAAGTGGTCAAATCAATAGTACCATCTAGCTTAAAAGCAGTTCCTATTACTAAACGTTGGCTGATAACATTAGCTTGAGAATCGTTAATAGCTCTCCAATACACTTTATAAGTTGTACTATACATATTAGATGCCGTATAATTGATAAAGAAATTAGGTCCTTCTGTTACTCTATGATATTGATAAATATCATTAAAAACAACCCCTGAAGGGTCTTTCTTATCTCGGTAAAAAATAGTAGCTCTATTTCCACCCGTAGAAGGAAAATAGGAAAGGTTTTTCTCACCTTCAATTTTTGTAGTTACCAATCGTTTTTCTAATGGTACATCTACTTTTTTCATGATGTAAACAATTCCGTTACTCAAAACAATAGGTTCTCCTACGATTTGAGTCTTGTCAATTGGCACTTCAACACCAAAACGAGTTGTCAAAACTGCTGGTAATTCATTAGGCAAATACGCTTTAGGAAAAACCATATCTCTTGTCGTAAAATATCTAGAATAAGTATCGGTTCTATCTGCACTATTTTTTGTCAAATACGGCTTTAGTTTTGTTACTTCATCGTTATATCCAGCATCCTCCATTAAGAATAAAGTGTATGAATTTTTTTCATTGTTCAAATTATACACATTTCTTAAATAAGAATTGGTCAAAGAATCTGAATAAATACCTGGAACTGGATTAATTTTTCCAATACTATCAGCTGGATAAATATTCAATTCTGTTAAGCTTACTAAATACTGACTCATTGCAGAGCTAGAAGCCATCCCTTTTACGTACTGCCAAATATTTTGTTTTGGTGTTAATGCTTTGCTCACAATGTGAAAAACACCATTAGCGGCGTATTTATCCGCCGATGCAATTGTTACATCACCTATTAAAGCCGTTCCATTAAATAATAAATACTTGTTATTAAGCATTTTAATTTTTTCTGAAGCTTTATCTCTTACTGAAGAATAAGCCGTAAGTGCAATATGGTTTTGCACAAAAGCCGTAACCTCTTCTGGTGTATCAAGAACTGAAGCGTCAACTTGATCCATTGCTTGATTTGTTGGAGCAAAGACAGTATAGGTTTTAGATTCGGACAAAATTTTGTCATAACCCGATTGGACTAACAAACTAGCAAACTTGGAAGTTTCAGTAGTATTGGCAATAGCTTCACTCAAACTAAGATTTAGATTGTCGTCGCCATTGTTTTCGCGCTCTGACCATGGGTCAGAACACGAAACTAATGCTATTGTCAGAATACCAACAAAAAGTTTTTTATTAATTAATTTTAATGCGATCATTTTTAGGTGATTAAGTTTTTTTTATTAGAATGCTTTTTGATTTAAGGATGAAAATTATGGCACAAAACCTTCTCCACCTGATTGTAATCTTGGATACAACTGATCCATATCAATAGGGCGGAATTCTACAGTATCCATCCAAGCTGTATCTCCAGGATTAGAAAGAGATTCAAAAGAGATAGTATGCCTTCCTGTAGTTGGCACATCAATAATACCGCAAAGTCTTGCGTTAAACCTGTTAGTAAATGGTGCAATATGACTTTTGTAACCTTGAGATTCTAACACTCTTTCGTTAATAGAGTTTGTGCCTTGCTCTTGAAAGTTAATCAATCTTGGCAATGCTACCCCATTAAAATATGCTCTGACCGTTGGGTTTTTAGTCCCTTTCCATCTGTAAGACACCCATACTTTATATTTACCTTTAATGATTACTGGTGTTTTAAAAGCTAAATTTTGTGTATTTCCGTTTCTAAAACGGAATATCTCAATAATATCTCCATTCCAAGCACGGTCTTGATAACTTGAACTTCCTTTGGTAGCACAAACATAAGTCAAAGCATCGTTACCATCCCAAGTAACATCTTTGAATTGAGCTTTAGGAAGTGATGCGTATTGACCTGGCTTTCTAAAAACAGCACTCAATTGTCTGAATTCTGGTTGATCTCCAAGGTCAAAATAAACAGGTGCCGGTACTCTCTTTTTGATAAAGAAGTTGGTATCAACTCCATGAATTACACCGTTTGAAGCCACAGCATCACTTGCTGCACGGTTTACTAGAATACCTGGCTCTAAAACTCCATTGAAGGTTTCTTCATTTAATAAAATATTTCCTGTTGCTAATTTTACACTAATTACTTCTAGTGGCGCTTTAGTTTCTAAAGATGAAGAAACAGCCAAATCAGCTAAAAATTGAAGTCTTGGTAAAATACGGTAACTTACAAAAAGATTCAAACTATCTGCAGGATTCAAAGGATCGTTTAAGTGGCTGTATTTTGCTTTCAAATCAGCAAGGCTATTAAAACCAGCGGCTTTAAACACCTCATCCGTTTGGGCTAACACTGTTAAATGTCCACTTTTAGTAACTGTTGTGGTAGTAGTTCCATTTGAAGTTGTTGTAGTTGTAGTAGAAATTAAAGGTTGATTTAATTTATCATACCAACCTGTAGCTTTTAAGGCTTCAGTAAACAATGAAAATGTTTGATCCGCTTCGATAGTTTGTGCTAATGTCTTGTCGGCTACACGCAATACTTTATCAATTTGATGTATCACACCATTTCCTACTTCAACATTGGAAGCAGTAATTAAAGCTGTTTTATTAACCGTAATACTTGAAACACCATCAACATTCGCAGCACCAGTAATTATAAACTGTCCTTGTTGGCTAGGTGTTGCTATTTTACCATCTGTAAAAGAGGTTGTAGGTACTTCTTGATCTAATATATGTAGTTTTACTAATTCTTTTAAATCCTCTAAAGGAACATCTTTTAAAGATGCTGCACCTACATCGGCTAAATACTTTTTAACTGCCTCATTATCTGGTAAAAACAAAGTATAAGTACCATAAGTATTCATGAATGATGCGTAGTTAGTAATTTCTAACATTTCTAAAAACATAGAATAGTCATCATTTTGTCTCAAAAAATCAGTAATATTTACTGTTTCGTCAGTTCGTTCGTAAATCTTTTCCGAAGTACAATTAAGAAATGCTAGGGTTAAAACAACCACTAAACTAAGTCTCATCAATCTAGGTAACATAAGAAATCTTTTCATGACTTTAGTATTTAATTATTTATAAAATGGATTTTGAACAAGTGCTTTATTCGTATATAATTCATATATATTGATTGGCAAGTAATGGCTATTTGGATCTTGCAATTTAGCTAAAATGGATTGCTGCTGATCAGCAGGAGCACTAATCAAAGCCATAGCTCTCAAAAGATCTAACCGCTCATAATTATTTCTTCTTGCGTTTCTTAACACATCATACCAACGTTTTCCTTCGAAAGCAAATTCACGAGCACGCTCTGCCAAAAGATAATCAGTCATCTCTGATTTATTATCTGGATTAACTATTTGAGTAGTTGCTGCGATAGCTTTACGTTTCAATCTTAAATCTTCAATAATAGGCAATGCTTCGGCTCCACGACCTAACTGGATTAAGGCTTCGGCTTTCAATAGCAATACATCTGAATATCTGTAAACAAACCAGTGTGTATCACATTCTTGTAATGCTTTACGGTCGTTATTATTAAGTCCAGTATATTTATATATCTCATTACTCCCTGCTATCAATGCGCATCTTTCACCACGAACGTCTCTATTGTTTGCATCCGCAAAATCAACTCCAAATACATCTTCTAAAACTGTTGGTGCAGCAACAAATTCTGGTCTTCCATTTGCAAAAAACATATCGTAAAATGGGTTCAAATTTTGAGGGTTATATTGAAATTCAAAAATACCCTCTGATGAATTTCCTACAGCGAAAACTCTGTTAAACCAGCTGTTATTTCCTTCAATCAATGCAAATTTACCTGAATTTTCTACTTTGGTCGCTGCTGCAAGTGCTGCTTCATAATTGTCCATCCATAGATAAACATCGGCTTGCATAGCGTTAATGGTGTAAACAGTAATTCTTCCTTTATTTGATGCGTTATTTCCGTAATCCTCTACTGCATATTCTTCTGCCAAAGTAAGATCTTTAATTACTTGTGCAAAAACTTCACTTTGTGGTGTTTTGGCCAACTGAAAATTATCCAAATCTGAAAGAGTAGCATTCAATTTAAGTGGTACATCTTTAAAAGTACGAGCTAATGTAAAATACATGTAAGCTCTGATTGCTAAAACTTCAGACAAGTAATTATTCAACTGTGTTCTTGTCAAGGTAGGATCACTATCCAATACTGCAGGTGCTAAATCAATAACTGTATTACAGTAATTGATTGTACGATAAAATGCAGACCAACTAGTCAAATCGTTTGATGGTAAAATATTTGAGGTAGTAATATCTCTTTGTTCTTGAGTTATATTCCCTCCAGGAAAGATCATATCGGCTCTAAGTTCTCCAAACATGAATAAATACTCACTGATGTTATAGTCAGTTCCATCTGTAGGCACTTGGGCTCCTGGTGGTCTTTTTAGCAAAGAAGAATAAGTCCCCATAACGGCGGCTTGAATATCTTCTTTGGTTTTCCAAAATTCTTCTCTTACGATTCCATCTTCTGGTCGTAAATCCAAATAACTGTCACACGAAACAACGCTGATAACAATTAGTAGGAAGGCTAGTATAGCTTTTATTTTAGTTTGCATAAAATCAATTTTTATATTTAGAAACGTGTTACAAGACCTATTGATACACGGCTGGTTGGAGGAGTTCTTGAGTTGTCAATTGCCATTCCGAAAACACCACCTGACATATTAACTTCTGGATCTTGACCTCTATAGTTTGTCCATGTGTATAAGTTATCAGCGGTGATGTAAGTTCTTATTTCATCCATTTTTAAAGCTTTTAGTAATTTTTTACTTAAAGTATAACTAAATGTAATAGAACGAAGACGAACAAATGAAGCATCTTCTACATAGCGATCAGATCCTAACCAGTTGTATCCTGCACCGAATATACCTCTAGGCATATTAGTTACATCTCCTGGATTACGCCATCTGGATAAAGTAGCAGTACTTTGATTTGCATATCCAGACATGTTGGTTGTGTACATATCTGTTCCATTAACTAAATCATAGTTCAAACGATAGTTAAAGAAAAGCAATAACCTAAATTGATTATTAAAGGTAATGGTTGGACCAAATCCTCCTGTTAGTTTTGGGTTACTATTCCCTAAATACACTACATCACGACTATCTATGTTACCATCTTTATTAATATCCTCATAGATTGCGTCTCCAGGTTGAAAAACATAATCTGTATTAGGAAAATTAAAACGCATGTAAACTGTTTGTCCATTTGGACCAGTTATAACATTTCCGTTACCATCTCTAGCTAAAGTTGCGTCTTTATCAACATAAACACCTTTGAAACGGTATCCGTAGAAAGATCCAAAAGGGTTGTCTTTTTGAAGGAAACGTTTGTACTGTCCATTTACATCTGTATTACCTTCCTCATTTTTAAAAAATGGTGAAATTTCACGAATCATATTTTCATTGCTCGCCATATTAAAGTTGAAATCTACTTTCCACTTATCTGTTTTTACAGGTGTTGTATTAAGAGCAATTTCCCATCCTTGATTTTCCATTGTACCCGCATTTTGATCTAACTTACTATATCCTGAAACTGTGGTTATATCAAGATTATTGAAAATCAAATCTTTAGTAGTATTTTGATAGACATCGATATCTAAACTAACGCGTTTTTTAAACAATTGAAGGTTGAAACCTAAATTTTTCCCTATTAATGTTTCCCAACGGAAGTTACTTAATTGAATATTTTGAGGATATACTCCATTTAGACCTAAATATTCAGTACCTGAATTAGCATAAACGTTGAAGAAACGGTAATCTGACCTTGGTGCTCTTCCTGATTGACCATAACTAAATCTGAAACTTAAGTCATCAATAAAAGTCAATTTCTTCATAAAAGGCTCCCCTGAAACCCTCCATCTACCTCCTGCAGAAGGGAAAAGTCCGTATCTGTTTTCTTGACCAAATCTTGAGTTTCCATCAGCACGCAAACCAACATTAACGATATAACGATCTAATAATCCATATTGTGCATTCAATAAACTACCTACAGTTCTGGTTTGACTACTATTGGTGTATAAATTCAATCCTGCATTTTGAGTTCTAGAAGGATTCGATGGATCAGTCAGCAACGAAGATGCTGTATTTGAGGTGATAACTTGATGAGACTCATAACGAGAATCATTTGATTGTAAAGACAAAAGTACGGATAAATCATGTTTTTCACCTAAATCTGGTGTGAAAATAAAATTGGTTTTAGTAGTTATATTAGCCTGATCTACATCTACATCCGAAGCACGATTTACTACTGTTTCAGTAATTGGACGACCTGTTGCGTTTTGTGGTAAGAAAGACTTGGCTTTTGTACTGTTAAAATCAAACAACAAATCAAATGTTGAGATCAATCTTTTTGGAATAATTTGCACATTCAAATTAAAGTGAGGAACAATTCTATTACCTACTTGGTTATTAGTTGCAAATTCAGCCATGGCTACAGGATTATATGTCCCTGGATATCCACCTTGAATATTTTGAGCTGGCGAGAAATAATTAGGAGTAAGTACTCCGGCTGCGTCAAATTCAAAAATACCCATATTAGGCATTTTACCATAAGAAACTGCTCTCAATAAATCTCTATCATTACCTGAAAAGTTATTTACATAATTACGATCTGTACTTGAGAAAGTATAAGCTATATCGGTTCTGAATTTAATACGGTCAGAAACTTCATAATCAAGATTCAAACGAGCACTTACACGCTCAAAACCAGTTCCAATTGTAACCCCTTTAGAGTTATAATACCCTACAGAAGTATAGTAACGAGCTCTTTGTCCACCACCTTGTAATGACAAGGTATGATCTCCAATTAAACCTACTTGAGAAATCGCTTTAGTCCAATCTGTATTATTGCTATAGTTTTTATAGAAATATACTTCTTGTGGATCGTATGAAAACTCTTTTACGAACAATGTATTCAAAGGAACACCATTTCTGTTCATAAATATTTCTGGTATCAAAGAGGAGTACTGATCCCCGTTAAGCATTGGAATTGGGTCTGGAATTTTAGAATAAGTACCTACAAAAGTATATCCAATTTTTGGTGCACTAACTCCTCCACGCTTGGTATTGATAATAATTACACCTCCTGCTGCTGCAGAACCCCACAAAGCGGTTGCTGAAGCATCTTTATCAATAGTAATGGTTTCAATATCCGAAGGAGCAATGTTTAACAAAGCCGCATACCCCTCGTCGTCTGCAGTACCAAAATTAAAATCGGCTGGAATAGATGTTTCATAAGGCATACCATCTACAACAATCAATGGAGTTGAAGTACCAGAAATAGAAGACGCTCCTCTAATTCTAATTTGCATTCCAGCTCCTGGATCACCACTTGAAGCGATGATATCAACACCTGCAATACGTCCTTGCAATTGTTCATCAATAGAAGCTGCTTGTGAATTAGCTAAATCAGCTGCTTTAATAGTCACCGAACTAGTCGTTTTATTTCTATCAGCAATATTTAGCAATCCATTTTCTACTCTTTTTTGACCTGTAATCTCAACAGCTTTCAAAGATTCGATAGTAGATACTAAAGCAATTTTAATATTAGTTTTACCATTAATAGCTACTACTTTGGATTTGTATCCAATGGTTGAAATTAATAATTTATTGTTTGGATTTTTTATCTGTATTGCAAAATTTCCATCTGCATCAGACATTACGCCTCCAACGGTACGGTTTTCAGCATCCTGTTCTACAACCGTTGCTGCTGGTATAGGCAAATTATCACCTGAATCGACAACCTGACCACGTACTATAGTGCCTTTTGCTGCTTGAGCAAAAGAGGGTAGCGCTGCCAAGAAAATTAAGGCAAATGAAAAACAGTAAAGTAAATTGTTTATTTTTTGTTTCATTTTATTCCGTATATAAAAGATAATTATCAACTAAATGGATCAAGGTTCTGTCTGCAAGATTATTACTTTGAGCAGGGATAAAGTTTGCCGATTTTTTGGCCGCATCAATAAAAGTCAGTACACCTTTATCACTTAAAACACCTACATATGTTTTTTCATCACGACTACTTTTTCTTAATGTCTCTATCTGACCTCCTAAAAGACCATCATCCGAAACCGTTTTAGTAACTAAAATATGGTAACGAATAAAATCCGCAACTAAATCTTGTTCTCCTAAAGTAGCTGGGGTAAAATTTGGCACACCTGTAGTACGATTTCCTGGCAAAACTCCATCTTTGACAGCCTGAACTATAGCAGCATTATTTGGTACTACAAACGTGTAAGAAGTTCCAAGATCAACTCCTGTTATCTTGTCTCCTGTAGCAGTGAAAATGTTAGAATTTTTCAAATAACTGTAGAAATTAAAAAATTGAGAGCCAGCTGGTGCTGCTAGATTCTTAAGATCTACCCCTGGCGACTCTTCACTAAATTCAAGCAATTTATCAATATAATAAGTACGACCGTTTTGTTGATCTTCAAAACCAAGAATATTAACCGTATTACCTAAAACTTCATTACCTGCAGCAAATACTTTATTATTGCTCCATTTAATATATTCACCAGGTAAATCTAAATCTCCAGTACGAATGATTCCTGATCCTGATAAATCATTCAACTCATTTTCTGGTGTAGGGACGATACAATTGTATAAAACGCGTAATAAACGTAATCTAGCATTAGCTCCAGAAATAGCTGCCCCATTTACTGGTGATGTATAATTCCATTCTGATCGAGCAACATTATAATCGTATCCAAGACCACGTAATACTTGATCTGATGGAAGAAATAAAGTATATTTATTATTAATATTACTTATAATTTCTCTATAAGAAGAACCATCGTTAAACAATCGAGTAGCCAAAGTGAATTTTGGATCTAAATAAGCTGAAGTATAGACACTATAAAACAAGTTAGATGCTTGTACTTTATTCGTTCCATAGAAAAATCCATTACTCAATACTTTAGCTTCTTTTACATCGGTTGCTAAATTAAATCTTAAATCTTCATCTAATCCATTGTTAAAAGAAATTAATTTAGAAGGCCAAACGGCACCAATTACCATGTGTGCTTTAAATAAATCCTGATAAACGTATTTTGGTAGTGTTTCTAGAGTAAAGTGTTTTAATAAAACTTCATTGATAAATTTTTGTAAAGAAGCATTATCAGGAGCAAACATAGTGTAAGCATCACTTTGCCCATCATTATCGGCTTGTTTTAAGAAATTCTCGTTATTTGGAGAAAAAGGCAAGGTAGCGTCATAATATTTAATAAATACCCTATCTGTTTTACCTGTAAAATTACGATACACATCTGTTGCTGCCTGAAGAAATTGATAATTAACCAAATTCTTTTGAAGCAATTCATTAAACAAACTATATTCAGTACTCACTTTTAAATGTTCATCAATACTTGGTAACGGAAGTGAAACTTGGCTCACTTCTTGAATAATTCCATTTTCGGCAACTATATTCGCTTCTTTTATAGATCCTTCAAATAAATTAAAATCAGTAAAAGTTGAATTTGGGTAGAAAAAATTATAATCACTCGCATTCAATGCTTGAGCTGCAAAATATTCTTTTTCAAAATAAGATAAATACTTATTATTATTGTCTGTAGTAATGTTTGAAGCACTAACTCCCCATGAATAGCCTCCATTTCTATTTGAATCTAGAAATACAATAGAAGTCCCATCAACTGTTACATTTTGAAATCCAACATAATAAGCAGTTCTCCTTCTAAAAGCTTGATCAACAACCCAGCCAGTGCCTGATTGATAATCTGAAAGCTGCTCGGTACGGAAAGCGTTATACACAAGAGCGTATTTTACAATTTTAGATGCAGTGATAGAATCTACCTTTGTAACATCAGAAATTCCTTTCTCTTGAAAAAACTTGGTAAATGCCTCGTCATTTGGAGCAAACATTGTCCAATAACCTGCTTTACTCAAAATGTCTTTGTAACCTGCTTTAGTAATTAATGCTGTCAGGTTTTTGAAATTACCACGCTCTTCCAATTGTTGGTAAATTGGATCTTCCAGATAACCTGGTCTTGCATAGTAATCATCAAACACGTCTTGGCTACAACTGGCTAAAAGAGCCAGAAATGGTAGGACAAATAAATAGTAGTGAATTTTTTTCTTCATTATAGATAACTTATAAAGTTGGTAACAAATATTTATACTTTTTTTAACGGTTATTATTCATTCTTTAACATTTCCAAATTTATGGGATAGTTATACTACCTCTATCCTGCTGTATCCTGTTTTTTTGTATTATATAAAAAAAAAACAAAAATTTTAAATTAATACCATAATCTATTAACGATTAATATTGCAATATAAAATTATTAGAGCTTAATAGCCTATATAAAAGTAAACATTTTTTTTAGAAAATCAGAACACAAAAAGTTAATTATATAAAAGCCAATTTTATAAATCACAATTTTATATTAAAAAAATAAAACATCAACTCATACAAAATACATCCTTTGTTATTATTGAAATATAGCATAAAAAAAACCGCCTCTAGTTCAGAGACGGTTCCTTTTAGACGACAACTCTTGTTTGTATATAACATGCTGAAAATGGTCTAACTCTGTTTGGGCAAAAGCCAAAATAATCGGTAACAAAGTCGAAGTTTGGAATGAAAAAATCAACAATTATACGGTAGTTCTTTATGCTTGGGACAATAATCCAGCGGCTGCTAATTTGTTTTCAAAAGACGGATTGCCAGTTACTCCTTTTGAGGTTAAAAAGAAATAATTTCAAGAAGTTCAATCAAACAAAAAAGGGTAAAACTAAAATTTAGTTTTACCCTTTTTGCATTAAAATAAAGATTATTGCTACCAGAATTTAGCGTACAATGCAAAAATAACCAACAACGTAATTACAATTAAAACGGTAGTTTGAGGTTTGATTTTGAACATTTCAGTATCCAATTCGAATGCTTTTGGATTCACTTTTGGCCCAGCAAAACTGATTACAATCATCAACAACATCGTGAAGAAGAATGACAATCCCATACAGATATGGAATGGTATTTCGAAACCACCTTTTCCGTTATTGTAAGCTGTGTATAACAATGTTTCGTTTCCGAATAATGCTGGTGCAAACTCGTTGAATAAAACTGACAATAGAAATCCAGCAATTACACCCACTATCGCAGCAGTTCCAGTTGTTCTTTTCCAGAACATACCTAAAATAAACATAGCAAATACTCCAGGACTAATAAAACCAGTATATTTTTGGATAAATGTAAATCCACCTTCACCACCAATACCTAGAGTATCGTTCCAAGTAAAGAAAACAGCCAAAAGCATAGAGGCAAAAATAGCGTATCTTCCGATGTTTACTTGTGTTTGATCACTAGCGTCTTTTTGAATGTATTTCTTGTGAACATCAAGCGTATAAATAGTGGAAATACTGTTTACTTTTCCAGCCAAAGAAGCCACAATAGCTGCCGTTAAAGCCGCCACAGAAAGCCCTTTTAAACCAGTTGGCAAGAACGTCAAGATTGCGGAATACGCTCCGTCTTTTCCACCCACTAATTGTGGCAAATGTCCGTTTTCGTATAAAACATAAGCAGCAATACCAGGAACCATTACGATAAGTGGCATCAATAATTTTAAGAATCCAGCAAATAAAATACCCGTTCTAGCGGTTTGCAAATCAGCACCCAAAGCTCTTTGAGTAATATATTGGTTACAACCCCAATAGTTCAGGTTAATAATCCAAATACCCGCCAAATATGACATCATTCCTGGGAAAGTAAGGTATTTATTAATATCATTTTGAGAAGAAGTAGCCGTTGGTTCTGGAATAATCATCTTGAAATGATCGGGTGCTTTCTCCATTAACACTTGGAAACCAGCGATAGCATCTTGACCTACACCAAAATATTCTCCAACAGTTGTCAACGCAATATATGTGGTAACCAAACCACCAATAATCAAAACTGCCACCTGAATTACATCGGTATAAGCCACTACTTTCATCCCTCCTAAAGAGATTAAAAGCGCAAAAACAGAAAGACCAATCATGATAACGTGCAAATATTCTCCACCCGCTAAACCATTAATAGCAACTGCTCCTAAATATAGAATAGAAGTTAAATTCACAAAAACATACAAAAACAACCAAAAAACAGCCATAATCAAAGCGGTAGATTCGTTGTAACGTGTTTTCAAGAATTGTGGCATCGTGTAAATCTTGTTTTTTAGATAAACAGGAATAAACCAGATTGCAATAATAATCAAGGCAATAGCAGCAATCCACTCATAAGCTGCAACGGCAACTCCCAAGAAGAATCCTTCTCCACTCATTCCGATAAATTGCTCTGCCGAAATATTAGAAGCAATCAAAGACGCTCCAATAGCCCACCAAGTCAGTGTTCCTTCTGCTAAAAAGTATGCTTTTGCATCGTTTTCGTTTTTTTCACGTTTACGATAAATGGTATATCCATAAACGGACACCACGATAAAATAGATAATAAATACTGCATAATCTGCAAATGCAAGGTTCTGGTTCATAAGTAATTCAGTTTTTTAGTAATTAATATAACAAAGAGTACAATTGAAATTTTTCATTCTTGAATAAGAAAACATTAGTCTAAAAAAATAGCAACACAACTCTAAAATTAACTTTAAAATGCAAGATGTGTTTTATTTCAATAGTTTTATTATGAAAAACGAAAGCCAAATGTAAAATAAAAAAATGTATTAACCTCGTTTACAAATGTATTTTTTACATTTATTATAAATTCAAAGGTTAATACATTTAAAAATAGTATTTCAACCATTACAAACTATCGCTGTTTGTAATGAATATCGGATTGATTTCTCAAGACTTCAGCACTTTTTTCGGGTGTAATATCTCTTTGGGATTCACCCATCATTTCATATCCAACCATAAATTTTTTCACAGTAGCCGAACGCAACAATGGCGGATAAAAGTGCATGTGAAAATGCCATTCCGGATGCAATTCACCATCCGTTGGCGATTGATGAATTCCTGACGAATACGGAAATGAAGTTTGAAAAACATTATCATATTTAGTGGTCAATTGTTTCAAAGTCAAAGCAAAATCAGTTACTTCTTCTTTTGTAAAATCAGTAATTCTAGCGATATTTCTTTTGCTAACAATCATGGTTTCAAAAGGCCAAATTGCCCAAAAGGGAACCAATGCCACAAAATGCTCGTTTTCGACCACAATACGCTCTCCTAATTTTATTTCTTCTTTCACATAATCTTGTAAAAGTGTTCTTCCGTGTTTTCCGAAATAGGCTTTCAAACTGATTTGGGTTTTCTCTACTTGGGTTGGCAATGAAGATTGCGCCCAAATTTGTCCGTGTGGATGCGGGTTGCTACAACCCATCACGCTTCCTTTATTCTCAAAAATCTGTACGTGATTGATGTAATCTACAGCACCTAAATCGGTATATTCTTTTTGCCAAGTTTCAATGATATTTTCAATTCCCGAAACCTCCATTTGTGGCAAAGTCAAATCGTGACGAGGCGAAAAACAAACCACCCTCGAAATACCTCTTTCTGGTTTTGCCTTGAAGAAAGTCTCTTTTATATCTTCTTCGAAAGTAATTTCTTCTTGTTTCAAAGCCGCAAAATCATTTTCGAAAACAAAAGCATTTTCATACTGTGGATTGATTTCTCCGTTAATACGAACATTGCCTGCACACAAATAACAAGTTGGGTCGTATTGTGGCAACTCATCAGTAACTACCGCTTCATTTTGCCCTTGCCAAGGACGTTTCGAACGGTGTGGTGAAACCAAAACCCATTCGTTGATTAAGGGATTAAAACGTCTGTGTGGATCTTCGTTTATGTCAAAATTTTTCATTTCTTAAGCAGTATAAAGTGATGTTCCGTTTGAGATTTTAACATCATAAATTTTTAATTCTATTCCAAAAGTATCAAAATAAAGGCCCGCAAGCTGCGATTTGATACGCTCTTCTTCGCCTTTTTTAATCAAGTTGATAGTACAACCGCCAAAACCGCCACCCATTAATCGAGCACCCACTACGGCTTCTTCTTTTTTCAAAGTATCGACAATCATGTCCAATTCAGCACAACTTACTTCATAGTCTTTCGATAATCCTTCGTGCGTTTCGAACATTAGTTTTCCCAAAGCTGGAATATCACCATTGTCTAAAGCTTCGCAAGCCAAAGCCACACGCTTGATTTCTTTCACTGCAAAAAGGCTTCTTTTAAAAACGTCTTTGCTCATTTTGTCCTTCAAGCTAATTACTTGATTTTCGGTGCAATCTCTAAAACTAGTGATTTTTGGAAAATTCTTTTTTATAGTAGCAATTCCTTCTTCGCATTGTTGTCTTCTCTCGTTATAAGCCGATGTCATCAAGGAGTGTTTCACATTCGAATCGAATAAAATCAAAGAATAATCCGTGAAATTAGCATCGTGATAGGTGTATTCTAATGTGCGGCAATCAATTTTTATCACTTTATCTTCCTTCCCCATCACACTCGAAAACTGATCCATAATTCCGCAATTAATACCTACCCAATGTTCAGCACTTTGACCCATTAAAGCAATATCAACTGGTTTTATGTTCAAATCAAAAAGTTCATTCATTCCGAACAAAAACCCACATTCCAAAGCTGCCGAAGAAGACAATCCAGAACCGGTAGGGATGTTACTACTGAAAACACAATTCACACCTTCGAACTCAAATCCTTTTAATTTCAATTGATGAATAACTCCACGAATGTAATTCGTCCAAACATTATCGGTCAATTCCATCGAACTATTCATCTCAATTTCAAAAGAATCGTCTAAATCGATTGCAATTATTTTCGAAGTATTGCTATTACTTTTTTCGAAAGCAAAACAAATAATTTTGTCAATTGCTGCTGGCAAAACATAACCATCGTTGTAATCGATATGCTCGCCAATGATGTTAATTCTTCCCGGAGAAAGCACTACTCTTTCGGGCTTTGAACCAAAAGTCTTTTCGAAGAAGTCAGTCGTTTTTTGTATTAAAATAGCATTCATGGTTGTTGGTATTAAGCTGTTTTTTATTAAAAATTTAAAATCAGTGAACCAAAAATAATTCAATCGTTGTAAATTACATACCAGTACCCACCAGTTTTTTAGTATCTTGCCAAAAATTAGTGTTTTCTCATGAAAATTATCCAAATCCAAAACAATCAAGGCATTCCTAAATACAAACAAATCATTTCTTCTATTGAAAAAACCATAGAAGAAGGTTTGTTAAAAAAAGACGAGAGATTGCCCTCTATCAACAAAGTTTGCTTGGAACATTCGTTGTCCCGCGATACCGTTTTGCAAGCCTATGAAGATCTCAAAAAAAGAGGAATTATCTATGCTATTTTAGGCAAAGGCTATTACGTAAAAAGCACTGAAATCAGCATCAAGCAAAGGATTTTTCTACTTTTCGAAGAGCTGAATATTTTCAAAGAAGACCTCTACAATTCGTTCCTAAAAAACATTGGAAAAGACGTAGAAGTGGATATTTTTTTCCATCATTTTAATCTGAAAGTTTTTCAAAAACTGATTAACGACAGTAATGGAAATTACACCAAATACATCATCATGCCAGCTAATTTGGTTGGCACTGCCGCTATTGTTAAAACCCTACCAGTAAATGAGGTTTATATTCTGGATCAAACTAATCCGGAATTGAAATCTTTTCCTGCCGTGTATCAAAATCACTTAACGGATATTTACAATGGTTTGCAAAAAGGAAAATCCAGACTCAACAAATACCAAAAATTAATCCTGATTTTTCCAGGTTCGAAAGAGCCGCTGGGAATGAAAATGGGTTTCGAAAGTTTTTGCCAAGATTTTGCTTTCGAACACGAAATCATCACCGAATTCAACACTAGAGAAATCAAAAAAGGCGAAGTTTATATTATTCCGAACGACCGAGATTTGGTTCAGGTTATCGAAAAAGCAAAACTCCAAAACTTAAAACTAGGGAGCGATTTTGGCATTATTTCCTATAACGAAACGCCTTTAAAAAAAATTGTCGAAAACGGAATTACCACCATTTCAACGAATTTTGAAGACATGGGAAAAATTCTAGCCCAAATGATCCTGAAAGGAAAAAACGAACAAATAGAAAACAAAAGTAATTTGATTATTCGAAATTCTTTATGAGGATTTCGATATTTGTAATTTTGTTTTATTTATCGAAATTATTAATATATTTGCAATAGATTATAAGCCAATGAGAATAGTAACTTTTACCAAAATTAAAGACTTTACAGAAAAACATTCCAGTTCGGATGTTGCTTTGAGAGATTGGTATTTTAAAACCAAAAGAAGTGAATGGAATACTTTAATGGATATTAAACAAACTTTCAACTCTGTTGATTACATTGGCAATAATCGATATGTTTTCAACATCAAAGGCAATGATTATCGACTTGTTGCCATTATTATTTTTGCTTCCAGCAAAGTATATATTCGGTTTATTGGAACCCATGCAGAATATGACAAAATAGACTGTTCAAACATTTAGAAACTATGAGAACAATAGAAACAAAAAAAGAATACACCGCTATAATCAACCGTATCGAGGAATTATTAATCCTCGTAGATAACACCACGCCTACTACCGATAAAAACTTCATCGAATTGGATTTGCTTTCTGACTTAGTTGCTGATTATGAAGAAGTAAGCGACCCCATAAAAGCGCCAACACTTGTAGAAGCTATGAAATTGCGTATGTATGAACGAGGTTTAAATCAAAAACGGCTGTCGGAATTACTAGGTGTTAGCACTTCAAGAGTCAGTGAATATTTAACTGGCAAAAGTGAACCGCCGCTAAAAATAGCAAGAGAAATTAGCCAAAAACTAGATATTGACCCTATGATTGTTTTGGGTATTTGATTTAAAGATCTCTATGCAAAAAACTACAACCCTAAAAAAGTTGTAGTTTTTTGTTTGCTCAACTTTATGTGAACATAATGTAATTATACCTAATCATAAGTGGAAATTAATTCATATTCGATCGATTGGGTCTTTTCTGCGAATTAAAAATTTCGTTGAATAAGTTATTACAATCTGTTTGAACATTAATATCTAAATCATTATCCTTCGTAAAACCGAAAGTTACACCATCTGAATTAGTAATTATAAGATAATGATTATGTAATCGATCGTTTTTATCGAAACTAATCTTTGACACGCGATTTTCAAAATATTTAGAATTTTTCTGCTCAATATTAAGAAGTTCTGCTTTAAATTGATCTAATTTATGAGCTGCTTCATTACCAAAGAACAGCTCGTTCAAATTTTCTTTCATTACGTTATATTTAAATAATTAATAATAACAAATATAGAAAATTACAATCAAAAAAAAATAATTCATAGTTTTTACTTATAAACATTTTATTAACTATTTGCAACAGTAATTAAAAAGCTTGTATGAAACTAATTCATGAAAACACCAAACCATTAACTCTTCTTAAAAACCGACAGTTCGGATATATTAAATATTGCTTCTATGGTTAGCACAGAATTAAATTCTATACTACTCCAAAAGACGCCAAAACAAATCTGAAGAAATTACTTTCGTATAATAAACTAAATCCTAAAAAATTAAAAACAACCAAAACCCCTCAATAATTCGAAATTATTTACAAAATAATACAACGCACCATTTTATAACAATAAACTAAAGAACTAAATGATTTGTTTTGAAAAAAATGTCTATTTTTGGCACTGTTTTTTTTGCATCAAATTTTGTGATGCAATACAATCACAATCAATTAGCTACCAAATAAAATTCACTACACTATAATCACACTTTACAAGCATACTTAATTTTTACACTTTAAACATGAATCAAAAAATTGACAATTTAGCCGCAGATAACATAAGAGCATTAGCCATTTCGATGGTAGAAAAGGCAAATTCAGGACATCCTGGAGGCGCTATGGGAGGTGCTGATTTCTTGCACATTCTATACACCGAATATTTGAATTTTGACCCAACTGAAATGGATTGGCCATTTAGAGATCGTTTCTTTATGGATGCGGGTCACTTATCGGCTTTGATGTATGCGCAATACAATTTATTAGGAAATTATAAAAAAGAAGATCTTCAAAGTTTCAGACAATGGGGTTCAATCACGCCAGGCCACCCTGAAGTAGATGTGTTAAGAGGAATCGAAAACACTTCTGGACCATTAGGACAAGGTCACGCTATGGGAGCTGGAGCTGCTATTGCTGCGAAATTCCTTGACGCTAGATTCAACGGTCTTTTCGAACACAAAATCTACGGTTTTATCACGGATGGTGGTGTTCAGGAAGAAATCTCTCAAGGTGTGGGTCGTATTGCAGGACATTTAGGTTTGAACAACTTTATCATGTTTTATGATTCGAATGATGTGCAACTTTCTTCTATGACAGACGAAGTGACATCAGAAGATACGGCTATGAAATACGAAGCTTGGGGATGGAAAGTAATCACTATTGATGGTCACGATCACGAGCAAATTCGTAAAGCGTTGAACGATGCGAATGCTGAAACTGAAAAACCAACCTTAATTATTGGTAAAACCATTATGGGTAAAGGTTGCGTTCTTGCAGATGGGTCTATGTATGAAGGAGAATGCGAATTGCACGGAAAACCAATTGGTGATACCAAAGCAGATTTCACAAAAACTTTAATCAATTTAGGAGCAAATCCTGAAAGTTCTTTCGATATTTTCCCAGAAGTTCAAGCACACTACACATCAGTTTTAGCTAAAAAAACGGCTGCTGCTGCTGAACAAAAAGCAAAAATTGCTGCATGGAAAACGGCTAACCCAGCATTGGCATCCAAAATGGATTCGTTCCTTTCTGGTGTACTTCCTGATTTAGATTTGAGTCAAGTAGTTCAAAAAGCAAATGTAGCTACGAGAGAAGCTTCATCAGCTGTATTGGGTTATTTAGCAGAAAATTTAGAAAACGTAATCGTTTCTTCTGCCGATTTATCGAACAGTGATAAAACAGATGGTTTCTTGAAAAAATCTTCTGTATTGCAAAAAAATGATTTCAGCGGAGCTTTCTTGCAAGCTGGAGTGGCTGAATTAACAATGACGGCTATTGCCAA
The DNA here is from genome assembly GCF_027111355.2 of Flavobacterium eburneipallidum. NCBI lineage: Bacteria > Pseudomonadati > Bacteroidota > Flavobacteriia > Flavobacteriales > Flavobacteriaceae > Flavobacterium > Flavobacterium eburneipallidum. The sequence continues at coordinate 64,703 of NZ_CP114291.2, forward strand.
CGGAATTGCTCTTCACGGAGGTGTTGTGGCTGTAGTAGCGACTTTCTTTGTGTTTTCTGATTATATGAAACCAGCGATTCGTTTGGCTGCTATTCAGGAATTGCCTGTAAAATATGTCTTGACTCACGATTCATTCAGAGTTGGAGAAGATGGACCAACCCACCAACCAATTGAGCAAGAAGCGCAAATGCGTTTGATGGAAAAAGTAAAAAATCACTCGGGAAATCCAAGTTTATTAGCACTTCGTCCTGCTGATGCTATCGAAACTTCAGTAGCTTGGGATATGGCGTTGAAAAACACTAAAACACCAACTGCTTTGATTCTTTCTAGACAAAACATCAAAGACATTCCTGCTGTATCATCTAGATATGAGGAAGCAACAGCAGCTAAAAAAGGTGGTTATTTAGTAAAATCGACTCCAAATGCTGATATTACTTTATTCGCAAATGGATCGGAAGTTTCTACATTATTAGGCGCTGCTGAAATTTTAGAAAACGAAAACAATCTAAAAGTAAACGTAGCCTCTATCATTTCTGAAGGATTGTTCAAATTACAGTCAAAAGAGTACCAAGGAAGCATCATCCCTAAAGGAAAATTAGTTTTCGGTCTTACGGCTGGACTTCCTGTAAACTTGGAAGGATTGATTGGCGATAGCGGAAAAGTAGTTGGATTAGACCATTTTGGTTATTCAGCTCCAGCTAGTGTGTTGGATCAAAAATTCGGATTCAACCCTGAAAGTGCTGCTAAAGAAATCTTGAAATATATTGCAGAAAGTAAATAATACTGCTTTTCATATTAAAGCAAAACCCGTAGTAAAAATTATTTACTACGGGTTTTTTTTTATAACTTTCAAAAAAAGAAGCGAAATTTTACAAATTCAAAACAAAGTCATTCAATAATTTGGCATCGTATTTTTCTTTGTCAAACGTATAAAGATAAGAGCCTTTACGGGAGGATTGCATGTCTTTTTCATCCAACTTAATCAAAATGTCTAGAGAATTGATTTTGCTAATAAAATTTCGTTTGTCCAATTCTTTACTCAAAATAGATTCATACAATTCCAATAGTTGGCGCATCGTAAATTTCTCCGGCAAAAGCTCAAATCCAACTGGTTTTATTGAGGTTCTGTAACGCAATCGTCGAATCGCATGACGCAACATAGTATCATGGTCAAAAATCAATTTAGGTGCATCGGCAACACTAAACCATTGCGGTTCGTGATTTTGAATCAATTCGGCATTGTGATTTTCTATATTAATCAAAGCATAATAGGCAACCGAAATTGTTCGTTCTACAGGATCACGATCTACTTCGCTATAGGTATGCAATTGCTCCATATATACATCATGAAGACCCGTATAACTTTCTAGAATTCTGGTGGCGGCAATGTCTAGCTTTTCTTCTTTTTTAAGAAAACCACCTATCAAAGACCACTTCCCTTTTTCGGGTTCAAAATCCCTTTTGATTAAGAGTATCTTTAATCCTTCGTGGTCAAAACCAAAAATGATACAATCCACAGCTAACAAGACTTTGTCAGCTGTACTATAACTATTTAACATCTTTAAATTTATTTTTTTCAGGGTAAATATAACAACTTCCCTATAGGTTTCATAATTTATTAATGTCAATATCACACTTAAACTAAAAAAGACTTGTAAATTCAACTAAATTTTGAACTTCAAAAACCTCTTCTATCGCCTCTAAATTTTCATATAAATCCCAGTATCAAAATCAATACACCTTTAAATTATTTATTTTTTGAATGTATTTTTAACACTTTAATTTCTTTTTGCAGATTTTTTTATTAATTTTACAAATGTAAAACACACACTTATACACTATCCAAATGAAAAAAACCACTTTTTTTTTACTTCTTTTAACTTTTTGTAGCCAAATCAGTATTGCTCAAAAAGAAGCGACAGTAATCACTATTAAGAATACTGAAAACACAACAATAATCAACAAAAACATTTACGGTCATTTTGCCGAACATTTAGGCAAGTGTATCTATGGTGGTTTTTTTGTGGGTGACACCTCAAAAATACCTAATACAGCAGGAGTTCGAAACGATGTTGTAGCTGCATTAAAAGACTTAAAAATCCCTAACTTACGCTGGCCAGGTGGTTGCTTTGCCGATACGTATCACTGGAAAGATGGTATTGGACCAAAAGAACAACGTCCAACAATTGTAAATCAATGGTGGGGTGGCGTTACAGAAGACAATAGTTTTGGAACCCACGACTTTTTGAATATGTGCGAACTGATAGGAACTGAACCTTATTTGGCTGGAAACTTAGCAACTGGTACCGTTCAAGAAATGGCAGACTGGGTACAATACGTAAACTTTGCAGGCAAAAGTCCAATGAGTGATTTGCGCGTGAAAAACGGTAGAAAAGAACCATGGAAAGTAAAAATATGGGGCGTTGGCAACGAGGCTTGGGGTTGTGGTGGTAACATGACACCTGATTATTATGCTGGTGAATATAGAAAATACGCCACCTTTATGTCTGATTGGACTAACTCTGGTGGTTTGATGCGTGTGGCTTCAGGAGCAAACAGTGGTGATTACAACTGGACAGAAACGATAATGAAAAACATTCCAGGCAACATGCTGGGCGGTGTAGCTTTACATCATTATTCTGTAATTGATTGGAACAAAAAAGGAGATGCTGTCGATTTTGCTGAAGATATTTATTTCAGAACGATGACCGAAGCCTTAAAAATGGAAGAATTGGTTACCAAACATTCTGCCATTATGGACAAATACGATCCGAAGAAAAAAATTGCCTTGGTAGTCGATGAATGGGGCGGTTGGTACGAAGTAGAAAAAGGCAGTAATCCTGGCTTTTTATACCAACAAAACACCATGAGAGACGCCGTATTGGCAGGAACAACCCTGAATATTTTTAACAATCATGCCGAGAGAGTTCGTATGGCGAATTTGGCTCAATGCGTCAATGTATTACAAGCGGTAATCCTTACTGATAAAACAAAAATGTTGCTAACACCGACTTATCACATCATGAAAATGTATGCTGTACACCAAGATGCTAAACTGATACCTTTATCATTCGAATCCCCATCATACACATTCAATGACAAAACCTTACCAGCCATAAACGTTTCGGCTTCCAAAGATGCTAAAGGTTTAACACACATTTCATTGGTAAATATTGATTCTAAAAAAGAAAACAAAATAGAAATTGACCTCAATGCACTTGGAATAAAAACCATAACTGGAACCATCCTAAAATCATCCAAATTGCAAGACCATAATACATTTGAAAATCCAACAAAAATTCAACCAACTGTTTTTAAAGGATTCGAAATCAAAAAAGGAAAACTAGAAATCGTAATTCCTCCTTTCTCTGTTATAACATTAGAAGGGAAATAATTTATATAAATGTTTTAGTTAGTTAGAAAAATGCTCTTCCTCCTATTAGGAAGAGCATTTTATCAAATAAGGAGATTCAAAAACCTAAAATCCATGAAAAACACACTCATTACCCTATCGCTTTTAACCCTCATTACGTCTTGTAAAACCATAAAATCGGATAAAGTTTCGGCTTCCGCCAATGGTGGAAATACAACATTGACTATCAACAATCCTATCATCAAAGACAAATACACTGCTGATCCAGCCGCATTGGTTTACAAAGACAAAGTCTATCTTTATGCAGGACATGACCAAGCTCCAGATGATGTCAACTCCTATCGAATGCACGAATGGTTGCTTTATTCCTCTTCGGACATGGTAAACTGGCAAGAACATCCTGTGCCTTTGAAACCAGCTGATTTTACTTGGGCAAAAGGCGACGCTTGGGCATCGCAAGTAATTGAACGCAACGGAAAATTCTATTGGTATGTTACCGTTTCACACGGAACCATTCACGGAAAATCTATAGGAATTGCTGTTTCAGACAGTCCAACTGGTCCTTTCAAAGATGCTCTAGGAAAAGCACTAATTACCAATGACATGACCACCAAAACCAAAATCAGTTGGGACGATATTGATCCAACTGTAATGATTGACGATGATGGTCAAGCCTATTTATTTTGGGGAAACACGGTTTGCAATTACGTGAAACTAAAAGAAAATATGATTGAATTTGATGGACCAATCCAAACCATTGACTTGCCTAATTTTACCGAAGCACCTTGGATTCACAAACGCAAGGATTGGTATTATTTGTCTTATGCCTACCAATTTCCAGAAAAAATCGCTTATGCTATGAGTAAATCCATCAATGGCCCTTGGGAATACAAAGGAATTTTGAATGAAGTAGCTGGGAATTCAAACACGAATCATCAGGCAATTATTGAATTTAAAGGGAAAGATTATTTTATTTACCACAACGGAAGCATTCCAACTCACGGAGGCAGTTTCAGAAGATCGGTTTGTGTTGATAGACTCTATTACAATCCCGATGGAACAATGAAAAGAGTAATTATGACTTCAGAAGGAATAACAAAGTAGGCAATATTTAGATTTCAGTATTCAGTTTTCAAAACATACCTTATCTAGTTAAAAAGTAAAAAATGAAATTATACAAATACACCCAAAAGCCATTCCTTTTTCTAGCACTATTGATATGCTGTTTTTCGTCGGCGCAAGATATTTCCGTTCATGATCCTGTGATGATTAAGCAAAAAGACACTTATTATCTGTACTGCACCGGAAGAGGCATTAGCGTTTTTAGTTCCAAAGATTTAAAAAACTGGACGAAAGAACCAGCCATATTTCCAGAAAAACCGGTTTGGGCTGATGCTGTTGCTGCTGATTTCAAAAATCATATTTGGGCACCTGATATTTCTTTCCACAACAACACCTATTATTTGTATTATTCGGTTTCGGCTTTTGCCAAAAATACTTCGGCAATTGGCGTTACAACCAATACTACTTTAGACCCAAAAGACCCTGCTTACAAATGGGTCGATCAAGGAATTGTGATTCAATCCATTCCCAATCGTGATCTTTGGAACGCCATTGATCCCAACTTGACTTTCGACGAAAATAATACACCATGGCTGGCTTTCGGTTCTTTTTGGGAAGGATTGAAAATGGTCAAATTGAATCCAGATTTAAAATCAATTGCACAACCGCAAGAATGGCATACGATTGCCAAACGCAAAAGAACTTTCGAATTAGCCGACAGTAATCCTGGAGATGGTGCTCTTGAAGCTCCTTTCATTTTCAAAAAGAACGACTATTATTACCAATTTCTTTCTTGGGATTTGTGTTGCCGTGGCGAAAAAAGTACTTATAAAGTAGTGGTTGGAAGATCAAAAACTATAGCAGGTCCTTATGTTGACAAAGACGGAAAATCCTTGAATGAAGGTGGCGGAACTTTATTGATTCAAGGAAATGAAAATTGGTTTGGGGCTGGACACAACAGCACTTACACTTTTGACGGAAAAGATTACATCATCTACCATGCCTATGATGCCAAACAAAATGGAAAACCAATGCTACAAATAAAACAATTGCAATGGGATGCTAATTTATGGCCAATACTATAAATATATTTAAATTCAATAAGATGAACTATTTTAAACTTTGGCTGGTAATTACAATTATCACCTTACCATGTATTAACCTTGATGCCCAAAACAAAACTACTAACACCAAAAAACTATTTGATTATGATTGGAAGTTTTATTTAGGCGACAATGATGATGCTAGCAAAATTAATTTTGATGATTCGAATTGGAGAATGCTTGATTTACCACATGACTGGAGTATAGAAAGTGATTTTTCTTCAAAAAATCCAGCGGGAAATGATGGCGCATATTTGCCAACAGGAATAGGATGGTATAGAAAAACATTTAAAATAGCAAAAGATAACAAAAACAAAGTGGTTATCATCAATTTTGAAGGAGTGTATATGAACTCCGAAGTTTTTATCAATGGAAAATCTTTGGGCATTTATCCTTATGGTTATACTTCTTTTAGTTATGAATTGACACCGTACTTGGACTATGAAAAAGAAAATGTTATTGCAGTACGAGTAGATAATTCAAAACAAAAAAACAGCAGATGGTATAGTGGTTCAGGAATTTATCGTCATGTTTGGTTAAAATCAAAAGGCAGAGTACATTTCGAAAATGATGGCATAGGAATTAGCACACCGATTATCAAAAGTAATTCAGCAACCGTTGAAGTTAGTACAACTATTAAAAACAATAGCGATCAACCTAAAAGCATCCAGCTTGAGACAATAATTTTTGATTCAAAAAACAACAAAGAAGTAAAAAAATCCTCTATAACTGTTCAAATCGATTCAAAAAGCAAAAAAACCATCAAACAAAATTTAAAAGTTTCAAAGCCAAAATTATGGTCGCCAGAATCTCCAAATCTTTATAATGCAAAAGTCAGCCTAATTGATAAGGAAGAAATTGCAGACCAATCAATTCTAAATTTTGGAATTCGATCCATTAGTTTTTCAGCTACAGAAGGTTTCCTATTAAATGGGAAAACGACACTTTTAAATGGAGGTTGCGTTCATCATGATAATGGAGCCTTGGGAGCCGCATCTTATGACAGAGCCGAAGAAAGAAAAGTCGAGCTATTAAAGGAAGCAGGTTTCAATGCACTACGCACCTCTCACAATCCTCCTTCTCAAGCCTTTTTAGAAGCCTGTGATCGCCTTGGAATGCTAGTCATAGACGAAGCATTTGACGGTTGGAGAACCAAGAAAACAGAATATGATTATGCGATGTATTTTGACAAATGGTATGAACGTGATGTTCAGGCTATGGTGAAGCGTGACCGCAATCATCCTTCGGTTATTATGTGGAGTATTGGAAATGAAATAATAGAAAGAAAAGAACCGCAGGCAGTTGCAACAGCAAAAAATCTTGCCAATGCAGTAAAAGCTATTGACACCACACGACCAGTTACATCTGCAATGACAACTTGGGACAAAGATTGGGAAATATTTGACCCATTAATGGCAGAACATGATGTTGCTGGATATAATTACGAACTAAAGCGAGCTCCAGATGACCACAAACGTGTGCCAACAAGAGTAATTGTTCAAACCGAATCCTATCCTAGAGAGGCATTTCAAAATTGGAAATTGGTAAATGAAAACAAATACATTATTGGTGATTTTGTTTGGACAGCAATGGATTATCTAGGCGAATCGGGTATTGGCAGATGGTATTATTCGGGTGAAGTTACAGGCGAACACTGGGAAAGAGACCTTTTCCCTTGGCATGGAGCTTATTGCGGAGACATTGATATGATGGGTTGGAGAAAACCAATATCGCACTATCGAAGTATGTTATATAATAATAATGAAAAACTTTATTTAGCGGTCAAAGAACCTAATCCAGATCCTTTAGAGATAATTGAAACGAGGTGGTCTGTATGGCCAACGTGGGAAAGTTGGACATGGCCAGAATTTTTGGGAAAAGAAATTCAGGTTGAAGTGTATTCAAAATATCCAAAGGTTAGGCTTTATCTCAATGATAAAATTGTTGGAGAAAGTGAAACAAATAGTGACACTCAATTCAAAGCTACCTTTTCTGTACCTTATAATCCGGGCCAATTAAAAGCTGTTGGATTACAAAATGGGAAGGAAACTGAATCTAAAATTTTAAAGACCGCTGGAAAAGCAACAAAGATTGTCCTCAAGGCTGACCGAAACAATATTAAAGCCGATGGACAGGATTTATCTTATGTCACTTTGGAAATTGTGGATGAATTTGGCACAATTGTACCTAATGCCGATTTGAAAATTCAGTTTACTATTTCGGAATCTGGTTCTATTCTCGGAACTGATAATGCCAATATCAAAGATGTGAATTCCTATGTGTCTCAAACCAGGATGACTTGGAAAGGAAAAGCATTAGCCATCATAAAAAGTAACCGAACCAAAGGAGAGATTCTACTATCCGCAAGTGCCGATGGTTTAGCAACTGCTACCCTAAAAATAAAAACAGAGTAAATAAAATAAATTAGAGTCAATTCCAATAATTTCAAATCCTAAAATAGTATAGAAAATGAAACATAATTTAATCAAAAACATCACACCTTGACTTGAGGATTGTCGTTTACGGAATTATATTTCAATACAAAAACAACAAGCCACAGCTAAAACTTCCTGCCTACTCTGTGACTATTTTGAAATTAAAAATGAACTAATCGCAACAAAACAAACTAATGAAATAAATTCATTAGTTTGTTTTTTCATAAACAGCTGTTTTGATGATATATTATTAAAAATAAAGGCATTAAAGTTAAATTAAGTGTTTTTTACACACTTAAAATTATTTATATTATATTTGTAGCTACAATTTAAAGAATTTAGAATGAAAAATTACGTTATAGGATTAGACTACGGAACAGACTCTGTTCGTGCCGTATTGATTGATACAGAAAATGGACAGGAGATTGCTTCTGAAGTTTCATATTACAAAAGATGGGCAAACAAGCAATATTGCAATGCCGCCATCAATCAATTTCGTCAACATCCTTTGGATCATATCGAAGGATTAGAAACTACCATAAAAGCAGTTGTAAGTCAATCTAAAATTAACCCTTCTCAAATCAAAAGTATTTGTATTGACACCACGGGTTCATCGCCAATTCCAGTTACAGAAGATGGAACGCCATTGGCTTTGACAACTGAATTTGCAGAAAATCCAAATGCGATGATGATTTTATGGAAAGATCACACTGCTATAAATGAAGCTAACGAAATCAATGAATTATCAGCCACTTGGGGTGGAGAAAATTTCATCAAATATTCAGGAGGAATTTATTCGTCAGAATGGTTTTGGGCAAAAATAACACATATCGCTCGTGTGGACGAAGCCGTTAAAAACGCTGCTCACACTTGGATGGAACATTGTGATTTAATGACCTATTTGTTAATTGACAATAAAGATTTAAAATCGTTCAAAAGAAGCCGTTGCGCCGCAGGACACAAAGCCTTATGGCACGAAGACTGGAACGGTTTGCCTCCTGTTGAATTCCTTGAAAAACTAGATCCTTATGTAGCACAACTTCGTGGAAAATTATTCAACGAAACTTATACTTCTGATGTGGTTGCTGGAAATTTAAACCAAGAATGGGCAACCAAATTAGGATTGACAACCGATACTGTAATTGCTGTTGGAACTTTCGACGCACATTCAGGAGCAGTTGGAGCTAAAATTGACGAGAATACTTTGGTTCGCGTTATGGGAACCTCAACTTGCGATATTTTGGTTTCTGACAAAGACATCGTTGGAACGAAAACGGTTAAAGGAATTTGCGGACAAGTAGATGGATCGGTTATTCCGGGTTACATTGGTTTAGAAGCAGGACAATCGGCTTTTGGCGATGTTTTGGCTTGGTTCAAAGACACACTTTCTTGGCCGTTAGACAATTTGGTTTACACTTCTACCCTATTATCCGACGATCAAAAAACACAATTAAAAGCAGAAATTGAATCTAATTTCATCAAAACCTTGACTCAACAAGCAGAAGTGATTCCGTTATCGGAAAGTATTCCAACTGCTTTGGATTGGGTAAACGGACGAAGAACTCCAGATGCAAATCAAGGATTGAAAAGTGCTTTTACTAATGTTTCGTTAGGAACAAAAGCACCTCATCTTTTCAAAGCTTTGATTAATGCTATATGTTTTGGTTCTAAAAAAATTGTGGATCGATTTGAAGAAGAAGGCGTTCGAATTAACAGCGTTATCGGAATTGGAGGAGTGGCAAGAAAATCACCATTTATTATGCAAACTTTGGCAAATGTATTGAACAAACCTATCAAAGTTGCCGCTTCAGATCAAGCACCAGCATTGGGAGCAGCGATTTACGCAGCGGTTGCGGCTGGAATTTATCCAAACGTAATTGAAGCCAGCAAAAAAATGGGAAGCGATTTTGAAAGCGAATATTTCCCAGAATCAGACAAAATAGAAGCTTATCAAGAATTGATGGATTCGTATTCTGATTTGGCTAAATTTGTAGAAAGTATAACAAAATAATAAATTTAGAATGTCAAAATATACCGCTTTAAAACAAGAATGCTACGAGGCTAATATGCAATTGAATGCCTTGAAATTAGTTGTTTACACTTTTGGAAATGTAAGTGCTGTAGATAGAGAAAATGGTGTTTTCGCTATTAAACCTAGTGGCGTGGCTTACGAAGAATTAAAAGCCGAAGATATTGTGATTGTGGATTTCGACAACAACATTATCGAAGGTTCGATGCGTCCGTCATCTGACACGAAAACGCACGCTTATTTATACAAAAACTGGCCAAATATTGGTGGTGTTGCTCACACTCACGCTACGTATTCTGTAGCTTGGGCACAAGCACAAAGAGATATTCCAATTTTTGGAACTACGCATGCCGATCATTTGACTAAAGATATTCCGTGTGCTCCGCCAATGGCTGACTCGCTTATCGAAGGGAATTATGAACACAATACTGGAATCCAAATTTTAGACTGTTTCAAAGAAAAAAACCTTTCTTATGAAGAAGTAGAAATGATTTTAATTGGCAATCACGGACCTTTTGCTTGGGGAAAAAATGCTGCAAAAGCAGTGTACAATTCTAAAGTTTTAGAAGTTGTTGCCGAAATGGCACATCTAACGGAATTGATCAACCCAAATGCACCAAGATTGAAAGATTCTTTAATCAAAAAACATTACGAACGCAAACACGGAAAAGATTCGTATTACGGACAGTAATTTTAGTTTAAGGTTTCTTTAGTTTAAAGTTGTTTAAACTAAAGAAACTTTAAACAATTTTAAACTTTAAACAATTTTAAACAATATATTATAATGATAGATATTTCTAAAAAAGAAATTTGGTTCGTAGTAGGAAGCCAAAACTTATACGGTGAAGAAACTTTAAAACAAGTTGCGGTACATTCGCAAGAAATTGCAAAAGGAATTGATGCTTCTTCTTCGGTTCCAGTAAAAGTGATTTACAAATCGGTGGCAAAATCACCTAGTGAAATTACGGATATTTGTTTGGAAGCCAATACCAACAAAAACTGTATTGGTATTATCGCTTGGATGCACACCTTTTCTCCAGCCAAAATGTGGATTAACGGCCTGAGCATTCTTAAAAAACCATTGTGCCATTTACACACCCAATACAATGCTGAAATTCCTTGGGCAACCATCGATATGGATTTCATGAACTTGAATCAATCGGCTCACGGAGACAGAGAGTTTGGGTACATTATGTCTAGAATGCGCAAGAAACGTAAAGTGGTTGTTGGTCACTGGGAAGACAAAAGAGTACAAACTAAATTAGGAAACTGGTCGAGAGTTGCTTTAGGTTGGGATGAAATGCAAAACCTAAAAGTAGCGCGTTTTGGAGACAATATGCGTGAAGTTGCCGTTACTTGTGGCGATAAAGTGGAAGCCCAAATTCGTTTTGGAATGTCTGTAAACGGATACGACTCTTCTGATATCGTAAATAAAATGAAATTGGTTACCGATGCACAAGTAGAGGCGCTGGTAGCAGTTTATGAAGAATCATACAATTTGGCTCCTAAATTGCAAAAAGGTGGAGAGCAAAGACAATCATTATTGGATGCTGCCAAAATCGAATTAGGTTTGAGAGCATTCTTAGAAGAAGGTGGTTTTGGTGCTTTTACCGATACTTTCGAAAACTTGGGAGAATTAAAACAATTGCCAGGTATTGCAACGCAACGTTTGATGGCTGATGGTTACGGTTTTGGTGGAGAAGGCGACTGGAAAACAGCTGCCATGGTTCGTGTCATGAAAGTAATGAACATCGGTTTGGAAGGCGGAACTTCTTTCATGGAAGATTATACCTATCATTTCACTCCTGAAAAATCATACGTTTTAGGTTCACACATGTTGGAAATTTGTCCTTCTATCACTGACGGAAAACCTTCTTGCGAAATTCACCCATTGGGAATTGGAGGAAAAGAAGATCCAGTTCGTTTGGTGTTCAATTCACCAGCTGGAGATGCAATTAATGTGTCATTAGTAGATATGGGAACTCGTTTCCGTTTGATTGTAAACGAAGTTACAGCGGTTAAACCAATGGCTGATTTGCCTAAATTACCAGTAGCGCGTGTACTTTGGGATTGCAAACCAAACCTTGATATTGCTGCAACAGCTTGGATTTTGGCAGGTGGAGCGCATCACACGGTGTATAGCCAAGCCGTAACTACTGAATTCATGGAAGATTTTGCCGATATTGCAGGAATCGAATTGGTTGTAATTGACAATGATACTAAAATTCGTGCTTTCAAAGACACTTTGAATGCCAATGAAGCCTATTATCACTTGTTTCAACACGGACTATAAATAAGTAAAAAATAAAAAGTTTGAAGGTTAAAGAACAATCTGTTTTGAAGCCTTCAAACTTTTCTTTAATTAATATTAACCCAAAAAACCAATAAATTATGAATGTATTAAAACGTTGCATTTATGGAATTTCCTTAGTAAGTTTGGCAAGTATGAATATTCAATGTAAAGGAGACAAAAAAGTGGAAGAAATAACCCTAGAAACAAAAGCTACCGATTCAGTGTCAATCGTAAAATCAGCCTATGGCAAAACTGCCACTGGTGAACAAGTAGATAACTACACCCTAAAAAATCAAAAAGGGATGGAAGTAAACATCATCACTTATGGTGGAATTATTACTTCGCTGAAAGTACCTAACAAAGCGGGAGTATCAGAAGAAGTGGTTATTGGTTTCAATAATTTAGAACAATACCAAAAAGCCAATCCTTATTTTGGAGCTTTAATCGGAAGATACGGAAACCGAATTGCTAAAGGAAAATTCAGCCTTGACGGTAAAGAATACCAATTGGCATTGAACAATGGCAAAAACGCTTTGCACGGTGGACCAGAAGGTTTTCACAGAAGAGTTTGGACTGCCGAAGAAGCTAAAGGTGGTGCTAATGCAACTTTAAAATTAAAATATGTAAGCAAAGACATGGAAGAAGGGTATCCTGGAAACCTGACTGTTTTTGTAACTTACACTTTAAACAATGACAATTCATTAGACGTACTATACGAAGCGACTACGGACAAGAAAACGGTGGTTAACTTAACGCAACATTCTTATTTTAACTTATCTGGTGATTTCACTAAAACAATTTTGGATCACGAAGTTGTGATTGATGCTGATAAATTAGTTCCTGTAGATGGAGATTTGATTCCAACAGGACAATTAACGGATGTGACTAATACGCCTTTCGATTTCAGAAAACCTAGAGTGATTGGAAAAGATATCGAGGCAAAAGACGATCAATTGAAAAAAGGGTTAGGATACGACCACTGCTGGGTGTTGAACAACCAAGACAAAGGCGATCGTTTTGTAGCATCAGCTTATGAAGCTAAAAGTGGAAGATTGTTAGAAGTATTCTCAACAGAGCCTGGAATTCAATTGTACACTGGAAATTTCCTTGATGGAACATTACCAATGAGAAACGGTGGAACTTATGCTAAAAGAACTGGTTTGTGTCTAGAAACACAACATTATCCAGATTCTCCAAATCAAAAAGACTTCCCAACTACAACATTGAGTCCAGGAGAAAATTACAAAACAAAAACAACATTCAAATTTTCTGTAAAATAATAACAGAATCGAATAATTTCAAAAAAGTCCAGAGGTATTGCTTCTGGACTTTTTTTTATTTGTTAAACTGAAATTAGGTTTCGGTGTGAAACAAAAAAACTTCAAATTAATCGGTGCAATCCTCTACATACAAAAAACAGGGCATTCGCTTTTAAAACCGAAGAAATTCTAAATAAAAAACACCGCAGATTCGCAGATTTTCAGAACATAAATTAGAAAAATTAACACTAATTTTTGAATTAGTGCAATAAAATAGTTCTGATTTATTTTTAAAATCTGCGAATCTGCGGTAATTTTCTAAAAGCGAATGCCCTAAAAAACAAAAAAATATTCCTGAAAATCCAGTAGGTTTAATATATTTGTGTATTGACTAAAAAACAAACCAAAATCAAACGCTATTTACTAACAAAAACCTTAAATTATTAAATCTTTATGGAACAAATTATCAAAGACACTACAGCTAATCCAGCACCTTTAGGACTTTTCGGATTCGGAATGACTACCATGTTATTGAACATTCATAATGCCGGTTTTTTCGAACTCAACTCCATGATTATGGGAATGGGAATCTTTTTTGGAGGAATCCAACAAGTTATTGCCGGAATTATGGAATGGAAAAAAGGAAATGGTTTTGGTATGACAGCCTTTATGTCTTACGGTTTCTTTTGGCTTACACTTGTTGCTTTGTGGGTAATGCCAGCAATGGGTCTTGCTACAAAACCCGACGGAGCTTCTATGGGATGTTATCTAGGAATTTGGGGTTTATTTACCTTGGCTTTTTTCATCGGAACCTTAAACGGAAACACCATCGGAAAACTCATTTTTGGTTCACTAGTGATTCTTTTTGGCTTATTGTCCGCAGCTAGTTTTACAGGTAGCGAGGAAATTCACACTATTGCAGGTTACGAAGGAATTTTATGTGGTTTTTTTGCTTTTTATGAGGCAGCTGCGTTGGTTATCAATCAAAAATTAGGAAAACAAGTGTTACCTATATAAAAAAGGCAAGTTTCTTCTAAAACTAAATCGCCTATTCTTATATTTGCAAAACAATAGGTTTTTAATTTTGTTAATCTCAAACCTTAACATTCAGACTTTTATCAATAGAAAAAATTCAATATGAGTTATTATAAAATAGACAATTTAGAACAATACTTCAAACATTATAACAAATCCATTCGTGAACCGAGAAAATTTTGGAGCAAAATTGCTTCCGAAAACTTTACTTGGTATCAAGAAAGTGAGAAAATAATGGAATTTGACATGGCAGAAGCCAAGATTGAATGGTTTGTTGATGCCAAATTAAACATCGTTAAGAACTGTATTGATAGACATCTTGCCAAAAGAGGCGATAAAACCGCTATTATTTTCGAACCGAACAATCCAGACGAAGCGGCACAGCATATTACTTACAACGAATTGTATGTAAGAGTGTCAAAAATGGCAAACGTGCTTCGCGAACAAGGAATCAAAAAAGGCGATAGAGTTTGTATCTATTTACCAATGATTCCAGAATTAGCAGTTTCTGTTTTAGCTTGTGCTAGAATTGGAGCCATTCACTCGGTTGTTTTTGCTGGATTTTCATCTTCAGCAGTAGCGGCAAGAATTAACGATAGCGAATGCAAAATGGTTATTACATCGGATGGTGGTTATAGAGGTGAAAAAACCATTGACCTAAAAGGAATTATCGATGATGCTTTGAACAACTGTCCTTGCGTTGAAAACGTTTTGGTTGCCAAAAGAACCAATGCTGAAATAAATATGAAAGAAGGTCGTGACCAATGGTTGCAACCTCTTTTGGATGCCGCTCTAGACAACAACGTTGCTGAAATTATGGATGCCGAAGATCCTTTGTTTATCCTTTACACATCGGGTTCTACAGGAAAACCTAAAGGAATGGTGCACACTACAGCAGGATATATGGTTTATACTGCTTATACTTTCAAGAATGTTTTCAGTTACGAAGAGAACGATATTTTTTGGTGTACTGCCGATATTGGTTGGATTACTGGTCACTCTTACATCCTTTACGGCCCATTATTAAACGGTGCTACAACCGTAATTTTCGAAGGAGTTCCTTCATACCCTGATTACAGCCGTTTTTGGGAAACTATCGAAAAACACAAAGTAACTCAATTCTATACTGCGCCAACAGCTATTCGTGCTTTGGCAAAAGAGAAACTAGAATATGTATTAAAATTCCCTTTCAAATCATTGAAAGTAATTGGATCGGTTGGAGAGCCTATCAACGAAGAAGCTTGGCACTGGTACAACGACCACGTGGGCGGAAAACGTTGCCCATTAGTAGATACTTGGTGGCAAACCGAAACGGGAGGAATTATGATCTCACCTCTTGCTTTTATTACGCCAACAAAACCAACTTATGCTTCTTTGCCATTACCTGGAATTCAACCCGTATTAATGGATGAAAAACGCAACGAAATCGAAGGCAATCAAGTTACGGGAAGTCTTTGTATCAAATTCCCTTGGCCTGGAATCGCTAGAACCATTTGGGGCGATCACCAACGTTATAAAGACACCTATTTCAGTGCTTTCCCTGGAAAATATTTCACAGGAGACGGCGCTTTACGTGACGAAGTGGGGTATTACAGAATCACAGGACGTGTAGATGATGTGGTAATTGTTTCAGGTCACAACCTAGGAACTGCCCCTATCGAAGATGCGATCAACGAACATCCAGCAGTTGCCGAAAGTGCCATTGTAGGATTCCCGCACGATGTAAAAGGAAATGCCCTTTATGGTTTTGTAATCTTGAAAGAATCTGGTGAATATCGCGACAAAGAAAACTTAAAAAAAGAAATCAACCGACATGTTTCGGATCATATTGGACCAATTGCCAAGTTGGACAAAATTCAATTTGTATCAGGTTTGCCAAAAACCCGTTCTGGTAAAATTATGCGTCGCATTCTTCGCAAGATAGCCGAAGGTGATTTCTCTAATTTTGGAGACACCACTACGCTATTAAATCCAGAAATTGTGGATGAAATAAAAGATGGGAAATTGTAATCCAAAAATTTATTATATCAAAGGCTGTCCGTAAAAGACAGCCTTTTTCATTTAATATTTTACAAAAAACTCCTTTTTCTAAAAGGAAAAAGATAAATTTACTGTTCACTTTCCAACTCTGCCTATGTTGCCTCAAATAGAAAAAACAGAACCTCCTTTTTGGTATGCAGGAATGAACAATCCCGAATTGCAAATTCTATTTTATGGTAAAAATATAGCAAAGTACAAAGTTTCGATTTCTAATAAAATTCCCATAATAAAAGTAAATAGAACTGAAAATCCCAACTATATTTTCGTTACTATTGCTACTAAAAACTGTCCTCCCTCCGACTTTCATTTCATTTTTAAAGAAAACGAAAAAGTAGTTTTTACCCAAAAATACAGCCTAAAACAACGAAGAGAAAACTCGGCAGAACGACAAAGTTTTGATGCTTCAGATCTTATTTATTTGTTGATGCCCGATCGTTTTTCGAATGGAAATTGGAACAATACAAACGATGCTTCAACCACCGAAAAATACAATCGAGAATTACCCGAAGGCAGGCACGGCGGAGATATTCAAGGAATCATCAATCATTTGGATTATATTCAGGAACTCGGCGCAACCACCATTTGGAGCACACCTCTTTGCGAAGACAATGACGCTGTTTGTTCGTATCATACCTACGCCCAATCCGATGTGTATAAAATTGACCCTCGGTATGGGACTAACGAAGATTATGTAAAGCTAGCATCAGAACTTCACAAAAGAAAGATGAAATTGGTTATGGATTATGTAGTAAATCATTGGGGACTGGAACATTGGATAATCAAAGATTTACCCACAAAAGACTGGATCAATCAATTCGAAACTTACACGCAAACCAATCATAAGAGAACTCTAGTTCACGATATTCACGCCTCGAAAATTGACACCAAAACCTGTTTCGATGGTTGGTTTGTTCCTTCGATGCCCGATTTGAATCAACGAAATCCATTGGTTTTGACTTACCTCATCCAAAATGCGATTTGGTGGATTGAATATGCGAATCTGGACGGTTTTAGAGTCGATACGTATAATTATGCCGAACCAGAAGCTGTTGCAAAATGGACCAAAGCTATAACCGACGAATATCCTAATTTCAATATCGTAGGCGAAATTTCGATGCGGGATCAAGCTCAACTTTCGTATTGGCAAAAAGATAGTGTGATTGGAAAAATTCAAAATTTTAATTCCCATTTACCCAGCATAATGGACTTTATTTTATCGGATGCGCTATTGACTGTTTTCAATGAAGATGGCAATTGGGAAACAGGAATGATCCGAATTTACAATAATTTTACCAATGATTTTTTGTATCCGAACGTCAATAATTTACTTGCTTTTGCCGAAAATCACGATACTCATCGCTTGAACCATGTGTATTACAACGACATTCAAAAATACAAAATGGCGATGGTATTGCTTGCCACCGTTAGAGGAATTCCTCAAATATATTATGGATCCGAAATAGGGATGAATGGCAACAAAGACAATGGCGATGCCGATATTCGCTATGATTTCCCTGGTGGATGGAAAAACGATACTAATAATGCGTTTACCAAAACAGGAAGAACACCAATGCAAAATGAATATTTCGATTTCACTTCCAAATTATTCAATTGGCGGAAAACAAAATCCGTAATTCATTCTGGTAAAATGACGCATTATATTCCAGAAGACAATGTTTATATCTATTTTAGACACGATGAGTCCGAAAGTATAATGGTGATCTTCAACAATAGAATTGATGCTAAAACACTAGATTTAAATCGTTTTCAAGAAAATCTAAAAAATTACAAAACTGGAAAAGAGGTTCTTACAGAAATTAACATCGATCTGACCAAGGAAATTCTTTTGGAACCCAAATCCGTATTGTTATTAGAATTAAAATAAATGAATAAAATTCTCAAAATCGGACATCGTGGTGCGAAAGGTTACGAACCCGAAAATACCTTAATTGCTTTCGAAAAAGCGATTGAATTAGGTTCAGACGGCATCGAACTTGATGTACATTTGAGTTCCGATAATGAATTAATTGTTATTCACGACGAAACTATTGACCGAACCGCTAACGGAAAAGGTTTTGTTAACGAATTGTCTTTAAAAGAATTGAAAACTTTCAGAATTGAAAACAACCATGGAATCCCAACTTTAATTGAAGTTTTAGATTTGGTCAATCGACATTGTTTTATCAATATTGAACTCAAAGGAATTGGAACGGCAAAACCTGTAATAGAATTAATCACTCGTTATATTTCAGAAAAAAATTGGCATTATACTGATTTTTTGATTTCCAGTTTCGATTG
Organism: Flavobacterium eburneipallidum; assembly: GCF_027111355.2. Classification (NCBI taxonomy): domain Bacteria; kingdom Pseudomonadati; phylum Bacteroidota; class Flavobacteriia; order Flavobacteriales; family Flavobacteriaceae; genus Flavobacterium; species Flavobacterium eburneipallidum. The sequence continues at coordinate 83,630 of NZ_CP114291.2, forward strand.
GAATATGCTTGAAGAAATTCATTTATTAAATTCAAAAATCAGAATTGGGGTTTTGACAGAAGATTCTATTTCCACAGCTTTGGCTTTCGCCAAAAAAATAAAAGCATTTTCCATTCATCCCGATTATGAATTGTTATCCAAAGAAAATGTAGCTTTGCTTCAGGAAAACGGATTCCAAGTCTATCCTTGGACGGTGAATTCGAAAGAAGCTATTCAAAAAATAAAATCATTCAACGTAAACGGAATTATTTCTGATTTTCCAGATAAAATATAAAACAATCTCATTACAGCTTTGTCAAAGTTTTGAACTTTGACAAAGCTAGTTTCAAACCAAAATATGAACCAGAATTTTGACATTATAATTGTAGGCGGTGGCGCAGCAGGATTTTTTACAGCAATCAACATTGCAGAGAAAAATCCAAAACTAAAAGTAGCCATCCTCGAACGTGGAAGCGAAGTATTGTCTAAAGTTCGTATTTCTGGCGGAGGAAGATGCAATGTAACGCACGCATGTTTCGATCCCAATGAATTGGTTAAATTTTATCCCCGAGGCGAAAAAGAATTGCGTGGGCCTTTTCATCAATTTTGTTCGGGAGACACAATAGAATGGTTTAGTAATCACGGCGTAGAACTTAAAATTGAAGACGATGGAAGAATGTTTCCGGTTTCGAATTCGTCGCAAACCATCATTGATTGTTTTATACAAGCCACTCAAAAATTGGGAATTACAGTTTTGACAGGACAAAGTGTACAATCCATTTTCAAAAAAGACAATTTTTGGAAAATCGAAACAAAATCCGAAAATTACATCACCGAAAAACTAATTCTAGCCACGGGAAGCAATCCTAAAATATGGGAAATGCTGCAAACTTTTGGTCACGCGATTGTAAATCCGGTTCCGTCTTTGTTTACTTTTAATATCAAAGATACTCGAATAAAGGAATTACCCGGCGTTTCGGCACAGGTTTCTGTAAAAGTAAAAGACACCAAATTGACTTCGACAGGTCCATTGTTAATCACGCATTGGGGAATGAGCGGGCCAGCCATTTTAAAATTATCCGCTTGGGGAGCTCGAATTCTATTTGAAAAGAATTATCGATTTACCATTTTTGTCAATTGGCTGAACGATCTTGACGCTGAAGATGCTGAAAAAATCCTAAAAGATTTAAAACAGGAAAATGCCAAAAAAATGGTTTCCAAAAAATCGCCTTTTGAAATTACCAACCGTCTTTGGGAAAATTTAGTTCTGGCTTCTGAAATTTCTTCCGAAACCAAATGGGCTGATTTATCTAAAATTCAACTACAAAATTTAATCAATCAACTGACCAATTCCAGCTTTCAAGTAAACGGAAAAAGCACTTTCAAAGAAGAATTTGTAACCGCTGGAGGAATTGATTTAAAAGAAATCAACTTCAAAACGATGGAAAGCAAACTACACGAAAACCTTTATTTCGCTGGCGAAATAGTTAATATTGATGCTATTACTGGAGGATTTAATTTTCAGAATGCATGGACAAGTGGATTTATTGTGGCGAATAATTTTTAACAAAACTACCTGTTCAACCACCAAATACTTCCATTCAAAACCGCAGCAAAACTCACCCAAAGTAAATAAGGAACAAACAAATAACCTGCAATTTTGTTGATTTTAGAAAACTTCAAATAGGTTTCATAAATCATTAGCCAAAGAATAATTATTTCCAATCCTGCTAACATTGGATTTTTCAAACCAAAAAACAAAAAAGACCACAAAGCATTCAAAGCCAATTGAACAGCAAAAAAAATCAAGGCATTTTTTACTGCTTCTTTTTCCTGTTCCATTCTGCTCCAAACCAATCCTGCTGCGACTCCCATCATAATATAAAGCATACTCCAAACGGGTGCAAAAATCCAATTGGGCGGATTAAAACTCGGCTTTACCAATGTTGGATACCAAGTTGTTATAGCGGAACGGGTTACCATTCCGGAGAAATATCCAACTACCAAACAGGTTACAACAACGACTAGAATTTTAGAAATCTTATTCATCTTTGATTTTTTTTCAAAATTAATCAAAACTTTGAACGATTCAATAAATAAAAAATCAAGGTTTAAAGCAAAAAAGTATCTTTGCAAAAAACTTAATTGATGTTTACAGCAAACGATTTTATTCCGTCTTCTTACACAAATGCTATAGATTCAGGAAAATTCCAATGGAGTTCTCCCAGCAATATTGCTTTAGTGAAATATTGGGGCAAAAAAGACAAGCAAATTCCAGCCAATCCTTCGGTAAGTTTTACTTTGAATAATTGTAAAACGATTACCTCATTGACTTTTGATAAAAAAGACATTTCGTCTCCGCTCAATGTGACAGATACTTTTTCTTTCGACTTGCTTTTTGAAGGAAAAGCAAAAGAAGATTTCAAGCCAAAAATTCAGCAGTTTTTTGAAAGAGTTTTGGTTTACTTACCTTTTTTAAAAGACTATCATTTTACAATTGATACAGAAAATACTTTTCCGCACAGTTCAGGAATTGCTTCTTCTGCTTCAGGAATGGCGGCATTGGCAATGAATTTAATGAGTTTAGAAAAAGTATTAAATCCAGAAATGACTGAGGATTATTTTTATCACAAAGCTTCTTTCTTGGCACGTTTGGGTTCAGGAAGTGCCTGCCGAAGTGTAAAAGGAGAAGTAGTCGTTTGGGGCAATCACAACAATATCAAAGGAAGTTCGGATTTGTTTGGAGTAGCATTTCCAAACACGATTCACGAAAAATTCAAGAATTTTCAAGATACCATTTTATTAGTTGACAAAGGTGAAAAACAAGTTTCGAGTTCCGTTGGTCATAATTTAATGAACGGACATCCATTTGCTGAAAAACGTTTTGAACAAGCTCACGAAAATTTAGATAAATTAATTACCGTTTTCGAAAGCGGAAATTTAAACGAATTCATAACAATAGTCGAAAGCGAAGCCTTAACATTGCACTCGATGATGATGACTTCGATTCCTTATTTTATTTTGATGAAACCCAACACACTCCAAATTATTAATGCCATTTGGAAGTACCGAAACGAAACTAAAATACCTGTTTGTTTTACATTAGATGCTGGTGCAAACGTACACGTTTTATACCCCGAAAATGTAAAAGAAAACGTTTTGCAATTTATTAAGAACGAATTAGTTGGCTATTGTCAAAATGGTCAGTACCTTTGTGACGAAATTGGAATGGGTTCAGCTAAAATTTAATATATTTATATTTCTAAAAAGATAGAATATGAACATTGAATTAGAAAAATCAAAATTGATGAAATTGTTGGAAGAAACTAACGATGAGTCTATACTTGCATCTATCCGAAAAATATTCTCAACCGAAAAAAAAGATTGGTGGGATGAATTGACGGAGGAGCAACAAGATATTATAAACGAATCAATGGAACAATACGAAAGAGGTGAATATTCATCATTTGATGATTTTATAAAACCACATCTTTAGTAATGAAAAGAGAAGTCGTAATTACTCCTCGAGCGAAAATTGAATTTCAAAATGTTTTTAACTATTTGGAATCAAAATGGAATGAAAAAACAAAAAAGAAGTTTTCAAATAAAATCAATTCCATTATAAATTTAATTCTTGAAAATCCAGAATTATTTCCAGTTTCGGGCATCAATAAAAAGATTAGAAAAGCTGTAATTAGCAAACAATCTACTTTGTTTTATCATTACAACAGCAAACACATTATTATACTTTCTGTTTTCGATACCAGACAGAATCCAATAAAAATTAACAAAATAAAATAAGTTCAAACGATATATGAAAGGACCTTTATTTTACTCAAAAATATTACTCTTTGGAGAATACGGAATCATTCGTGACTCTAAAGGTTTATCTATTCCTTATAATTTTTATAATGGAGCTCTGAAAAGAGAAGAAAATCCATCTGCAGAGGCCATAAAATCAAACGGGAATTTAAGACGTTATGTTTCTTATTTAGAAAACTTGCAAACCGAACAACCGGAATTGGTAAGTTTCGATTTGGTCTCACTAAAAAATGATGTTGAAACTGGAATGTACTTTGATTCCAGTATTCCACAAGGGTATGGCGTGGGAAGTAGTGGTGCATTAGTAGCCGCTATTTACGACAAATATGCACAAAATAAAATTACTGTTCTTGAGAATTTAACTCGTGAAAAATTATTGCAGCTAAAAACTATTTTTGGACAAATGGAATCTTTTTTCCACGGAAAAAGTTCAGGATTGGATCCTTTGAATAGTTATTTAAGCATTCCGATTTTAATCAATTCGAAAGACCATATTGAGGCGACTGGAATTCCAACTCAAAGCTTGGAAGGAACTGGCGCTGTTTTTTTAATAGATTCAGGAATTGTAGGCGAAACAGCTCCAATGGTCAATATTTTTATGGAAAAATTGAAAGATCAAGGTTTCCGAAAAATGCTCAAATCACAATTCATCAAGCATACCGATGCTTGTGTGGAAAGCTTTTTGGGTGGCGATATGAAGTCTTTATTTTCAAACACCAAAAAATTATCTAAAGTTGTATTGAACAACTTCAAACCAATGATTCCGGAACAATTTCATGGTATTTGGCAAGAAGGAATCGATTCCAATGATTATTACCTGAAACTATGTGGTTCTGGTGGTGGTGGCTACATATTAGGTTTTACCGAAAACTTGGAAAAAGCAAAATTAGCCTTGAAAGATTATAAATTAGAAGTCGTTTACCAATTCTAAAATGCTTAACCGAAAGAACAAACTTATAGTTCTGAAATTCATCAGTTTGTTCTCTGTGATTAGAGGTTACAACATTCCGATTATCGTTTTGGCTCAATACCTTTCGGCTATTTTTATACTCGCTCCCGAAAAAAGAGCGTTATCCGTATTACTTGACTTTGATTTATTTATAATCGTTTTTGTATCCTCATTAACGATTGCATCTGGCTATATTATCAACAACTTTTACGATAGCAAAAAGGATTTAATCAATCGCCCCAACAAATCAATGTTGGATCGATTAGTAAGTCAAAAAACAAAACTTCAAGTTTATTTTACCCTTAATTTTATCGTAGCCTTGTTAGCTGTTATGGTTTCTTGGCGTGCCTTTTTATATTTTTCGGTTTATATTTTCTTGATTTGGTATTACTCCCATCGCATTAAAAAATACCCAATAATTGGGAACTTAACTGCTGCAATTTTGGCCATTTTACCCTTTTTTGCGATTCTTTTGTACTATAAAAATTTTTATGAAGTTATCTTCGGACACGCAGTTTTCTTATTTCTATTGATTTTAATTCGAGAAATGATTAAGGATTTAGAAAACATCAAAGGCGATTTGGCTAATGACTATAAAACGATTCCGATTATTTATGGTGAAGCTATTTCTAAAAAAATAATCAGCTTTTTGACAATTTCCACTATAATTCCCGTCTATATTTTAATCGAAATTTTCGACGTGGGTTATATGGACATTTATTTTTATTCTTGCCTTATCATCTTGATTTTCTTCCTGCTTTACTTATGGAAATCTAATACGAAAGAGCAATATGTATTACTTCATAATGTTTTGAAATTCTTAATCGTGGCGGGTGTTTTTTGTATTGTGCTCATCAATCCAAGTGTGTTGTGGCACGGTGAGAAACTATTGAGATCTATTTAATTCATAAAATTTCGCCACGAATTGCACTAATTTACACAAAAAATGTTTCTCTAAAAATTACACTAATCCTTAAACTACAATTAAGGATTTGTGTGATTCAATTTTAAAAATTCATGAGATTTGTGGCGATTAGTGCAATTCGTGGCGAAAAATCTCAAAATTGAATTCTTTGCTAATCCAAAAACAATCAACTAGTAAGCAATAAAAAACTATCTTTGCACACACGAGGCCATCAAAGGCCGAACTGACGAAGTAAATTATAGAATATTATGAACAACAAGGAAGGCAATAATAAAAAAAGCGGTGGTAGGGCAAACAGCTCAAGACCAAGCTCGAATAAGCCAAAACCTGCGATGCCAAAAAGGGCACAAGGTCCTAAAAAAGCAAAACCAACTACTAAAGCAGTTGAAGCTACGACTGATAAAGTAGAGAAAAAACCAAATCAGGCACCTAAAAGACCTAAAGCAAAAGACGAAATTCGTTTGAATAAATACATCTCCAATTCTGGTGTGTGTTCACGTCGTGATGCCGATATTTATATTCAATCTGGAAATGTTAAGGTAAACGGAATTCCTGTTACCGAAATGGGATATATGGTAAAACCAGGTGACGAAGTGAATTTTGATGGTGTAAAACTAACTCCAGAAAAAAAAGTATATATTTTATTGAACAAGCCCAAAAACTTTACTACAGCACTTGACGAAGGTCAGGAATACCGCAATGTTTTGGAATTGGTTAAAGGTTCGACTACGTCTAAAATTGCTCCTGTTGGAAGAATGGACAAAAATACTACTGGATTGTTGTTATTTACAAACGATACGGATATGATTCGTAAGTTTACTTTACCAACCAATAAATCATCAAAAATCTACCAAGTTTCTTTGGATAAGAATCTGAAATTTGAAGATTTAGAAAAAATAAGCAAAGGATTAGTTCTAGACGGACACCGTGTTTTTGTAGAAGAAGTAAGCTATGTTGAAGGTGAAGCCAAAAGCGAAATTGGTCTGAAATTAAGGTCTTCTAACGTTAAAGTGGTTCGTTCTATTTTTGAACATTTCAGTTATGATGTTTTAAGAATTGACAGAGTTGCTTTTGCAGGTTTAACCAAAAAGAATCTTCCAAGAGGAAACTGGAGATTACTTACCGAACAAGAAATTATCAATTTGAAAAATGTTTAATTTTTTGAGATACTCTATTCATAGCCATTCTATCATTTTAGAATAAACTCAAATAGACTAAATCACCATCAAATTACAACCCCGAATATCAGAGTTATCAAAACGTCCCAATACCTCGAAAGAGTTGTTGGGATATTTTTTGCCCAAATCTTGCGTAGCAATAAACGAACAAGAATTGATATTGGCTAAATCAATCACGTTAATCCCGCCAGTTTTTCCTTCTGAAACATAAGTCAAAGCATCTTCGGTATCACGAACTAGGATTTGCATCCAAGAAGGACATTCAAACACTCCGTTTCCTAACGAATAGGCTTGTGATAGTAATTCGGTCATTCCGTATTCCGAATGGATGGCTGCAACTCCAAAACCCTCACACAAAAGTTCGTGCAATTCTTCACGAATCATTTCTTTGCGCTGGCCTTTCATTCCGCCCGTTTCCATGATGATTGTGTTTTGCAGTTGAAACTTTTTCTTTTCGATCAAATCCAATAAAGCATAAGTAACCCCAATTAAAATCAGGTTTTGTCCAGCATTGTCCAATCGAATTAATTTTTCGATAAGCTCATCGTGATTGTGAAGATAAAATCCACTTTCGGGATTGTTGGTCATCTGTATTAAATCTTCGACCATATAAATCAAAGAAGATCCTTCTCGTTCTAGATAAGAAGGAAGCAAAGCCAAAATCACATAATCTTCAATATTACCATAGAATTGCGAAAATCCTTTTCGGTAACTTTCTTCATATAATAAAATATCGGTAACATGATGTTTGCTGGTCGCCATTCCAGTTGTTCCGCTGCTGGTAAAAGTTTCTTCGGCTACATTGGTATTCGAAACCACCTTGTGGCTTTTAAAAAACTGGATAGGCAAAAACGGAATTTGCTCCAATGCTTTTATTTTTTGAACATCTGTTTTTAAAAAATCGCAAAATTCACGATATACCAAATTGTTTTCATATTGGAAACGAAAGGTTTTTAAAGCAATTTTTTCAAATTGTTTATGGCTGGAAATCGAAAATATGTCGGGAATAGAACTCAAAAAAATAATTTTGACAAAGGTAATTAAATAAAAAACTCCAACTTTAGAATTGGAGTTTTATTGAATTTTTTCGTTTTGTTAAAGTTTCATATTCGAAACTTTGTAGGTTTTTCCGTCTCCGGTATTTTCAACTACTTTAGTAATTGTTTCCGATTTGAGGATGCTTTTATCAAAAGAGACTACTGCTGATTTTTTTTCAAAATCTATCGTAGCGTTTTGAATTCCCTCTAATCCGCTTAATTCTTTTTCTATAGTTTTTGCACAACCAATAGCGCAAGTCATTCCGTCGATTGAGAAAGTGGCGGTTTGCAAATTAGCGGCTGTTATTTCTTTTTTTACTTTAGGGACGCTAGTATCTGTTTCTGAAACAGGGTCGGTAGTTTTGTCTTTACAACCCACGAATAAGAGGCTTGCAAGCGCTACTGATACTATTGATTTTGAAAAATTCATTATCATTGGGTTTTTAATAGTTTTTGATAAACTGTTGTTAGGGACAAAATTAAAGAAAAAAAACACTTCTAATTCATAAAAAAATTACAATTTTGAGCCAAATTTTAGGTATATGGATTCGAAAAAGTTAAAATGGGTTTATTTAATAACTCTTGCCTTTATTTGGGGAAGTTCATTTATCTTAATAAAAAAAGGATTGATTGGCTTGACGCCAACACAACTAGGTTCATTGCGAATTCTATTTGCCGCTACTTTTTTATTATTAATTGGGTTTAAAAGTCTGGCTAAAATCCCTCCCAACAAATGGAAATACATTACTTTAACTGCCGCTTTAGGAACATTTGTTCCCGTATATTTATTTGCTTTGGCACAAACTCAAATGGATAGTACGGTGAGCTCTATACTTAATTCTTTAACGCCATTAATACATTGATTATCGGTGTTTTGGCTTTTGGATTGAGTTTCAGGAGAGCGCAAGTTTTTGGGGTTATTATCGGGTTGATAGGCACTTTTTTATTAATCGTGAATGGTGCTTTGCATCATCCAGAGCAAAATTATTATTACGCTATTTTAGTATTGATGGCTTCTGTTTGTTATGCCATAAATGTCAATTTAATCAAGAAATATTTGTCGGATTTGAGTCCGTTGAGTATTACAACGGGTAATTTTATGGTCTTGCTTTTGCCAGCGATTTTGGTTTTGTTTTACTCTGGATTTTTTGATGCAATTGCTGTTGAAAGTGTGCAACATTCCGTGTTTTTTATTTTTATTTTGGGAGTGTTAGGAACTGGCGTTGCTAATATTCTTTTCTTTAAAATTGTTCAAATTGCATCGCCTGTTTTTGCTACTTCGGTTACTTATTTGATTCCAGTGGTAGCTTTTTTTTGGGGATTGTTGGATAACGAAATGTTGACTCCTGTTCAGTTTCTGGGAGCTTTTATTATTTTACTAGGCGTTTATTTGTCAGCCAAGAAAGAGTGATTTTATTTCAGATGGCATTTTGCAGAAAAAACAAAGGCCGTCTATTTTGAGACAGCCTTTGTGAATTTATAAAACATTTTTTTATTTGAAATCGGCATCAGTAACACCTTCGTTGATTTTTACTTCAGACATTTTGATGTCCAATTCAAAGCCTACATTCTGAATAATATTGAAAGGTAATTTCACCCCTTTTACTTCTCTGTAATCTTTGTAATAGGTAGTTGAAGTTACTTTGTTTTCGCCTTGTTCTTGGATTTTAGAATCAGCAACTTTTAAACCTGATTTTACATCATAATACAAAGTGGTTTTTCCGTTTTGAATGGCGTAAGCATCATTTCCGTCGATAGATTCGATTCCGGTAAGTTTGATATCCGATTTTTTTGCTAATTGAATTTCTTCAAAAGGAATAGCACTGGCTTTCATTTCGGCTAAATCAGCCCCTGTAATTTCTTTTCTTTGTCCTTGTTGTGTTACATAAGCGCCTTTTTCGTTGACTACTTGTTTCATCAAACTCATTGCTCCCATAGCGATTTCTACAGCCAATTTCCCTTTATTATCTACTTTGTTGGTAAATGTTAATGGCGATGGTGCTTGCGGAATGGTGGTTGAGCCTAACATCGAAATAGTTTTTACACTACCAATTGCTTTTTCGCCACCAATGGTTTTGATGTAATTGTCTAAAACGCTTTTAGCCGTAATACCAGCTGGAACTTCTTTTTTAAGCACTGGTTTTGCTACAGGATTTCCGAATTTATCAAAATAAAAGATGGGTATTTTCAGTTTTTCTAAACCTGGAATAACATCAGCACCTTTTCCTGCAATTACAATTCGAGTGTTGTCAATCATGAAATATTTGTTGGCAGCAGCCTGAATTTGCTCTGGCGTTACAGCGTTAATGGCTTTGATATAATTCTCATAAAAATCTTCGGGAAGATCTTCGGTTTCAATTCGCAACGCATATCTCGCTACGGCTTGAGGTTGCTGTACTTGCATTACAAATTTTCCAATGAAGGAAGCTTTGACATCGTTGAGCAGTTCGTTGCTTACTTTCTCGGTTCGAATTCGTTTAATCTCTTTGATAAATTCTACCACAGCACTATCGGTCACTACGTTTCTTACTGCCGATTTAGATTTTAGCTTGGTTACATATTTAGCCGTTCCGATAATGGCATTCGCACCATACGTCCAGCCATGTTCTTCTCTTAAATTCATATTCAAATAGCTGTTGAAATCGCCACCTAAAATGTGTGTTGCAAATACGGCAGGAAAAAAATCAGGGTCATTCATTTTTAAATGCACTATGTTGACTAATCCAATTTCGGACTGTACCGCATTAGGCATATCTATAAAATTGATTTGAGTGAAATCAACATCTTTTGGATCAGGATAAGTCAGTTTTGGTGTGCTTCTTTTTGGCCAAGAACCAAATAATTTTTCAATAACAGGTTTAATTTTTTTGAATTTTACATCGCCAATAACCACTAAATACCCGTTTTCAGGAACAAAATAGTTTTGATAATTCGTTTGAACATCAGCAAGCGTTACATTGTTGAGTGTTTCTTCGGTTACAAATTCGCCAGACGGATGGTTTTTTCCAAAGGTTAACGCATCAGTAACTCTATTGGCAATGGCTGGAACACTTTTTTCATCGGCCTTAAGACCTTCAAGCATTTTGGCTTTTTCTTTGTCGAATTCTTCTTGAGTAAAGTTGGGGTTCAAAGCACCTTCTGCCATTAATTCTAATATTCGGTTAGAATATTTAGAAAGCGCAGTAGCAAAAGCACCACTAGAACTAAAGTTGATACTGGCTCCATAAAAGTCAATTTCTTCGTTAAAATCGTCTTTGTTTATTTTTTTAGAACCGTTTCCGATGAGACTACTGGTCAATTCGTCAACTCCTTTTATTTTTCCTTCAGCAAATGGAGCATTGTCTAGGGTAAGATTAAAAGAAACTCTTGGTAATTTATGATTTTCAACAATCATTACTTTCAAGCCATTGGGCAAAACAAAGGTTTGTGGTTTTTTAATATTGACTTCTGGTGCTTTTCCAGCTTTGGGTTGTGGTCTATCTTGTGCTTGCATAATTCCGTTTAAGAGCAAAATGAATAGTAGTAAACTTGTCTTTTTCATGATTTGTAGGGCTTAATTTTGAACTTTTTCGGTTGCTGGAATGTAATCCAAAATCAGTCTTTGGTTTGGATTTAAGTACTTTTTGGCTACATCTCTAATTTCTTCTCTTGTGATGGAATGGTATAAATCAATTTCGTTGTTTATCAAATTGATATCTCCGTAAAGCATATAGTATTTGGCTAGATTTTCGGCCACTCCTTCTACATTGGAATTGCTATTTACAAACTGATTGTCAAAAATGTTTTGTAGTTTTTGATAATCTTTTTCAGAGATCAAATCCGTTTGCAGTTTTACAATTTCTTCGTCCATTTCTTTGAGTAAATCGCTGGTTGTAACGGTTCCCATTGGTAATCCATAAACGATGTACATTCCGTAATCTTCCTGATTAAAACCAACGGCTCCTATTTGAAGTGCCATTTTCTTTTCATCTACAATTTTCTTGTATAATTTGGAGCTTTTTCCGTCGCTCAAATAAGATGAAATTAAATCCAAAACTCGAGCATCACGGGTTTTCATGGATGGTATTCTGTAAGAAGCTACCAACATTGGGATTTGAATATTTGGGTCTTTATAGGTAGCCTTGATAGTTTGTGTAATAGGCTCTTCGGTGTAAGATTCTTTTTTGAGAGTTTCTCCTTTTGGAATAGCACCAAAATATTTTTGAATCCATTCTTTGGTTTGAGCGATATCAATTTGTCCTGCAACTACTAGAACGGCATTATTAGGCGTGTAGAATTTTTTGTGAAAGGCTTGAAATTCTTCCAAAGTAGCGGCATCTAAATCTTTCATTGACCCAATAGTACTCCAGCGATACGGATGTTTTTTGAACATATTTTCTTTAACCACTGTTACTATGTTACCATAAGGGCGATTGTCAAAGCTGGTTCTTTTTTCTTCTTTAACGACTTCGTTTTGAGTATCTACACCAATTTGATTGATAACAGGATGCAACATTCTTTCGGATTCCATCCAAAGTCCTAGTTCTAAATTATTAGATGGAAATACTTCGTAATAATAGGTTCGATCGTCTGTTGTGTTAGCGTTGTTCACACCCCCATTCGAAGTCACTATTTTGAACCACTCCCCTCTTTTAATATTTTTGGTTCCTTCGAATAACAAATGTTCAAAAAAGTGAGCAAAACCAGTTCTATCTGCTGTTTCATCTTTCGATCCCACATGATACATTACCGAAGTCACGACTACAGGAGCGGCATCATCGTTGTGTAAAATTACGTGTAATCCATTATCTAAATTGTATTCTTCGAAATCCACTTTTTGGGCAGAAGCGATTCCTCCGAGCAAAAGTGATGCAGTTAACGCCATTATTGATTTTTTCATAAGGATTAATAAATTTATTCGTTGTTGGTGTAATTAAACCAATTATTGTTACATCAAAAATATCTTATTTTTAAAGATGAACCGAAAATCATTTCAACTTTGGTAAAAAATTAACAATTTTCCTCCAAAAATTTAGTTTCAAATCAAACAGAAAGCCTTTAAAAACAAGTATTTAGACAAATAAACTAATTTTTAGAAGAACTAATTGCAGGTTAAATATTTAATTGTATATTTGCATCCTTAAAAATTTATAAAACAATTTGTTATGTATGCAATCGTAGAGATAGCAGGGCAGCAGTTCAAAGTTAGCAAAGACCTAAAGGTTTACGTTCACCGTTTGGCAAATGAAGAAGGTTCGAAAGTTTCTTTCGACAAAGTTTATTTGTTAGATGATAACGGTTCAATCACAATAGGCGCCCCAGCTATAGAAGGAGCTTCAGTAGAAGCCAAAGTGTTACAACACTTAAAAGGAGATAAAGTTATCGTTTTCAAAAAGAAAAGAAGAAAAGGATACAAAAAAAGAAACGGTCACAGACAATATCTTACTCAAATTGTAATTGAAGGCATTACAGCTTCTGGTACTAAAAAAGCAGCGGCAAAAAAAGAAGCAGTAGCAGCTGAAGAAGTTGATGCAGCTCCAAAAGCTAAAAAAGCTAAAAAAGAAGACACTCAAGAATAATAACAATATAAAACTAATACGTCATGGCTCACAAGAAAGGTGTCGGTAGTTCCAAGAATGGTAGAGAATCAGAATCAAAACGTTTAGGCGTTAAGATTTTTGGTGGACAAGCTGCTATCGCAGGGAACATCATCGTAAGACAAAGAGGTTCAAAACATAATCCAGGTGAAAACGTTTACATTAGTAAAGATCACACCCTACACGCAAGAGTAGATGGAGTTGTTCAGTTCCAAAAGAAAAGAGATAATAAATCGTATGTATCTATTCTTCCATTCGAAGCATAAGCATCAGATTCTATTTATTACAAAACCCGTTTCGAAAGAAGCGGGTTTTTTGTTGCTGTTATGGTATAAAATTTTGCCATAAAGCAAAAACCCTAGTAAATATAAAAATCTACTAGGTTTTTTTTAGTTATAATTACAATTTTAAACCGTTGCTATATTTTCAACAGCAACTCGCATTTGTTGTGCTGCAGCAACCATTTCAATTAAGGCTTTTTTAGTTTCATCCCAATGTCTGGTTTTTAAACCACAATCAGGGTTTACCCAAAGTTGATCTACAGGAACAACAGCGGATGCTTTTTCTAATAAATGAACCATTTCATTTCGTGAAGGAACTCGTGGCGAGTGAATATCATAAACTCCAGGACCAATTTCGTTCGGGTATTTAAAATCAGCAAAAACATCCAATAATTCCATTTGCGAACGTGAACATTCAATAGTGATAACATCGGCATCCATATCGGCAATATTTTGAATAATATCGTTGAATTCGCTGTAGCACATGTGTGTGTGAATTTGGGTATCGTCTTTTACACCTGAAGCCGAAATTCTAAACGCTTTTATCGCCCAATCCAAATAGTTTGCCCATTCTTCTTTTCGTAATGGCAATCCTTCACGAATAGCAGGTTCGTCAATTTGAATGATTTTGATTCCGGCTTTTTCTAAATCCACCACTTCATCACGAATCGCCAAAGCAATTTGCGTACAAGTTTCAGAGCGCGGCTGATCGTTACGAACAAACGACCATTGCAGGATAGTTACTGGCCCAGTTAACATTCCTTTTACCCATTTTGGCGTAAGTGATTGTGCAAAGGATGACCATTTTACAGTCATTGGTTTTGGACGGGAAACATCACCATAAATAACGGGAGGTTTCACACAACGGCTACCGTAGCTTTGAACCCAGCCGTTTTTGGTGAAAGTAAATCCATCCAGTTGTTCGCCGAAATATTCCACCATATCATTACGTTCGAATTCTCCGTGAACCAAAACATCAATTCCTGATTCTTCTTGAAAACGAATGGTTTCTTCAGTTTCTTTTTGAAGTAAATCGTCGTATTGTTGTTGGCTTAATTCCCCTTTTTTGAATTTGGCTCTCCAACTACGCACTTCAGCCGTTTGGGGAAAAGAACCAATTGTTGTCGTTGGAAACAAAGGAAGATTCAAGGAGTCAATTTGTTTTTTTCTTCTTGTGGCAAAAGGATTTTTTCTTTCATCATCTCCAGTTGTAATACTCGCCACACGATTTTTCACGCTATCGTTATGGATTAATTTTGAAGTTTTACGGTTTTCATTAGCAAGAGTATTTTGTTGAAACGAAACAGAATCAACCAGACTTATTTCGTCCAGAGCAAAGTTTTGAAGCAATACAATTTCTTCTATTTTTTGTTTGGCAAAAGCCAGCCATTGTTTGATTTCAGGCGTTAATGTTGCATCGTTGGTTTCTAAATCCAAATCGCACGGACTGTGAATTAGTGAACAAGACGGCGCAATCAAAATTCGGTCTTTACCAATAGCGTTGGTTGCTTTTTCAATTAATGCTAACGATTTTTTGAAATCATTTTTCCAAATGTTTCTTCCATCAACCACTCCAAGAGAAAGATTTACGTTAGATGCCAATTTTCCTGAATCTAAAATATCATCCAATTGTAAAGAACAACGTACCAAATCCAAGTGTAGCGTATGAACTGGTAAAGCTAAAACAGTTTCTAAATTCTCTCCAAAACAGTCAAAATAATTGGCTAAAATTATTTTTAAGGAAGGGAATTTTTGGTTGATTTCATTGTAAACGTAAGTAAACGCATTACGTGCTGCATCCGTCAAATTCAAAGCTAAAAATGGCTCGTCTAACTGAATATATTCGGCTCCTTCGTTTTGTAAAGCTGTAAGAATTTCAAAATAAACGGGCAATACTTTTTCGATCAAATCAATTCGGTGAAAATCGTCGCCTTTTTCTTTACCCAATAATAAATAAGAAACAGGTCCAATAAGTACTGGTTTTGTTTTAATTCCCAATTTTTTTGATTCTACAAATTCGTCAATTATTTTGGTTGAAAACAATTCAAATTTTTGGTTTTTTGTAAATTCAGGAACGATATAATGGTAATTGGTATCGAACCATTTGGTCATTTCCATTGCTACCACGTCTTGCCCTTCTTTTTGCGAACCTCTTGCCATTGCAAAATACAAATCCAAAGCGGAGTTGGTTTTAGCAATTTCGCTATACCGTTTTGGAATTGCTCCCAAAGTAAGTGTCAAATCCAAAACCTGATCGTAAAACGAAAAATCATTGGATGGAATTAAATCGATTCCTGTTTTGGCTTGTAATTGCCAGTTTGTAGCACGAATGTTTTTTCCAACTTCTAATAATTCATCGGCAGAAATTTTTCCAGCCCAGTATAATTCGCTGGCTTTTTTTAGCTCTCTGTTGCTACCAATTCTTGGGTAACCCAAATTGTTTGTTTTCATTATATTAAAGTATTTATTACTGTACAAATGTATTATAATGGATTTTTAAACTTAAATTTACCTAAAATTTAAGTTTAATGAATTGTATTTTGAAATTATTACAGTAATTTTATCTTTACAAAACCTTTAGATTGAATTCTAGCAGTAAAAAAAACTATGGAAAACTTGGACCACATCGATTTACAGATATTAAAACACCTTCAGGAAAACTCTAATATCAACACAAAAGAGCTCGCTAGTAAATTATTCCTGACGGTTACGCCCGTTTATGAACGTATCAAAAGATTGGAGCGTGATGGTTACATCATGAAATACGTGGCTTTGTTAGACAAGAAAAAACTCAATCTTGGAATGACTGTCTTTTGCAATGTCCGACTAAAAGAACACGCCAAAAACGTGGGAAGCAATTTTGTAAAAGACATTGTAGCACTTCCAGAAATCATCGAATGTTATAACATTGCTGGCGATTATGATTTTATGCTGAAAATTTTGGTCGAAGATATGTCTAGCTATCAAGATTTTGTAATGAATAAATTATCTACCATCGAAAACATTGGCAATACACAGAGTATTTTTGTGATGGGAGAAATTAAGCATAGTACGGCTTTGGCGATTTGATATGATTTTATAGTTTTATTTGTTTAAATTTGTAAGTACTAAATGAGAATTTATGGAAATCAAGAATTTATCTAAATATAGTAATGCCGAAAAAATTGTTCTTGCTGAACAATTATGGGATAGTGTTTCTAAAAAAGAATTGGAAATATCTGATGAATTGAAAGCAGAATTAGATATCCGATTACAAAATTTAGAAGAAGGTAAAACCGAATTATATACTTGGGATGAGGTGAAAAATCATTTGAAGTCGATTAGGAATGTATAATATTCATTTTTTCCAAAGAAGCTTTATTTGACATTGAAGCCATTGTTCTTTGGTATGAAAACCAAAGACTAGGACTATCTTATGATTTTGAACTTTGTTTAGAAGCTGGGATTGATGAAGTCTTAAGAAATCCCGAAGCGTTTCAAAAAAGATACAAACAGGTAAAAATTAAATTTATTTCACGCTTCCCTTATGGAATACATTATGTGTTTATTGAAAATGAAATAACGGTTATTGGCGTATTTCATACTTCACGATCTCCTAAAAATTGGTCAAAAAGACTTCGTTTATAATTGCATTTCCAATTCTACAATCCAAAAAAAAATAATTTTCAATAACCTCACCACAATGAACTGGGAACAACTATTGTCTTTAAAACGCCAAGGCGACAAAGGGAAACGATTACGAATTGAGCAAGACGACACTCGTTTGGGTTTCGAAGTCGATTATGATCGAATAATATTCTCGTCGGCTTTTCGAAGTTTACAAGACAAGACGCAGGTTATTCCTCTTTCAAAAACTGATTTTGTGCACACTCGATTGACACACAGTTTGGAGGTTTCGGTTGTTGGTCGTTCCCTTGGAAGATTGGTTGGAAAAAAAATCATCGAAAAATACCCGCATCTTTCAGCAATTCACGGTTTTCAACCGAATGATTTTGGAGCCATTGTTGCCGCAGCTTCTTTGGCTCACGACATCGGAAATCCGCCTTTTGGACATTCGGGCGAAAAAGCCATTGGAGAGTATTTTTCTATTGGAAAAGGACAGCAATACAAAGACCAACTATCCGCCAAAGAATGGCAAGATTTAATCGATTTTGAAGGCAATGCCAATGGTTTTGCAGTTTTGTCCAGTTCGCGTCCAGGAGTTATGGGCGGCATTCGATTGACTTATGCAACTCTTGGTGCGTTTATGAAATACCCAAAAGAGAGTTTACCTAAAAAACCAACTTCAAACATTGCTGATAAAAAATATGGTTTCTTTCAATCAGACGCAGCTTTCTTTCAAGAAGTTGCTTCCGAATTGGGATTAATTCCAAATAAATCCAGCAATGACATTGGTTTCGAAAGACATCCTTTGGCCTATTTGGTTGAAGCTGCCGATGATATTTGTTACACGATTATCGACTTTGAAGATGGTATTAATTTAGGTCTGGTTTCCGAAGATTTTGCTCTAGAATATTTAATCAAATTAGTCAAAGACAGCATCGATTCTTCTAAATACAATACTCTAACTACCAAAGAAGACCGCATTAGTTATTTGAGAGCTTTGGCAATTGGTAGCTTAATCAACGATGCAGTAAAAGTTTTTATCGAAAACGAAGAAGCTATTTTAGAAGGTAAATTTCCTTATGCTTTGACCGACAAAAGTAAATACAAGGTGCAGATGGACGACATCATCAAATTGAGCGTCAAAAACATTTATCAAAGTCGCGAGGTGATTGAAAAAGAGATTGTGGGTTACCAAATTATCCAAACTTTATTGGATAAATTCATCACCGCTTTCAATAATAAATTTGAAGGAAAAGCTTCTAATTACGACAAATTATTGCTGAAAATGTTACCCGAAAAGTTCCATGAAGAAAAAGAAGATTTGTATAGCAGACTCTTGCATATTTGCCATTACGTTTCCCTTTTGACCGATGGAAACGCCTTGGAATTATACGACACAATTAATGGTAGAAAAACAAATTAAGGCTTAAAAAGCATACACCATCCCAACACCAAGGGATTGTTTCAATTGCAAAACAGGACCTCTAGCTACTTTTGTACCTCCAATTTCTTCGGTGGTTTTTACGTCGTCGTCATAAATGGCGTGCGCCCCAATGTTCGCACTAACATAGCGATTAACCACCAAGTCAAATTGTAATCTCCAGTCTAAATCAATGTTTCCAAAGTTATTGGCGTAATCAGAATAAAGACTCAAGCGATTTTCCATGGTGATGTTTTTCCAAACTTCTTTTTTGTAATAATTGGTTACCAAAAATCCAATTTCGGTTTTGGATTGTTTTCCTGCTGTAAGCATATTCCCTTCAGCATCATAAGTGGCTTTGATTACTCCAAAAGCCCCTTTATTGGCCAAGGTTTGATCTAAAACCAAAGTACTTTTCATAGTCACAGGCGAAATATAAACATCTAATTTCTTGGCCTTGTCATAATAATTAGCACCCGCTCCTAGGAAAGTATAAGCTGGGGCAAATGGTTTAGAGATAGCATTATCTGTATTTGGATACTTATAACCATTGCTAAATTGAGTATTAAAATTGAATTTAGCCGAATGATACCAATTAGAATCATCGTTTTTTCTGTAACCAAAAGTAGAATTTATTCGAACTTCATCATCTGATTTCCGAACTCTAAATCCATCTTGTTTATTAATTCCATAGCGAACAATTAACTCATTTGTCCATTTAATTTTTTCTGTAGAATATACTCGTGTAAAATTTCCTTTTAACAAACCCGAAATAGAACTTACACCTCCCGCATTCCAATTGACAAAAGCAATTTCGCTCAAGTCAAAACCTATTGTGTTTTTTTTTGTCCAAGCCGAAACAGGAAATAATGGTGCGTTAACTCTTGATTTTATTATTGCCGAAGAAGTTATGGGATCAGAAAATGTTGTAATTGGAATAATTTCTACTACTATTGGTCGTAAAGATTCCTCTTGAGAATAACTATTAGTTATAATTATTAAGGCTAATAAAAAATATAGTTTATTTAGTAATTTCATTATCAAATAATTAGATTAAAAATGCAAAAATAATTCATTTCAATAACTTGAAAAAATATTCTTTAGGCTTTCAACGTCAATTTTGCAATATTGTTGTAATTCCTCAACAGTTCCTTGTTCAATGAATTCGTCAGGAATTCCTAGTATTTTAAGTTTTGAAGTGTAATTATTTTCCGATGCGAACTCTGCAATAGTCGTGCCAAAACCTCCTTTGATAACTCCATCCTCAATAGTAATTATAGTTTCAAATGCTTGAAAAATGGTGTGTAACAAGTTTTGATCCAACGGTTTAATAAATGCAAAATCATAATGTGCAATGGTTTCTGGATTGTTTATTTCAGCCAAAGCCATAGTCACATTATTACCAATTGTTCCGTTAGAAAGCACCACTGTTTTGGTTCCTTTTTTTAGACAATTCGCCTTGCCAATTTCTATTTTTTCATACGGTTTTTGCCAATCTACAATTTGCCCACGACCACGAGGGTACCGAATCGCAATAGGATGATTCAACCCCAATTGAGCAGTGTATAAAATATTGCGCAAAGCAATTTCATTCAAAGGCGAATAAACAATCATATTCGGAATACAACGCAAATAAGCCAAATCGAAAACCCCATGATGAGTCGCTCCATCTTCGCCAACTAATCCAGCTCTGTCTAGACAAAAAATCACAGGCAAATTCTGTAAAGCTACGTCGTGAATGACTTGGTCGTAGGCTCGCTGTAAAAAAGTGGAATATATATTACAAAAAACCACCATTCCTTGAGTTGCCATTCCTGCTGAAAGTGTTACAGCATGTTGTTCGGCAATTCCCACATCAAAAGCGCGTTTTGGAAAAGTGTCCATCATCAATTTTAGCGAACTTCCCGATGGCATTGCTGGTGTTATTCCGATTATTTTTTTATTGGATTTTGCCAAATCTAAAAGGGTCAATCCAAAAACATCCTGATATTTAGGCGGCAAATTCTCTTCCGATTTTGGGATAATTTCTCCAGTTGTAGCGTCAAATTTTCCTGGAGCGTGGTATTTTACTTGGTCTTTTTCGGCTTGTTGCAAACCTTTTCCTTTGGTAGTGATGAGATGCAAGAATTTAGGACCTTTTATTTTTTTTAATCTTTTTAATTCCTTCAACACTGCAAAAATATCGTTCCCATCAATGGGTCCTGAATAATCAAAATTCAGGGATTTGATCATGTTGTTTTGCTTTGGATTTTTCCCCTCTTTCACAGCAGTGAGATATTTTTTTAAAGCACCAACGCTTGGGTCAATTCCAATAGCATTATCATTGAGAATGACTAATAAATTAGCATCGGTGACACCAGCATGATTCAAACCCTCGAACGCCATTCCCGATGCGATGGAAGCGTCTCCAATAACTGCAATATGATGTTTCTCGAAATCGCCTTTCAAATTAGAGGCAATCGCCATTCCCAAAGCAGCGGAAATAGAAGTGGAAGAATGACCTACACCAAAAGCATCGTAAACACTTTCGCTGCGTTTTGGAAAACCAGAAATTCCATTTAATTGTCTGTTGGTATGAAAAATTTCTCTTCGTTCGGTTAATATCTTATGTCCGTAAGCTTGATGACCCACATCCCAAATCAATAAATCATTTGGAGTGTCAAAAACATAATGCAACGCAATAGTAAGTTCAACAACGCCAAGGCTAGCACCGAGATGTCCTTCTTTTACAGCCACAACGCCAATAATAAAATCACGCAATTCTTGGGCAACTTGAGGAAGTTGAGCTTCGTCGAGTTGACGTAAATCGGTTGGATTGTTGATGTATTGAAGTAAGTTGCTTTTCATTAGATTTTAAAAAGCAAATTTACGGTTTTAAATTTAATTCTAATTTTGAATGTGTAGAGCAAACTGTATTTTCAGCTTGAATAGCATTCTAAAATTACCCCAAATTTAAAAATGAGGCGATTAAATCTGTTAATTGCCTCAAAAAATCATTATATTTGAGGCGATTAATAAAATAATTGCCTCATGATATACAATTGGCAACATCCAAATTGGAAAAACTTTCTTTTTGATGATTCAGTAATAGATTCATTATGTATGGATTTTGCATTGGAAACAGGCGAACTAAAAGGTCTTGTCGATTCTTTATCAACGGAGATTCAACACGAGACTATTTTGCATTTTATGATTTCAGAAGCTATAAAAACTTCAGAAATAGAGGGAGAATTTTTTAGCCGTCAAGATGTAATGTCCTCGATTAAGAAAAATTTAGGTATTACAGATGCTTTAGGGCAAATTAGAGACAAGAATGCACAAGGAATTGGAAAGTTGATGGTGACGGTTCGAAATTCTTATGCTGAAAAGTTAACTGAATTTTCGATAAAAGAATGGCATGCTATTCTTATGGAATTTTCCAAGCATATTAACCCAGGCGAATATAGAAGTGGCGAGGAGCCTATGCAAATTGTTTCAGGATCTTATGGTAAGGAAATTATCCATTTTGAAGCACCACCATCCAACCAAGTTCCTGTTGAAATGCAAAATTTCATCAATTGGTATAATGATTTCGAAGTAAAACCAACCGATATTAAAAGGGCATTAATTAAAACTTCGATTTCGCATTTGTATTTTGAAAGTATTCATCCGTTTGAAGATGGAAATGGCAGAATTGGTAGAGCAATTGCCGAAAAATGCCTGTCAGAATCTTTAAACCGACCTGTTTTGATGAGTATTTCAAGTACGATTGAACTGAACAAAAAACAATATTATGAATCTTTAAAACAAGCTCAAAGAACACTAGAAATCACAGATTGGATTCTTTATTTCTCTACATTGATTTTAGAATCACAGAAAAATGCCAAGCAAACAGTGCTTTTTACATTAGGTAAAACGAAATTTATAGACCGTTTTAAAAATCAAATGAATGAAAGACAATTGAAAGCTGTTTTGAAAATGTTTGAAAATGGTGTTGCTGGTTTTCAAGGAGGTATGACGGCTATAAAATATGTTTCTATCACAAAAACTTCAAGAGCAACAGCTACAAGAGATTTACAGGATTTGACCGAAAAAACCATTTTGATTCCAAAAGGAGAAGGAAGAAATAGAAGTTATGATTTGAATTTACTGTAAAAACACTATTTTTAAATTAACACTGAATTATTTCAAAATCGTACTTTTGCTTTATGGAAAACCCTTTCACCGACGAATATTTTATGAAGAAAGCCTTGCAAGAGGCAGAAATGGCTTTTGAAAAAGACGAAATTCCTGTTGGTGCACTAATCGTTATCGACAATAAAGTTATTGCCCGAGGCCACAATCTCACCGAAATGCTCAACGATGTCACTGCCCACGCTGAAATGCAAGCCATAACCGCGGCGGCCAATTTCTTGGGAGGGAAATATTTAACGGAGTGCACGCTTTATGTTACTTTGGAGCCTTGCCAAATGTGTGCTGGAGCTTTGTATTGGAGCCAGATTTCAAAAATTGTTTTTGGAGCCAGCGATGAACATCGTGGTTTCGAGAAAATGGGAACCCAATTGCATCCAAAAACTACTGTCGTTCGTGGGGTTTTGGCAAATGAAGCTTCGGAATTGATGAAGGCTTTTTTTGCTAGAAAGAGAAAGTGATTTCCAATTGATTTTTGTTTTATTTGAATATTTTATCAAAATTTTTTTCTGGGTAATTTTTATCTATTTTTTTAAATATAATAATGCCGTGGCGTTTAACAATTGTTGCAGTAGTCCATTCATCATTGACAAAACGCATACGAAGTAGTTGAGTAAACTCGCCATTATTTGCGTAAAAAAAAATATTTAAATTAACTCCCTTCTTTTTGTCAAGGTGAAATTTATCTGAAGATACTTTGGAAATATTACCTATTTCTAAACTTTCTAGATTAATGAATTTATCAACAGGTGGATCATCAGGAGTTGGTGGATTTTCTTTATCATAAGTATTTAGGTCAAAAATTCTTGCTTGAATATTTTTTAATGGACTTTTGTTGTCAGGTCCAAGAATAAAAGAAAAGTTTCCAATGTCTTTTGATTTATAATAAGTAGACATTAAAATAAAACAATAACAATAACTATCTCCTCCAGTTAAGTTATTGTAGATTTCTAATGAAGAGCTTGCTAATTTGGAGTATAATTCTATGTTTTCTTTTCTTAATGCTTCAATAGTATTTATTTGTACATCATTTTTTTTATTGAGTTCGGTTGATTGATAGATCAGCTTTTTGTTTTCTTTTCGTAATTTTAATAATTCTTGATTTGTAGTTTCTCCAATTGTTAATCCTTTATTAACACCAGTTTCTATTCTTGAAGATTTTTCTGAGGAACTCTTGTTTTGCCTCCATGAACCAATCGCTCCCAAAATCCCTCCGAAAATTACAATTAATGCTCCAATTAGAATTAAATTCATAGGTTTCATTTATTCTTTGTTTTTTAATTTAATAATGCCGCTATCGACAATATTAATATTAGCTCTATCTATATAATAGAGGCTGTTTTTTAACACTTTTATTTTTGGATAAAAAAATTATACATCAAATATATAAAATTTGTCTTATAAAATTAAATAATGTTAATTGTAATAAATTTATTCCTTTAAAAGGCAAGCCCTAGCCCAGATAGCAGTGGAAATTCTTTTTATTTTTCCTTTAAAAATAAAAAGATTGTAACGAATAGCTGGAAATAGCTCCTAAAGAAAAGATTGCTTCGGAAAATCTCACAATGACACACAAAAAAACCGCCAATCTCTCGAAAGGCGGTTTTTGTTTTTTATTCAATAATAACATTCTTCGTTTTGTCGTAGAAATGGTATTCTAAATACGTGTAAGCGTCACGCGGTATGATTTTTACCCATTTTTTATGTTCAAAAAACCATTTTGAACGTATTGATGGAAAACCTTTGGTAAGGTATGCAGCCACAAATGGATGTACATTAAGCACAACGTTATTGTGGGTTTTTAGAATGCTTTCTAAATCCAGAGCGATTTTGTCAATGATTTGAATTGGCGCTTCAATTTCGCCGTTTCCATTGTTTGGATCTTCTTCTCTGGTTTTGATGTTGACTTCCGGTCTTACTCTTTGTCGGGTAATCTGGACTAATCCAAATTTACTCGGTGGTAAGATTTTGTGTTTCGCTTTATCATCGCTCATTTCTTCCCTCAAGAAGTCGAACAGGACTTTACGATTTTCGGGATTTGCCAAATCGATAAAATCAATTACGATTATGCCACCCATATCACGAAGACGCAATTGTCTGGCGATTTCAGCGGCAGCAATCATATTAACTTCCATGGCAGTGTCTTCTTGGTTAGATGCTTTATTAGAACGGTTTCCGCTGTTGACGTCAATAACGTGCAAAGCTTCAGTGTGTTCGATAATAAGATAAGCACCTTTACTCATAGAAACTGTTTTTCCAAAGGAGGTCTTGATTTGTCTCTCTATATTGTATTTCTCGAAAATTGGAGTGTCTTTGGATTGATAAAACTTAACAATCGATGTTTTCGAAGGCGCTATTTCTTGTAAATAGTCCTTGGTTTGGTTGTACAACTCTTCGTCATCTATTTGGATGCCACTAAAGGTATCGTTGAAGACGTCTCTTAATATTGATGAAGCTCTATTGAGCTCTCCTAATACCTTGGACGGATGATGAGCGGTTGGTAATTTTTTACACATTGCAGTCCATCTCTCTATGAGGTTCTGCAAATCTTTTTCTAATTCTACTGTGCTTTTGCCTTCGGCTACTGTGCGAACAATAACACCAAATCCTTTTGGTTTGATGGATTGCACAAGACGTTTCAAACGTTCTTTTTCTTTTTTGTCTTCTATTTTTTGAGAAATAGAAACACGGTCAGAAAACGGAACTAAAACAATAAATCTTCCGGCAAGTGAAAGCTCTGCGCTAATTCTTGGTCCTTTGGTAGATATTGGTTCTTTGACGACTTGTACTAAAATAGATTGATTGGCATTTATGATTTCTGTAATCGAGCCATCTTTGTCTATCTCTTTTTCAAACTGAAAGTTTTTTAGGGAGAAATCTTTTATTTTACCTGCGCTTACAAGTTTTATGAATTTCAGTTGGGAAGCAAGATTAGGACCCAAATCGTGATAATGTAAAAAAGCATCTTTTTCGAAGCCTACATTTACAAAAGCAGCATTTAGTCCGGCAACTGGTTTTCTTATTTTGGCAATAAAAATATCGCCAACCTGGAAGTTGCTCGTTTCTTGTTCTTTGTGTAATTCAATTAGTTTTCCATCTTTTAATAAGGCAAAATCTACGGCTTCGGAACTAGATCTAATGATTAATTCTTTATTCACTCTGTAAATTTTTATCCAAGAATTGGTTGTAAGTTGTAAGTTGTAAGTTGTTGGTAAAATAACCATCAACCATAAACTATCAACCATCAACTTCTACAAGGATGGATTAAACAATAATTTTAACAGGTATTGAACCCGGGGAAAATTAGTTGGCAGTTTACAGTATTCAGCTAGCAGCTAACTGAACACTAAATACTGAACACTGATCACTAATTTTCAATTTCAATGAACGTTTAAAAAGAAAAAAGTAGTTATAAACTACTTTTTCTTCTTGTGACGGTTAGCTCTCGCTCTTTTTTTGCGTTTGTGCGTTGCTACCTTATGTCTCTTTCTTTTTTTACCACTTGGCATAGTAGGGTGATTTTTTGATTAATAAATATTTTTATTTTGCTTCGTTATTAACTTTTACTCCTTCAACAAAAACTTTTGCAGGTTTAAATGCTGGGATGTTGTGAGCAGGAATTTTAATAGTTGTATTTTTAGAAATGTTTCTTCCAGTTTTTTCAGCTCTTGTTTTTACAATAAAGCTTCCGAAACCTCTTAAGTAAACGTTGTCTCCAGTTTCTAGAGAAGTTTTAACTTCAGTCATAAAGGTCTCCACTGTTGCTTGAACATCTCCTTTTTCAAGACCTAATTTGTCTGCAATTTTTGCAACGATATCTGCTTTCGTCATTTTCTTTCCTATTTATAAATGGTGTACTAATTTTTGAGGTTGCAAATATATGAATTAAAAAAACAATTATTCAAGCTAATTCATTAAATTTTAATCATATAAACTTTTACTTTTGTTGACTAAAATTTAATGATGGATTTTTCCAACAGCTTGATAAAATGGTATTTACAAAATAAAAGAGATTTGCCTTGGCGCAAAACAGCAGATCCATACCCGATTTGGCTCTCCGAAATAATGCTTCAACAGACCCGAGTAGCACAAGGAACACCTTATTTTTTGTCTTTTACAACTGCTTTTCCAACTGTTTTTGATTTGGCAAATGCAGATGAAGAACAAGTGTTAAAACTTTGGCAAGGTTTAGGCTATTATTCCCGTGCCCGAAATTTACACAAAACAGCTCAATTCGTTGCCAACGAACTGTCAGGTAAATTTCCGGACAACTACAACGACTTATTAAAATTAAAAGGTATTGGCGAATATACAGCCGCCGCAATTGCTTCTTTCTCCTATAATGAAGCCGTTCCAGTTGTTGATGGAAATGTTTTTCGGGTGTTGTCTCGTTATTTTGATGTAGAAACCGATATCGCTGTGGCTTCTGCCAAAAAAGAATTTGCTGCTCTAGCTTTCGAATTGATGCCAAAGGACAACCCTGCTATTTTCAATCAGGCGATTATGGAGTTTGGCGCTTTACAATGTGTTCCTAAAAGTCCCAATTGTGGCATTTGTGTTTTTAATACGAGTTGTGCCGCTTTGCAAAAAAAGAAAGTCAATCAATTGCCTGTAAAATCAAAGAAGTTGAAGGTTAGGAATCGTTTCTTTAATTATTTAGTAGTTTCAGATAAAAATAAAAATACGATAATCCAGAAACGAACAGCAAAAGGCATTTGGCACAATCTCTACGAATTTCCATTGATTGAAACCGAAGCTCCAGAAGATTTTGATTTTATTACCAAGAAAATTCAAAGTGATTTCTTCAAAAACAACCATATAATAAGTATCGAAGATTGTATTGACAAAACGATTATTCATAAATTATCGCATCAACATCTACATATTAAATTTTGGAAAGTAGGAGTTGACGGAAGTATCGAAAACGGAATAAATTCAGAAACTTTGAAAACGTTTCCTTTCCCAATAGTGATTCATAATTTTATCGAAAGTTTCATTTTAGCGGAACAGAAATGATTCAAACCATTTAAAATCGAATTGTAAAAATATAATTTGTTGCTGTAGAAGTGTTTTTTGGTAAATTTGCACCAACAGAACACACCATGCTAGAGTTTTTAGCAATAAAACAGCATTTCAGGGTGTGTCTTTTGTTTTAAACACATTTCTTTTAATTAACAATATTAGAAAAACTACTTTAATAAAAGCTTTGCGCCTTCGTGTCTTTGCGGTTAAAAAATAAAACAATTATGGAAAAAGTAACAGCCAAAAAACACCTCGGACAGCATTTCTTAAAAGACGAAAGCGTAGCAAAAAATATCGCCAACACTTTAAATTTAGAAGGTTACGAAGACGTATTAGAAATAGGCCCTGGAATGGGAGTTTTGACCAAGTATTTATTAGAAAAACCAATCAATACTTATGTTATCGAAATTGACACCGAATCGGTAGAATATTTAGATGTTCATTATGCCAAATTAAAAGATAAAATCATTTCTAAAGATTTTCTGAAATACGACATCAATGAAGTTTTCAAAGGAAAGCAGTTCGCTATCATTGGCAATTTTCCATACAATATTTCTACCCAAATTGTTTTTAAAACATTAGAATACCGAGATCAAATTCCAGAATTTGCTGGAATGTTCCAGAAAGAAGTAGCCGAACGTATTTGCGAGAAAAAAGGAAGCAAAACATACGGAATTCTTTCAGTCTTGGCACAAGCATTTTACGATGTCGAATATTTATTTACGGTAGATGAACACGTTTTTAATCCGCCGCCAAAAGTAAAATCGGGTGTAATGCGAATGCGAAGAAAAGAAAATTACAGTTTGCCTTGTGGTGAAAAATTGCTTTTTACAGTAGTGAAAACCGCTTTTCAGCAACGCAGAAAAACCTTGAGAAATAGTTTAAAAACACTAAATTTGTCCGACAATTTGAGAGAAGACGAAGTTTTTAACCTGCGTCCCGAACAATTGAGCGTAGAACAATTTATAGCATTGACTCAAAAAATAGAAGCCGATGGAGTTTAAAGTCAGCAAAGAACTGGTACACCAATTAGAAGAGCTTATTCAAAATAAAGACGACCAACAACTGGAGCTTTTATTGAATGACTTGCACCATGCTGACGTTGCCGAAATTCTAGATGAACTTGATTTTGATGAAGCCACGTACATTTTCAAAGTTTTAGATTCTGAAAAAACTGCCGAAATTCTTCTGGAATTAGAAGATGATTTACGAGAAAAAATATTAAGCCGACTTTCACCAAAAGAAATTGCTGAAGAGCTGGATGAACTCGAAACCAATGACGCTGCCGATATTATTGCCGAACTTTCGCAAAGCAAAAAACAGGAAGTAATCTCGGAACTGCAAGACGTAGAACACGCCAAAGACATTGTCGATTTGTTGCGTTATGACGAAGATACTGCGGGTGGAATTATGCACAAAGAGTTGGTAAAAGTCAACGAAAATTGGGATGTTTTTATGTGCATCAAACAAATGCGCATTCAAGCTAAAAATATTTCGAGAGTACATTCTATTTATGTGGTGGATGACGAAGATCGATTATTAGGACGTTTGTCTCTAAAAGATTTATTGACAACTCCATCAAAAAAACCCATTAGCGAAGTTTATATCAAAAAATTAAACTCTGTAATGGTCGATACCGAAGATGTGGAAGTCGCTCGTATCATGCAAAAATACGATTTAGAAGCCATTCCTGTTACGGATGAACTGGGTCGATTAGTGGGTCGAATTACCATTGACGATATCGTAGATGTAATCAAGGACGAAGCCAACGAAGATTACCAGTTGGCGGCAGGTATCTCGCAAGACGTTGAGGCCGATGATAGTATTCTGGAACATACAAAAGCACGTTTGCCTTGGTTAGTTTTAGCCCTTTTAGGCGGTTTTATATCTGTAAAAGTTCTTGGATTATTTGGTGGAGCTATGACCAATCACGGCAATTTATTCTTTTTCACACCACTTATTGCTGCAATGGCAGGAAATGTAGGCGTACAATCGTCAGCCATTATTGTGCAAGGTTTGGCAAATGATACTTTGAGCGGCTCTTTGTTTAATCGATTGATAAAAGAAGTTTCTTTGAGTTTATTGAACGGAATAATACTGGCGACCATTTTATTTTTAGGAAGTCACTTCCTTTTGAATGTTGAATTTATAATAGGAATCATTGTAACCATTGCTTTAGTTTCAGTAATCATTATTGCATCACTAATAGGAACATTTGTACCTTTATTATTAGATAAATTTGGAATTGACCCCGCATTAGCAACTGGACCCTTTATAACCACGAGCAATGACATCTGCGGCATTTTAATATATTTTTCAATAGCCAGATTGATATTAGGATTTTAAATCAATTACGAATTAAAAATTACGAATTACGATTAAAGTAATTTTTGCAATTAAGTCAAAAATAAAATTAATACATTCTCATATCAACCCCCTTACTTTGGAGCGAATTGGGAAGAAGAAAAATACAAAAAATGAAAGTACACATCATTGGAGGAGGAAATCTTGGCGTTTCCATAGCATTAGGATTAGCTCGATTTTCGAAGAATAACCAAATTACAGTAACCCGAAGACATACGGCAAGTATTCTACATTTGGAAGAATTAGGAATCACCGTTTCGACTGATAACAAACAAAGAATTCAGGAAGCAGATGTCATTATCCTAACTATAAAACCGTATCAGGTGGATACTGTTTTGGCTGAAATTCTTCCCGTTATTTCTAATAAAGTGATTGCTTCAGGAGTAAGCGGATTATCTATAGAAAATTTACAAAAAAAGATAGGAGATAGTAATATTGCTGTTAGAATTATGCCCAATATCGCTGCACAGTTTGGAGCTTCGGCAACTTGTATCAGCTTTAACGAACAACATTCAGAACAAGCCAAAAATATAGTAACTCTTTTTCAAGATTTAGGAACTGCTCCAGTTATCGACGAAAAATTAATGGATGCAGCTACCGTTTTAGCGGCAAGCGGAACTGCTTTTGCTTTAAGATATATTCGTGCTTCGATGCAGGCAGGAATCGAAATTGGTTTCGATTGGCAAACGGCTTTGGCTATTTCGGCACAAACTGTAAAAGGTGCTTCAGAAATGATTTTGGCCGAAAATATCCATCCCGAACAATTAATTGACCGAGTGACAACGCCTCAAGGTTGTACGATTGCCGGTTTGAGCGAAATGGAAACCCACGGATTCAGTTCGTCATTGGTTCGTGGAATCAAAGCAGCCTTGAAGAAAATAAAGGGATAATTTTTTGGGCGTTTTGTTCCATTTGTCACACTGTAAGCGTCTCAACACACTAGAGCAACATAATTGAGACGCTTACAGCGTGACAAAGAGCAAGAATAAATATTTACAAGCACAAAATCCGCAATCAAGAATCGTTAATCTTCATTCAAAAATATAAAATTTTGAACACAGCCATCAAAATCCTCCATATCGACAGCAATAATCCAATAATGATGGAACAATTGCAAGAAGCAGGATTTACCAATCACGAAGATTTCACTTCATCTAAAGCAGAAATTGAACAAAAAATTCACGAATATCAGGGAATTGTTATTCGCAGCCGTTTTAAAATTGATCAAACTTTTTTGGACAAAGCCACTAATTTGCAATTCATTGCCCGTGTTGGAGCAGGTTTAGAAAGTATTGATTGTGAATACGCTTTATCCAAAAATATTCAATTGATTGCTGCTCCAGAAGGCAATAGAAATGCTGTTGCCGAACATAGTTTAGGAATGATTTTATCGCTTTTTAATAATTTGAATCAAGCCGACAGCGAAATAAAATCAGGACAATGGAACCGTGAAAAAAACCGTGGACATGAACTCGATGGAAAAACGGTTGGAATCATTGGTTACGGAAATATGGGCAAATCATTCGCCAAAAAACTGCGAGGTTTTGATGTTGAAGTGTTTTGCTATGATATTTTGGATAACGTTGGTGATGAAAATGCGAGACAAGTTTCCCTTGAAGAATTACAGCAAAAAACAGATGTTTTAAGCCTGCATATTCCTTGGACTCCCGAAACCGACAAAATGGTTAACGCTGATTTTATAAATGCTTTTGCAAAACCGTTTTGGATTATAAACACCTCAAGAGGAAAAAATATTGTCACGGCTGATTTGGTCGAAGCCCTGAAGAAAAAGAAAATTCTTGGCGCAGGTTTAGACGTTTTAGAATACGAAAAACTATCTTTCGAAACCCTTTTTACACACAAAGAAACTCCAGTAGCTTTCCGATATTTATTGAAAGCAAAAAATGTAATTCTCTCGCCACACATCGCCGGTTGGACTTTTGAAAGCCACGAACGACTAGCTCAAGTCATTGTCGATAAAATTAAGAAGATCTATTCTTAAAGTTTTTATTAGATTAAATTTTAGAAACCAATAACACTACTTTTCCTTATATTTTATATATTAGCATTTCCAATGGAATAAAACGACTCAAAAGAGTTGTCAAAATCCAAAAAACAGGAACTAACTAAAAATTTTAAAATTATGATCGAATGGTACAAAAAAGTAGTTTTTGAAAACTACGCAAATTTCAAAGGAAGAGCAAGTAGAAGCGAGTATTGGTATTTTGTTTTGGCTAATATGATTATTAGTATTCCATTAAATTATATTCTCCCATTGGTTATTGCACCAGAACTAGCATTAATAGGAACTATTTATAGCCTTGGAGTTTTTTTACCTTCCATCGCAGTAGGCATAAGAAGAATGCATGATGTAGGAAAAAGCGGTTGGTATATTTTAATTCCGTTATACAATTTCATATTATTATGTACAGATAGCGAAGAAGGAACTAATGAATACGGTCCAAATCCTGATAATCTTTTCGAAGAAATTGAAGAAATTGGAACTTCAGAAGCATAATATATTAATTTCATCTCAAGAAATATATGGAAACAACAAGACCAAAAGAAGATTGGAATAAACCAAATCGCCCTATTCCTGTATTCAAAGTAGATCCTGTTATGGTATTGATCCTCGGATTTTTAACCTGCGGATTGTACCTTATTTATTGGAACGTGAAAGTAGCTGAAGTATTGAATGCAGTAGCAGAACGAGAAGTTATTTCGCAACCTGTTGCTATTTTTGCTGGATGTTGCTTTCCTGTAAATGTATATTTCTTTTATTTAGCAGGTCAAGATGGATTGCCACAAGTGTATAAACGCATTGGCTATCCGCATAAAGACGATTCTACTTTGTTAGTCATTTTAGGGTTTTTCTTTCCAATGGCAGCAGCAATGATTGTTCAAAATGACATCAATAAATTATATTAATACACAATCCAAACGTAAAATCTACGGAATTATCGGTGCTATAATCACGCTGATAGTTCCGTTTTTTTTGATGCTTTTCAATCAGGATAATCATCTGGAAACGGATCAATCTTTGTGTCCATTCAAAATGCTTACAGGTTTTCCTTGTGCGGGTTGTGGTATAACAAAATCAATGGTTTATTTGTATCAGGGTAATTTACAAAAAAGCTTGTATTATCATATTCTGGGCCCATTTGCTATCTTGTTTTGCGTGGTTACAATTACGGTGCTTACCACAGAATTAATTACTAAAAAAGAATATTTCAACGAGTATCTTTACAATAAAAAACTGGCTTATGGTTTGGCACTGTTTCTAATAAGCTACCACCTCATCCGAATTATTTATTTTATCCAAAATAATTCAATGGATACTATTTTACAACAATCCATTTGGAGATAATCTGCTATCTAAAATCTGCTAACTGATTACTCCTCTTTCTCTGCCACTTTTCTTTCCAATTCTGCCTGAAATTCTTCCATCACAGGTCTTACAGTACTATCTGGAATATCAGAAATTCGAATGTACATCAAGCCATCTATCGCATTGTTAAACAAAGGATCGACATTGAAAGCCACCACACGAGCATTTTGTTTGATGTATTTTTTAATCAAAACAGGCAATCGTAAAGTACCAGGTTCTAATTCGTCAATCAATTTGTCAAATTTGTTTAAATCAGCTTCGGCTTCATCAAAAATAAAATCCTTGTCGGCATCTTTCAATTTTACTCGGAAGGCTTTTTTAGGATGAATGTATTGCGCAATATAAGGATCGTAAAAATTAGATTTCATAAATTCAATCATCAACGATTTTGAAAAATCAGAAAATTGATTGCTAATACTCACACCGCCCAACAAGAATTTATGTTCCGGATGATGCAAAGTGATATGAATAATTCCTTTCCAAAGCAGGAAAAGGGGCATTGGTTTTTGTTGGTATTCTTTGATGATAAAAGCACGACCCATTTCGATGGATTGGTGCAACATATCGTGTAATTCGGGTTCAAAGCGGAAAAGGTCATTCAAATAAAATCCTTCGACTCCATATTTTGGAAAAATTTCGGAACCCAATCCCATTCGATAGGCTCCTGCAATTTTTTGTGCATCGGCATCCCATAAAAACAAATGACGGTAATATTTGTCGTATTTGTCAATATCAATGGATTCGTTTGTTCCCTCGCCTACTTCTCTAAAAGTAATTTCTCTCAAACGCCCTATTTCATGAAGTACATTCGGAATTTCTTTAGCTTCGGCAAAAAATACTTCGTAGTTTTTACTTTGCAACAATCTACAATCATTGTTACGCAAAGCATCTACTTCTACTACAATTTTTTCTTGGCTGGCTGCAGTAACAATTTCTTTTGGATTCTTGGGCAATTTTAATGTAGGTGTTGCCAAAAAAGGTGTTTCTTTTTCGAAAGGATTGGCCAGCATATAGGTTTTCTTTCTTAAAAAATCAGAGTAATCTTCAATCGATTTATGCTCGTTTTGTTCAGTAACCGAAATTGGCTTTCCTATACGTACTTTAATCACACGATGCTTTTGAGTCAACAATTCTGAAGGTAGTTTTGCGGTTCGCAACGTACCACTAATTTTCGAAAGAAAATAAAACAACCAACTATTCTTGGCGTGAAAATAAATAGGAACTACAGGAACTTGAGCTTTTCTGATGACTTTGATTGCGCCTTCTTCCCATGCTTTATCCACTACTAATTTTCCGTCTTTATAAGTCGAGACTTCTCCCGCAGGAAACATCCCTAATGGTTTTCCATCGCTCAAATGACGAAGCGTTTCCTTAATTCCAATCACACTAGATTTGGCATCTTTGTGATTCTCGAAAGGATTAACAGGCATGATATAAGGCTTCATGGGATCGATGCGATGCAACAAAAAATTAGCAATAATCTTAAAATTAGGCTCTTTCTCCAGCATTAATTTCAAAAGCAAAATACCATCAATTCCTCCAAGTGGATGATTGGAAATGGTAATATAAGCACCGTCCTTGGGTAATCTTTTATAATCTTCTTCTGGAATTTCAAATTTTATCTGAAATTCATCTAATATAGCGTTCAGAAATGGCACTTCTTTTAAGTGTTTGTTTCTGTTATATATTTTATTTAAAGTCGAAATTTTCAATACTTTCATCAATAACCAACCCGATAGAGTACCTAAAACTCCATACTTATCCGTGTTTATTGCTTTTGCAACTTCTTTTGCGGTTACTAAACCCATTTAGTTTTTGTTTTTTTGAGCAGGAAACAAAGATAACAAAAAACTCCATTTTCTTCCTTTTAGGTTACCAATCTTTGAAGTTTTTATTACATTTGAAACACAAAATAAAAATAATGAAAATCATTTCGTATAACGTCAACGGTATCAGAGCCGCTATCTCAAAAGGTTTTATTAACTGGTTACAACAAGCAAATCCCGATGTAATTTGCCTACAAGAAATAAAAGCCACTCCAGAACAAATTCCGCTATTGGATTTTGAATTAGCTGGTTATCCTTATCATTACTGGTTTCCCGCCACCAAAAAAGGTTACAGTGGTGTGGCCATTTTATCCAAAATAAAACCCAACAATGTGGTTTTCGGAACAGGAATCGAGCACATGGATTTTGAAGGAAGAAATATTCGTGTTGATTTTGATGATCTTTCCGTAATGAGTTTGTACCTACCCTCTGGCACGAATATTGAAAGGTTGAACCATAAATTCATGTTTATGGATGATTTTCAAAATTACATTAACGAATTGAAAAAGGAAATTCCCAATCTAGTTATTTGTGGTGATTACAACATTTGTCACGAAGCCATTGACATTCACGACCCCATTCGAAACAAAAAAGTTTCTGGATTTTTACCCGAAGAAAGAGCTTGGCTGGACGCTTTCATGAAAAGTGGATTCGTTGATAGTTTCCGTCATTTAAACAAAGAACCACATCATTACACTTGGTGGACGATGCGATTTCCATCGGCTAGATTAGAGAATAAAGGTTGGCGTATCGATTATTGTTTGGTTAGCGAACCTTTAAAACAAAAAATCAAAAGAGCCGTTATATTACCCGAAGCCAAACATTCTGACCACTGTCCGAGTTTAGTAGAAATAGAATAAATCAATTTTAATGGCAATGACAATTTCAATTTCAAAAAAGAATAAAACATCAATTTCAAATTAACTAAAATGATAAAAAAAATTTCCCTCGGATTGTTGATTATAGCATTATCTACATCTTGTGTTTCCAAGAAAATATACAATGATTTAGAAAGCAAATTTGCCGATTTAAAGAAAGAAAACAGAAGTATTTCTGATGAAAATGAAGAGTTAAAAAAAGCAAAAAACAAACTAGAATTGGATCGTGATGCTTTGAACAAAGAATTAGCAAAAGTAAAATCGGAACGTGAAAAACTACAAGCTGATTTGGTTGCTACCAACAAAAATATGGATGCTTTAAAAGCATCTTATGCCGCTTTAGAGAAAAATAGTGATGAATCTTTGAAAGCGAATATGGCGAAAAATCGTCAATTATTAGAGCAATTAGCTGCCAAAGAAAAAGCATTGGCATTGGAACAAGAAAAATTGAGCAAAAATGCACAACGTTTGCAAGAATTAGAAGATTTGATCGCTGCCAAAGAAGCCAGTATGCGAAAACTAAAAGAAACCCTTTCAAAAGCCTTGAATGGATTTGAAGGAAAAGGCTTGACCGTAGAACAAAAAAACGGAAAAGTGTATGTTTCTATGGAGAACAAATTGTTGTTTAGTTCAGGAAGCTGGGCTGTAGGTTCCGAAGGTAAAAAAGCAGTTGTGGAAGTAGGGAAAGTATTGGGCGATAATCCTGAAATTTCTGTTTTGATTGAAGGACATACGGATGATGTTCCGTACGGAGGTTCTGGACCAATCGCTGACAACTGGGATTTATCTACCAAAAGAGCAACTGCTATTGTTGCGATTTTGAGCGAAAACAAAGCCGTTAACAAACAAAATCTAACCGCTGCTGGCAGAGGAGAATTCTCGCCATTAGCCAGTAATACAACAGCTGAAGGAAAAGCAAAAAACCGTAGAATCGAGATTATCTTAACTCCGAAATTAGACGAAATTGCTAATATGTTGAATGAGATAAATTAAGACTAATAGTAGTTTAGAACTAAATTGCAAAAGGTTCGTGGTTTTTCTGCGAACCTTTTGTATTTTTACTCCAGCTTATAATGAAAATTTAACGATTAATTTCAAACTTATGATACATCCAAATTTTCAATCCAATTTGCCCATT
Organism: Flavobacterium eburneipallidum; assembly: GCF_027111355.2. Classification (NCBI taxonomy): domain Bacteria; kingdom Pseudomonadati; phylum Bacteroidota; class Flavobacteriia; order Flavobacteriales; family Flavobacteriaceae; genus Flavobacterium; species Flavobacterium eburneipallidum. The sequence goes on from NZ_CP114291.2 coordinate 121,189, forward strand.
ATAATTGATTTGTTTAAAAAACATAAAATCAAAAATGCTTATTTTTTTGGTTCTATTCTTACCGATAAATTCAATGATGAAAGTGATTTGGATATTTTAATAAATTTCAAACCCGAAATAACCGACCCTTTATTAAAAGGAGAATTAATGTGGAATCTACAGTTTGCTATTGAAGATACATTTCATCGTAGTGTCGATTTATTACAAGAATCAACTCCAAAAAACCCTTATTTTATCAAGGAACTTCAGGAAACTAAAGAATTAATTTATGAACAATAAATATTATCAAGCCTTGCAAGCTATAAAAACTTGTATCGAGAACATTGACAATTTTATTGGAACACCAAAAGTTTTTGAGCAATATGAAAGTAATGCACTTTTGCAAGCGGCTGTAGAACGAAATTTGGAAATAATTGGTGAGGCAACAAAACGACTTTTGATCATTGATCCTACTATTGCGATATCAAATACCCGAAGTATAATAAACACTAGAAACAAAATTAGTCACGGATATGATGAAATCGAAAATCCTCAAATTTGGGGTATAATCATTAACCACTTACCAATACTAAAAATAGAGGTGGAAAATTTATTAAACGCAGGAATATAAAAATGAAACACACCACTTTATCCAATACCGATATAAAAATTAGTAAAGTTTGCTTGGGAACAATGACTTTTGGTCAACAAAATACCGAAGCTGATGGTCACGCCCAAATGGATTATGCTGTAGAAAAAGGAATTAATTTTTTTGACACTGCCGAAATGTATTCCGTTCCAGGACGCAAGGAAACGTATGGCAGCACCGAGAAAATCATTGGAACTTGGTTCAAAAAAACAGGCAAAAGAGAAGATGTCGTTTTAGCTTCTAAAATTGCTGGCCCTAATCCTGGATTGGCTTACATCAGAGAAAATATGGATTTTTCACCTGAAAGTATTGCTTTGTCTATTGATAAAAGTCTGACCCGTTTGCAAACCGATTATATCGATTTATACCAATTGCACTGGCCTGAACGCAAAACCAACTTTTTCGGGCAGCGTGGTTTCAAAGTGCAAGATGATGCTTGGGAAGACAATGTTCATTCTATTTTAGCAACTTTGGATGGTTTTATCAAACAAGGAAAAATAAAATATTTTGGACTTTCGAACGAAACACCTTGGGGAATGATGCGTTTTCTGGAAGAAAGCAAATACCAAAATCTACCAAGAATTAAAACCGTTCAAAATCCTTATTCCTTACTTAATCGAAGTTTCGAAACTGGTAATGCCGAAGTGTGTATGAGAGAAAATGTGGGATTGTTAGCGTATTCTCCCTTGGCTTTTGGCAGATTGTCAGGCAAACATTTATCAGGCGAAAGTCATCCGAATTCCAGAATTGAATTGTTTCCACAATTGGCAAGATATAATAGTGCAAAAACTACCGAAGCCACCCAATTATATCAAGAAGTAGCTCACAAGAATGGTTTGACTTTAACGGAAATGTCTTTGGCATTCGTAAACCAACAAGCTTTTGTAAACAGTACCATTATTGGTGCAACTACAATGGAACAATTAAAGGAAAACATCGCTGCATTTGATATGGTTTTATCCGACGAAATCTTGAAGGAAATTGATGCCGTTCAGGCTGTAATTCCAGATCCTGCGCCATAATTATTTAACCACAAAGGGCACAAAGAAGGCACAAAGGTCACAAAGAAAATATATTCTTTGTGACCTTTTTTTGTAAAGAAATATAAAAATAATTAGTGAGCTTTGTGCATTCTTTGCGTACTTCGTGTTTAGATTTTATAAATTATCAATCGTCTTATCTTTGGGATATCTTACTCGATAACTAATCCTGATTTTCTTGGTTTCGTTTGGTTTTAAATCCAAATCCCAAGTAAGTATCCCCGTTTCTGTATTTACTTTTGCACTATCACTTTGCAACAATTCAATTTCGATTTCCTTGTCTGAACTCAACGGATATTGATCTTTCAAGAGTACTTGAGCCGTTTCTTTTTTGTTGTTACGAATGGTAATGTCGTAGGTAAAAGTTTGTTCCTTTTTAGAAGATAAAAATTTAGTCCCTGATTTATCCACTACTTTTTCGCGCTTAATGGAAATTTTCTTATCTCGGCCCATACTCAAATTCAAAGTGTCTGAAGTCTGACTTGGATTAATTTGTGTTTTGCCTACATACAAACCTTCAAAAATGATATTAGCTTCTCCTTTTAGTAAATTGTATTTCGAATAATCAGTGATTTCTGCTAGAAGAAAAGCTTCTTTTTCTAGTCTTGGAGCTGCATAATATTTGAAACTAGCAGGAATTTTTATTTCTTTCAACGCTACGCTATGTGCTTTTCCGTTGGATAAAATATCATACGGAATATCAATATCGAAAGAAATATTAAGTTGGTTTTCGATTATTGCGGAGTTAATTCCAGTTACAATAACTTCTTTAAATTTATCATCGCTAATTACTTCTTCAGCGAGACTATTTTTACTGATTGCTATTCCAGCAACTCTTCCTTGCAATTGGTTTTGGACAGAATTTTGATCCATATAACCTGAAAATGAAGCATTATTTTTTTGGTATCTTAAAGACCACGAACTTAAAATTGGAGCTTGATTATTCTGATTCGGATTTCCGCTGGATAAAATTAGTTTTACTTTCTTCCAATCGATTCCTGTATTTTGAATCACTTCGGCTTTATACATCATATTAATCGGTTCGGCAACGCTATTGGCACGCAAATCATAAAAAGGTTTCCAAGTTGCCGAATTGGTCAAATAATTAATATCAAAATCAACATTACCTGCAATTTCGTTCATCACTTGGATAATCAATTTCCCATTAGAAGTTTTATCTTCTTTCTGGGTGTTGATTTCTAATTTAGAATTCAATTTAGCCAAAAGTGCATTCAGTTTAGTCGATTTTTCGTCTAAAGCGTCGCAATTATTTTTGGCTTCGGTGCGTTTGGTTTTATAATAATCGGTCATTTTCATTAATTCCGCTACATTCAAACCTGAATTTACGCCTGAAACTTGTTGGTTTTTATCCAATAATTCGATGGTTTTGACTTCGGATTCACGAGTATTTCTAATTCTTTGCATTTCTTTTTTCACTAAAGCAATACTATCACGTACTTTTTTTATGGCAGGATTCGTTTCATCTAATTCATATTCAGAAATATAGTTATCCGTAAATTGTACTGAAAGTACTGTAACAGTTGATGCTGTTCCTATTTGAATGGTATTTTCATTCAAATAATTAGCTACATTTTTAACCACAATTTCGCTAGTGCCTTTTGGCAACATGACGGAGGTAGTTTGTGCAATTTCAGCCGAGTTGAAATAAACAGTCGCCGCTTTTACTTTGGCAGCAACAAATATTGGTTTTTGAGCAAAGGCAAATGCCGAAACCAAAAACGCCAACAAGAAATGATTTTTTTTCATAATGAATCAATTTAAAGATATATTGCTATAGATAACAAATAACGGAAAAAGGTTGGGAAGGTTTGGTATTTTATTTCATATTTAATATCGATCTCATTTTTTGTTCAGAATAAAAAGTAAAAAAATCGAGTTTTTTAGTATCTGAAAAGTTAACAACTCTATAAAGTCCGTAGCAAATGATTAAATTTGTGGCTTATTCAAAATTATGTTAGAAAAAGAAACAATAAATTTCGAAAAAACAGCCATTGTTGGTATTGTTACTCAAAACCAAAGTGAAGATAAACTCAACGAATATCTGGACGAATTGGACTTTTTGACTTATACCGCTGGTGGTGAAGTGGTGAAACGTTTTTGGCAAAAAATGGACAAACCCAATCCTAAAACCTTTCTAGGAACTGGAAAAATAGATGAAATTCATCTTTTTGTAAAAGAGAATGGCATTTCAACCTTAATATTTGATGATGAATTAACGCCTTCGCAACAAAAAAATATATCCAAAATTATTGATTGCAAAATTCTTGATAGAACCAATCTTATCTTGGATATTTTTGCCCAAAGAGCCGAAACTTCTTATGCGAGAACCCAAGTAGAATTGGCACAATGTATTTATTTACTACCTAGATTATCTGGTTTGTGGACACACTTGGAACGTCAAAAAGGTGGAATCGGGATGCGTGGTCCTGGAGAAACAGAGATTGAAACCGATAGACGTATTGTTCGGGATCGAATTTCGTTATTGAAAGAAAAAATCAAAACCATCGACAAGCAAATGAGTGTGCAACGCAGCAATCGTGGCGCTATGGTTCGTGTGGCTTTAGTAGGTTATACCAATGTAGGAAAATCTACATTAATGAATGCTGTGGGGAAAAGTGATGTTTTTGTAGAGAACAAACTTTTCGCCACATTAGATACAACCGTTCGAAAAGTGGTGATTAAAAACCTTCCTTTTTTACTTTCGGATACGGTAGGTTTCATTCGAAAACTACCCACTCAATTAGTAGATTCATTTAAAAGTACGCTAGATGAAGTTCGCGAAGCCGATTTGTTATTGCACGTTGTAGATATTTCGCACCCTGATTTTGAAGATCATATTGCATCGGTAAACCAAACTTTGGCAGATATTAAAGCCAAGGACAAACCCGTTTTGATGGTTTTTAATAAAATTGATGCGTATAAGAATTTGACCATTGACGAAGACGATTTAATTACCGAAAAAACACCAAGACATTTCACATTAGAAGAATGGAAAACTACTTGGATGAATCGTGTGGGTGAAGAAAATGCTTTGTTTATTTCGGCAACAAACAAACAAAATTTCGAAGAATTCCGAGAACGGGTTTACGAAGCCGTGAGACAAATTCACATTACTCGCTTTCCTTACAACAAATTTTTGTATCCCGATTACAAAGATGCGATTGAAAAAGAAGAGAAAGAATAATAAAAAACCAAAAAGACCTTTAAAAATTTTTAAAGGTCTTTTTTATTACAACATTTTGTGAAAAATATTTACAAATAACGTCATTTTGATAAGAATATATTGTCTTAAGGATTATTTTGTTATATTTACTTCATCGAAAACAAACAAACACACCAAAATCATCAAATGCAACTTTTCAATCATTTGATAATTACAACTCAACAGATTTATTATATGAAAAAAGTATTCATACTCGCCTTATTGACATTAAGCACAATGATTCAGGCACAAAACAAAGTTGAAAATATTCTTTTGAAACACGATAACGAGCCTATCGATTATACAAAAGTAAACGAATCCATAATACAAGAAGCCGTTGCCAAAGTCATAAAACTATCTGATGAAAAAATAAAAAAAATTGTCGCTGTTAAGACACAAACCATTCCTAATACTTTAACAGCTTATGACGATTTGCAATATGAATTGACTGATTTATCTATAAAAATTAGCCTAATTCAGTCCACATTTTCTAACGAAAGTATTCGCAATGCAGCTTATGCCGAAAGTGAGAAATTATCCGTTTATGGTAGTGGTTTAGGCTTAAATGAACCTTTATACAAAGCTTTGAAAAAGTTTTCGACCAACAAAAAAATCGTATTAAACGACAAACAAAAAAAGTATTTATCCGAAGCTATCGTTTCGTTCGAAAAAAGCGGAATGAAATTGAGTACTGCCGATAGAAAACCATTGTTAGCATTGAACAAAAAACTAATTGAATTAGGTAATGCTTTCGACAAAAACATAGCCGAAAGCAAGGATAGTTTAACTTTTAGCGAAAGCGAATTAAAAGGGATCGATGCCGAATCACTACAATCTTGGAAACATCCAAACGGCACTTATGTAATTCCGGTAAATAACACCAATGTTACAAAAATTAGTGAAAATGCCGAAAATTCAAATACTCGAAAAGTTTTTGGTTTGCGTTACAACAACAGAGCCTATCCACAAAATATTACCGTTTTAGACAGTTTACTTTATTACCGAAATACGTACGCTAAAAAACTTGGATTTTCTTCTTATGCGGCTTATTCAGTAGTGGATAAAATGGCTGCAAAACCTGAAAATGTCTGGGCATTCGAGAACGATTTGATTCAAAAACTGACTCCTTTGGTTACAGAAGAAGTTCAAACACTAAAAGCATTTAAAAAACAAGTAAATCCAACTGAATCGGGCGAATTTTTACCTTCTGATTTTGCTTATTACAGCAAAAAAATGCTCAATGACAAATACAAACTAGACAAAGACGAGGTTAAAAAATACTTTGAAATGAATGCTACTTTAGCTGGAATGTTTAATGTGTATGAATCTTTGTTAGGGATTGAAATAAAAGCGGTAACAAATATGCCTGTTTGGGACAGCAAAGTAAAAACCTATGAAATATGGTGTGAAGGCAAAAAAGCTGGAAGTTTTTATTTGGATTTGTTTCCAAGAGCCAATAAATACAGCCATTTTGCTTGCTTCCCGATGAGTCAGTACCTGAAAAAAGGAACTACCGAAGTACTTCCTGTAGCGGCTTTGGTTTGTAATTTCCCAGAAGGAACAGCTAACGAACCTTCGTTATTACCACATCAAAATGTGGTGACTATGTTTCACGAATTCGGTCATTTGGTACATTGGTTATTGGGTCATCCAGCTATTGCTTCTCAAAATGCTTTTGGTTTGAAAGGTGATTTTATCGAAGCACCTTCTCAATTTCTAGAAAATTGGTGTTGGGAATACGATGCTTTAAAACTTTTTGCGAAGCACTATAAAACAGGAGAAACATTGCCAAAAGAACTGTTCGACAAAATGAAACAAACCCAACAGGTAAATATAGGAAGCCAGTACATTCGACAAGTTTCATTAGGCCTTACCGATTTTACGTATGAAGACAAATACGAAGAAACCAAACAAAAAGGAATTTTGAAAGTCTTTAAAGAAATATCCCTTTTGAACCAATTGCCTTTTGATGATAACAATCACATGATCTGCAGTTTCACCCATTTGAATGGATATGGCGCTAATTATTATGGCTATTTATGGTCGAAAGTGTATGCTCAAGATATGTTTTCTCTTTTCAAAAAGAATGGTGTAATGGATGCAGCAACTGGAATTAAATACCGAAAAGAAATTCTCGAAAAAGGTTCAACCGCTCAAGAAATTGATATGGTAGAAAAGTTTTTGGGTCGAAAATCCAATTCAGATGCTTTTACGGAATCTTTGGGAATTAAAAAATAATCCAGTCAACACCAATGAAAAAATACATTTCACTTTTAGCTGTCGTTGTTTTAACTTTTTTTAGTTGTACCAAAACCGTTAAAAACACCGATTTCGAAAAATTATCCGAAGATTATTTGAAAAGCTATTTGGATTGGCGACCGCAATCTGGAGTTTCGCTTGGACTTCACGAATACGACGGAAAAATGGCTGATTATAGTAAAACATCCATCGCAGCCGAGGTATCAAGACTAAAAGAATTCAACCAAAAATTTGCTGAAATAGATTCGGCTTCTTTGAGTACCAAAGAATATTACGATTGGAAAATGTTGCGTTCCAATATTAAGAACGAATTGTTTGCCATAGAAGATTTAAAAGTTTATACCAAAAACCCGATGACTTATGCTGGATCCATTGATGTAAATATTTACATCAAACGAAATTTTGCTCCACTAGAACAACAAATCAAATCGATTATTGCTATTGAGAATGAAGCTCCGCAATTTTATGCAGCAGCAAAGGCAAATTTACAAGATTCATTGGCATTACCACACATTCAATTAGCGATTGACATTGCTAGAGGTTCGGCTTCGTTTTTAGGGAAAGATCTTTTGGTTGCTTTGAAAGACGTTAAAAATGATTCGTTGATGAAGGCTTTCAATAGTGCTAATCAAAAAGCCATTGTTGCTATCAATGATTATGCTGATTTTCTGGAAAAAGAAAAATTACCCAAAGCGACTCAAAACTACGCTATCGGCAAAGAAAATTATCAAAAAATGCTGTTATATGGCGAAGGAATCACCATGTCTGCCGATGCCATTTTAGCTATTGGAATGAAAGAATTACAAAAAGAACAAGCGGCTTTTAACGCTGCCGCAAAAATCATCAACCCCAACAAAAAGCCAATTGATGTTTACAATGATATGCAAAAAGAACATCCAACGGCAGAAAGTTTGATTCCAGATGCCAAAAAAAATCTGGAAGCCATTCGCCAATTTATGATTGACAACAAGATTATTACTATTCCGTCGGAAGTGCGGGTAAAAGTAGAAGAAACACCTGCTTTTGCTAGAGCCACAAGTACAGCGTCAATGGATACACCTGGCCCATTTGAAACCAAAGCCACCGAAGCCTATTATTACATCACTCCAGTTGACCCCAAATGGACACCGCAACAACAAGAAGAATGGTTGGCGCAATTTAATTTTTACACCACCGATGTGGTTTCTATTCACGAAGCTTATCCTGGACATTATACTCAATTTTTACATCTAAATGCTTCTGATGCTTCGAAAATTCAAAAGGTTTTTGGCAGCTATGCTTTTATCGAGGGCTATGCACATTACACCGAAAAAATGGTGCTCGATGCAGGTTTTGGTAACAACGGTGACCCAATTAAAGCGGCAAAATTTCGCATGGCACAATCAGGTGATGCCTTGTTGCGTATTTGCCGTTTGTGTGTGTCTATCCAAACGCATTGCTATGGAATGAATGTGGACGAAGCGACTGCCTTTTTTATGAAAAACTGGTATCAAGGTGACAAACCATCTCGTCAGGAAGCTTTGCGTGGCACTTATGATCCGGGTTATTTGTTCTATACTTTAGGAAAATTGCAAATCTTGAAATTGCAAGACGATTACAAAAAACAAGAAGGCAAAAACTACAGTTTGCAAAAATTCAACGATGCCATGCTGGACAACGGCATGATGCCTATCCAAACCATGCGTCAAATCTTATTGAAAGACAAAGCTATCTGGAATAAAATTCTATAATTAGTATTCTATTTTACTCAAAAAAAGGTCTGGTTTCTATATAGAAACCAGACCTTTTCATTTTCATTAACCGATAAAAAAAGCACCCTTAATCAGGATGCTTCTTTAATTCATAAATGAATGTTTTAGTCTGCTAAAACAATCACTTTATTGTCTTTCATTTCAATAGTTCCTGAAGTGATAGCTAAAGTATAATTTTGGTCATTAACTTTAGTAAACTTACCTGCTACCTCTTTAGAAAACTTGAAACTTGAAGCCTCAATTTTTACAACACCTTTTCCTAGGACTGAAACGATTGGAGCGTGATTATTCAATATTTGAAAGCTTCCGTCAATTCCTGGTAATGTTACCGAAGTAACTTCTGCCGAAAATAATTTTGCTTCTGGTGATACTATTTCTAAAATCATAATTTTTTAGTATTCAGTAATCAGTATTCAGTGTTCAGTTTAGAACTGAACACTGAACACTGAACACTATTTTTAAGCTTCTGCCAACATTTTTTCTCCAGCTTCGATAGCTTCTTCAATGGTACCTTTAAGGTTGAAAGCTGATTCAGGCAGGTGATCTAACTCACCGTCAATGATCATGTTGAATCCTTTGATAGTATCTTTAATATCAACCAAAACTCCTGGGATACCTGTAAATTGCTCCGCTACGTGGAAAGGTTGAGATAAGAAACGTTGTACACGACGTGCTCTAGATACAGAAAGTTTATCTTCTTCAGAAAGTTCTTCCATACCCAAAATCGCGATAATATCTTGCAATTGTTTGTATTTTTGAAGAATTTCTTTTACTCTTTGTGCACAGTCATAATGCTCATCACCAATAATTTGTGGAGTCAAGATTCTAGAAGTAGAATCCAATGGATCTACTGCTGGATAAATACCTAACTCGGCAATTTTACGAGACAATACTGTTGTTGCATCAAGGTGAGCAAATGTAGTTGCTGGTGCTGGATCTGTTAAGTCATCCGCAGGAACGTAAACCGCTTGTACTGATGTAATAGAACCTTTTGTTGTAGAAGTAATACGCTCTTGCATGGCTCCCATCTCTGTTGCCAATGTTGGCTGATACCCTACCGCAGATGGCATACGACCTAAAAGTGCAGATACCTCTGAACCTGCTTGTGTAAAACGGAAGATGTTATCAACGAAAAACAACACATCTTTTCCTTGATCAGATCCTGCTCCATCACGGAAATATTCTGCAATAGATAATCCTGAAAGTGCCACACGTGCACGAGCTCCAGGAGGCTCATTCATTTGTCCGAAAACGAAAGTAGCTTTAGACTCTCTCATTCCTGGCATATCTACTTTAGACAAATCCCATCCTCCATTTTCCATAGAGTGCATGAATTCCTCTCCGTATTTAATAATTCCTGACTCTAACATCTCACGAAGCAAGTCATTTCCTTCACGTGTTCTTTCTCCTACTCCTGCGAATACTGAAAGTCCACCGTGACCTTTTGCAATATTGTTAATCAACTCCTGAATTAATACTGTTTTACCAACACCAGCACCACCAAACAAACCAATTTTACCTCCTTTTGCATAAGGCTCAATAAGGTCGATTACTTTAATACCTGTGAATAAAACTTCAGATGAAGTTGATAAATCTTCGAATTTTGGAGCTGCTCTGTGAATAGACAATCCATTTTCACCATCTTTTGGCAAGTTTCCTAAACCATCGATAGCATCACCAATTACGTTGAACAAACGTCCGTAAACATCTGCACCAACTGGCATTTTGATTGGCTCACCTGTTCCAACCACTTCATAACCTCTGCTCAAACCGTCTGTTGAATCCATAGAGATGGTACGAACAGTGTTTTCACCGATGTGAGATTGTACTTCAAGAACTAATATAGTTCCGTCTTTTTTTGTGATTTCTAATGAATCATAAATTTTTGGAAGTTCAACATCTTTTCCGTTGAAAACTACATCGACAACTGGTCCGATGATTTGGGCAACTTTTCCTATTACTTTTGACATTGCTTATGTATTTATTAAATAGCTATTTAGGTTTATAAAGCACAACTTATTGAAACATTTCAAGAGGCTGCATTTTCAGTGCGCAAAGGTAATTTTTTAAAATATAAAAATCAACCCTTTTGTTATAAAAAAAATAATCTCTTTTAAATTAGTCATTTTTATACGTAAAATTAACCGTTTGAATTTGCTAAAAACCAAAAAACCATCACATTAAGCGATGGTTTTAAATATTTAAAATTACCATTTAAGGATTGATTGTCCAAGAAGCAAAATATTGCTGACCTATGGCACCCGCTCCTAATACTTGTGTATATTCTTTGTTACCAATATTTGCTGCTCCAATTTTAATTACTGATTTCAGTTTAGGAAGTCCGTAATTAATTTGAGCATCGACAACAGTAGCTGCATCAATCATACCATCCACCATTGTAGATTGCCACAAATATTCATTATTCCATCTTACGCTGGCATTGAATCCAAAATTTTTGAACAATTTATCATTTCCTACAGAGGCTTTCACTTTGTGTTTTGGTGTATTGAAACCCGCTTCGAAATCGGGATCTTTGGTTTGATCAAAATCAAATTGAGCATAGTTGTAACTCACTCCAAAATCATAATTCCCAAACATTTTTTTAGAAACTCCAATTCCAAAACCTAATGAATGAATTTCTAAAACTGTATTGGTATATAATTGATACGCTCTAAATTGGCTATTAGTCATTGCAAATACAGCTTTATAAGTTTCATCTGCTGCGGGTGTTAAAGCTCCTGTAAAATTAACATTATCACTTGCATCACCATACAATGGAGCCGCAGCATTTGTATTACCAATAAAATTGTTATATGTATTATAATAACCACTAAGGTCGATATTCACATCTTTAATTTGAGAACGATATCCTAATTCAAACGCTTTTACTTCTTCTGGTTTTACATAACCCACATTTGTTTTTTTTAATAAAGGCGCTGCTGCCATTTGTGCTGCCACTAAAGCTGCTGGAGTTGTTGGATTTGCAGCCCTCATCGCCGCACCAAATGCTGTTGCTGATGCTGCTGTAAAAGAGTTTAGATAAGCATTTTCTCCAGTCATAATCGACGTAGTTCCTCCAGCATACAAGTATCCTAATCCCATAGAATTAGCTACAGGCAATGTTTCTGAATAGCGTAATAAATTATCAGGTGCAGAACCAATTAAGACTGCGTTTCCAACATTGAAACCAATATATTGATCTTGTGTAGTAGGATTTCTAAATCCAGTTTGATAAGAAGCTCTTAAATTGTGCTGTTTTTTATCTCCAGCAGCATATCCTAATGATACTCTTGGCGAATAATTTCCGTCAAAATTTTTGGATTTATCATAACGAATAGATCCTGTGAATTTCAATCTATCGTCGATGAATTTTTTTTGAAGTTGTGTGTACACTCCATACTCATTATAATTAATTGGACTATCTGCATCTGTATAAATTCTTCCAAAAGAATTTAATTGATATTGTCTATATGATCCTCCAACTTGAATTTCTCCAAATTTAATAATGTCTTTAAAGTTATAATTAGCATCCGAATGGTAAATTCTAGAATTATCTACCAATTTTGAACCTGTTAATACACTTGGATCGGCAATAACTTGATTAAATGCGTCTTTAAAAGCTGCCGTTCCTGGTATCAATCTACCAATATCTGCCTGACTACGTGCAAAAGCGTGAGAAGCCACAATATTACCTGGAGTTATACCAGAGACTGCGCCTGAATAAGCACCTGCATATTTGGTAATATAATCCGAGAACCAAGTAGCATCTTGTTTCCACTTTCTATTGACATTGATTCCTGTAAATAGCATATCATACGATTTTCCACCGTCTTCAGAAGTAGTGTATCCTCTAACAAAAAAGTTTTTACCTTTTATTTCTAATTTGTGCTGTTGCATAGAAAAATTATTCAAATAATATCTATTCGCTCCTTGATACACTGCATTTCCAAAACCAAACTTACTTTGCCAAATCACTTCAACCCTTTCATCTCCCAAAGGTCTTATATGAAGAGAAAAATCAATCTTGGTATTACTCGCTTTATTATCTGTTAAATCAACCTCATTATATCCTGTTCTAGAAACGACTGTGTTCAAAGAAGGAATTGCCGCAACTAATGATGCTGGAGCTACAGTTGCTAAATTAATTGCTACTTCATCACCATACACATTTAACCCATTATAACTCGGATTAGTTCTGTCATTACTAGTCACCTCTCCATTTTGATATTCATTATAATTAGTAGCATACCAATCTGTTCCTTTCATAAAAGTCATATTCACTTTTGCCGCAAAATACTTGTTGAAAGCATGTGCCATTCGTATTCCAAAATCATGATATTCGTTTGTACCCGCTTCTTTTTGGCTTGTTGCTCCGTATTTTAGATAAGTTGAAATTCCAGGATAAGTAAACGGACTTTTGCTATTCATGAACATAATTCCATTAAAAGCATTGGCACCATATAAAGCAGAAGACGCCCCTGGCAACAACTCAACACTTTGCACATCAATATCAGATACACCAATCATATTTCCTAAAACAAAATTCAGCAACGGAGATGAATTATCCATTCCATCTACCAGTTGCATAAAACGCGTATTGGCAACAGTAGCAAAACCTCTAGTATTTATGGATTTAAAAGTCAAACTACTGGTATTCATTTGCACTTCTTTTAGATTTTCTAGTCCGTCATAAAAAGTTGGTGAAGCTGTTCTTTTAATCTCTTTAATCCCTACTCTTTCAATAGTAACAGGTGATTCTAAAATTCGTTCGGGAGTTCTTGAAGCAGAAACCACTACTTCATCTAGTTTTGTTTCTTCTCCAGAAAGTTTTACACTGACATTTTGTTCATTTGAAGTAACACTCATTTTTTTTGACTCATAACCCACACTGGTTACTTCGATTGTAAAAGGCAATGTTTTTGAGGTATTCAAAGAGAACTTTCCATCTGCATCTGTGACAGATCCAGCATTATCGCCAACAACTTGAATATTAGCACCCGGAACAGGCTGATTGTTAGAATCAGTAACTGAACCTGTAACTTTATTTTGTGCAAAACTAAAGCTGCAAAATAATAGAGATAGAAAAAATAAGTAGGTTTTCATTTTAATTTAGTTTTATGGATTAGCCTAGTAAAAGTAGGAATAATTTTGATATTAATAATCAAAATGCTAAAAAAAATAACAATCAATAAAAAATTATACTTATTTATAATTATTTTATATTAAAGGATTCAACAACCAATAAATTACACCATAAAAAAAGCGAGATAAAATCTCGCTTTTCTAAACCACAACTATAATTTACTACTATTCAACCGTAACTGACTTGGCTAAATTTCGAGGTTGATCTACATTACATTCTCTCATCACTGCAATATGATAAGACAATAATTGCAATGGAATTGTTGTAATCAGTGGTGACAAAGCATCGGATGTTTCTGGAATTTCAATAACATAATCAGCCAGTTCACGTACTTGTGTATCTCCCTTTGTAACAACAGCAATAATAATTCCACTTCTAGATTTAATTTCCTGAATGTTACTTACTATTTTATCATAATGACCTTGTTTTGGTGCAATAACCACTACAGGCATTTGAGCATCAATCAAGGCAATTGGACCGTGTTTCATTTCGGCTGCAGGATATCCTTCGGCGTGGATGTATGAGATTTCTTTTAATTTCAAAGCACCTTCTAATGCAACAGGAAAATTATACCCACGCCCTAAATACAAGCAATTATGTGAATCTTTAAAAACATTCGCTATTTCTTTAGCTCTATCGTTTGTTTCTAATGCTTCTTTTACTTTTTCGGGAATAATTTCTAGTTCCTCTAAATATCTGTGAAAATCGGCGTGAGACAAAGTTCCTTTTGCTTTTGCCAAACGCAAAGCAATCATGGTCAAAACTGTAATTTGGGTTGTAAATGCTTTCGTTGAAGCTACTCCAATCTCTGGACCAGCGTGTGTGTAAGCTCCAGCGTGCGATTCTCTTGAAATAGAAGAACCAACCACATTACAAACTCCAAAAACAAAAGCTCCTTTTTCTTTGGCTAACTTAATCGCTGCCATAGTATCGGCGGTTTCGCCCGATTGAGAAATAGCAATTACCACATCTTTGGAATTGATAATTGGATTTCTGTATCTAAATTCCGAAGCATATTCTACCTCAACTGGAATTCGAGTAAATTCTTCAAACACATATTCGGCAACTAATCCGGCATGCCATGAAGTTCCGCAGGCTACTATTATAATTCTATCGGCGTTGAGGAATTTCTCGATATTGTCTTCAATTCCTGCCATTTGGATAATTCCTTTATTGGCATGAAGTCTTCCTCTGTAAGTATCTTTTATAACGCTTGGCTGCTCATATATTTCTTTCAACATAAAGTGATCGTAACCACCTTTTTCTATTTGCTCCAAATTCATTTGAAGCTCTTGAATATAAGGATCGACTAACGAATCGTCTTTGATTTTTCTGACCTTCATTGGTTTGTGCAACCTAATATTGGCTAACTCACCGTCTTCCAAATAAACAGCATTTGATGTGTACTCGATAAACGGAGAAGCATCAGATGCTATAAAATATTCTCCTTCTCCTACTCCAATTGCCAGTGGACTTCCCAAACGAGCTACCACAATTTCATCTGGATTTTTTTTGTCAAAAACGGCAATAGCATAAGCTCCCACCACTTGGTTTAAGGCTACCTGAACGGCTTTTCCTAGTGTAAGTTTTTCTTTTATTTGAATTTCTTCAATAAGATTTACTAAAACTTCTGTATCAGTATCAGAATGAAATGTATAACCTCTTTTTATTAATTCTTCTTTTAGAGGTGCATAATTTTCGATAATTCCATTGTGAATTATCGCCAAATCACCTGAATTAGAAAGATGCGGATGAGAATTGACATCATTAGGAACCCCATGAGTTGCCCAACGAGTATGCCCCATTCCGATACTTCCGTTTGTAGAAATCTCTTTTGAAGTTTTTTCTTCCAGACTCGAAACTTTTCCTTTTGTTTTAGACAGCTTTAAGTCTGCACCATCATACAACATTACACCTGCGCTATCGTATCCTCGGTATTCCAGTCTTTTGAGACCTTTAATTACAATAGGATAAGCTTCTCTATGACCGATATATCCAACAATTCCACACATAGTTTTGGTTAATTAGGTTTAGTATAATAAATTTCAAGTTTCAATTTTTTGTTCGCATCAGTCGAATTACTTCCGTGAAGAATTGTTCCTAAAGGATTCATAACACTTGTCACTGGTGCTTGTATGAACGATCCACTTGGAGTTTTTAATTTATAAAAGTCAGCAATATTTATATCTTCAGTTACTGCAAGTCCTAATTCTATATTTTTAGCATCGGTATTTTTTACTAGATTTCTAATATGGCTCGTCAGATTGATTCTATAAGAAACTCCTCTTTTTTGAGTAGTTGCGTCTCTTTTTAAATAGCCCCCAAAAGTAAATTTAGAAACATATTTGCTAGTTGAGGCAGCAGCAATAAAATAGTCCAAAATAGTAGCGTTATTAGTAAAATCGTACAAATAAAGTCTTTCTGGCTCATAACTATTTGCCATTGAAGCAGCATCAACAGTCAAAATAAGACTAGCTTGATTAATCAACCATTTGTTTTTTCTAATTCTATCTAATTCGTCTGCTACACCATTTGGAGTGCCAGTTAAACCATCGTCACCGAAATTATCAGGTCCAAAAAGTTTCAACACCGCCATGGAACCTTCTCCCCCTTTTAAGTATAATTTTTCATCACCAAGATCTTTATCGGGAGTATTAATTGCACTCGTGTAAGCCGTATTTGGATTGGTTTTGTCCAACAGACTTGCCGTATTTCCGGTCAGGTTAAGCACAATTGTTTTATCCACTCTTGTTGTTGCAGTAGTTGTAACAAGATCTTCTTTGTACTTAATTGTTATGGTTCCTCTAGCAAAATTCATCATTGCCAAACTTCCTGAATCAGTTCCTGATTGTTCTACTTTGAAATACAATCCATTCAAATGACGTTTGAAAGCTTCATTAGTCACTAATGCACTAGCAGGAGCATTCAATATTTTATTCTTGAAAAAATCATTATTCAATCTCAAACGCATACTCGGAGTCCCATAGGTTTTTGTTGTTACATTATCAACAGTTGTTGAGAAAACATGCTGTTTAGGATTAAAGAAAAATTCATCATTTTGAGATTTATCAGTAGCATCATTCAAACGGTCTCCAATTTTTTTACCATCAAATTCAGTGTTTTGATTGGTATAAAAAAGTTGACCCACTCCTGTTTGCTGTCCCATATAGCGACCTGATTCGTATATACTTAATTTTATTTTTGCCTTATCAGCTCCATAAATTGAATCTAAAACATAAGTATTGCCTGCTGCAACACCTGCAGCTGTAATTGAAGTTGTTTTAGTAACATCCACAAAATAAGGAATATCTATAACCACACTATCTATAACAGCATTAACCCCTATAACAGGACTTACTGTTGCCAAAGCCACTTCTGTAGCAAAACTAGCTGTTGTTTTTTCAAAAGCGGTATTGTTGTAAATCCCCAAAGCATTTATTGGAAGATTATTAGATTGGATGGGACTTATTTCTTGATTGTAAGCAACGACACTAAAATTTTCACTATCTAAATCAAAATGGTTTTCACCAATTAAGCCCTCGCCGATTTCATTATAATCTTTGTCGCAAGAAATGAAAAGACCAATACTTACAGATAGCAAAAGAGCTTTGAACAAATTATTATTACACATATTCAATGGGAAATATTTTAAATTTATAGAACAGAATTTTTATAGAAATTAGTATATGCCTCGGCAAATTTATCTTTCGGGGCGAAAGGTAAAAAAGGTTTGCCTGAAGATTCTATAAATTTTGTTAAACTTGGAGATACCTGCTCTGAAGCAATAATCACAGCATCAGAATGGGCAATGGTAGCTTTCATAATATTCTCGTAATCTGGAGATTCTAAATCTAAAACACTATCATTCGGTACTCCGTCAAACTTTACTTTATTGATCATTTCTTTATCCAAAGTTCCGTCAAAAGACTGACCGTAAACCGAAGTTACAATTTTAGTTTCCGAAAATAAAGCTTCATTTTTATAATAATGTTTCATGTAAATAGGCAACATTCCTGCAAGCCAACCATGAACGTGAATTATATCAGGAACCCAATTCAGTTTTTTTACCGTTTCGACAACACCTTTGGCAAAGAAAATAGCACGCTCATCATTGTCAGGATACAAAACTCCATCTTCATCCGTAAACGTAGCTTTTCTCTTAAAATATTCGTCGTTGTCTATAAAATAAACTTGTATTCTTTCTTTTGGGATTGATGCTACTTTTATAATCAAAGGCATATCCAAATCATTTACTACCAAATTCATTCCCGAAAGACGAATTACTTCATGCAATTGATGTCTTCTCTCGTTAATATTACCATATCTTGGCATGAAAATTCTTATTTGTCCTCCTTGATTATTTATCATTTTCGGCACTTCATAAGACATTGAAGACACCTCATTTTCAGCTAGATAAGGCACAACTTCAGATGATACATACAATATCCTCTTATCTTCCATATTGAAATTTACTTAATTATTGGCAATAAAAACCGAGCAAAATTACAAAATTTTATGCAGTTATAGACTAAAATATTAAGTTTGCAAACTATTTCAACAAAACACAGATGCAAATTTTCAACGGGAAAGCCGCTTTGAAAGATTATTTAAAATCGATTAAAACGAGTAATTCTACTATTGGTTTTGTGCCAACGATGGGTGCTTTACACCAAGGTCATTTATCATTGATGCAGCAATCTATGCAGGAAAATCAGGCTACGGTGGTGAGTATTTTTGTAAATCCGACTCAATTTAACAATCCCGAAGACCTAGAAAAATACCCAAGAACACTAGAGGAAGATGTTAAAAAAATAGCAGCTTTAAATCCAGAAATAATTGTTTTTGCTCCCACTGTAGAAGATATTTATGAAGGTCAAACGGTGTCAGAATCCTTCGATTTCGATGGACTAGAAAACCAAATGGAAGGAAAATTCAGACCTGGTCATTTTAATGGAGTAGGAACTATTGTAAAACGTCTTTTTGAAATTGTAGAACCGACTAACGCTTACTTTGGTGAAAAAGATTTTCAGCAGTTGCAAATTGTGAAGAAAATGGTAGCTAAAAATAACTTAAACGTCAATGTAATAGGTTGTCCAATTCATAGAGAACCCAATAAATTGGCGATGAGTTCGAGAAACGCCCGTTTAACTCCCAAAGAAAAAGAAGAAGCAGGCATTATCTACAAAACGTTACTAGAAGCCAAAGCCAAATTCGAAAATAATAGTGCAAATGCTGTGACCAATTGGGTTAAAAAATCATTTGAAAAAAACCCTGATTTCCAATTAGAATATTTTCAAATTGCCGATGAGAAGACGCTTTTGCCTTGTTTAAAAAAAGTTAAAAACAAAAAATACCGTGCTTTTATAGCCGTATTTGTCAATAATATTCGATTGATTGACACCATTTCATTAAATTAATTTACTTTTGCAAAATGCAAATACAAGTTGTAAAATCAAAAATCCACCGAGTAAAAGTAACTGGCGCCGATCTTAATTATATCGGTAGCATTACTATTGACGAAGCATTAATGGAAGCTTCCAATATCATTGAAGGCGAAAAAGTGTCTATCGTAAACATCAATAATGGCGAACGATTTGAAACCTACGCAATCAAAGGCGAAAAAAATTCAGGCGAAATAACCCTAAACGGACCAGCTGCCCGAAAAGTGCAAAAAGACGATATCATCATCATCATTTCGTATGCTACATTAGACTTTGAAGAAGCCAAAACCTTCAAACCTTGGATACTTTTTCCTAACGAAAAGGATAATTCACTGACATAAAATCTTCGGCCACCAATTACACTAATTGTCACTAATTTTTTAAAATTAAAAAATTGAATTACATTGATTTTATCAATTTAAAAATTCGTGCAATTGAAAACGAATTAAAATTCGTGTAAATTCGAGTAATTCGTGTTTGAAAATTGTAAATGAGAATACCTTATTTATAGATTCTGTTATCAATAAAAACAAATAAAGCAGTATATTGCTCCTTTATTTGACCAAAAATTTCTACTGAAATTAATCTTGAAAACATGAAACAACTATTCCTTTTATTGCTTTTTTCGGCAACTGTTTTTTCTCAAAAAACCACTGAAACCTTCGTTTCGACTAAATTAGGCGAAAGCAGAGAAATTACCATCGGATTACCAGCTTCTTACGAACAAAACAAAAGCAAACAATACCCAATCCTTGTTTTACTAGACGGAGATTATTTATTTGATCCTTTTTTTGGTGCTTTGAATTATGGTGCATATTGGGACGATTTGCCCGAAACCATCATCATTGGCATTAGCCAAAACAAAAATGACGAAAGAACCGCTGACAGTAATTATGACGATTTAAACGGTGTTCCTTCCGAAAAAGGAGCTAAATTTTTTGAATTTATCGGTGCAGAATTGCTTCCATATATCGAAAAAAAATACCGCATCGCTCCCTTCCGAATGATTGCGGGACACGACACTACCGCTGGTTTTTTGAACTTTTATCTCTACAAAGACAACCCTGTATTTAATGGCTACATTTCATTAAGTCCTGAATTGGCACCAGAAATGGATGTTCGAATTGCTGATATGCTTTCCAAAATTAAAAAACCTGTTTTTTATTATCAATCTACCGCCGATGGCGACATGAAAGAAATCTTGGAAGATGCCAAAAAACTGGATGCCAACATCAAATCGGTGACCAATACCATGCTCAATTACAAATACGATCATTTTAATGGAGCTAACCATTATTCATCAGTTCTATACTCGATTCCGAATGCGTTGTACCAATTTTTTGATTGTTACAAACCCATTTCGGTAGCAGAATTCAACTCAAAAATTGCCATTCTTCCCAATAACTTCGTTAAATATTTGACCGATAAATACGACGGAATTGAAAAAACATTAGGCTACAAAGTCCCAATAAGAACCTCTGATTTCAAAGCCATTGAAGCTGCCATTTTAAAAAACAAAGCGTATGCTGAATTAGACGAATTGGCTCAAATTGCTCAAAAAAATTATCCCAAATCAATGTTAGCTGACTATGAATTGGGCTTAATGTTCGAAAAACTGGGCGACACCAAAAGAGCTGCAAAATCGTATCAAAAAGCATCTCAATTAGAAGAAATTGGCAACTTGTCAAAAGATATGATGCTAGAAAAATTTGACGAAATGCAAAGTTTAACACCAAAAAAGAAATAATGGCTAAAGTAAAAACTACCTTTTTTTGCCAAAATTGTGGTGCCCAATATTCTAAATGGCAAGGACAATGCAATTCTTGTAAAGAATGGAACACCATAGCCGAAGAAATTATCCAAAAAGAAGAAAAAGTAGCTTGGAAAAGTGAATCAGGATCTACTTCTAAAGCTCCAAAACCTTTACGAATTAACGAAATTGACTCCACTCAAGAAATCCGAATGGATACGACTGACGGGGAACTCAATCGCGTTTTGGGTGGCGGAATTGTTCCAGGTTCTTTAATCCTTTTGGGTGGCGAACCTGGTATTGGAAAAAGTACACTTTTACTTCAAATTTCTTTAAAATTACCCTACAAAACTCTATATGTTTCGGGCGAAGAAAGCCAAAAACAAATAAAAATGCGTGCCGAAAGAATCACGCCAAATGGAGACAATTGCTACATTCTGACCGAAACCAAAACCCAGAATATCTTTAAACAAATTGAAGCCATTGAACCCGAAATCGTCATTATCGATTCCATTCAAACGCTTCATACGGATTATATCGAATCGACTCCAGGAAGTATTTCTCAAATTCGGGAAACCACTGCCGAACTAATCAAATTTGCCAAAGAAACCAATATTCCAGTTATTTTGATTGGTCATATTACCAAAGACGGAAACATTGCCGGCCCCAAAATTTTGGAACACATGGTCGATACGGTTTTACAATTTGAAGGCGATAGAAATCATGTGTATCGCATTTTGCGTTCGCATAAAAACCGTTTTGGTTCTACTGCCGAAATTGGAATTTATGAAATGCTGGGCAATGGTTTGCGAGAAGTTTCCAACCCTTCAGAAATATTGATTTCACACAAAGACGAGGAATTATCCGGAACCGCCATCGCAACAACCCTCGAAGGAATGCGCCCGCTGATGATAGAAATTCAATCTTTGGTTAGTACCGCAGTTTACGGAACACCGCAACGCAGCACCACGGGTTACAACGCCAAAAGACTCAACATGATTTTAGCCGTTTTAGAAAAAAGAGCAGGTTTCCGATTGGGAGCCAAAGACGTTTTCTTGAATGTAACTGGCGGCATTTCAGTAGATGATCCCGCTATTGATTTGGCTGTTGTCGCCGCCATTTTATCCTCTAACGAAGATATTCCGGTAAATAAAGATTTTTGTTTTGCTGGTGAAGTTGGACTTTCGGGGGAAATTCGTCCTGTAAACCGCGTGGATCAACGCATTCAAGAAGCTGAAAAACTGGGATTTTCGACTATTTTTGTTTCCAAATACAATAAAATCGCCTTGAAAAATAGCATCATAAAAATACGATTGGTGGCGAAAATTGAAGATGTGGCGAGTGAATTGTTCGGATAAAATATGATATATCATGCCAAAAGGACCAGAAAAAAACACCAAAAACAAGGCTTTACATACCAAATTGCTTAATCGAAAAAAGGCTAAATTACAAGAAGAGAAAAAAGAAAAAGCCTTGCGATTGAAAGCTCTAGTAGCAAAAATAAATTAGAAAAAGGAATAGTACTAAAACCTTTGTCAAAGTTTTGAACTTTGACAAAGGTTGCAAAGTCTAAAGATAATTTCGTTTCTGTTTTTATTTAACAGCAATTTGCCCAAAATCTAAACACAAAACCTATGGAATTCGGTAGAATAATTGTTTCGGAAACAGCTTTTAATACTGAAAATCTTCAGGATGTGATTCACTCTAATATTTCGGTTATCAACTTGATGCGTGAGGAAAAAATCGACGACGAATTCATTCACGAAGATGCGTTGATGAGCTATTATTTGGACTATTATTACTCTCAATATGTAGCTGGAAACTTTGCTCAATTTGTACATCATTCGGGTTGGAATTCCGAATTGAACGAATTGATTGAAGAAGGTTTAGCCTTAATTGGTGCCGAAAAACACTTGGAATTATTTCAACAATTATCCAAAAAAGTAAAATTAATGAGTAGTGTTAAGCTCAATAAATTCTTGAACGGAAAACTAGAAGGCGTAAATCCAACTAGAGATTTACTCATCAACGATACTTTTTTTGAAATTGAAGAAAATCTAATCACTTTGAATGCTAATTTTTTGAAATCACATCCTGATTTTGAAGTTCTTTCCGTGGATGAAATGTTTGCCGCATTAGAAGAATTCGTTGGTCACGAAATTAAAAGAACCTAATGTCAGTCTTAAAAAGCAAATTTCAACTGCACTACAACTGTTTTTTTTTCTTCGGTATTCAAATTACTCAAAGAAATTCCTAGCAACCGAACAGAATCTTTCATTCGTTCTTGAAACAAAAGTTCTTTCACACTTTCGAGAATCAATCCTTTGTCTGAAATAAAATAAGGCAAAGTTTTACTTCGGGTTTGCTGGGTAAAGTCGCTGTATTTTATTTTGAGTGTAACAGTCTTTCCGGCAACATTGTTTTTTTTCAATCTTCTTTCCAATGATGTGGCAATTTTTTCCAGTTGTTCCAGCATAAAAATCTCCGAAGATAGATTGACATCAAACGTATGTTCGGCCGCCACAGATTTAGTTATTCGATCTGATTTTACAGGACTGTTATGAATGCCTCGTACCACATTATAGTAGAAATTGCCTGATTTTCCGAAATGTTTTTCTAAAAATTCTAATGATTTGGATTTTAATTCCAATCCTGTGAAGATTCCTAATTGGTACATTTTTTCGGTAGTAACTTTCCCTACTCCATAAAATTTGCGAATGGGCAAAACTTCCAAAAAAGGAATCACCTCATCGGGATTGACTGTTTTCTGACCATTGGGTTTGTTGTAATCACTGGCAATTTTGGCCACAAATTTATTGACTGAAATTCCAGCGGAAGCCGTAAGACCTACTTCATTCAAAATGCGTAATCTTATTTCTTGTGCCAATAGAGAGGCACTCGGATTACCTTTTTTGTTGGTCGTAACATCTAAATAAGCTTCGTCTAATGACAAGGGTTCAACCAAATCAGTATATTCATGGAATATCTTGTGAATTTTTTGGGATATTTCTTTGTAGCGGTCAAATCTAGGGCGTACAAAAATCAATTCAGGACAAAATTTCTTGGCTAAAGTGCCACTTATAGCACTTCGAACTCCAAATTTTCGAGCTTCATAACTTGCTGCTGATACAACTCCACGATTTTCTGCTCCGCCAACAGCAATGGGTTTTCCGCGCAAATCGGGATTGTCCATTTGCTCTACCGAAGCATAAAAAGCATCCATATCGATGTGTATGATTTTTCTATTTGGTATGGATTCAAGCATGAAACAAAATTAGGTAAAATCTTTTTTGAAGTGTAAAAAGTAGATAAAAGTTGAAGGCATTCGTTTTTAAAAAAAGTTTGACACAAATTTCACAAATTAGCACGAATAACAAAGTACTTAAATTTCACGAACACTTAAAATTTGAAAATTTATGTCAATAAATCTTAAAGGCGAATGCCCTGATAAAAGATGATAGACAAAGAAATGAAATAAATAGAGAAAGGCTTTTTAGTTCATTGTTGTCCGATTAAATTTTATGAATATTAAACAGGTCGCTCCTATGGAGCTTTATTCAAAAAAAACTATTTTCTACAAACAGTTAGCTCCTAACGGAGCTTTTTCTAGTGCCATCGGGACGTACTGTTTGTAGAAAAAAATGTGCCACCAAAAACAAGCTTCAGCGGAGCGAACTGTTCGTTTATACAATAAACAATGAGGGTTCAGAATTTAATTTATGGTTTTATCGGACAACAATGTTTTTGTTATAGCAATTTCAGAAAATTGCATATTATGTTGTACCCGAGGATTATTTGTGCTTTTCTGAAATAAAAAAAGTTTATTGAAAAGAATTTCAATAAACTTTCGGCAACATCATATTTTATAATACCTAACAGCGTTTTTACCAACTATTTTTGACTATTAAACCTTAATTGTTAAGTAATTAATTTTTTATAATTTTAAAAGTAGTTGCTCCGGTTAGGTTAGTTTTTAACAAATACACTCCAGCAGGCTTAGTAGTTAAATCTATAGTAAATCTATTTCCATTTAAAACGTGTTTCTGTTTTGCAATTAAAACTCCATTTATAGTGTACAATTCGCTTTCAACATCGCCAATAAAAGTAGGTAAATCTATGTTGAAAACGTCTTTTGATGGGTTTGGATATACTTTTATCAACTCTTGTGGTTTGTTTTGAACCACGTTCAAAGAGGATTGACTATTAACTAATTTAATATTTGGTGAAGGTGGTGTATCCATACCTCCTCCAAAATAAAAACCAAGATTTGGAGGTTGATTGTAGGACATGTTTTGCCATGCAACTGCAAGCCTATAATTTGGATCATGCATCAATGTGTACATTCTTTGATTTGTTTGAAAGGGCGTTACAAAAACAACCATACCCGTATTGTCACTTCGTCTGTAAATAATCTCCTCACGCCAATCACCCAATATATCAGCCATCAAACAAGGATTGGATTTTGTTGAATTATTATCGCTAATTGGTGCTAAATTGTAAAGTGTAGCTATTCTGTCAGTTCCTGTACCATTCCATTTGTTTATTACAGTTCGGTCTAATAATTCACGTTGTACATCACCGTTCCACCAAACCCCAAAATTATAGGTTGCTCCGCCACCAGCAGTAACTGGCAATGTGGTTGATATAAGCGCTCCTGTACAGCTACGAAGACCTGAACCATCAGAACCCCACACTTCCATACCTTTGTAATTTGGGTCTATATCGGCGGTCATGCATCTTCCAATATCTCCGCTTGTCCAACTTGCCCATTGAACCGCGCCTGTTGCTGCATTTCTTAACGCTAGACCAGGTCTTGTTGTGCCATTAGCCGTTTCGAAGCAACTAAAATTTTCTAAACCTGGAATATCAGGATTGATATCTGCCAAATGAGAAGAATCGCCATGTCCAAAAGTAGTGGAATAAAGTCCTTTACCGTATTCGTCTATTGCCATTGCGCCATAGGTTATTTCGTCTCTGCCATCGCCATCAACATCGCCAACAGAAAGATTATGATTTCCTTGACTTGCATAGGTCGAAGCTACACCGTTTGGACTACTATCCCAAGCCCATCGCTTCGTTAATGTATTGGCACTAAAATCCCAAGCTTCAATTTTTATTCGATGGTAAATTCCTCTACCTATTATTATACTTGGATTTATGCCATCTAAATAAGCTACAGACATCATGCATTTTGTTGCTCTATGCCCTAATTGTGAATTATTCATGCCAGCAGTCCCCCATTGTGAGAGTGGGTCACGGGCAATATAATTAGCCCATGCAATTTCTTCTCCTGTGGTTCCTTTGAAAACAGAGATGTAATCAGGGCCATGAATTCTATAATATGATGAATTTAAAACTGCTGTTGATCGGTAACTCAATTGGCCGTCACCATTTCTATCGCCAATTACATTGCCTACTCCATCCGTAAACGAATCTGATGTCCTTGTAATTACTTCAGCTTTGCCATCGTTATCAAGATCATAAACTAAAAAATTAATTTCTACCGTATTTATCACGTTAGGGCCTAAATTAATAGCCCACATAAATGTACCATCAAGTTTATACGCCTCTAAAAAATGATAATTTGTGGAGCTAATATTTTCGTCATTTGCGAGTCTTTTAACAACAATTTCATATTGACCGTCACCATCCAAATCACCAACAGACGCATCATTTATATTATAATCGGTATGAACACCATTAATTGACCTTACTGGAATTGTGAAGAAATTTTGCCCTTTAATACCTGACGCAACAGAAAGTGCCTGTTCTGTACCGTTAATGACTGCCGCAACTCTATAAGTTTGGTTGGCACTATTTGTATCAGTATAGTTTGAGGTATTTAAGTTTGAAGCAATTAATACATTTTCGCGATAAAGGTTGTAAGTAGCATTTTGGCTGTATTCATTACCAGGAATCCTCCAACTTACAAGCACAGAATTAGTACCTGTTCGCATGGCAATTATGCCTCTATCTAGATTTTCCATATAACGCTGTCCGAAAAGAGAACAACTCCACAGTGTAATTAGCCAAATTAGTGAACTGTTTACCATTAGCTTACTAAATATACTTTTGGATTTAAATCGAAAAAAAGACAAGCAATTGCTATTAGTAAATTTTGCTTTCATTTGCATACAGTATTTATGAATAATTGAAAAATAAGGTTCTACTGGATTTTGTGTGATAATTAAAATAATCAAAAAAAACATTTAGAACGTTAAGAAAATTAAGTTTTGCAGTTTGTTTATTCGCATTAGCTTAACAAACTTAATGTTCCTGATGGTTTAAAGTTTCACACAAAAACCCCTGAAGAACCAAAAATAAAATTATGGTTTCTATTTTGTAACAGTTTTTTCAAACCTTTGCTCAAAATAAAATTACTTGAATTTTAAGATTGAAAAAATCAATTTATGAAAATTATCGACATAATATTGCGTAAAGTTCATTAAAACTGAATCTTCAACTATCCTGCACCTACCTGCAATAATCCATATATTACAGTTAAATTTAGTCTATGTTCTATCAGATGATGAAAAAAAGGCTAACTTCAATATAATAATTCAACCAAGAATGCCTCGAATTATTGCTAATTTTTACTGACAAAATCATTGTGTGGCGGACGGTATTTTATAGTTTTACTAATTAAATAGTGAGCTACACGCATCAAGATTAATGACATTCTATATTATTTGCCTTCCTCGACATGCAAATAATTTTCGACCACAACGGATTTGACTTTCTTTTCGGTTGGAAAAAAGAAACTAAAAGGTTTGGATTTGAAATGATTCCAAATCGAAGCAGTTACAAATCGCAATTCGAATAATGGAATGGCTCGCGAACGAAATGCTAATCCCAAAGAAAGACTAAAACTCACCATAAAATTGACCAATCCTATAATTCCAATACCAAAAATACCCCAAAACAACATCGAATCACTAACTTCATAATTGGCTCCATACATTCCTAAAGCTAAATTTCCGCTCACAAAAGTTATGTGTCGAATATCCAGATTGAGCCCTAAAAACAAACCGATAGAAGCGGTGCTGCCCATGAAAACTCCAAACCAAAAATTAGAAATAATACCCGCCCATTTTTTTTCGTATAATTTGGCAAACTTTAATGTGCGCACTTTTCCGAAACTTTTCTTCAATACAGGATGTTCAGCAATACGAAAATAAACCTGATTGTGTTTGTCTCTATTAGCAATACTTCCCGAGATGATTCCAGACAAAAACAAAAACAAACCAGCAATTGCTGCGTGAAAAATCGCCAAGGAATGGACTGGGCTAATATCAGTGATTAATTTTTGCCACTTGGTAGCCGCAATATTATAATCAAAAGCATAATCGATGAGCCAAATTCCTAACAAAGATATTGGAAAAGCCATAATCACATTGCCCACAAAAGCGATGAACTGTGACCGAAATACTCGTGCAAAAAGAATAGCAAAAGCGTTGTATTTTTCGGTTTTTTTGCCTTGCTTCAACTCGCCCTCTTCCAAGGCTTTAATCAATGCCGAAGCAGTCATGGCAGGCTGTTTTGTCGCCAAGGTAAAACCCAAAATATAAATAATAATAAATCCAAAAGCATAATTCATGCTGTATAGAAAGGCATGACCAAAAATACTGGTATCCACTTTAGAAAGCAGTACTTTAATAATACACAAAATTCCCACAATAAAACCACCTCCTAATGCATTCCAAAACATTTTAAAATATTCATTTCGAGTTTCGGTAATGTATTTTTCGCCAGTCTTTGCTGTGTGTTGGGTAATTTCATAAGAAATCAACTGAATACTTTCGGCAATGAATTTTCGAACATTATTCTTGTAACAATTGAATTTTATTAGTTGTACAACCAATGCAATTTCATTGTTTTTTTTATCCATTTCAGAATCGACAATAAACAGGGAAATTAAAAATTTCAATCTATCTAATTGTTGTTTTATTTTCAATAAATTCTGATTGACCCGAAGCGAAATACCATATTTGGAACTGTTATGAAATGCTTTTTCTACAAATCCTTCGCAATGTTGGTGTAAAACTAATAGTTGAGCATAAGACAAATCATCTGACGAGATATAATGTTTGTCGGCTCTATTGATTTCATCTTCGATAAGAAATAATTCTTTTTCGAATGCCGAAAAGGGACTTTCATAATCATCAAATTCAGGCACCATTTTTATCACATCTGTTTCCAGCGCACGACCACTGATTCGTTGTGTAATTAAGTGGGTTGCTACTAATAATTCTGAAAAAACCGAATTCGCTTCGGCGTTTTCATACATCGATTCGAACCCCAAAATATCATATAATTCAACTAATTGCTCCATTAGAATTTTATCTATCCAGGTGCCATCGTTGGCTAGGTAAAAAACCTGATTCAGAACATATTCTAGTGTATCTTTTTGAGGTTGATACGGCAAAAATTTAGCGAAGATTCTTTTTTTGACTTCAAAAATAAAATCCACATCTTGCAAAATGGCAGCATCAGTAAGTATTTTGTTAAATTTTCTGTTCTTTAAAACTTCTTTTAAATAGATAGAAAATTGTATTCGATAAGAGTAATTTGCTTTCAAAAAGAGTATTATTTCTTTCAAATCTACTCTTTCTGTATATTTAGTATTCAGTGGACGAATCAATCTAATTAATTCAATCAAAGGCTCTAATTGATCTTCTTTTTGGCGCCAAGACTGACTTTCTCCAAAAAAATCAGTTATCAATCCTGTTATTGTAGGTTTTTGTTTTGCTTTGAAAAGTGACTTCATAAATTGGATTGCATTTTTGTAAAAATACGTATTGTTGTTTCAAATTTCAATAAGATATTCATAAATTACCCATACCTAAAATAAAAAATCAACGTTGAACTTCTTTCTTTATGTAGAATTATCTTATAACAAAATTAAAAAAGCAAAAAAATTTGATACCTTTGAGCTATTGACTAAACCAAAAACCATGAGCAAAAAACTTTACATCCTACTTCTTTTTCCTGTTTTATTATGGAGTCAAATCAAAGAAGCCAATAAAACTACCCATTACTATAAAGATAAAATAGTTTCAGTTGAAGTTTGGCGAGGAACCGATAAAATACTGGATAGTATGAAAACCTATCACAATAACGGAAAGATAAACGAGGTCTTCTATTATGATGAAAAAGGACGAAGAAATTCGAATTCGTTTCAGTATGACAAACATGGCGAAAAATTAGTGACTTGGAATTTTTTACACGGAAAATTAATATCTAGAACTGATCATAAATTGCCAATTGAAAATAAGGAAAATGAAGAATCTGTAAAAAAAAATCTTCAGGCACTTAAAGAACTAAACACTAGAACCAATTACAATCCAATCAATATAAATGATTTATTTCAAAGAGGTTATTTAAGAAGTCGTCTTGGAAACAGAAGTTTGGCACTTGATGATTTAAAAAGAGTAGAATCTATAATCAATAAAAACGAAAAAGACACCACCAAAGTAATTCCTGAAACTGAAAAAGCAAATCGAGAAAAATACAAAAGCACTCTATTTGACTTGCTTGCTAATCAATTTGGAGCACTTGAAATGGAAAACTGGGCCTATCAATATTATCTTAAAGCGATGCGAGCTGCTCCTAAAGATTATCGAATTTTGCATAATTTCTCCAATTACTTACAACAAAAAAAGTCCAATGATTTGGCACGCTATTATTTAGAAAAAATTATTGCTGAACAACCTCAACACGGTCATGCAAGATGGGCATTGGCGAGATTATACAGTGATAGCGGCGAATATCAAAAAGCCATGGAAAATATTAATGAAGCCTTCCTTAAAGAAAAAATAATCATACAGCGAACACCTAATTATGGAGGGAGAGATTTAAGAACAACTAGAGGATTATTGTACCACAAGCTTGGTGAGAGTGAAAAAGGAATTCAAGATTTGAAAGAATCTCTGAAAATGGAACCCAATAATTCATATGCCATGAAAAATCTGGGTATTATTTACCTAGACCAGAAGAAATATAACCAAGCTTGCGAATTATTCGAAAAAGCAAAAACATTGGATTATACCTTGGTTTATGACGAAAATGATTTAGAGGCATTGTTGCAAAGTGCCTGCAATAACACAGAACTTGAAGTAGTAGTCGAGAAACCAAAACCCTTTATTTATCCAAACCCAGCTACTACTCATATTAGCATCCAAAACTATGATTTCAAGAATTTTGATTATGAATTTTTTGATTTCGAATCGCATTCGGTTTTGCGTGGCAACACTACTGATACGACCATTGGCGTTACCCAATTAAAACCTGGTTTTTACATCCTTAAAATTTATAATAACGATTCGCCACAAACTTTTAAAGTAATCAAAGAATAGTAAATATCAATTACGAATTAAAAATTACAACCCGAGCAATAGTGAACAGGCGAAGCAATTACGTTTAAAAATAATTCAATTGAATATCGAAAATGTATTATTATAACTATAATTAATAATGATTGAAATAGAAAGGAAATTTTTAGTTACATCAAATGCTTTTAAAGACGTAGCATTTACTCAAAATAGAATTGCACAGGGATATTTAAGTTCGGTTCCAGAACGAACAGTTAGAGTGCGAATAAAAGGAGAAAAAGGTTTCCTGACCATAAAAGGCAATTCAAGCGAATCTGGTTTATCTCGCTTTGAATGGGAGAAAGAAATTCCTGTTGAAGAAGCGAAAGCTTTATTGAATTTGTGTGAAAAAGGCGGAATTGACAAAACTCGTTTTGAGATAAAATCAGGCAATCACATCTTTGAAGTGGATGAATTTTATGGGGAGAACGAAGGTTTGATTATAGCCGAAGTTGAACTAAAATCCGAAACCGAAATTTTTGAAAAGCCCAATTGGATTGGCGAAGAAGTAACAAACGACAATCGGTATTACAATTCGTATTTAAGCAAAAATCCGTATAAGAGTTGGTAATTATTTCTGCAAAACTTCAATGGTTACCTTCATCGCACCTGATGCTTTGTTGCTGGCAATTTCCATAAAAGCACGTCTGGATAAGTCAATTTCTCGTGCTCTCACAAAAGGACCTCTGTCGATGACCTCGACTATTACTGATTTGCCATTGGCTTCGTTTGTAATTTTTACTTTGGTACCAAAAGGTAATTTTTTGTGCGCTGCGGTATATTTATTTTTGTCGTATTTTTTTCCGCTTGCGGTTCTTCTTCCGTGAAATTTATCAGCATAATAAGAAGCGTGTGCGGCTTTTTTATAAAATTTAAAATCTCCTGTTACCAGCAATAAACTATCCGAAAACATTTCTAATTCCTCGACAGCTGCTTTATTTTTTTTGACACTGTCTTTTTGTACGATTGTTTTTTGCTTGTCTTTAGTTAAGTTTTGACTACTTGCAAAAGCAACAAATACAATTGAAAGAAAAAGCAGTATTGTTTTTTTACTTCGTTTTATAAAATTATCTCTTTGGCATTGCTTTGCCAATTGGCTGTCGCTCGTATCGTGAATCTTTAATTTCATTTGGAACTTTTTAGTTAAACTTCAATTGGCAAAAACCATACCTAGGTAAAAAAAGTCCTTTTCAGGACTTTCTTTTTAATTTTTTATAACCACATTTTCCAGGGAATTTTACTCAAAATAAGCAGTAATCCTAAACCGTAAAAAATAGAAAATGTTTTGAATTTGGATTCACTGGTCGTTAGTTTTTTATGTTTCGACCAACCGACTGTAATCAAAACAATAGCTATAATATTGATTAACGGATGCTCTAATGAAGTTAATCTAATTGCTGCGTCTTTCATTTGTCCTAAAGAAGCAAAACCCAATGGAGAAACAAAGTATAAAATAAAACCAATCAACAATTGGGTGTGTATTCCTGCCAAAGCAAATAGGGCAATTTTTCGGTCTTTAGCAGTAAATTCTTTTTTAGAAGATAATCCAATAAAGGAATTAACCACTGCAATTACTAATACTAAAAGTGCTAGATAAGCCCAGCCAGAATGAAATTTTTGAATAAATTCGTACATAAAATAAGTTTTGTTTTAACAAATATAAATAAAAAAAGCATAAAAAAAACGGCATCTACTCTTGAAGCGATGCCGTTTTGTAATTTAGGATGTTTCTTTTTTAGAAATTATAACGAACACTAAAATTCCAAGTTCTTCCTAAACCGAAATAACCTTGGTTCCCATCGGCTATTCCTTTATAAACTCTATTATTTGACTGGTAAGTTCCAAGAGAAGCATTGGATGTACTGATGTTGTCAGTAACTTTAATATTACTTGACAATTCTGATAAATATACTTCATCAAAAACATTGTTTATATTTACTCTGAACACAACACTATTTGATTTGAATTTTCCAACAAGCAATTTATACGAAATTCCAGCATCTACTAAATCATAAGATGGCAACTCTAAATTATTTTTTACAGCTCCAACATTTGAGTAAAGTTTATCATAATTTCTCCAGTCTGCATCAATTGAAAACCCTTTGATAAATTCATATTTTGCGCCTAACCCCCAAGTTGTTTGAGCCGCATCACCCACTTTTCCTCCATCTACATCAACAAGCGTTTCTGATAATAAATTTTGATTATCATCTGTTTCTCTTGTAATTGAATTTCCTTTGTATTCCCAATTTCCAACTGATGCAAAACCTCTAACATCAAGTGAACTCAATATTTTGTAGGTAAAATCCAATTCCAAACCTGAATGCAATTGTTCAACACCAAGATTTGATTTATAAACTAAATCTCCAAAAGCTAAAGTTGTTGATCCTATAGTTTCTCCTGCAGCAATAGTTACTGTTCTTGATGTAGAAGCCACTCTATCTTTCCATGAAGTCCTGTAAGCGTTTAAACTTGCATTGAAATTTTTAGATTTAAAATTGTATCCAGCCTCAAATCCAAGAATTTTCTCGTTTGAAGTTAATGGATTCACTTCATTAGTAAAGTTCAAATAAATATTATCATGGTATGGTTGACGGTTGTAATACCCTGCATTTACATAAAACGAATGATTATCCGCCACTTTATAACTTGCTCCACCTTTGGCATTGTAACCAATATTATTTACTTTTTCTGATTCTTCAAATTGAGGCAAGTAATCATATCTGTCAAATCTTTGGTGATTTTGATTAGATACTGATCCTTGAAAAAATGCAGAAAAATTATCATTACTGTACTCTAACTGACCAAAAGCTCCTCCATAAGAAATAGTTTCACTGTAATCATAATCAATAATTTGATTTTGAGGGATAGTTTGAAAAAAAGCATTCCATGGCTCTGGTGGCAAAGATTGATTAACAACTTGTGAAACATTACTGCCTTGGGTTTGGTGATTTTCTCCTCTTAATCTTCTAACATCAGTGAAATTATTTAACCCCACAAAATCAGCCACTTGTCTGTAATGGGTACCTTTGTATGTTCTTAAATCTAACCCTAAATTCAATGATAAATTTTCAGTGATATTCGTTTTCAAATTTGAAACAACTCCATACCATTCATGATTATTCATTGATGAACGAATTAAATAACTATTTGAGGATTGACCAGCACCACCTGCAAGTGCTTGGTTATTTGCATATATTTGATCAAAATCTATATAAGTAGTCTGTGTTGTACCAGTATATGGATTAAGCTCACTTTTATATTTTTTATTTGCTGATCCTCCATAATTTCCAGTTCCTCCACCTCTTCCCCAAGAAGCATATACCACAGTAGATAAATCTACTTTATCATTTATTTTATAATCCCAGTTAAAATTAGCTACCGGTTTATGATAGAAATTAGTTCTTTCAGAAACATACTGACCATTAAGATAGCCATAGTTATTATTGTATTTTCTACCAAAACCTAAATAATCCGATATTCTTTTAGAAAAATTTTGATCGTGTGCTTGTGGAGCTCCTGTTATCAAAAAGTTGAAATTATGTTTGTCATTTGCTTTATATCCTACAGAAAGAAAATAACTTTGACCTTCTCCTCTAGTTCCTTGATTGTAGCCATCACCTTGCCAGTGAGAAATCATAAAACTTGCTCCCCAACCGCTTTTGCTAATACCTGTATTATAAGCAATTGTAGTTTTGTAATAGTCATCATTCGCAAAACCAGATGATAAAAACCCTCCCTCTTTCATATCGGTGGCTTTAGTCACAAAATTCACAGTACCTCCAACAGAAGAAATTGCTAATTTAGAAGACCCCAAACCTCTTTGAATTTGTATAGCATTAGCAATATCACCCATTCCAGACCAGTTCGACCAATACACTTTACCATCTTCCATACCGTTAATCGGTTGTCCATTCAATAAAAATGCTGTGTTATCTTGTTGAAATCCTCTAACAGTAACTCTAGAATCTCCAAACCCTCCTGCTTGACCTGCAACATAAACAGATGGTGTATTAACCATTGTTTGAGTAATATCCATAGTACCTATCTTTGTTTGGATTTCCGAAGCTCTGATAGTTGAAACTGCAATAGGAGTTTTTCTTTCTTTGGCTAAATCAACAACTCCTTTTCCTATTACAACAATTTCTTCTAATTGATTAGAATCTGATTCTAAAACAATAGTTCCCAAATTTGTAGTTCCCCCATTGGAAACCGAAAACACAACAGTTTTAGCGTTATAACCAATAAAAGAAATTACTAATTCACCAGAAGTAGTAGCATTTATAGAAAATTTACCATCAAAATCTGCCGTTGCAGCAGTTTTAGTCCCTTTGATAGCTACATTTGCACCAGGCAAAGAACCATTTCCATCTGTGATTGTTCCTGTAATTTTTCCCTGTGAAAATACTGTCGAAACCATCAAAAACAGTAATCCAGAAAGTAACCAATTGTTAATCTTTTTCATTGTTATTTAGTTTAGTAATTTCAGCAAAATTCTAACATTTTATTGACAAAACCATTAACAAAAGATTAAGAAACTCCGTTTCTAATAACGAATTCTTAACAAATACTTATTTTAACCTAAAAATTATTAAAATCACAAAATTTATAGCAATTAAAAATCAATCTATCATCTATAAAAAATAGTATCATCTCATTAAACAGCAATTATTATCTAATTCTTTCCACAAAAAAAGGCTTGATTATAAATAAACAAGCCTTTAAATCTTTTAATTTTATTATGAAAAATCTATTTATTCTTCAAAAAATGATTTAACAAAAACTGGGTCGAACTATCGTGTGCATTTACTTTTTTGGCTACTATTTCGTCCAGAATAGAATTGGCTAATTGCTTGCCTAGTTCCACTCCCCATTGATCATAACTGAAAATATTCCAGATAATTCCTTGCACAAAAATCTTGTGTTCGTATAAAGCCACCAAAGAACCCAACGATTTTGGCGTTAACTTTTCAATCAAAATGGTATTGGTCGGTTTGTTTCCAGTAAATACTTTGAAAGGCAAAAGGTAACTGGCTTTCTCTGCTGAAAGTCCTTGTTTGTCAAATTCGGCTTGTACTTGCTCTGCAGTTTTACCGTTCATCAAAGCTTCGGTTTGTGCAAAAAAGTTCGACATCAATTTGTCGTGATGATTTTGATTGCCATACAATGGTTTTACAAATCCAATAAAATCCGTTGGAATCAACTTGGTTCCTTGGTGGATTAATTGAAAAAAGGCGTGTTGCGAATTCGTTCCTGGCTCGCCCCAAATAATCGTTCCGGTTTGGTAATTGACAGGTTTTCCGTCACGTCCTACACTTTTTCCATTACTTTCCATTGTTCCCTGTTGCAAATAAGGAGCCAGTTTTTGCAAATATTGGGTATAAGGAATCAAAGCTTCACTTTCGGCACCAAAGAAATTGTTGTACCAAATGCTCAACAAAGCCAAAGTAACAGGAATATTTTTATCGAAATCGGTCGTTTTGAAATGTTCGTCCATTTCATTCGCACCTGATAATAAAGCATCATAGTTTTCAAAACCAATGGCTAAACTGATCGAAAGTCCTACGGCACTCCAAAGCGAAAATCGTCCGCCAACCCAGTCCCACATTGGAAAAACATTCTCTGGATTGATTCCGAATTCAGTCACTTTTTCCAAATTGGTCGAAACCGCCACAAAATGTTTGGCTACATCATGAGGCAAAGCAAATTTCAAAAACCATTCTTTGATGGTTTCCGAATTAGTTAAGGTTTCTTGAGTGGTAAATGTTTTAGAAACAATCACAAAAAGAGTGGTTTCTGGATTTAATTTTTTGATGATTTCGTTCACATGATCGCCATCTACATTCGATACAAAATGAACATTCAACTGATTTTTATAATACTGCAAAGCCTCAACCGCCATGGCTGGCCCAAGATCCGATCCACCAATTCCGATATTGACAATATCGGTAAAAGGTTTTCCGGTATATCCGGTTCTGTCACCGTTTATAACTTCGTTCGTAAAAGCTTTTATTTTATTTTTTACCTCAAAAACTTCTGGAATTACATTCACTCCATCTACATTGATCACCGCCGATTCTTTAGCTCTCAAAGCAGTATGCAAAACGGCTCTGTTTTCGGTTTGATTAATGATATCGCCATCAAAATATTGAGCAATGGCTTGTTTTAATTGGGTTTCATCTGCCAGTTCCAACAATAAATTTATAGTATCTTGATTGATGATATTCTTGGAATAATCTACCAAAAAATCATTCCATTGCAAATGAAATTTTTCGGTTCTGGATGTATCGTCCTGAAACAATTGCTTCATCGAAGCCTGTTGCAATTCCTGAAAATGTGCTTGAAGCTTTTGCCAAGCTGCTATAGTTGTAGGGTTGGTGTTTTGTAATGCCATTGCTTTTTCTGTTTTGATAAATGTAAAATTACACTATTCCGTTGAAAATGGGCAATGGTTTTTTGATTAAAATATTGAAAAAAATTATTCTGCACAGGGAAGTTTAGTGTGAATGAAAGCGGTTGGAAAATAAAGCAATAACCCAAAAACAAAATGTAGTTTTTTGTAAGAAATAATGAATATATTTGATGGAATATAAATTGAAATAAACATTTGTCAATATAGCTGGTTTTGGGAGTAAATGCGAAGGTTGTTTTAATCATCTACAAGTCATTTGATCCGATTTCTGTCACTAATAACTTTCGAAGCATGATATAATAACCTTGTTGATAATAATATTTTTTTCAATTTAAAAACACTGTTCTATTTTGTAAATTGCGACTATCTAATAATAATTAAATGGAGAGTTATTCCGTAATTAAGGAAAAGTTGAAAATTGAAGTTGAACGTGAAGCTAATCTTGGCGTAGCTCATCTAACGCATTATTTTCAAAATCACATCAATGGTGTTTCCCAACATTATATTGAACCTGCAACATCATATTTAAAAAAAATCTCCGAGGAATTAAATTTGGTAGAAGAGCCACAAATGCAACAATTATTACCAATGCAATTTGATGTTCCTTTCCCACCACCTTTAGATTATGATTTCACATTCATTGATTTGTTTGCAGGAATTGGTGGATTTCGAATTCCAAGTCAAGAATTAAATGGAAAGTGTGTGTTTACTTCTGAATTTAATTATCATGCTCAAAGAGCATATGAAATTAATTTTGGAGAAGTTCCTTTTGGAGATATTACAAAACTTGATTTAAATATTGTTCCAAAACATGATGTTCTAATGGCTGGATTTCCTTGCCAACCATTTAGTATATCAGGTAAGATGAAAGGATTTGAAGATACAAGAGGAACATTAATTTATAATGTTTTAAAAATAATAGAATTAAGAGAGCCTAAAGTTGTTCTTCTTGAAAACGTTAAGCATTTAGTTCATCACGATGAAGGAAGAACACTAAAAATAATATTGCAACATTTAGATGAATTAGGATATGAAACTTCATGTAAAATTCTGAATGCTTCTGATTTTGGTGTCCCTCAAAATCGTGAGAGAATTATTATTGTTGGTCATAAAAAGAAAAAATTTAATTTTTCAAAAATTAAAACTATACCAAAACCTATTCTAAAAAACTTCTTGGACAAAGATGTTGAATTTGAATATTTGAATGAACCATACACTTTAATTGAAGATTATAAAACTCAAGCAAGTGGATTAATATTCATCGGTTATCGAAACAAAACTATTAGAAAGGCTGGTGTTAGACCTGGAACTGAAAATCTTTCAAGAGTTCATAAACAGCCAAATAGAATATATTCTTCTGATGGTTTGCATCCAGCATTACCTTCACAAGAAAGTTCGGGACGATTTTGGATTTATGATAATGGAAGAGTTAGAAAGCTAACTATTAATGAATGTTATAAAATAATGGGGTTTCCCGAAAACTTCATTAAAATAAATAACTTAAGCGAACTATATAGACAAGTTGGAAACAGTGTTTGTGTGCCTATGGTTAAGGAAATAATGAAAGAAATAAAAAAACAATTACTATAAATGGCGACACCAACTGAATTTCTTGATGAACAATATAACCAAGCTATGTCAATTGTTGGCTCTAAAGAAACAATAACATCAGGTTTAAACGCAACAGAACAAGCTCTTTTAAATACTATTTTGCAATATTCAGAATCAGCGAAAGGTGTAATTACTGTATTTATTACAAGCGTTGTTTATAAAATATTAAATCCTCAACAAGATATAAGAAATCATCAAGATGGAATTCCTAATGGTTATTCAGGAAGAACGTTTGACAATAAAAACATCACTCCTTTTTTGAAAAAACACAAATTCCCAGCAATGGCAGAAAGTGGTTGGCTTACTCGTTCATTAGAACAGAAAGTACCTTATGACTTAAACTATACCGGTTCAATCAAACCTGACAGTTTAAAAGCAGCTTTTTTAACATTGCTTGATAATATTCAAAAAGGTGCAAATTGTAATGATTATTTAAGCTTTATGCTTCAAGGATTAATCATTAAAAGAAATCAACATACAATTGATTTAGCCAAACCAACAGCTCTTTCAATCAATTCAATACTCTATCTTTTAGGAAACCATTTTAATGCTAACTATAAAGCAGAAGGCGCTTCGCGCCTTCCTGTTTTAGCATTTTATGCTATTTATGAATGTCTGATTAATGAAGCAAAACGGTTTGAAAATAAACAGTTGTTACCAATAGAAAGTCATACTTCAGCAGATGCCAGAAGTGGAAGAATTGGGGATATTGATATTATAGACGAGAATAATAGATCGTTTGAAGCTATTGAAGTAAAACACGGAATTACAATAACTTTACAACTTGTTTTAGACGCATACGCAAAGTTCCAAACTACTCCTGTAAATCGTTATTATATACTTTCAACAGCACCTCAACCTAATGAAGAGGAATGGAATAAAATCCAAGACGAAATACAACGTATAAAAAACGTTCATGGTTGCCAACTAATTGTGAACGGAATTATGCAATCATTGAAATACTATCTTCGTTTACTTGACAACTCTTTTGAATTCATTGATAAATATGTAAATCTACTTGAAAATGATACTGCCTTGAAGTTTGAACACAAAGAAAAATGGAACAAGCTAATTAGTGAAATGGGCTAAACTAAAAAGGCAAACGCATAATCAGTGAACGGCTCTCCCAATCGCTCGGATATATATAAAATAGTCCTTTTGTGGATACCATTCAAATGAGCCACAAAAAACAAAATTAGCTACACAAACTATTTTCAAGAACGTGTTTGGCGAATTTCTCCGACTTCGCCATTGTAATGTCAGAATGTTTATCTCCTTGCAGAGCGAAACCATTTAACATAAAAAAAGCAATAAAAACCATGGCACTTATCAATCCCTACATTAATTTCAACGGAAATGCCGAAGAAGCTTTTACCTTTTACAAATCAGTATTTGGTGGAGAGTTTGCACAGATTATGCGTTTCAAAGATTTAGCCAGTGCTGATTTTCCAGTATCCGAAAAAGAAGCCAATAAGATTATGCACATTGCTTTGCCTATTGGTCAAAATGTTTTAATGGCTAATGACGTTCCAGAAAGTATGGGACGAACCAACGAAAACGAAAACAGAAGCAAGATTTCAATTAGTGCAGAAAGCAAAGAAGAAGCAGACCATTTATTCAACGGACTTTCGGCAGACGGACAAATTGAAATGCCAATGGCAGACAGTCCTTGGGGTTCTTATTTTGGAATGTTTAGAGACAAATACGGAATTGAATGGATGGTGGATTTTGACCCAAAATACAAAGGAAAAGTTTAATCCTGAAAACCCATCTTCAAATCCTTTACAAATCCGCCACACTATCCAACACTTTTTTCAAAGGCTTCATTTGCAGCATAAATCGAGGTAAGTTTTTGCTGTCCATAGGTTGTGAATTGGGTAGTTTCAATCGTAGCGCATCTACTTGCACACCGTTTTTCCAAAAGCGATAACAAACGTGTGGTCCTGTGGCCAATCCTGTACTTCCTACTTTCCCGATAACAGCACCTTGAGCAACACGTTGTCCTCGGCGAACCAATATTTTTGACATGTGTAAATATTGAGTCGAATAGGTTTTGTCGTGTTTTACTTTAACGAAATTTCCGTTTCCTGCCGTATAACCAGTTTGTTCTACCACACCAGAAGCTGTGGTCATAATTGGCGTTCCTGTTGGTGCCGCATAATCAGTTCCTTTGTGTGCTTTCCAAATCATTTGCACGGGATGGAATCTGTTTTTGGCAAAACGAGAAGTGATATTCACGAATTTTAATGGTGCTTTCAGGAAGAAATTCTTCAGTGCTTTTCCGTGATTGTCGTAATAATCTATTTTTCCTGAACCCGCATTTTGCTCAAATGGAAAAGCATAAATGATTTTGCCTTTGTACTCAAAAAAAGCAGCTTTCAGGCTATCGACTCCATCATAAATCGTGTCGTCTATGTATCTTTCGGTAAAGGTAACTCCAAATTTGTCGCCTTTTTTCAGCTTGAAAAAGTCAATTGACCAGGCATAGACTTTGGTTAGTTTATTGGCCAAAGCCGCATCTACTCCATTTTTACTTAAGGCTTCCGAAAGAGAACCGTCTAATTCGCCAGCCACTGTTCGTTGTTTGATTTGAACGGGTCTAATTATTTTAGCAACCGAAACTGAATCTCTAAAATCAACTACATAATAACTGCCTCTGTCGGGTTGATAAATTAAAACCTGTAGTTTTTTGAATCTATCTTTAGATCGCAATAAGGTATAAGCTTTACCTAATCGAACCGTTCGAACATCAAAGGTGTCTTTTATTTTGGCGATAATATCATAAACCCTATTTTCACCTATATTTTGATCTTCGATGATACTCCCAAAAGTATCTCCTCGCCCGATGGTATCGTGATGGACATTAAAATTATCAAAATTGAATCCAAACTGCTGTACTACAGTTCGTTTTTTTGGTGCAGGAATTACACTGGCTGTTTCTGATTTTTCACAAGAAAACAAAGAGAACACTAGTATAATGATTAGGGCTATTTTTCTCAAAAGCGAAGGTTTTTGATCATTAAGTTAACTTGGTTTGTTACCAAAATTATTTTTTCTTTTTAATTGTCAAAGGATGTTGTAGTCCTTTATAGGAATCCAAATCGGCTTTGAGCGAACCTACTGCAAGACTTGCTTTTATTCGCACAGGCAATTTGTTTTCGTCGTTTGTTATCCAAATGGTTAGGCTTTCTTGTTCCTTAAAAACTCTTCCAGATTGC
The DNA here is from genome assembly GCF_027111355.2 of Flavobacterium eburneipallidum. NCBI lineage: Bacteria > Pseudomonadati > Bacteroidota > Flavobacteriia > Flavobacteriales > Flavobacteriaceae > Flavobacterium > Flavobacterium eburneipallidum. The sequence continues at coordinate 164,035 of NZ_CP114291.2, forward strand.
ACCATTGGACGAAAAACCATAGTTGAAACGACTCCAAATTTAGTTGTAATATCCTCACGTCCTATATACTTTAACCTAAATTTTGTAGTTTCATTATCAAAAAACATATCAATAAGAACAGAATCTCCCGGTTTTATTTTATCAATATTAGGATAATTTCTCAAATAATAAAAAGAAGACAGAATATCTTGAGTGTTTGGAGGAATAGAAAATGTTTTTTCGGTTTTGTGTTTGTAATCCTTTACTAAAACCTTGTTTTCTGATGGTTTGAAAAAGCCTTCTTGATTTTTGGTGTAACCGCCTTCATTTATTTTTCGAACGTATTGATACGGATTTCTGCTTGTTTTGTCGATGTAGCTTTCATAAGTATCTTCTACATTAAAGAAAAACTTGGACATTCCTGTAGTATATCCTTTTCCAATGACATGAAATACTTTTTTGTTGTTTAGAGTAGCATCCTTTACTTCAAGGGTGGCGTAACCCGCATTAACAAAACCATAATGCACTCGGAATTTAAACCATTCGCCTACATCAAAGGCGTCTTCTTTTCGGGAATCAAAACTCAAGCTGGTTAAGAATACAAATAATAGAATTATTTTTTTCATTTTGTTGTTTGTTTATTCCCAAGAAATGCAAATTTTATTCCAAAAGTAATAAAAACAAAAAAACCCAGCCAAAAAATGACTGGGTTTAATGCTATTAACTAACCAAAAAACATAAATTATGAAAATTTATATTTCTTAAAGAAGGAAACCACCCCTTCTTTATTATTGATACAAAGATAAAATAGGAAAAGCGTTTTTTTACACAAAAAATAAAGTTTAACAGAAGATTTACGGAGGTGCTTGCTGATAATGGGTTATTTTTTCACATAATATAAAAAAAATTCGTTTTTTTATTAATCATCACAATATCTAGAGACTGTTTGTTAAATTAAAATCAGTAAAAATGCCTTTTCAGCATAAAATTTTAGGAATTTTTTAGAAGAATTATAGTATCAGTCGAAAATTTCGCAATAAAAAGCGATAATAAGAAGCTGAAAAAAGAAGAGTCGTTGAAAATAGTTTTGTTGGTAAGGTGGCAAAGATTTTTTTTTTAACCAAAAAAACTTAACCCGTTGGATGTAATTATTAAAAAAAGAATCCTAAAAAGATATAAAATTTAAACACATAGAATCATAGAAAAAAGAGTTGTATATCCCAATTCTTGGGTTCACATAGCTATGTTTTTCTTTAATAAAGTGAAACGCCTTTCAAAATTTACAAAATCTATGTTTCTATGTGTTTAAAAATCAAAAATTTTGAATTACACCCAACGGTTAAAAATTTAACAAAGATTAAGTACTTTAAGTTTAAAACCAAAATCCAATGCTAAACCAAGTAAATCCTTGTGAAGTTTCAGGCGACCAAGAATATTTTACTTCTAATGGCCCAATAATGGTTTCTAAACCATATCCTACGGCATATCCAGAATATTTAGGCAACGAAATCCAATCTAGTGACTCGAAAATATTAGCTCCAATATTAGCATGATTGACCGAAAAATTGAGATGATTCTTTTTGAAAACCTCAAAATCGAGTGTAGCCGAAGTTTTTAGATAACTATTGCCAGCAAGACTCAAAAAATCATAACCATAAAAAGGCTTAAAATTATTCAAAGGAATATATCCATAACCGCCTAAAACAAAATCAAAAAAGGGAACGCTATCATCACCGATAGTAAAACCGCCTTCGGCTTGAATTTTCAAAGTCGTTTTCTTTAATGGCTGGAATGCTATTCCAAAATCAGCTTTGGCAATCGAAAAAGGATTGAATTTTCGAGTGTAATTAGAAGAAAACAAATAATTATGCAAGTCTGATGTAAAATACCAACCTTGTTTAGGAAAATATTTATTATCAAAAGAATCGTATTTCATATAAACAAAAGCACTCGTGTAATTACTCCTATCTAAAACAGGATCAACCGCTGATAAGGTTTCTGACTCTATATTGACATACTTATATTCTAAACCACCACCTATTAAAAATTTCTGTACAAATATGGATTGAATATAAAACTGACTCGAAACATCTATAAGATCTACATTTATAGAATTCAAATTATCTAAAGGAATACCCGAAATACTCCCAATTTGATTGGTTACATTTTTATTAAATTGATTCAACTGCGACTTAAGTCCAATACTCAAATTATACCCATTATCAATATAATAATCCAGATTATAACGCAAATTATCACCCACCATAAAATCGAATGAAGCTACATCGTTTTTGAAAAACGTCTTTTTATTCGTCAGATTCACAAGAACTGCACTTTTGAAAAGTCCGTCATAATGCAATCCAAATTTCAAAAAAGTTCGCACTGGATTTTCAATAAAATTCAGCGTCAAATTATCGCCTTTCCCATTAGGTTCTAGCGAATAAGTTACGGCTCCAAAGTTGTAAGTAGCATCAATATTATTAATACCTGTTTCTAAATCTTTGTAACTGATTTTAGCACCTGCTTTAAACTTTAGTTTTCCCTCAATATAATTCTGGGAATAACTATTCAAATTTTTACATAAAATAGAAACAATATGCAAACTATCGGATTCAATCTTTAACTTGGGTTTTTTGTACGGATTCGATTTATCGGCTAGTTTATCTATGCTTTCATAAACTGAAAATGCCGCTTCCTCACCTCTTTGAATAATTTCTGCTGCTTTTTCAAAAGACACCGCTCCATAGTCTTTAATGTCGGGTTTAATGTAAATATTGGTGTTTTTAGAATCGCGCTGCATTTTCTTTATCATCTCTAGATTGGTAATCTGAAACAATATTTTCGAAGCATCTTTAAGGTCTTCACGATCCCGCAACCCATTTTGAACATCGACACCAATAATGATGTCGGCTCCCATTTTTCGCACTTCTTCAATAGGATAATTATTAGTAATCCCTCCGTCGATTAAAAATCTTCCGTCCAATATTACAGGAGAAAAAACCGAAGGCAAAGCTGAACTGGCATACAAGGCTTGCGCCAAAACACCTTTGTCCATCACTACTTGTTCGCCACGTTCAATATCTGTAGCAAGGCACAAAAAAGGAATGGGCAATTGTTTAAAATCACGAACATGCCTTACATGGAGCATGAGCTGATTGAATAAATTGTAATTAAACATTCCTTTGGAGAGCGATTGTGGAACACCAATTTTGAGTTTGTTGAAAGGAAGTATCAAAGCATACAATTCATCATTTCGTTTTTCATAAAAACTTTTAGAGGTTCGAGGTATGAAATCAATCAGCAAATTGTCAAAATTAGTAACTCTAACGATAGAATCTATTTGTGCAGCATTATAACCCGACGCATAAAGTCCGCCAATAACCGCTCCCATACTAGTTCCGCCAATGAAATCAATTTTGACACCCGCTTCTTCCAATACTTTTAAAACACCAATATGCGCAAACCCTTTGGCACCACCACCACTCAAAACCAATCCGATTTTATGTTTTTTGATGCTGTCTTGAGCTTGCGAGGCAAAAGGCAAAAGGCAAAAGATAAAAGACAATAGGCAAAAGGCAAAAGGCAAAATCGTACTCTTTTTGCTTCTTGGCTTTTGCCTATTGCCTATTGCCTTAATTCTCATATTAACTATTTTTACTGTAAAAGTCGGTAATTTTTTTGGCTTTTGATATACCTACAACGTCTGAAATTTCTTTTTCTGTTGCTAATTTTAATCTTTTTACACTTTTGAAATGTTGTATCAATGTCAACATCGTTTTTTCGCCAATTCCAGGAATACTTTCTATCGAAGAATTGAGTGCTGATTTGCTTCTTTTGTCCCGATGATGCGTAATTCCAAATCGGTGTGCTTCGTTTCGCAATTGCTGAATAACTTTCAAAGTTTCTGATTTTTTGTCCAAATACAACGGAATCGAATCGCCAGGATAAAACAATTCTTCCAGCCTTTTAGCAATGCCTATAATCGTGATTTTGCCTCTTAATCCCAGTTCGTCAATACTTTTCAAAGCCGAGGATAATTGTCCTTTTCCACCATCAATGATGATGAGCTGCGGCAAGGGTTCGTTTTCGTCCAATAATCGCTTGTATCTTCTATACACCACTTCGGTCATCGAAGCAAAATCATCAGGGCCTTCGACCGTTTTGATATTGAAATGACGGTAATCTTTTTTACTAGGTTTTCCATCTTTAAAAACCACACAAGCCGAAACAGGATTGGTTCCCTGAATATTTGAATTATCAAAACATTCTATATGGCGTGGTTCTACAGGCAATCGCAAATCTTTTTGCATTTGAGCCATAATTCGGTTAGCGTGACGATCAGGATCTACAATTTGGAGTTGTTTTAGCTGTTCGATTCGGTAAAACTTTGCATTTCGAATGGACAAATCCAAAATCTGCTTTTTATCGCCCAATTGCGGAACGGTAACTTTTATTTTCTCGCCTAAATCGACTTCAAACGGAACAATTATTTCTTTGGATAACAACTGAAAACGCTCTCGAAGTTCGATAATCGCCAACTCTAATAACTCTTCGTCCGATTCGTCCAGTTTCTTCTTGATTTCCATAGTGTGCGAACGAATAATCGAACCGTGGGAAATTTGCAGAAAATTGACAAAAGCAGCACTTTCGTCCGAAATTATAGAAAACACATCGATATTCGTAATTTTCGGATTGATAATCGTTGAACGAGATTGGTAATTTTCAAGAATTTCTATTTTCTCTTTTATTTTCTGCGCTTCTTCAAAACGCATATCTTGAGCCAAATCAGTCATCAATTTCTTGAAATCCTTCATCGATTCTTTGAAATTCCCTTTCAGAATTTCTCGAATAGCATCAATTTGTTTCTGGTAATCTTCTAATGATTCGTAGCCTTCACAAGGGCCTTTGCAATTGCCAATATGATATTCCAAACAGACTTTGAATTTTCCACTTTCGATATTCGATTTACTTAAATCATAATTACAGGTTCGCAGCGGATACAATTCTTTTATTAAATCTAAAATCGTACTTACCGTCTTGAAACTGGTGTAAGGTCCAAAATATTCGGATCCGTCTTTAATCAATCGTCTAGTAGAAAAAATGCGTGAAAAAGGTTCTTTTTTGATACAAATCCAAGGGTAACTTTTGTCATCCCTTAAGAGCACATTGTATCGTGGCTGCAGAGTTTTGATAAGATTATTTTCCAGTAAAAGCGCATCGGTTTCCGTAGGAACGACGATGTGTTTTATAGTTACAATTTTCTTGACCAAGACATTCGTTTTGGCCGTATCGTGAATTTTATTGAAATAGGATGAAACTCTTTTTTTTAGGTTTTTGGCTTTGCCTACATACAAAATCTTCCCTTCCTTATCGTAATATTGATACACGCCAGGACCATCAGGCAAGGTTTGAATTTGAAGTTCTAGAGTTGGGATTAGCATTTTAGATTGCAGATTGTAATTGACGTTAAAAAATTAGCCACAGATTAAACGGATTTTCACAGATTATTCAGTCTAACCTCTTTCATTCAACAGACCACCATTTAATTCAAACAAATTTAACTTTAAAATTGGCATAAAACAAATACGCTCTTTTTATTACTTTTACTTCATGAACAAAAAAGAATTACGCACAAAATACAAAGCCTTACGAAACCAACTTTCCGAAAATGAGTTGGAAGAAATGAGTTTGGCTATTTCCAATAAAGTGTTGACACTTCCTATTTGGGAGAAAACTTATTTCCATATTTTCCTGCCCATTACGGAACACAAAGAAGTTAATACTGAATATATTCTGCATTTGCTTTCTGGAAAAGACAAGGAAATTATTATCTCAAAAAGTGATTTCGAAACCCGAGAAATGACGCATTTTCTTTTGACGGATAATACCAAAATTAAAAAGAACAAATACCATATTCCAGAACCTGTGGATGGCATTGAAGTTCCTTCCAAAAAAATTGATGTGGTTTTTGTACCTCTTTTAGCTTTTGATAAAATTGGAAACCGAGTAGGTTATGGCAAAGGTTTTTATGATAAATTTTTAAAGGAATGTAAACTCGACACGAGCGGTAGCGAACTGGCGAATCAAACCATCAAAATTGGGCTTTCTTTTTTTGAAGCTGAAGAAAAAATTGAAGATGTTTTTGAAAACGATGTAAGGCTAGATTATTGTGTAACTCCTAATGAAGTTTATGAGTTTTAAGTCAAAATGTTTTTAAAATATACGGAGAAGTTGTAAACCATTAAGGCATTTAATAAAATTAAGAATAGTACAAAACTTAATTTTCTTAAATGCCTTAATGGTTCTTTTATGTATTTCAGAATGCTGTTACCCGATTTAGTGCTCGTGATGAAATGCTTTTTTATTAAAAACAATCAAAATTCCAACGCCTGTAGAAATCGCAACATCAGCAATATTGAAAATCGCATTGAAGAATTTGAAATGTTGTCCGCCTATAACAGGAATCCATTCTGGCCAATTTCCTTCGAATAATGGAAAATAAAACATATCAACTACTTTGCCATAAAGCCATGTTCCATAAGGCTTGTCCGAAAACAAAGTTGCCAGTTGATACGAACTGTCATCAAAAATAACACCGTAAAAAACAGAATCGATAATATTTCCTAAAGCACCAGCAAGTATTAGAGAAATCGCCACTACCAAATAATTAGAACTGTGTTTTCTTTCAACAGAATCCCAAAGCCAATACCCAATTACAGGCACTACTAACAAACGAAATAGAGATAAAATTAATTTCCCGTAAGTTCCAGGAATTTCAGTTCCCCAAGCCATTCCTTCGTTTTCGACAAAATGAATTTTGAACCAACTAAAAACTTCAACTTCTTGTCCTAAAATAAAATTAGTTTTAATGTATATTTTAGAAAATTGGTCAACAAGTAAGAGGATAAAAACTATAAGATAAGCGTTTCGTAAAGACATTTTGTACATTTTAATGGCGCAAAAATAGATAAATTCTAAAAATTAAATTCCAAATCAAAAAGAAATTCCAAATTTAAAAACCCAAATTCCAAAAGCTAGGATTGGAATTTGGGTTTTTAAATTTGGAATTTGGAATAATTATCTTTGCAAATTCTTCGCTTCGATGCTCATTGTTGCATGAGGAACAATCATTAATCGTTCTTTGCTGATTAATTTACCTGTCACTTTACAAGTTCCATAAGTCTTATTTTCAACACGGAAAAGTGCATTTTTCAAATCACGGATAAACTTTTCCTGACGGATGGCTAACTGTGAGTTTGCTTCTTTCGACATGGTTTCGCTTCCTTCTTCAAATGCTTTAAAAGTTGGCGAAGTATCGTCTGTCCCATTGTTTAAATCGTTCATATAAGCACTCTTGATTAAATCTAAATCTTCTTGTGCTTTGGCAATTTTCTTTAAAATCAACTCTTTGAACTCTGCTAAATCAGCATCCGAGTATCTTGCTATTTCATCTATCATCTTCTTATTATTTTGTAATTGATATTCTTGTTTTTATATCGTCGAATTCTACTTCGATTCCCTCATTTATAGCCTCTTCAAAAACCAATATTTCTGTTAGTGTTTCTGATTTGATGTATGCTTCGTTTGCTTTTACAGCTGTTTCCAATGCTGCATTTTTTTGCAAATGAACTTTAATTTTATCGGTAACTTCAAAACCAGAATCTTTTCTGATGTTCTGAATTCGGTTAACCAATTCTCTAGCAATTCCTTCTTCTCTCAATTCTGGAGAGATGGTAATGTCCAGCGCTACCGTTATTCCATTGGAATTAGCAACCAACCAACCTTCAATATCTTGCGAAGAAATCTCTACATCTTCTAGCGATAAATTTATGTTATTTTCTCCAATAACAATGGTTATGCTTCCTGCCTTATCTAATTGATTGATTTGTTCCGCAGAAAAACTTTGTATCTCTTTGGCTATCAATCCCATATCTTTTCCGAAACGCGGACCAAGTGCCTTGAAATTGGGTTTAATCTGCTTCACTAAAATACCTGAAGCATCATCCAAAAGCACGATTTCTTTCACGTTTACTTCTGCTTTTATCAGGTCAGAAACCGCCTCAATTTCAAGCTTCTGATTCTCGTCAAGTACTGGAATCATTACCTTTTGCAACGGTTGACGCACCTTGATCATTTCCTTTTTTCGAAGCGATAAAACGAGTGAAGAAATGGTCTGCGCTTTCTGCATTTTGCTCTCCAACGATTTATCAACAAAGTTTTCAACTGAAACAGGGAATTTTGCCAAGTGAACCGAGTCAAATTTCTCTGTATTTGTAGCTAATGTCAAGTCTCTGTAAAGTTTGTCCATAAAGAACGGAGCGATTGGAGCACCTAGTTTACTGACAGTCAATAAACACGTATATAACGTTTGGTAAGCCGCAATTTTGTCCTGTGCATAATCCCCTTTCCAGAAACGACGACGACACAAACGAACGTACCAGTTACTCAAATTTTCCTGCACAAATTCCGAAATCGCACGAGCCGCTTTTGTTGGTTCGTAATCCGCATAAGCTTCATCCACCACTTTTACCAAAGTATTCAACTCCGAAATAATCCATCGGTCGATTTCCGGTCTTTCGTTCAACGGAACTTCTGCTTCGGCATAAGTGAAATTATCGATATTGGCATACAACGCAAAGAAAGAATAAGTGTTGTACAAGGTTCCGAAGAATTTACGACGAACCTCTGCAATTCCTTCAATGTCAAATTTCAAGTTGTCCCAAGGATTCGCATTCGAAATCATGTACCAACGCGTGGCATCTGGTCCGTATTCAGCAATTGTTTCAAAAGGATCGGTTGCATTTCCTAAACGTTTCGACATTTTGTGTCCGTTTTTGTCCAAAACCAATCCGTTGGAAACCACATTTTTATACGATGGCCTATCAAAAACCAAGGTTGCAATGGCGTGCAAAGTATAAAACCAACCACGAGTTTGATCTACTCCTTCAGCAATAAAATCCGCAGGAAAATCTTGATTTCCGTCAATTTTATCTTTGTTTTCAAAAGGATAATGCCATTGCGCATAAGGCATTGAACCCGAATCAAACCAAACGTCAATCAGATCCGATTCGCGTTTCATTGGTTTTCCGGAAGCAGAAACCAAAGTAATTTCATCAACTACATTTTTATGCAAATCAATCAAATCATAGTTGGCTTCATCCATATTTCCAATTTCGAAACCTTTGAAAGGATTTGCTGCCTGGAAACCTGCTAATATAGATTTTTCGATTTCGTTATATAATTCTTCAACAGAACCAATCAAGATTTCTTCTGTTCCTTCTTCGTTTCTCCAAATTGGTAACGGAATTCCCCAAAAACGAGAACGGGATAAATTCCAGTCGTTGGCATTTTTCAACCAATTCCCGAAACGTCCTTCTCCGGTTGCTTTCGGTTTCCAGTTGATAGTTTCATTTAGTTCGAACATTCTATCGCGCACTTTCGTAATTTCGATAAACCAGGAATCTAACGGATAATATAAAATTGGCGTATCTGTTCTCCAGCAATGTGGGTAACTGTGCACGTATTTCTCTACTTTGAACGCTTTATTTTCTTCTTTTAACTGAATGGCAATTTCCACATCGGCAGAACGTTCAGGAGCGTCACCATCAGTATAATATTCGTTTTTAACGTATTTTCCAGAAAAACTTCCTAAACCGTCAATGAATTTTCCTTGCAAATTGACCAACGGAACTAGGTTTTCATTTTCATCTAAAACCAGCATTGGCGGAACTTCTGGAACCGCTTCTCTAGCCACTTTGGCATCATCAGCACCAAATGTTGGAGCGGTGTGCACGATTCCTGTACCGTCTTCGGTAGTCACGAAATCTCCTGAAATTACTCGGAAAGCATTTTCTGGAATATGGTATGGCAAAGCCAACTGCATCAATTGTTCGTAACGAATTCCAACTAAATCTGCTCCTTTGCATTCGGTCAGGATTTGGTATGGAATTTTCTTGTCGCCTTCTTTAAAATTTTCAAAATCGGAAGCTTCGGTACTTGGAAAAAATCCTTTTCCAAATTGTTTTCCAACCAAATTTTTAGCCAAAATTACTTTGACAGGTCGGAAGGTATATTGATTGAAAGTTTCAACTAAAACATAATCAATTTTTGGACCAACTGTCAACGCTGTATTCGAAGGCAAAGTCCAAGGCGTTGTCGTCCAAGCCAAGATATGAATATCTCCAAATTCCTGAAGAAATGAAGGCAAAGTTTCGTTTAATGCTTTAAATTGGGCAACTATCGTTGTATCGGTTACATCACGGTAAGATCCCGGTTGGTTTACTTCGTGAGAAGACAATCCTGTTCCTGCTTTTGGAGAATACGGCTGAATGGTGTAGCCTTTGTACATCAAATCCTTGTTGTAGATTTGTTTCAAAATCCACCAAACGGTTTCCATATACTTGGATTTGTAAGTCACATACGGATCTTCCATATCCACCCAATACCCCATTTTTTCGGTCAAATCGTTCCACACATCGGTATAACGCATCACGGTTTTTTTACAGGCTTCGTTGTATTCGGCTACGGAAATAGTTTTTCCAATATCTTCTTTGGTAATGCCTAATGACGCTTCGGTACCTAATTCTACAGGCAAACCGTGCGTATCCCAGCCAGCTTTACGCTTAACTTGGAATCCTTTTTGAGTTTTATAACGGCAAAATATATCTTTAATCGCACGTGCCATCACGTGGTGAATTCCCGGTAGTCCATTTGCCGAAGGTGGTCCTTCAAAAAACACGAATGGTGGGTTGCCTTCGCGAGTGGTTACACTCTTCTCGAATATGTTTTCTTTTTTCCAAAAATCAAGTACTTCCGATGCAACTGTAGGCAGGTTAAGTCCTTTGTATTCAGTAAATTTTATGCTCATTTTATCCTTTTCTTTAATCGCGGTGCGAAAGTAAGAAATAGTTATGAATTATGAGTGATGAGTGATGAGTTTTTGTTTACCGCAAAGACACAAAAGCGCAAAGTTTTATTAAGAATAGAATCAAAACTTTAATGAGCAAACAAAAACGCATTAAATCTTTGTGCCATCGAGCCTTTGCGGTTGAATTTTTCAAGAAAAAACTTCCTTTAAAACGTCCAAGGATTTTGGTTTTCTAAAACCGTCGAGATGGAAAGTATAGTAATCAATCAGGATTTTCAAGAGGATTTGCCTTTCAATGACGTGAAAGGTTTTTTGGTCGTTGTCGAATTTTAAATGGATGAGTTTTTTGAAAAGATTGGTTTCGTGTTCTGTCAATGAACCAATGCCGTGAAATGGGGTAAAAACACCCTCGTTGGCATCAAAAAAAGGAAATTCCATTTCGGAAATGTCGGGGTAAAAACCGAGATATTTCGTTATCTCCAGCATTAAAATCAGGTGAAAATTAGCGGTTTCATCGTGATTGTCGAGCCAATGCAAGGCCGTTTCCAAGAAAGCGAAAAGATGTTCGTTTTTCTCTTCTTCGTGAATGGAATGGTGCAGAATTTCGGAAATAAACATCACAATCGTACTCTTGAAAATATCCGAATGGATCGATTGAAACGGAGTTGCAATTTTGATTTCTTTGAAGTTCTCTAAAGTGCCTTTATTTTTGTGAACGGCTTCGATTTCGAGAATGGTCAACGGCTGGAAATAGGCAATTTTCTGGTTTGATTTTCGGGAAGAAAAAGCGTCTCGAACAAAGTAGGTTTTCAAACCGTGTGCTTGTGTAAAGCATTTTACAATCAAGCTTTTCTCCTGATATTTGAGAGAAGAAATGACGATGGCTTTGGTTTTGACTAACAATTTTAGATTTTAGATTTTAGATTTTAGATTTTAGATTTTAGATTTCAAGAATCTGCCATCTGATTTTACCTGATAATCATTACTTTTTTGACTTTGGTTTCAATACCATCCTGTGCCGAAATAAAAATCATGTAAACGCCCGAAGCTACTTTATGTTTTCCAAAAGCGGTGGTGTCCCATTCTATTGTTCCTCCTTCGGAAGTGGTTTCGTAAACAAGATTGCCTTCGATATCGGTAATCTTTACAGTAGCTTTATCCAACAATCCTGCGATTTTTACGGTTCCTTCAAATTCGGGACGAACAGGATTTGGATACACATAAACGTTGCTTAAATCTTCATTGGCAGCAGTAGCAGTTCCTTTGAATGAAACCATTCCCTTGCTGGTAGCAATAAAAACTTCTCCAGTTGTGCTATTGATATCAATATCATTGATAGTATTACTAGGCAAGGGCGAATTATTTATGGTAAAATGATATTTGGTTTCCTGTCCGTTTGGCGAAACAAGAAAAATACCAGAATCGGCAGTACCAATCCATTTATTATTAGCTCCATCTACGGCAATATCCGTAATCGATTGTTCATACATGAGTTCTTGAGCCAATCCATCTTCCAAAATAATTATCGGATTAGCTTTCATCTGATCTTCAGTTTGAAAACTACTTACACTAGACAACACTCTTAACCCTTTGGTTGTTCCTATCCAAAGTTGATTTCCAGTATCTATGGCTATAGTTCTAGTATCAGTAGTAGGTAAATTACCCGTATCTACACCAGAGGAAATTTTCTTAAATTTATTAGTTGATTCATTATAACTGATTAATCCGTCGGTATTCGTACACCACCATTTTGTGTTATTCTTATCAATTAGCATTCGCCCCATACTGGCATCAATACTTTTATCCAAGATTCCGTTTAAGGAAAAACTTTGCCAGGTTCCATCTTTTTTAAGGACTTTTAATCCATTCTCTATAAGACTATTATTGAGCCAAAGGTTTCCAGCGGTATCGAATGCACCTCCATTAATTCGAACATCACCACGATAACCTGGAATAAATGTAATATCTTCTAGTCCGCTATTAGTCTGATTGTACAAAAAAGTAGGAACGTCATTCTGAATTTTTAATAAACCAGAAAAATATGAACTTAAATAAACTTCTTTTTCGTTATTGGGATTAATCATGACTCTAACTATCGATTTTGCCCCCAACACTTTTTCATAAGGAATATTTAGCCAGCCTGTTGCGCTGTATTTACTAATACCATAACTGTCCAATGGAGTTATATCGTAGGTTGCTGTATAATCCCCATAAACTACCCACATCATATCCGAAGTGGTTTGAAGTGCAAAAATATTATTTCGAGAAGGACCATCTGGTGTATCATTTTCAAAACCAGAAGCAACTGCAATTGTGGTATTTATTAGACCATTTTCATTTGTACCAATATAAGCCACATCATTAATTGCTGTAGCACAAGTAAAACTAACTGCACTTCCAGTAATTTGATTGCTATTAATTTGACGGACAATTGCCATTTGATTGTTGTAGAAATAAACACTACTTGCCGTTGTGATAACCAAATAATTGGCTGTTTTTCTCATATCTACTGCAGCTTGAGGAAGTTGTGAATACCCAACAAAAGAATTAGAACCCGAATCGTATTTATGAATGTAGCCTGAAGAATTAATCGCAAAAAGTTCGGTTCCAAAAGCTTCAACACTTGACCAACTACCCGAGGCTATTGATGTCCATTGATTGTAATCGATTAAGTTTTTATTGTTTATATCTGCCTTTTTTATGCCTTCAATAGTTGAGGCGTAAATAAAACCATTAAAGACTGCTGTCTGGCTAATGCTTATTTCGGCACCATTGTTTCCAATGAAATAAGTATCCCCAAATAACATGGTTGTCATATTGAATTGCACAATTCCAAAATCACAAGAAACATAAACAATTCCATTGTGTTCCATGAAATGATTGATTTTCTTGATATTGGTGGGAATTTGTTTGTTGATTATATCCACAATATTCAACATACTTCCATCGGCTTCATTGATAACAATCATCAACCCATTTTGATAACCCACCAGAGTTTTATTAGATGTGGTGCTGTAATACAAAGAAGTTATGGTTTCACCCGAAAGTCCATCAATGGTATTAGTCGTTTTTATTTGACTTGTAGCTGTGTTTTTAGAAAACAAAGCATTTTCCGAAGCGGCAAAAATAGCTGTAGAAGATTGTGAAACATCTTTGATATTAGTATATGAAAAGTAACCTTGCCAAAGTTGTTTGCTTTGAGCAAAACCCATTTGCATAGTCATCAGAAGTACAAAATAAAACAGCTTTTTTTTCATTAATTGCATTAATATTGGTTGGCAAATATACTACAAACGAAAGTAATGGGTTTTTGTTATATTCAAAAAATGACTTACACTACCCCTTGAGCCAACATAGCATCGGCTACTTTCACAAATCCTGCAATATTAGCGCCTTTTACATAATCGACATAACCCGTAGCATCTGTACCATATTTTACACATGAAGCATGAATAGCAAGCATAATTCCTTTTAATTTTTCGTCAACTTCTTCGGCAGACCAGTTCATTCTCAAAGAGTTTTGTGACATTTCTAGTCCTGATGTGGCCACTCCACCCGCATTGGAAGCTTTTCCTGGTGAGAATAAAATTTTAGCTTTTTGAAATACAATTATAGCCTCTGGAGTAGCTGGCATATTTGCACCTTCAGCTACACAAATGCAACCATTGGCAACCAATATTTGTGCTTCTTCTTCGTTCAATTCATTTTGGGTAGCACAAGGCAAGGCAACATCACAAGCTATTTCCCAAGGTTTTTTTCCTGCTACAAATTTTGCATTTGGATATTGGGTGACATAATCGCTAATTCGTCCTCTTCGTTCATTTTTGATTTCCATTATATGTGCCAATTTATGAGAGCCAATACCTTCGGAATCGTAAATATAGCCATCCGAATCAGACATTGTCACTACTTTTCCGCCTAGTTGAGTGGCTTTTTCTACAGCATATTGCGCTACATTTCCCGAACCTGAAACTACTACAGTTTTGCCTGAAATACTTTCGCCTCTAGTTGCCAACATACTTTGGGCAAAATAAACCGCTCCATATCCTGTAGCTTCTGGTCGGATTAAGGATCCTCCAAACGAAATTCCTTTTCCAGTTAAAACACCTGTAAATTCATTGCGAAGTCGTTTATATTGTCCGAACATATAACCAACTTCTCTTCCACCAACTCCAATGTCACCGGCTGGAACATCGGTATCTGCGCCAATATGCTTGGATAATTCAGTCATAAAGGCTTGGCAAAAACGCATTACCTCATTATCTGATTTTCCTTTGGGATCAAAATCGGCTCCTCCTTTTCCACCGCCCATAGGCAAGGTAGTTAAGCTATTTTTGAACGTTTGTTCGAAAGCCAAAAATTTTAAAATACTTAAATTGACCGAAGGATGAAAACGAATACCTCCTTTATAAGGTCCAATTGCCGAATTCATTTGGATGCGATAGCCTCTATTGACTTGGGTTTCGCCTTTGTCATCCGTCCAAACTACTCTAAAAATAATAATTCTTTCTGATTCGACCATTCGTTCCAAAAGCATCTTGTTTTGGTATTTTTTATTTTCTTCAATAAAAGGAATTACGGTTTCGGCCACCTCTTTTACGGCTTGCATAAATTCGGGTTCGTTTGGATTTTTCTTGGCAACTAATTCGATGAAATCAATAATGCTTTGTGACATGATTATAGAATATTTAGGTTTAGAAAATCGTTTTTGCTTCTCTAACAAAGATACTGTTTATGAGCATATCTATCAGCAATTTAGGGATTTCTTCTGTTTCTGATATTATTTTTATTTATGATAAATGAATTTAATTTAAAATCATAAGAATTGTTGAGAAAAACCAAAATCTGTTATATTTTATTTGGAAAAAATCGGGATTGATTGATGTTTTTATATATTTGTAGAAAAGTAATTTATAATAAATGACCCCAAAATCTATTATAGCCTTCTGTATTTTTCTTTTTGGATTTTCAAATGCAACCCATGCGCAATTTGGATTTTCTCATGAAATTGGTGCTATTGCAGGACCAGTAGTCTTTCAATCCGATTATGGAGAAAGATATGATTTCACTACAAATCTTGGAAATTCTGGATTTGGAATTGGACTAATTCATTATCTAAACTTCTCTTACACAGCAGAATGTAACTGTTATACTCCCGAAACTTATTTTAATGACCACTTCAAATTAAGAAGCGAATTATCATACAATAAGACTGAATTAGAGCATTTTGGACAATGGACAGAAGGCAAACCATCGCTTGGCAAAGAGCAATTAAAAGCCATGACTGGAAACACTTCCGTAACCAATGTAGGAATGCAATTGGAATTTTTTCCTTTCAGTATTCGTGAATTTACCGCTACTACTGGAAGCTTGGCTCCCTATATCAGTTTTGGAGGGCAATTTAGTTTTTACAATGCAAAAGCTTCGTCAACAATGGGACCTTTGGGAACGCCTTTGACTACTTTTCCAAAATATTTAACTCCAACAGATGATCGATCTTATGGATTTAGTAGCGAAAGCGGCACGGTTTGGTCTTTAGTAACCAGTTTTGGAACACGTTACAAACTATCACCATTATCTGATTTGATGGTCGATTTACGATTTCAATATTATTTCTCGGACTGGGTAGATGGATTAAAGCCTAATCCAAGTCTTTATAAAGAAAACAAAGCCAACGACTGGAATATTTGGTTAAATTTTGGATACATTTATTACTTGCAATAATCTTCTAACACTAAATAACAAAAATCCCAATGCTGAATAATTTTGGCATTGGGATTTTTATTTTGTGCTATTTCTTAACTAAACAAACTTTCGGATGCTCATCATTATTCCAATGTGGATTCCTTCGTGAAAACTATTGAAAGTCATTGCGCCAACTGCACTTGTCAAAACAAAACCTGTTGAAGTTGGATATTCCGTATAATTTTTGAAAATTCCAGCATTGTAATCTTCTTTTGTTTTTTCGATAGTCGAAAACAACAAAGCTTTGATTTCATCTACTTCGGCTTGCGTAGCGTCTTGTTCTGGCTTTGTTCCTTTTCGGTATTTTTCTACCAATTCATCCGAAACCATCATCGGTAATCCAGAGAATTTATAGACCAACAATTGTTGCGTCACAATAATATGACCCATATTCCAAATCAAATTATTAGTAAATCCTTCGGGAATTTTGTTCAATTGCTCTAATGTATGGTTTTCTAGAATTTTAGAAACCATCGTTCTGCTGGTTGTTGTAACGGTAAATAGTTGCTCCATTTTTTTTAAATTTTCGATAAAAATAATCATTTTCCGTTTCAAATGAATTTTCTTTGCACAAAGAAAACCATCGCTTATCATGAACAAAATATACTATCTCGCTTCCTGCGATACTTGTCGAAAAATTATCAAATCGTTGCCACAAAATCACAATTTGAAATTTCACGATATCAAACAAGATCCCATCACGATTGAAGAATTGGAAGAAATGCACCGACTTTCTGGAAGCTATGAAGCGTTGTTTAGCAAAAAAGCACAACTCTATAAATCCATGGATTTGAAAAACAAATCCTTGACAGAAGCTGATTTCAAAAAATATATTTTGGAACATTACACTTTTTTAAGTCGTCCCGTTTTTATTATTGACGAGAAAATTTACATTGGCAACAGCCAGCAAAATATGCTTCAGGTAATGAAAGCTTTGTCGAATGACTAAAAGAACGCTTGCCCTCATTACCGCTACAATTGTTTCTATAATTTACGGCATGACTTTTACACTTGCCAAAGACGTGATGCCGAATTATGTCCAAGCTTACGGATTTATTATTTTGCGAGCGGGAGGTGCAACGATTCTATTTTGGCTTTTTTGGCTTTTCAGCAGGCAATCCAAATCCATTCGGGAAGAACAAATTGAACCTAAAGATTACCCCCGAATTGTGGCTGCCGCCTTTTTTGGTGTGGCTTTAAACATGCTTTCTTTTTTCAAAGGATTGAGTCTTACTTCGCCTATTTCGGCATCGGTTCTAATGGTTTCTACACCAATGATTGTGCTAGTGCTTTCGGCAATTATCCTAAAAGAACGGATGAAAAAACGCATGGTTTTTGGACTCATTCTCGGATTAATTGGTACTGCTTTTCTAATACTTTACGGAAAATCTGTTGGGAGCGCCAGTAATGCTAGTTTGGGAAATTTTCTAGTTTTTGTTAATGCTGCTTCCTACGGATTGTACTTGGTTCTAGTCAAAAATTTGATGGAAAAATACAATCCTTTCAATTTTGCCAAATGGATTTATTTGATTGGTTTTTTCATGGTTTTGCCTTTTGGCTGGAGCGAATTTGTAGCCGTGAATTGGGTTTCGATGCCAATGGCTATTTATTGGAGAATTGGATTTGTAGTTGTTTTTTCGACTTTCTTGACTTATTTGCTGAATTTGCTTTCGATGAAAGAACTGAAACCCACAACTATTGCGGTCTTTGTATATTTACAACCCGTTTTTGCAACTATTTTTGCCATTAGCCTCGGAAAAGACGAATTGACTTTAGTAAAAATCATTTCGGCAGTTTTGATTTTTTCAGGCGTGTCTTTAGTGACACAGAAGAAAAATTAATTTTCTCATCACTTACTAAAATTACTCAATAGCCTTAATTCTGGATACCATCAAGGCAATTGCAAATCCAAAAATACCAATAAAAGCGAATGAAAACCGTAAACTCGACAATTCAGCAATGTAGCCAATAACGGGTGGCCCCATCAAAAACCCTAGAAAACTTACACTAGAAACAGCTGTTAAAGCTTCGCCAGTTGGAATCGTTGGATGCTTTCCTGCAATGCTGTACAAAGTAGGAACTACAGTTGAAACGCCCAATCCAATGATCATAAAAGCAATCGTGGACGGAATAATGTATGGAAAAAGAACTGCCGTAAAAAACCCTGTAGAAATCATAATTCCACTGATTTGCATCACTTTTTTACGCCCGTATTTTTGAATTAGTCTATCGCCAAAAAATCGACCGCTCGCCATCATAATCATAAAAGAAGTGTAACCTAGAATCACCAATGCGCCTGGCACTTTGATAATATCTTTGAAAAACACACCGCTCCAGTCGAACATAATTCCTTCGCTCGCCATGCTGCAAAACCCAATAATTCCGAGTAAAATTAAGGATGTATCTCTTTTTCTTGGCCCTTTATCTTTTTTGACACGAACCGTTTCTTTGGCTTTGACCAAAAATTTGAAGTTGAAAATTACCAACAAAAAGGTAATTATGGCAACAATTACAAAATGAAAATAAGTACTAATTTCTAAAGCTAACATTCCTAAACCTACTAATGCTCCTGTAAATCCTGCTAAACTCCACATGCCATGAAAGGAAGACATAATGGTTCTTTTGAAAAGTCCTTCGGTATAAACGCCCTGTGTATTGACTGAAATATTGGTCAAATTACTAAAAACTCCAAAAACGTATAAGGCAAGAGCCAATTGCCAAGCATTTTGCGCCAATCCTAAATTAGTCATACTAAAAGCATACATCAAAATAGAAAAAAACAAAATACGATGACTCCCAAAACGAGTTACTAATTTTCCCGAAAAATACATCATCGTTAACTGTCCTACTGGCATAGCAAAAAGAATGGTTCCTAATTCGCCATCAGTCAATTGCAAAGCCGATTTGATATTCGGAATTCGGCTTGCCCAAGTGGCAAAACACAAACCCATGGCAAAATAAAACATAGAAACAGCCCATCGAATACGAACTAAATAAGAAGCTTTCGCATCACGGTAGTTTTTCTTGTATTTGCCTTTGGCTTTGTACCAACCAATAAAATTAAAATACTGCAAAATCGTTGCTGTTTATAATGAAATACAAAAGTAC
This sequence comes from Flavobacterium eburneipallidum, assembly GCF_027111355.2. NCBI lineage: Bacteria > Pseudomonadati > Bacteroidota > Flavobacteriia > Flavobacteriales > Flavobacteriaceae > Flavobacterium > Flavobacterium eburneipallidum. The sequence goes on from NZ_CP114291.2 coordinate 183,734, forward strand.
CTAATTCAAACCATCTAATTTTAGTGTTATTCTTACCAACTGAATTTACAACGTTATTGTTTATAAATTGATGATTTTCCCTTGTTTGTTGCTTTGAATCGCCGCTTCGATAATTTGTAAAGTATGAACACCATCTTGCGCAGTTACGGGTTCTGGTGCATGATTTGCAATGGCTTGGTACAATCCATCAAAAAAATGATAATAATTCCCTCGTAGCGTTGGCACTTTTTCTCTGATAATTTTACCATCAACTTCAGTGTGCAACAATCCTTCGTAGCCTTCTTGCTCGAATCCCCAAGTGGTTAAATTTGGTTTTTTACCTAATTTCAATTCGTCTTCCTGCACATCGCCACGCGATTTCAAAAACGAACCTTTTTTGCCATGAATTACATAAGACGGATTCGGCTCTCTGACAAAAAAACCAGCTTTCAATCTTACTCTAAAATCAGAATAATATAGCAAAATATCCAAATAATCATCCACGATAGAATGTTCTCTTGTAATTCGAATATCGGCAAAAACAGCATTGGGCAAACCAAATAATGACAAAGCTTGGTCGATAATATGTGGGCCTAAATCTTTCAAAACGCCCGATCCTGCACTTGCAATTTCTTTGTGTGCTTTTGGGCTTAAAATAGGATTGTAACGGTCAAAATGAAATTCGGCTTCGACAATTTCGCCTAAAACGCCTTCGTCGAAAATCTTTTTAACGGTTTTGAAATCGCTGTCCCATCTTCGGTTTTGAAAAACAGTTAACTTTAATCCTTTTTCTTTTGCTAAAGCGTTCAATTCTTGGGCTTCGGCAACTGTAGTAGTAAATGCTTTTTCGACCAAAGCGTGTTTTCCCGCCAACAAGACTTTTTTGGTGTATTCAAAATGGGTGCTGTTGGGCGTGTTAACGATAACCAAATCAATGGATTTATCTTCCAAAACAGATTCTAAAGTTTCATAACTCTTAACTTCGGGATAATCTTCTTGAATCAATTTTTTGCTTCTTTCCCAAGAACCTAACAGTTCAAAACCAGGATGAAGTGCTATAAATGGAGCGTGAAAAACTTTTCCCGACATTCCGTAAGACAATAGTGCTGTATTTATTTTTTTCATAATTAATTTTAAATTTTAGACTGTAGCTTTTAGATTGGTTGTAATAGAAAGTTGATTTCTGATTTTAGATTTTCTGCCAATATCGAAATCTAAACTCTAAAATCTACAATTATTTAGATCGTTCATATTGTTTTGGCCAAGAAATAGCTGCGCCTAATTCTTTAGCAAAATGCAATGCTAAATTAGGATTTCTCAATGATTCTCTGGCAAATAAAACCAAATCGGCTTTTCCTGAAGCAACAATTTCTTCCGCTTGATGGGCTTCGGTAATTAATCCCACAGCTCCTGTTGCAATTCCAATTTCTTTTTTAATTTTTTCCGCAAAATCAACCTGATACCCTGGTCCAACAGGAATTTGTTGGTGCGATACCAATCCACCAGAAGAAACATCTATCAAATCGACTCCTTTCGCTTTCAATATTTTCGAAAGTTGTACCGATTCTTCAATATTCCATCCGCCGTCAGCCCAATCTGTAGCGGATATTCTAACAAACAAAGGCAAATTATCTGGCCATTCGGATTGTACCGCTTCTAGAATTTCCAAAACCAAACGAATTCTGTTTTCGAAACTTCCTCCATATTCATCGGTTCTAAAATTAGACAAAGGCGACAGAAACTGATGTAACAAATAACCATGTGCAGCGTGAATTTCGATCACTTGAAAACCGGCTTTCACTGCTCTTTGAGTCGCTGATTTGAAATCGGAAATTACATTTTGGATTCCCGCTTTATCCAAAGCAATAGGCGGTTCTTCATTAGAATGATTGCTCACCGCACTGGGAGCTACTGGTTGCCAACCTCCTTTTGATTCATCCAGTCTTTTATTACCATTCCAAGGTTCAGACATGCTTGCTTTTCTTCCGGCATGCGCCAATTGAATACCCGGAATCGAGTTTTGAGAAAGAATAAACTGATTGATAATTTGTAATTTTTCGATATGTTCGTCTTTCCAAAGTCCCATATCGCTAGGCGAAATTCGTCCTTCGGGAGAAACCGAAGTTGCTTCCTGAATAATTAAACCTGCTCCGCCACTGGCTCGACTTCCTAAATGTACCAAATGCCAATCGTTAGCAAATCCATCCACAGATGAATATTGACACATGGGCGAAATGGTAATTCTATTCTTAAAAGTGAGACTTTTTATTTGAAGCGGTGAAAATAATTGTGCTGCCATATTTTTTATTTTAGATTTCTGACTGTAGATTTTAGATTGATTGGAATACAAAGTTGTTTTTGAGTCAAGATTTAAGAATTTAAACGCTGAAACCAATCATCTAAAATTATTTCAAAAAGTAAAGTTACGGGACAAGCAGGGAAGATAAAAAGGAAACAGGGCAATTATTAACAATTTTTTATAGTCTAGGCTAAAAGTAAATCTTTGCATCTAAAGTATAAAACCTTACTTTTGTCCGTTATCATAGAATTTAAAAACAAGAAATGGAAATAGTTATCAAGCTTTCTCAATTTTTATTGAGCTTATCATTACTGATTATACTTCACGAATTAGGTCATTTTATCCCCGCTAAATTATTCAAAACCCGAGTAGAAAAATTCTATTTGTTTTTCGATGTTAAATATGCTTTAATCAAAAAGAGATTTGGCGAAACCGAATACGGAATTGGTTGGTTGCCTCTTGGTGGCTACGTAAAAATTTCTGGAATGATTGACGAAAGTATGGACAAAGAGCAAATGGCTTTGCCTCCACAACCTTGGGAATTTCGTTCGAAACCAGCTTGGCAACGTCTGATTATTATGCTGGGTGGCGTTACTGTGAATTTCATTTTGGCCTTTATCATTTATATCGGAATGGCTTATACTTATGGCGATTATTACATCAAAAATGACTCTTTAAAAGACGGTATTTGGGTAACGAATCCTGTGGTTGAAAAAGCTGGAATCAAAACGGGAGATAAAATCATTTCGATTGATGGCGACAAAATTGAGCGATTTGAACCTGTGGTAAGTATGGATATATTGACTGCCAGAGAAGTTTTGGTAGAAAGAAATGGTCAGGAAAAAACCATAACCTTGCCAGTGAATTTTATTGGCAACTTTTTAGACACCGATAAAAAAGGAGTAATTGTCTTGAGAATGCCTTTTGTAGTAGGAAGTTTTACAGATACTTCTAAAAACAAAGAAGCCGTGAAACCAAAAGATATTATCGTTTCTCTTAACGGAGTTGACATAAAATATTTTGACCAAGCAGCTACTGTATTAAAAACAAATAAAGGCAAAAAAATAAACGCTGTAGTTTTGAGAAACCTAAAGGAAACACCTGTTACTGTTGAAGTGGACAAAGAAGGTAAATTAGGAATTTATCCAGGCTCTTTGACAGAAAGTAATCTGGAGAAATTAGGCTATTATAAATTTAACAAAGAAAGCTACAGTTTCATGGAATCCATTCCTGTTGGAATAGAGAAAGGAAAAAATCAGTTAATTGGTTACGGCAAACAATTGAAAATGATTTTCAATCCTAGCACTGGAGCCTACAAAGGTGTGGGTGGTTTTCATGCGATTTACAACGTTTTTCCAGATTCTTGGAGCTGGGAAGTGTTTTGGAACATTACTGCTTTGTTATCGATAATGCTTGGTGTGATGAATTTATTGCCTATTCCTGCCTTGGATGGTGGTCATGTTATGTTTTTGTTGTACGAAATAGTTAGTGGCAGAAAACCAAGCGACAAATTCCTAGAGTACGCCCAATTAGTTGGTTTTGTTTTACTTATCACGTTGTTATTATTTGCCAACGGAAATGATATTTATAAAGCGATTGTCGGGAAGTAAAAATTTTTAAAAATTTTTAAAAATTTGCTTGGAAAAAACAAATTTAGCACTATCTTTGCCACCGCTTAAACGATGAGACACAAACATCAGCAAGCATAGCAAAACGTTCTTAATACAGAAGATTTAAAAATATACAGTTTCCTCCTTAGCTCAGTTGGTTAGAGCATCTGACTGTTAATCAGAGGGTCCTTGGTTCGAGCCCAAGAGGGGGAGCTTCATAAAGCCTTTACAGCAATGTAGAGGCTTTTTTGTTTTTGGTGGTTTAGTAAAAAAATTTCTCGGTGATTTTTATATATATTTGTTTACATCTAAAATAGATTCTTTATACAAATTTGAACATATTTATATTTTAGCATTACTACGACATACATTATAAGCTAACTTATTCCTTTGAGAGAGAATCTTCAAAGAAAAACTTTAAAACTTGGATAAAACATTAGAATTAATATGAATTGTATAGATTTATTTTGCGGCTGTGGAGGAATGACTTTAGGCTTTAAATGGGCTGGATTTAGCTCAATTATTGCATCGGATATTGATGAAAATTGCGGCAAAACAATAAATAAAAATTTTAAGGAAACAACTTTTATTTTAGGTAATATATCAGAAGTTGACAAAAAAAACTTCGATGCTATTATTAAAAACAAAGAAGTAGATATAATTACTGGCGGACCTCCTTGTCAGGGTTTTAGTTTAGCAAATAAAAATAGAAACAAAGTAGATATAGATCCAAGAAATAAACTTTTTTACGAGTATGTAAAATTTATTAAATGGTATAGTCCAAAAGCATTTGTAATGGAAAATGTAAAAGGCTTACTTTCTATGGAAAAAGGAAAAGTAATTCAAACAATTAAAGAGGAGTTTGAAAATGCTGGTATTGGATATAATGTTGATTATAAAGTTTTAAAAGCATCTGATTATGGTGTTCCACAGGCTAGAGAAAGGGTTATACTAATTGGATTCCGTAAAGACTTGGAATTATTTCCAGAATTTCCTGATAAACAAAATAAAATCATAACTGTTGACGATGCTATTTTAGATTTACCTGAAATAAATGCAGGAGAGGGAAATACTGTAATGGAATATAAAACAAATCCATTAAATGAGTACCAATCATTTATGAGAAAAAATTCAGAAAATGTTCATAATCATATAGCTATGAAACATACTGAAAGATTAATTGAAAGATTTAAAGCAATACAACCCGGGAAAAACTTATTAGATGTTTGGGAAACGCATGGTTCCGTTAAAAGAGGGAATCCTAATGAAAAATCTGAAATAAAGTTTAGTCAAAATAACTTGAGATTGATTGGGAATAAACCTGCACCAACAATTGCAGCTTCTTTCCAAAGCAACTTTATTCATCCTTATTTACATCGGAATTTTACAGCAAGAGAAGGAGCCAGATTTCAATCTTTTCCTGATGATTTTATTTTTGAAGGAATGAGAACAAAAATGAGTTGGGAGATAGGTTTAAGTCAATATCAGCAAATAGGAAATGCTGTACCGCCCTTAATGGCTAAAGCAGTAGCTGATAAAATAAGAGATGTTTTAGAAAACGGTAATTCAAAAATTATTCAAAAAGAAAAACAATTAGAATTACAATTATAAAACTTTAAAATGAGTAAAATAAAAAATATTGTAGACGCATACAATTTATTAGTAAAAGGTATTGAGCAAAAAGCAAACGAAGATGAGAATAGAGCTTATGGTGGAATAATAAGAGCAGGTAAAGGACTAATGGTAGAAAGTATTACAAAACTACTTTTAGAAGTTGCTTGGGAAGAATTAGGTGGAGAGCCTGAAAGAATTTCGTTTGAAAAAACAACTAAAAAATTACCTATAAAAAAAGAGTATATAGATAAAATTGAAAATCAAGACGTAAAAGAATTTATGCTTGAAAATATTGAAAGCTATTATTACACTTTAAAAACAGATGTTCATTGTTGTATTGATAAAAATTTAATAATAGGTGTAGAGTGTAAAGCTTACACAGAAAACGCAATGATTAAAAGAATTTTAGTCGACTTTACCTTGATGAAACATGCTTGGAAAGATTTAAACTGTTTTTTATTACAATTAGAGAGCCAATTAGGTGGAGACTATTCAAATTTAAATTCTACAACAACTTTTGGAAGTAAATCAACCCATACATTATTTTCATATTTTGACGTAAACATTGAAATCCTGACACTTTTGAAAGGAGAACGAAAAGTAAATAAAGCAATTCATAAAGCAGAATTTTTCAAAGAAATTGATGAAGAACATTTAAAATTAGTTGTTGAAAAATTTAAAAAAGTTTTGATTAAGTACAAATAGAAGACATATCATTATAGTTTAGAAATTATAGAGAAATAAATCTGAAATGATTATCTATTAAGTTTGTATTAATTAAAATTTAGACTTTTGTTAGTGTAGAAATGGTAAAATATAATTCGCTTGCTTTTTTTAATTTTAGTGTATTAGATTTTACCTCAAAACAGCGAGCTTCATAAAGCCTTTACAGCAATGTAGAGGCTTTTTTGTTTTTGGTTGGTTTCCCAGCTCAACTTACCTTCCTTAAAAAAACCTGCCGTTATCGGCAAGAAAACGAATTAAAAATGTTTTTTACTCTATAAAACTTGCCGATAGATTTTGAACCATTATAACAATTTCCTTGGAGTTGCAATTTTAACCACTTGATTTATTATTTTACTAAAACGTTTATTATTATAAACAAAAACATTACATTTGTATATAATAATAAACGTTTTTATTATGAATACTAAAAAACAAACAGTATTTCCTAAACACCAAGAGATCTTAAACACGTTAGGAGAAAACATTAAACTGGCACGAAAAAGAAGAAAACTAACTGCCATTCAAGTTGCTGAACGTGCTAGTATTGCTAGAACCACTTTATATCAAATAGAAAAAGGGAGTTCAAAAGTAACTATCGGAGCTTACTTTAATGTGATGCGCGTTTTAGGTTTGCAAAATGATTTTCTAAAATTAGCTGCAGATGATGAATTGGGCAGAAAATTACAAGATTTAGAACTACTTTAATTTTTCGACTATGGCTATTAAAAAAACAAACCTCTATGTTTATGCTCATTGGCAAGGAATGACCGAACCAAAATTGATAGGAATCCTTTCAGCTCATCAAGGAAAAGGAAGAAAATCATTTGGTTTTGAATATGACAAAAATTGGATCAAATCGGAGCAACAATTTTTATTAGATCCCGACATACAATGGTTTTCTGGTCAACAATTTCCTAATCAAAAAGAGAATTTCGGCATATTTCTAGACAGTATGCCAGATACTTGGGGTCGAACATTAATGAAACGTCGTGAATCACAGCATGCAAAAGAATCTGGCTTACCTCCAACAAACCTCTATGAGATAGATTATTTGTTAGGTGTTTATGACGAAAGCAGAATGGGAGCTTTACGTTTCAAATTAGATCCTGAAGGTTCATTTTTGGATGACAACAACAATACTCCTACTCCGCCTTGGTCTTCTATTAGAGAATTACAACAAGCCGCAAATTCAATTGAAAATGACAAAGACAATAGTGAAATTAAAAAATGGTTGGCTATTTTGATAGCCCCTGGTTCTTCGTTAGGAGGCGCAAGACCTAAAGCTAATTTGTTAGATGAACATAAACATTTATGGATTGCAAAATTCCCTTCTCAAAATGATACTATAGATAAAGCAGCTTGGGAATTTTTGGCTTATCAATTGGCATTGAAAGCAGGAATAAATATGGCTCCGTCAAAAATTGAAAAAATTAGTGGCAAACATCGCACTTTTTTTACCCAACGTTTTGATAGAAACAATGGCGAAAGAATTCATTTTGCGTCAGCTATGACAATGACTGGAAATAATGAAGATATACTCCGCAATACTACCGCAAGTTATTTGGATATTGCCGAATTTATACAATACAATGGCTGCGAAATAAACGCTGATTTACATCAATTATGGCGACGCATCGTTTTTAATATTGCTATGTCAAATACAGACGATCATTTAAGGAATCACGGTTTTATATTGACCCCAAAAGGATGGCGATTATCTCCAGCTTATGACATTAATCCATCAATAGACAAAAACGGATTAGCATTAAACATTGACATGGATGATAACGCTTTGGATTTTGAATTAGCGCAAAGTGTTGGAGACTATTTTAAATTGAATGCCAAACAAATGAATGAAATAATAAATGAAGTTCTACAATCAGTTAAAGATTGGAAAATTATTGCCAATAAAATCGGAATTAGTAGAATGGAACAGGACTTAATGGAAGGAGCTTTTTATTCTTGATTAATTTGGTAAATTTAAGAAATCATCCATACATTACTTTTAACAAATGAAAAATACAAACCTGTTATCTCCAGAAGAACAATCTACCCTACTGGAAACAATAAAAACCCGTTTCGAGAAAAATAGCAACCGTCACCCAGACTTAAAATGGACAAAAATACAAGCCAAACTAGAAGCCAATCCTGAAAAACTCTGGTCACTCAACGAAATGGAAAAAACCGAGGGCGAACCCGATGTGGTAGGTTATGATAAAGCCACGGACGAATACCTTTTTTATGATTGTGCTGCCGAAAGTCCTAAAGGGCGAAGAAGCATTTGTTACGACCAAGAAGCATTGGATGCCAGAAAAGAAAACAAACCCAAAAACAGCGCTATCCAAATGGCATCTGAAATGGGTATCGAAATTTTATCAGAAGAGGAATACCGCAACTTACAACAATTAGGAAAATTTGATACCAAAACTTCCAGCTGGATCAAAACTCCTGAAAACATTCGAAAATTGGGCGGTGCAATTTTTTCAGATTTTCGTTACGGCACTATTTTTGTGTACCACAACGGCGCAGAATCTTATTATGCCGCCAGAGGTTTTCGGGCTTCATTACGAGTGTAAGATTTTGCAAATAATTCATTCAAAAACCAAATTCTTCACAAGCTTGAAAACTATTACAATAATGAAAATTAAAAAAAACTTGTCTTTCTCATCATCTATTAGACTTTTACTATGTCTTTTAGGATTTACTATTCAGACCACTTTTGCCCAAACCGAAAATATCAAGAACGATGTTTTTTGGAATACGAAAGACGGACAACCCATCAATAGTCAAGGTGGCGGTATCTTCAAATTTGCTGATCCAAAGACGGGAATTCAAAAATATTATTGGTATGGCGTTCATTATGAAGAGGCTGATAGTTACCGGAATGCACCGATTTTTACCTATCCCAACGCTACTTTTCAATCGGTTACTTGTTACAGTTCGACGGATTTGGTCAACTGGACTTTTGAAGGCGATGTGGTTACTAAAGAAGAAACCAACAAATCAGGCAAAACTTGGGTGGGTCGTTTGGGCGTGGCTTATATGAAAGAATTGAATAAATATGCCTTGCTCGTACAACATAGAAGCGAAGTATTGATTTTGCTTTCGGATTCGCCAACAGGAAATTTCACTTGGCATCAGAAAATAAATATGACCCAAATGATTGGCACGAGCAACACTGGAGATCAAACTGTTTTTACTGATGATGACGGAAAATCGTATTTGGTTTATTCTTACGGACAAGGAAGAAACAAAATATACGTTTCCGAAATTGGCGTTAAAGACGGAAAAGTTACTCTCTTGGACTGCACCCAAATTTTTAAGGGCGAAAGTCGCGAAGGCAATTGCATGTTCAAATACAACAACAAATACTATATGTTTGCTTCTAATATTTATGGTTGGGATAGCTCGCATGCCTATTATTTGATAGCCGACAAAATCAGAGGCCCTTATCTTCCTACCAATCAAATGCAGATTTTGGATGGCGCTTCGGAAGATTATGCACATGTAACTCAAACTGGATTTTTTATTAATGTAAAAGGAACCGAACAAGAAACCGTAATCTATTGCGGTGACCGATGGGCGAATTTTGCGGGTAATGGATTGGGTTACAACCAATGGTTTCCAATTTCATTTAACGGAAAAAAGCCTTATTTCAATTCGATTAGCTCGTGGAATCTCAATGAAAAAACAGGAAAATGGAATGTTGCACCAGACAATAATTATGTCAAAAACGGCAGTTTCGAAGCCGATCGCAGGCATATTCCGAGTCATTTCAAACCGATTCAAACCGAATTAACGGGTTGGCGCAATGAGGTTTTGGAAGGCAATAAAATTAATCTTGACAGCATTAATTCGCCTGTTATCAATTATTTCAATACCGAAAATGACAGAAAGATTGTTATTGGTGAGAAAAGCTTAAATATTAGTGATAAAGTCAATTTCAAACGAAAAATTTCTCAAATTATTAGCTCTTCTCCATTTGTAAAACTGGAAGATGGAAGCTATACTTTGACCGCCAAAATAAAAAATAGCTCTGATTTTTCTACTTTAGAAATGTATGCTTTAAGCAATAATCAAACGTTTCAATACAGCATCAAAGAGGAGAATACTTCTTGGAAAACCATAACGATTACGAATATTGCTGTTCAATCTGGAAAAGTGGAGATTGGATTTTTAGCCGATGGAAAAACAAATGCTTTTTGTCATGTTGATGATGTGACGCTGGTGAAAAACTAACATTGGTTTTTCTAACATCAATTCATCAGGTCAAACGCACCAATTATTTTTTGCCACGAATTACACCAATTGTCACTAATTTTTAAAAAATTTAAAATGAATTACACAAATTCTACCCGCAATAAGAATTCGTGTAATTAAAAAAGCATTCAAATTTGTGTAATTTGTGGCTGATTTATTATTTTTCAAACTCATGTGTTTGCCCTGCCTCAATTAATCAACTTACTTGGCGGAAAACCAAACTGTTTTTTGAAACACCTACTGAAATACAATGGATCGTTGAAACCCACTAAATCGGTCACTTCAGAAACGTTGTGTTTTTTGGATTTTAAAAATTCGGCAGCCTTTTTGAGACGAACGGTTCTAATGAATTCATTAGGAGCTAAATCAGTTAACTCTTTGATTTTTTTGTACAATTTAGAATAGCTTACGCCCATTTTATCGCATAAAAAATCGGTTGATAAATCTAAATCGCTTAAGTTTTCGTTGATCAAATGAGTCACTTTTGTCATAAATTCTTCATCAATTGGCGAATGCGTTAGTAGGCTAACATTACTTTCGACTTCTCCCGAAAACTTTAATTTTAATTCCGCTCTAGACTTGATAATGTTTTCGATAACCGTTTTTAATAATGAAGGTTCAAAAGGTTTGACCAAATAACTATCGGCTCCTATTTCGTATCCTTTTACTTTGTCTTCGTTTTCAGAAAGTGCCGTTAATAAAACTACCGGAATGTGACTAATAAACTCATCTTCTTTCAGCTGTTTGCAAAATTCGAGACCGTCCATTACAGGCATCATGACATCAGCAACACAAAGAATGGGTTTTATTTGTTTGCAAATTTTCAACCCTTCTTCACCATTTTCGGCATCATACACTTTATAATAATCAGACAAATAATCAATCAAATATTTTCGAAGTTCGCTATTGTCTTCTATTACCAATATTTTTTGTTTTAAATCTGTATTCTGAATGACTTTTTTAACGGGTTTTTCTGGAATAAAAGCATTTTCATTGTCATTGGTCAAAGCATATTCAAACACTTCTTTGTCGGAATAAAAACTACGCTCTATGGGAATTTCTACCGAAAATGTACTTCCTTGTCCTGGTGTACTTTCTACTTTTATTTTGCCTTTGTGGATTTCTACCAAGGATTTTACTAACGATAATCCTATTCCTGATCCGGTGTTATTGGCCTTACTATTGGTAGCTTGATAAAATCGTTTGAATATTTTTTCTTGACTTTTCAGCGCAATTCCTATTCCGTCGTCGCTTACATCAATAATTAGTATGCCTTCTGCTCCATCTTTTCGTCTAATGGATACATCTACATTTCCGTATTTGTTGGTAAATTTCAAAGCATTGGACAAAAGATTGTATAAAATTTTATCGTACTTATCGTTATCAATCCAACCCGTAATGGTTTCGTCTTCGGCAATAAAATTGAGCTTTATATTTTTATTATAAGCCATTTCCTTAAAAGCATCAAAAATATTTCTAGAATACAAGTAAATGTTGGTTTTCGAGACTTTTAACTTTAATTCACCCGACTGTGCTTTTCTAAAATCGAGCACTTGATTGACTAGATTCAATAATCTACTGGCGTTTTGATAAATGAGATTGTACCTTCCTTTTTCGTAGTCGGTGGCATGATTGCTTTCTTCTAATAATTGTTTGGCTGGGCCTAAAATTAGCGTCAATGGGGTTCTCAATTCATGTGAAATGTTAGTGAAAAAGCGAAGTTTTTCATTGTTTAATTTAACGTCCTGTTCCCTGTTTATTTTTTCGGTCAGTAATTCTTGTTTCAATCGGATGCGGTTTTTTATTTCTTTTCTAATAAAATAAAAGACAAGAGCTAAAACTACAAAAGCCAACAAAAATGCGGTTGGTGTTAACCAAAATGGTGGCAAAATCTTTATTTGATAAGCATCTGTTTTGCTCCAACTGCCATTGCTGTTGCTGGATCTTATTTTGAAAACATAATTACCCGAATAGAGATTGGTATATTGTACAATTCTGGAGCTGCTGTTGATGGTTATCCAATTTTTATCGAAACCTTCGAGCATGTACTGAAACCTATTGAGTCGCTCATTCGTATAAGATGGCGTAGAAAATTGAAGCGAAAAATTGCGGTTTTTATAACTCAATTCTATTTTTTTGCTGTAATTCAAATCTTTTAAAAGAGGCACTTGTCCGTTGATTTCCATATTCGGAAGCACTTCTTCATTTTGAATTCTGAAATCGGTGATAATGGGCATTGGAGTCCAGGTGTTTTTTTTCATTTTATGAGGCGAGAAATAAATAACCCCATTTTTGCCACCCAAATAAATATTGGCATCATTAAAATTAAAAAAACCGCTAGAGCTGAAAACGTCCAATCTATTACCACTATTGACATGATAAATGGCAATGTCTTTCAGATTGGTTTTGAGTCTTGCTACACTGTTATTGTTGATATTCAGCCATAAATCTCCGCTGGCATCCGAGAGCATTTCGGTAACCCATTTCCCCGCAATTTCTTTCGGACTGGTTATGGTTTTGAAATTGTTTTTCAACGGATTATATAGGTACAATCCAAATCGTGAAGATGCCCAAATTTTTCCTTTTTTATCTACAATGATATCGCTAATATCCTCAACATCATCCTCTTGATTGATTCCTTTTTCCTTAATATAAAGCGATTTATAGCGATGGCTTATCCCTGATTTTATATTGTATTTAACCACTCCAGCTTCTGTGGCAAACCAAAAGTTATTGTGATTGTCTTTTTCTACAGCATTAATTCTTAACTCTGGTAATAATCTAGGCGTTCCTGTCTTTTGTTTCAATGTTTTGGTATCCAAAATGATAGCTCCATCGCCAAAAGAACCCACCATAATAAATTGATCTGAAATTTTGGCAAAGGCAAATATTGGCGAAGCTTTGAAACCCAAATTAATTTCTTTGTAGCTATTATTCAGATAATTGTAAACCAAAACATTGCCGTTCCACAAGCCACAATAAAAAGTTTTCCCATCATCGGTATAGATACTTGCCATATCTTTTTTGGGATTATTCAACGGAACAAAACCAGCCGAATTGGAAATAAAAAGTCCGTCATGACGAGTTTGGACAATAATTTTGGAGTCGTAGGTTTTTAAAATTCCTCGAATTCTAGGAGCTTGGTTGCCTATGTATTTGGATATGTCTTTGTTCAGTACGAACTGATTTTCATAAGGATCGTATTTGTCTAATCCGTCTTCGGTTCCAATCCAAAGCACTCCTGATTTATCAAAATACAATGCCGCTACCAAGTTATCTACAATCGATTTATCATCCGACAAAACCGAATAATACCATTTGTAATTTCCCGCTGGAATATCTTCTAATTGATTGCAAACCAACAATCCGCCCAGCGTTCCTACCCAATATTTTCCATCGGGCGCTTGTGCAACGGATAAAAAATAAGGGCCTAAATTGCTTCTAACCTCATCATTGCTGATGTAGAGGTTAATGAATGTATTGTTAGCTTTATTTAGTTTATACAATCCTTGACGCGTTCCAACAAATAGGTCGGATTTTGCATCTTGATAGATAAAATTAACATAAGGATTTTTCTCCTCACTATTGGGAATCGTGAGTGTATAAGTATTGATTTTCAGAATTGCACCGTTAGTTCCTAAAGTGATTTTTGCCACAGAACCTGTTTCATAACTGCCAATCCAAATGTTGCCGTTTTTGTCTTCAAAAATTTCTTTTATGTAATCAAATCCTTGAATTGGAATTTTTTCGAATCGGTTTTCTTTCCCAGAAAACAAATACAACCCTTTGGCTTTTGTTCCTACCCAAACTCTTTTGAATTTATCCACATGAACCGACCGAACTTCTTGGTCGGGCAAACTTTTGGGATTGTTTTTTTGGGTGGTGAAAGTGGTAAAAGTATGATCATCAATTTTATAAAGTGCCAAACCTTTTCGGGTTCCTATCCATAAATTATTGGATGATTCATCGAGTTCTAATGCTGTAATATCGTCATTACGCAGCTTGTTGCTCCCAACAGAAGCACTCATAAAGTTCTTGAATTGGTATCCATCAAAACGGTTGAGTCCTGAATAAGTACCAAACCACAAAAAGCCTTTTTTGTCCTGAACAATATGCCTAATAGAGTTGTGAGACAACCCATCATTATCGTTATAATGCTCAAACTTTATATTCTGGGAATGTGAACATAAAAATGACATTAAACATAAAAATGATATGATAGAATTCAGTTTCATAAATAAATTTTAAAGGCAATTTGAATAGTGGTTTTCAAAAAAAATGGTAACTAAAATTTTGAAAAAACATTGATTTTTCAAACCATTAAAGGTATTTAAAAGAATTAAGATTTGTAGTGTTCTTAATTCTTTTAAATACCTTACTATTAAAATTGTATTCTATTTGCGATAAATTGTTACTGTTTTTTATCTCATATTCTTATAAAATCAATGTCCGCCGCTTACTTTTTTATCAAAATTTATTCCTTGGGCTTTTAAAATTCCGCTGACTTTCCAGGCATAAAAAGCTAAATAAGCAAAACACAAAACACCAACAATATAGCTATTCTGAATGCCAATACTATCCGAAACAAAACCTTGAATCCAACTGATAATTCCACCACCACAAATCATCATAATCAAAAAACTACTGCCTTGACTGGTGTGTTTTCCTAATCCACTTACTGCCAAAGTAAAGATGCAAGGCCAAAGCGTACTACAAAACAATCCAACACTGGTAAAGGCATACACACTTATCATTCCTGTAGTAGCCATTCCTGTACCCAGACTGACAATACCCAAAAAGGAGAAAATCAGCAACATTCTAGCTGGATTTCCTTTACTGGCCATATCAGCAAATATTAAAACCAAAATGATGAATCCATACACATAAAAAGGTGTCAAATCGTGTTTGGCAATCGCATTAACCAACAAGAAAATACCAAATGCCAAGTAAGGAGCCAAGAATCGCAATATCTTTTGCGTGTTCATATCATCTGTAAAAGCTTCTACAGCTCCTGTCCAGCGACCAATCATTAAACTCGCCCAATACAAGGAAATGTAGGGTGCAATATCGCCAATAGAAAATCCTAAATCGTTTTCCATATAAGCGGGCAAGTTACTGGCTGTAGAAACCTCAACTCCTACATAAAGAAAAATGGCAATCATTCCCATAACCAATTGAGAATACTGCAAAGCTGATTTTTTGGCTATAACCGTTTCTTCTTCCGATTCTATGATTGCTTCGGGTTGTTCGGGTAAGGATGAAAATTTTAGTAAGATAGCCACCAACAGAAAAGCCAATCCTAGAATCAAAAAAGGCACTTTTACACTTTGGATATCCATTGTAATATCGCCCGTTGTAGTAGATCCAAAAATAGCAAAACTAACAATCAATGGCCCAATAGTAGCACCAAAATTATTGATTCCTCCTGCCAGAGTCAATCGTTGTGAACCCGTTTTTATAGGCCCCAACGCAATGGCCAATGGATTAGCAACCGTTTGTTGCAAAGAAAATCCTAATCCAACTATAAACAAACCCGCTAGCATTAAGGTGTAAGAACCTAAATTTGCTGCTGGATAAAATAACAATGTGCCAAGCGCAGAAATGACTAAACCTAAAACCAATCCGTTTTTGTAACCAATTTTGTTGACTAAATCTTTTCCTAACAACAAGGAAACTCCCATGTATATTAGCGAACCCACCGTATAGGAAATATAAAAAGCAATGGAAACAAATTGGCTTTGCCCTTGAGTTAAATCGAATGCTTTTTTAAATACGGGAATTAAAATATCGTTACTGGCAGCAACAAATCCCCAAAAGAAGAAGACTGTTACGAGAGGAATAAGTTGTCCCCATTGGGTTTTTGAATTTTCTGAACTCATAGTTTTTGGTTTTTTAGTTAAAGCTTTGGTTTATTGGTCATTTCTAAAATTAATTCTCCTCCGTTTGTAATTTTATCGTGCGAAATATGAAAGTTTTCTATAACTGTATCATTTAATTTTACCTGATTGATATAAATGTTTTCCGCACTATTTTCACTGGCTTTAATAACAAATTCTTTCCCTGAATAATATTTTGGATTTAAGGCAATGGTAATTTTATTAAAGAGCGGACTTCCTAATTGGTACTCCGGATTTTGCTCGGTTCCACCATTCATTTGAAATAGACCTATTTTGAGCAATACATTCAAACTTCCCATTAATCCTTGATCTTCATCACCGTTGTAACCTGTGTTTGGAGCCAATCCGCTGAAGGTTTCTTTCAATACATTTCTGGTCCAATATTGTGTCAAATCAGGTCTTCCTAATAAATTGAAAATAAAGGAAGTTTGGATAGAAGGCTGATTCCCAAAATTGATAGGAATACGACTGTACTCGGGATGCAATTCAGCAGCATGAGAAGTTCCAGAAGTGAAACTCAACTTTTGAGCCACTTCGAATTGGGCATTTAATTTGGTTATGGCTTTTTGTTTTCCTCCCATTAGTTCTACTAAACCGTCAATATCATGTGGTACGAACCAGGTAGATTGCGCACTATTGGATTCTATAAATCCGTGTTCGTATTGATACGGATCAAAGTTTTGGAACCATTTTCCATCTGCATTTTTAGGGCGCATCCAGCCTTGTGATGGATCAAAAACATTTTGATAGTTTTTAGACCTTTTCATGAAATAGTTGTAATCGTCTTGATGATTTAATTTTTTGGCGAGTTGTGCCAAAGTCCAATCCTGATAGGCATATTCCATGGTTTGACTCGCACCATCTTGATGCAATCCGAAAGTAGTACCTTCGGGCAACGGATACGGCACATAGCCTTTGTCCATATAGTATTTCATTCCACCGCCAATATTAGTATCATGTTCGTAACCTGCTTTTCCCATGATTCCGTTGAGCATGTGGTTTTTTTTGAGTGCTACATAAATAGCTTCTAAATCATCTTTTATCAGTCCTTTTTGGATGGCACTCACCATAAACGGTGTGGTCGAAGCTCCCGTCATTACATACGTATAATTTCCACCCGCTGGACCACGAGGAATCATGCCGCCGTCTTTGTAATATTGCATTAAGGAATGTACAAAATCTTCCATTATTTCAGGATAAACCAATCCCCATAATGAATTTATAGTCCATTGAGCACCCCAAAAGGAGTCGGAATTGTATTGATTGTATTTTGGTTTTCCATCAGCTCCAAGCGGCAATTGTCCGATTCGGAATTTTTCGCCTGTATTGTCTGGATAAGCACCATTGACATCGCTAATCATTTTTCGACCTTGCAAAGCATGCCAAAGATCGGTGTAGAATCGTCTTTGGTCTTTTTCGGTTCCGCCTTCAATTTTAATTCTTCCCAACAAATTATTCCATTCGGTTCTTGATTCTGAAACGACTTGGTCAAAATCCCAATGGGGTAATTCTTGTTCGATATTATTGGTGGCATTTTCAACCGAAGTATAAGACAGACCGACTTTCATCAACACTTTTTGGCTTGATGGCTCTAAATTCACCAAATAATTGCCTGTTTTTTTGTCTAATTCTATTGCTGTTATAGGCTGATTTAATTTGATTTTAAAAAATACTTTTAACGGTTTTGGACGTCTGGTAGTAGGCGCCATTACGAAACTTCCTGTCAGTTCCTGATTGTTGTTTTTTTCTAATGTTCCTTCGATATTATCACAAGGTCCTAAAATGGTATTGAGATTAAACAGAATCGCTTTTTGTGCTTTTTCTGGGAAAGTGTATCTGTGAAATCCTACTCTTTTGGTACTCGTCAATTCAGTTGTGATTTGGTATCTTTCTAATACTAATGAATGATAACCTGGGGTAATTTTTTCTTTTTTGTGACTGAATTTAGAATAGAAATCGGTAAAAATACCTTTCTTATTCTCATTCGTTACCGAAACTGGCATCAGCGAAAGTCCCGCCATTTGCCATTCGTGAATGTGGCTAAATCCTTTTACGGTGTCTGTTTTGTATTTGTATCCCGTTCCCCAATCGCCTTTTATTTCGGTATCTGGACTCAAATTCATCATACCAAAAGGACGAGTAGCAGAAGAGAAGAAAAACCAACGAGAATTTTCGGTATCCAGCAAAGGATACACTTTATCTACTAATTGCTCTTTTGGAACAGCCATTGTGTTTTGCGTTTTGCAGGATACAAGCAAAACAAACAATAAACTTATTCCTATACTGCTGCTATAAAAAATTTTATTTCGTCTCATTTATGGTACTTTATTACATCATTTATTTTCAAGCTGCATTTTCTAGAAAAAGAACTTGTTGCATGATTGGTTTACTTTTCTATTTTAATTTTTGGTAGTACAGTTAGGTTGTTTTAAACCTTAAATGGCTTTTGTTAAGCGTTAATTTATAAAATAAATACAGGCGGGCAATTTCTTGCCCACCCATACCAACCAACAAAAGTTTATTTTTAATATTGTATTACATCTCACTTTTTGATTGAACCCAAAAGATTTCTTTTAGATTAATCGTACAATGGATTTTGTTTTATGCTTTTATTTGTATTATCAATTTCATATTGAGGAATAGGTCTCAAAAGGTGTTTTTCTTTCAAGGCATTATTCATTTTAGCATGTGGATTGTGTAATAAAGTACGCTCGATCAATTTTCCTGTTCTTTTCAAGTCCATCCATCGGTTTACTTCCCCTATTAATTCTCTAGCTCTTTCGTCAAGAATGAAATCAAGGGTTACTTGTCCAGCTGTTACTGGCGTAGTCAATCCGGCTCTGCTTCTTATTGCAGTAAGTTTAGTAGCTGCTGCTGTTGGATTTGATGCTTTCAAATAGGCTTCGGCAGCAATTAAGTATGCTTCGCCTGAACGCATCATGACCATATCTCTAGTTCCTTCTGAAAGTTCATTAGGCTGTTTGAAAGCTACGCCTGGTTCATCAAATTTTTTGAACATTGGCGTGTGCGCATTCGTAACACCATCTACTTCAAAATACTGGTCTGGATTGATAACTTTGTAAGGCACTGCAGCAATTTGAGCTGGTGTCCAAGCCACTTTTGGAAAATAAATCGCTCTACTTCCTGCAGGTACTGTAACTGGAACTCCTCCTAATGTAGATTGAAAATCTTTGTCGGCAATAATCTCTCTACGGAAACTAGCATCGGCTCTTTGATCGTTATCATCAAAAAGATTGTAGAAGAATAGTGTTGGCAACGGATCTAACCCTTTTTGGTACAAATTCCCTCTAATCATTCCTGGATAATCGTAGTAAGGAAACTTATACAACTGGTGTCTTGAATTTCCCCAACCTCTACTCACAGAAGTGCTTCCAAACAAATAAGAGAAGAAAACTTCCGAGTTGCGTTGATTAGTAATACTGGTCAATGAAGCAAAAGTAGGTACTAAAGCGTGTTTGCTAATAATAGTTTCGGCCAAAGTCGCTGCATTGGTAAAATCAGCAGGCAAACCAAAAGTTTTATAGCCTCTGGTAAGCAATACTTTTGACGTTAAATGTCTTACTGCATCTTTCGTTACTCTACCGTAAGCAGTAGCGGTTTCATTGGTTTCGGCCAAAGCTTCATCAAGATCTTTTAGGATTTGAGTGTAAACAGCCTCTTCGGTTGCACGAACATAATCTGTAGAAGAAGTTTTTACTTGGTTCAAAACCAATGGTACTCCTCCAAAATTCTCCACTAAATGGAAGTAAGACATGGCTCTGAAAAATTTAGCTTCGCCCACTCCAGCCGTTTTCACAGCAGGAACTACACCTTGAATTAGGTCTGCGTTATCTATTGCCAAATTGGCAGCAGCAATAATACTGTACTGATTTCTCCAATAATAAAAAACTGCCGAGTTGAATGAATTAAAATCGACGTAATCATTAACATCACTAACCCCAGAAACGGTTGTTCCTCTGGTTACAATATCAGTCCCTATATCTTCCAGTTGGTAATACAAATTAACATTAGCTTCATAGCGGGTTGAAGTTTCTCTCGCTCTTTCATAGATTGAAGCAACCAACTGATCAAAAGTTTTAGGATCAGAAAGAGCCAATTCAATAGTTACTTTTGATTTATTCTCTTCCTCAAGGTAGCTGTCGCAAGCTGTACCAAGAATACTTGCCGTTAGCAGTATTCCAATAATTTTATAATTAGAGTATTTCATTTTTCTCGAATTTTTAGTAAAAAATAATTAAAAGCTAATATTAAGACCTGTCATGAATGTACGTGAAGAAAATGATCCTCCAAACTGATCTCTTCCTGCATTTTCAGGATCCCATCCGTCGTATTTAGTGAATACAAAAGGATTTTGTACTGTTCCATACACTCTTAAACTTGCAATTTTAAGTTTTTCGAGAATTGTTGCTGGAATCTTGTACCCCAAAGTCATGAATCCTACTTTTACGAAAGATACGTCTTTGTAATATTCCGCATTCGCATAAACTCCACCATTACCTGGTTGGTGCCATTCGTCTGATTGTCTTTCTGGTGTCCAATAGTCAACCTTCATACCATTAAAAGTTCTAGTAGGAACATCTGCCCAAGACCATCCGTGGAAATTACTTTTATACATGTTTCCTTGGCTGATGTTTACAAATACAGAGAAGTCGAAATTTTTGTAATTCAACGTATTGGTAATACCTCCAGTCCATTTTGGACTAACTTGTCCTATTACTTTTCTATCTACAGTCGTAATTTTACCATCTCCATTCACATCGGTTACTCTTACTTGACCTGGACGTTGACCGAAAGTAGCTGCTTCAGCTGCCTCTTCTAAATGCCAGATACCATCAAACTCATAATCATAAACAGCTCCTAAAGGTTCTCCTACTCTGTGGATCAAATTGGTTCCACCAATACCATAAGTAATTTCAGTTACGCCACCATATAATTTTGTTAACTCATTTTTATTAGAAGCAAAATTGAAATTAGTGGTCCATTTGAAATCCCCTTTGTCAAAGTTCACAGTGTTTAATCCTATCTCGATTCCTTTATTTGTGGACTCTCCAATATTGTTAAATGTTCCTGGATAACCAGAAGTGGTTGGCAAAGGCATAAAGAATATGATGTCTGAATTTTTTCTATTATACACATCTATCGAACCCGTAATTTTGTTGTTTAAAAATCCAAAATCAAAACCTAAATTCAATTCTGTGGTTCTTTCCCAAGTAAGATTTTCATTCGCCAAACCTGTCAAATAAGCTGTTGCTATTGCTGAATCTCCAATATTGGTTGCGCTAGCACCTAATAATGATTGTGATTGTAGCGGTGTTAATCCACCACCTTGACCATTATTACCTGTTTGTCCATAACTCAATCTCAATTTAGCATTGGTAAACAATTTTTGCTTTTGCATAAAACTTTCGTCCATCATTTTCCAAGCAAAAGCTGCCGATGGGAAAAATGCCCATTTGTTCTTTTCTGATAATACAGATGATCCATCATAACGACCCGTTACAGTGAACATGTATTTATCCATCAAACCATAGTTTAATCTTCCGGTGTAAGATTCCAAAGTTTGTTTGGTCAAATCACTGTTTAGAGCAGTAATATTAGTTCCTGCATCTAAATTATAAAACTCAAAGGCATCGGTAGTAAAATTTCTAACCGTATTGTTGTAACCTTCTTTGCGTTCCATAAATCTTGAGATTACTGCCATCGCATCTAGAGCATGGATCCCTTTGGTAAATTTATAATTGAAGATGTTATCCCAAGCATAAGAAAAATAATTGGCATTGTTTACTGTAGCAGTACGAAGTGATGGTTGTGCTACTACATCTTTAGAGTACAATCCACGGTATTCACCATATCTTGAAAATTTAATATTTGGCGAAAATTTAGACGTAATAGTCAACGCTTCGATAGGCTTAATTTGCACGGCAATGTCTCCAAGAAATTGCAAATATCTCGTTTCTCTTACTTGATTGTCGGCCTCAAATAATGGATTGGTAATTTGAGTTTCCTTTGTTGTTGGAAAAAAACGCAACGATCCATCGTCATTATAAGCACGACCAATCGGTTTTAATCTGTAAGCACTTCTAAAGGCTTCCCAACTACCTGTGTTTTGCAAAGCATTTGTTATATAATTGCTCACACTCAAGTTCAACCATTTGGTAAGATCACTTTTCAAACTTCCTCTGATGTTGTATCGGTTGAAGTCTTCTCCTTCTATGGTTCCTTCATCTTTGGTATAAGCCAAACCTAAACCATAAGTAGTTTTATCCGTTCCTCCGCTCAAATTAAGGGTATGATTGGTTTGCATACCGTTTTTAAGTAACAAACCTACCCAGTCTGTACTTACTCCATCGGCAACATTTTGCAATTCTTCAGCATCTAAATAATTAGACAACACAACATCACTGGCTCTGTAATTCAGATTTCCTGTTGGTTTTATAAACTCATTACCTACTACAACATCTTTTAGAAAGGTAATATATTCTGAACCATTCCAAATTTCTGGCAAATGATACGCTTGTTTGAAACCTACATAGTTGCTGTATTCTACTCTTAAATCTCCCTTTTTACCTCTTTTGGTTTCTACAATAACAACCCCGTTACTACCTCTTGAACCGTAAATTGCAGTCGCCGAAGCATCTTTAAGGATATCCATTCTACTAATATCGGCTGGATTCAAGAAAGAAATATCGTCCACAAAAATTCCATCTACAATAAAAAGTGGATTTTGTCCCGGATTAGCTCCACCTCCAGATACGGTTGCATTAGTACTAATGGAACTAGCACCACGAATACGAATATTAAAACCACCATCGCCAGGCTTATTGTTCGTACGTTGAACCACTACCCCAGCCGCTTGTCCTTGTAATGCAGAAATTGCATCTACCTTGTTGGCTTGTTCTATTTGTTCTGCTCTAACAGAAGATACTGAACCCGTTACATCGGCACGTTTTACTTTTCCGTACCCAATAACTACTACTTCTTTTAGCAATTGATTTTCTTCATTAATGGATACATTCAAATTGGCTCCTCCTTTATAAGGAACTTCTACAGTCTTGTATCCCGCAAAAGAAAAAACAAGTACATCGCCAGTACTAGCACTGATTTGATATTTACCATCTATATCAGTTGAAACACCACTATTGGTTCCTTTGATAACAACATTAACTCCCGGAAGAGAAATCTTGTCTTGATCTGTTACCACACCCGTCACTGTTTTCTTTTGTGACCACGAATTAATTGAAAACCCCATAAAGAAGGCTAACAATAATAGTTTAAGTTTTACCATATTTTCTTTTTTTAGTTAGTTAATAGTGGAACAAAGCTACTGTTAAGGACATGTTAAGAAATGGACAAACCTTTATGAAACATGGACGTTTTTAGTAAAAGCAAAAAAAACAGCTTTTTTTCAGTAGATTGTACTAAAAACTTCACACTTATAAGTATGTTTTAGAGTATGGGATATTAATCTTTGTCAAAGTTTTTAAACTTTTACAAAGATGCTCGGCTATCAAGTTAACACTATTGAAATATTCAATTACAGGTTGCTCTTACAGAACTTTATTTTTAGAACTATAATAAATTAAATGAGGTTAATCTTTGTCAAAGTTTTAAACTTTGACAAAGATGCTCGAGTATATAGGTTAACACTATTGGGAGATTAAAATTTATAATTACCAGTCGTTTCCACATTGATTCATTTTTGGATAATTACTTTTCTGCATTCATAATCAAAACCCAAATCAACTCATTCATATAAACAAAAAAACCATCGAAAAACGATGGTCTTTAGTAATCATACAACAATATCAATGCTTTTATTTCATTTTTAATTTCAAAACAGTTACTGAATAAGGAAGCAAGCTCATTGGTGCTTTATCGCCTTTTAATTTATAATCCGTTTCTGTTGGACTGATTTTTTTTGGCGAAGCAAAACTATTTTCATCAGTCAAATTAGGGCTAGTAAGTGTTATAACCTTTCCTTTCGATTCTAACTTACTTCCTTTCAAATCAACGGTAACTTCTTGTGCTTTTGCCGATGTATTGACCAATTTTAGAATTATTTCTTTCGTATTAACATCTTTCACAGCTGATGCGTACAAATCATTTTGTCCTGTTAGTGGTTTTCCATCTTTGGTAATGTTCAATAAATCAGTTCCTTTGTTAGTAGCAAATAATTTTTGTACTTGATAATTTGCCGATCCATAAACCTCTAAATTATTAAACCAAATCATATCCGGTGCCCATTGCCAAGCTTCTTCGTGTGCCATCAATGGTGCATAAGAAGTGAGGTGAACCACTTCTGCATTTCGCTCTAATCCTGTCATGAAAGCCGCTTCGGAAAAGGCAGATTCCCAGTTATTTTTGGTAATTAAACTATTATCAATGGTACTGTGAGCCGCATATTCACCTGCAAAAACTTTAGGCCCTTTTCGGTCGTAGTTGTCGTAACGAGCAGCATTGTCCCTGAACCATTGCGGACTTTTATAATAATGTTCGTCTACCAATTCGGCATTCAACTTTTTGAGTTCCTGCATTCCATAATCAAAATATTCTCCGTCTGGCGAAGGCCCACTTCCGGAAACAATAATGATTTTTGGGTATTTGGCTTTTATGGCTTTTTCAAAAACTTTGTATCTTTCGATATAATCGGGTCCCCATTGCTCATTTCCAACACCAATGTATTTCAAATTAAACGGTTTTGGATGTCCCATATCCGAGCGTAATTTTCCCCAAGCAGTTGCTTCTGAACCATTGGCAAATTCAATTAAATCCAAAGCATCTTGCACATAAGGATCTAATTCTTCTAACGGAGCCAATTCGCCCGTGTTGTATTGACAAGCCATTCCGCAACTTAAAACCGGTAATGCGGCTGCGCCAATATCTTCGGAAAGTTGGAAATATTCAAAAAATCCCAATCCAAAACTTTGAAAATAATCGGGAGTTGCTTTTTTAGGAAATTCCACATTCCAACGGTTCGTCATCGTTTTTCGGTTCTCGATTTCACCCACCGAATTTTTCCATTGGTAACGGTCTGCCAAAGTTCTTCCCTCGACAATACAACCTCCTGGAAAACGTAAAAATCCTGGTTTCATATCATACAAAAGCTGAACAATATCTTTGCGTAAACCATTTTTTCTGTTCTTCCAAGTGTCTTCTGGAAACAAGGAAATCATGTCTAAATCGATAGTTCCCGTTCCTTCGAAAGTAATTTTCAGTTTGGCTTTGGCTTCCGTTTGAGTCGCCGTAAATTGTGTAGAATAGGTTTTCCAATCGTTTGATGTGGGAACAATACTGGTTTCGCCAAGGACTTTTTTGTCTTTGTCAATAAACTGAAAAATTATTTTTTTGATAACTCCGTCGTGATTTGCCGCCTTGAAAGACAAATTGTATTTTGCATCTTTTTTGACTCCCATTCCTCTGAATCCTTCATTCACAATAGCATATCCTTTGTCGTCATTGACCAAAACCCTGCAAAAATTAGGATTGGTTTTGTTTTCCTTCACATTGATAGGCGTAGCATAGCCCGATTGCTTGTTTTGAGAAAGTCTTTTGGTAGCAGGTTGCTCCCATCCCATCAAAGGTTTTTCAAATTCAAAGGAGCGGTTTTTAATCATTTCGGCATACAATCCTCCATCGGCAGCAAAATTGATGTCTTCAAAAAACAAACCGAACATTGTAGGCTGAATTTTAGTAACGCTTTTGGTTGCATCCAGTTCTAAAGTGGTCTTTTGTGCATTGGCGTAAAGCCCTGTAAATAATAAGCCGAAAAGGGATATTCTTGAAATAATATTGTGTTTCATGTTTTTTTATTCTATAGGTTTTATGACAAATCCGTAGCTGTATTCATTTTGTTTCAATAAATATTGTTCATGAGGATATGCTCCCCAACTGTTGTCGCCTCCTAATCCGCGCTGGGTTAAGTCAACACAAACTACAACTTCTTTTCTAGGAGTAATATCACTTGAATGTATATTTTTCTTGGATATTCCGCCATCAAAATCACTTGGATAATTATTTAAAGTACTCATTCCTAAAGGCTGCAATCCTTTTATTTCAAGACCTTTACCGTTATTGTTTAAAAGTGTAAACCAACGAACATCCGTTTTATATCCATTTTCTTGTGGACGAATGTAAGGTACATATTGATCGGCTACTTTGCTTTTATAAATCCCTTTGAGTGACGATTCGTTTCTGTCTGAATAATTTTCCCAAGGACCTCTTCCGTAATAATCCAGATTTTCTAGCGTGTTTTTAAGGGAGAAAATCATCCCAAAACGAGGCATATCTGGCAATGGATTATTGCCTTTTTTGAAAGAAGGTTGCACTTCTAAAGCACCTTCATTGTTCATTGAATACTTGATGGTGTAATCTGAAAAGACATCGTTCAATTTCATTTTTGCCACAACAGAACTTTTCCCATTTTCCTCCACCACTTGAATCGATTCTAGGGTATAATTATTACCAGCCGATCGCCATACATTGTTTCTCACAGGCATTTTATTACCAAAATCATTGTCTGTTGGCGCTCTCCAAAAATTAGGTTCTGGATATTGATTGAAATATTCTTCTCCTTTTAAACTGTAATAAGAAATCAACCCTGTCTTTTTGCTGATTTTTACCACAACATTATTGGCACTCAAAACAAATTCTTTTGATTCTTCTTTGACCTTTGTATCCGAATCTGTTTGTTGCGTTTTGACAAAATAATTTTCGCTTTCGAGAACAAATTGTTCTCTAGCAATTTCAAAATTTTGAGGTAATAATTCTGAACCTATTTTGGTATAGGCAAAAACATTCAACAAGTATTCTACACCTGCTTTTGATGGTAGTTTTGGCAAATCGATTTTAAATTGTTTTTTCGATTTTGGATTTAAAGCAACAGCTACAGAACCTTCCTTTATTGCTTTACCATTTTCTAAAACTTGGTATTTAAAATTATAATTATTCAAATTGGTAAATCCAAAATCGTTTATAATTTCAATCACGCCATTTTTAAGATCTGCAGGAGCAAACAAAATATCTTGATACACTTTTTTAACTTCAAATGCACCAGGATGTGGAGTACGATCCGGCCATACTAATCCATCGTTAGAACCATTTTCATCATTCGTATAATTTTGACCGCCCATATCACCACCATAAGCCCAGTAGCAGCGTCCTACTTCATCTTTCATTTCCAATCCTTGATCTACCCAATCCCAAATAAAACCGCCCTGCATATTTTTGCTTCCGCGAATAATATCCCAATATTCCTGAAAATTACCGGTGCTGTTTCCCATAGCATGCGCATACTCACACATAATATACGGGCGAGTAACTTCTTTACGCGCTGCATATTCTTTCATGTACGCAATGGTTGGATACATTGGGCAGATGACATCAGTGTTTTCGTTTTCTTTTGCCTGCTCAAACTGTACCAAACGGGTATTGTCTCTTTTTTTGATCCATTTGTACGCATCGTAAAAAACAGGTCCGTTGGCGCTTTCATTTCCTAATGACCAAAGGATTACAGAAGGTGCATTTTTGTCTCTTTCGACCAAACTATAAATTCTGTCCATGTGAGCGGCATGCCATTCTGGAAGATGACCTGGATTCGTTTTTGGATTCATCCAAATTAGAGGTTGCCCTTCAACTCCCATTCCGTGACTTTCAATATTGGCTTCGTCCACCAAAAACAAGCCGTATTTGTTACATAATTTTACCCATCGTATATTGTTAGGATAATGACTGCAACGCACCGAATTGATGTTTAATTGCTTCATCATCTTAATATCTTTGATCATTGTAGCTTCATCTTGATAATGCCCCGTTACTGGATTGTGCTCGTGAATATTAACGCCATGAAACATAATTCGAATGCCGTTGACCAATAATTGACCGCCTTTCAATTCTACTTTTCGGAAACCTATTTGGGTGGAAACGGTTTCAATTATACTGCCTTTTTCGTTTTTTAGCGTAAGCAACAAAGTGTATAAATTAGGCGTTTCGCTACTCCATAATTTTGGGTTAGAAACCTTTTGGTCAAAATTGATAGTCTGGATTTTATTGGCAGCAAAATTTACTTTCAAATCTTTGACGAATACAGTTGCCCCAGCAGCATTTACTAATTTGGCTTCTATTTTTTGATTGTTTACAGCAACCGAAGTCAGGTTTTTCAAATTAACTTCTACATTCAAACTTCCGTTTTTGTAGTTGGAATCTAAATCAGGTTTGGCAAAAAAATCGGAAATTCGAATATCATTAGTACTGTACAAATAAACATCACGGTCAATGCCCGAAAGTCGCCAGAAATCTTGATCTTCTAGATAAGAGCCATCACTCCATCGATAGACCTCAACAGCCAAGTCGTTTTTTCCAGGCTTTAAATACTTGGTAATATCAAATTCAGCGGGGCTTTTGGTGTTTTCAGTGTACCCTACTTTTTGTCCATTAACCCAAATATACATAGCTGATGTTCCTGCTTCGAAATGAAGAAACACATGGCGATTGTTCCAATTTTCGGGTAAAACGAAACCTCTTTTATACGAACCAACAGGATTATCGGCATGATTAATAAAAGGAGGGTTTTTATCAAAAGGATAGGTAATGTTAGTGTAAATTGGAATGCCATACCCATTCAATTCCCAATTGGAAGGCACCTGAAGTTCATTCCAATTCGTAGTGCTGAAAGTGGGATTGTAGAAATCTTTCGGACGCTGATCGGGTGTTGGCGACCAAGAAAATTTCCATTTTCCATTCAAAGAAAAATACCATGGAGAACTAGAATAATCATCGTTTATCGCCGATGCCTCGTCTGCATAAGGCAGAAATGCAGCGCGTGCTGGCTCTCTATTAATTTGAAAAAGCTCTGGGTTTTCCCAATCGTTTCTTTGCGCTTTTTCTTGTCCAAAAACAGTCGTTCCGCAAACTGCCCATAAACACAATAATACTATTTTATTTTTCATTTTCCTTGTGGTTTTTATTCTCTATAATCTAATCCGCAATTTTACGCTCGTATAAATTGCATTCAAACACAAAAATACTTTTTACATTAGAAAACAGAATGGACTAATACATCCAAAACATGTATAGATTTGAATTTGACGAGGATTATTTAGAGAAATGAAATGCAAATAACTTGAGCTCGATGAATAACTTTTAACCACATAGATTTATAAAAATATATTTTACAGGGGTTTGCATAGACATTTTATTTATACATAGCTATGAAATCTATGTTAAACCATGTGACTTTCTATTAAAAAACAATTTTTCTATGTGGTTTAAACTTTTTAACATTCATCGATTTCAGGTTATAATACAGCATTACTTCCCTTTAATTTTCACCGGTTTCACTTTTTCGAAAACATCAACTGGTAAAATGTTTCCGTCTTTGTCAAATCGCATTGGCGAAATACAAGTTTCACGATTGTAACCATTCCCATCAGGAATTTTGAAACGGTGGTAGGCTATGTACCATTCATCTTTACCGGGCACTTTCACCACAGAATGATGTCCAGCTCCTTTAACGATGCCTTTTCCTTTTAAAACTGGAAAACCTTCTGCTTTTGTAAATGGTCCTAAAGGCGAATCAGAAGTCGCATAAGCCACCGAATATCTTGGATCACGAGTGTCAAATTCTGACCACATCAGGTAATATTTTCCATTTCTTTTGAATACAAATGAACCTTCGTTGTAGCCTTTTGGTTTGATAGAAACAATTTTGGTGGCATCATACGAAATCATATCATCGTTTAGTTTTACCATATTGCAATTGCCTTGACCAAAGTACAAATAAGCCGAGCCATCATCGTCAACAAAAACCATAGGATCAATCATTTGACCTTTGAGCATTCCTTTTTTAGCCAATGGAACTCCCAAAACATCTTTGAAAGGTCCAGTTGGTTTATCGGAAACTGCCACACCAATATTCACGTCTGCCGAAAAATAATAATAGTATTTTCCGTTTTTGTAAGCAATCGCTGGTGCCCAAGCTCTTTCTTTTGCCCAGCTAATATCTTTCGGTAAATCTAAAATAACATTTTCAGATTTCCATTTTACCAAATCATTGGAAGACCAGCAGGTAAAACTGGTGGCTGCCCAACCTTCTGAACCATCAGTTGTTGGATAGATATAGAATTTCTTACCAAAAGCAGCAATATGTGGATCGGCATAAACGTCTGGCAAAGCCGCTTTTGGAGCATTTAAAGTGTCTTTTTGGGCATAAAAACTTGCCGAAAGCAAGAATGTAATTAAAATTAAGAAGGTGTTTTTCATATTATTTTCAATTATAAAGTTTATTTGTTTTTTCTAGATGTTTGAATTCCTTCAGAGGTCATAACGATTTTTTTTATGGTTCCATCTTTATTATACTCTAACAAATCAATGCAAACTGACCTGCTGTGACTAGTTCCGTTAGGTTGTATGGCTCCGTTGTGATATATAAAATAAGAACGTCCATTAAAGTCAATAATGGCTTGATGATTTGTATTGCTATTTCCTGCAATTTCATTTAGAATCCCTTTGTATTGGTAAGGACCTTCGATATTATCGGCTATGGCATAAGCCAATTTTTCTGGAAAACCCGTTGCGTAAGATAGATAATATTTTCCTTTTCGTTTATGAATCCAAGGAGCTTCGGTAAATTTGAAACCTTCAAAATCAATTTTTTTAACCGCTCCGTCAATTTCAGTCATATTCTCTTTTAATTTGGCATAATAACATACTCCATTACCCCAAAATATCCAAGCCTGACCATCATCATCCAGTATTACTGAAGGATCAATGCAAGTCCAACCATGAGTCGAGGCAAAACAATCTGCATTGGTCAATAAAGGTTTTCCAAGTGCATCTTTAAAAGGGCCTTGCGGAAAATCGGAAACAGCAACTCCAATACCTGAACCATTTGTACTGATGTACCAATAATATTTGCCATTTCGTTTTATGGCCTGTCCCGCATAAGCTCCTCCACTCTTATCCCATTTGAAATCCGATAATTTCAATGGCATTGGATATTCAACCCAGTTTTCTAAATCGGTTGTTGAAAATACGCACCAATCTTTCATTTTATAGCCTTTTTGTCCGCCTTCAAAATCGTGGCCAGTATATAACCAAAGGGTTTTTCCTTCTACAAATGCAGCTGGATCGGCTGTGAATTTATGTGTAATGATGGGATTTCCATTTGATTTAAAAGAATATAAGCTGTCTTTTACAGTTTGACTTTCAACTTGATTTATTGACAACAAACAAATCATAAAAAATCCAAAAACTCTATTGAATTTTAAATTCATAATTAAAATTTATCGTGATATTACTGATTATTTTTTCAATAAATTTTCGGGAACTCCGCCCCATTTTTCGTTCAATCGTTTGGCTTCTTCTACCGTTATTCCGATAATGCTTCCGTGGCGAGGATAGAAATTTTTGGTAAACGATTCGGGCGTTGGCGTAAACTGGTACAAATCTTTGCTGCGTTGAAATTCGTAGCGATGATTGGTGTATAAATCATACATTAACACATAAGAATCCGATTGGTTCAATTTGAAAATACTCGAACCTTCCACCACAATTTTTTTATCGGAATAAGCATCCAAATAATTGAAATTTTCTATCCAAGGTCCTTGAAGCGTTTTTCCAATCGCCTGACGGATTCCGTTTTTAAATTCTTTCCCGTTTTCATCCTTGGTGTTTCCTTTGAAAAAGAAATGATAAGTGCCATCTTTATAAATAATATCACCATCAATCGCTCCATATTTGGGACTGAATAGCAACTTTGGTTCGTTCTCAAAACCGCTGAAATCTTTGTTGGCGTAAGCGGCATAAAAATCGAGTTTCAAATCGTCTTTGTATTTCACGGTAAAATAAACCATATACTTATCAGCAGCAGGATCATAAATCGTTTGAGGTGCCCAAACCCATTGGATATTGGCAAAATTCACTGGATAACTTTTTTCGAGATCGATAAACGAATGCTTCCAATTAATAATATCATCCGATTGCAACATCACGATTCCGGGATTGTGTGCCCAACCGTTTTTGGCTGTATTCATATCGGTAGCGACCATATAAAAACTTTTTTCGTCCTCGCTTCTCAAAATATGAGGATCTCGAATTCCGCCCGTTCCCGATATTTTTTCGGAAGCAATAATAGGTTGGTTGTTGTTCAACGCAAACCAATTTATGGCATCGGCACTGGCTGCAAAACGAACTTGCTCGTCACTAGTTCTAGGTCCTGAACCTTCGAAATAGGTAAACAAATAGCCTTGCAATTCTGGATCGGGATAGGCTACCAAAACATCAAATGTCTTTTTAGTTTTTGCACTTCCGGAGCTAACTGTTGCGGTCATTGTAACCTTGATTTTTTTGCCTTTTCGAGGAGAGCGTTTCAAGAGTTTTCCATCGTTCGAAATGTAATCCGATTTGCTGGATTTCCAACTAATGATAGAACCATTCGAACCTATGGAATCGAGCAATAAATTCCAATGCAGGTTTTTGGAATAGCCTTCGGGAATGTTTAGATTTTTTGCATCAGAAGCTACTTTCTCTTTGTCTGTATTTTGAGCAAAAACTGCGGTTGACATCAAAAAAAAGATGGCAAGAATATAAGAGAAAGTTTGTTGTCTGTTTTTCATATTTGTGATTTTTTTATAATTCTATCGCAATAAACTCTTCTCCGCAAAGTCTCTGACTTTGAGGATGTGATACAAGGTCTCTGACCTTTATTATTTTATTATATTTATCCATTCATTTGTCTGTGTTTTAGTCAGTCGGAGACTGAAAAATACATCCACAAAGTCAGAGACTTTGCGGAGCGAGGCATCAAAATCAAATAATCCTATCGCAACAACCGCACTTCATAAATACCCGTAATACTCGAATTGGGTTTGGCTTTAAATTCTACTTTCAAGATTTTTGCATTTTGTTCAGAAGCAGGAAGTGCTATTATTTTGTCTATAAATTGATTGCCTTCTGAACCATCCAAATTTAGAGTTGCGACTAAAGTTTCATTTACAAAAACATCAAAATTTCTGTTCTTGTCGGCACCAAAATAGGTGATGCGTAGTTTTCGAGCTTCCAAATTATTGTTTTTCAAATCATAACTAAACGAACCTTTTCCGTTGCGGTAATGGTGTTCTTTGAACATTCCGGTGTCGGTTTTTTCGCCTTTAAAATTATGATCAGATTCAGGTTGTTGTTCGCCGGCAGTTACCAAATCAATAGTAATGGCTTCCAATTTCATTTGCGCTTCCTCACGATCTTTGATTGCTTTTTGTATTTCTGGCAACTTTTCTTTGGTCGTATAAGGCCAATACAACATATATCTCGCATCGTGAATTTGGAAGAACGGAATGAGTTGCAAATTTTTGTATTTCTCCTGATAAATAAGATCCGAAGCCGAAAAAGTAAAGGGTTTATTTTCTACTAATTGTAATGATGAAGCCAAATTAGTGTTGTTGGAAACCAATAAAGGAGCATCTTCAATCGGGTAAATTGCGCCGCTGGCAATATGTCCCATTCGGCTGTCGTCGGCTATTAATCCTTTTAAATCTGTAGTGTCGGTAATAGCGGCAAGCACAATTGGTCCGTGAACAAAAGAAACCCAATCCGATTTATCTGGCAATTGTTCGGTTTTGTTTTGCATTGGTAAAATAACCGAAATCACATCTCCTGTTTTCCATTTTCGGTCAATGGAAACATAAGAATTCTGATCTTTTACAAGGTTAATTTCTTTATTATTAACTGTAATTTTCATTTTACCGTCTTCAATCCAAGAAGGATAACGGAACTTGATGGCAAATTGCTGTGCTTTTTTTAATGTCAACGTGATGGAAGATTGTTCTTCAAACGGGAATTTGGTGTTTTGCGTAAGCGTAATTCCTTTTTCTTTCCAATTCAGAGTTGAAGGAATAAAAAGATTCACATATAGATTTTGTTTGTCGTGCGCATAAATCAGTTCGCCATATTTTCCGTGATTTTCCAAACCCGAACCTACACAACACCAAAACGAATGTTGCGCTTCCGAATATACTCGGTAATGACGTGGACGGATTGGCGTGAAATATACAAAACCGCCATCAGGATGTTGGGACGAAAGGATGTGATTGTAGGTTGTGCGCTCGTAATAATCCATATATTTTGACGAAGGGTCAGCGAGGAATAAATGCTTGCTCAATTTGAGCATATTGTAGCTGTTGCAGGTTTCAGGACCTTCTCTGGATTCCAGCATGGAAGAAAAATCGGTTGATGGATTAAAATGTTCTCGCACGCTGTTGCCTCCAATAGAAATCGTTCGGTTATCGACAACGGTTTTCCAGAAAAAGTTGGCAGCATTTGCCCAATCTTTATCGCCCGAAACTTCGGAAACACGCATAAAACCGATTACTTTTGGGATTTGAGTATTGGCGTGCATTCCGTTTAACACATCTTTATTTTCTAAAAGTGGATCCAAAATCACTTTGTGGGAGAATTTTTGAGCTAGAGTCAAGTATTTTTTATCGCCAGTAATGGCAGCCACATCAGCAAAAACTTCATTCATTCCGCCGTGTTCGCTGCGCAAGATTTCTTGAATTTGTTTATCGGATAAATTGGCGGTAAGCGTCAAACACCAATCCGAAAGTTGAATGAGCATTTTTTTAGCTTTTTCATTTCCAGTCAAGGTATAAGCATCTACCAATCCAGCATATACTTTATGGATATTGTACCAAGGCACCCATTTTTTGTTCAACGAAAAACTTCCAGCATCGATTTTTCCTTTGGCAATATCCGCCCATAATTCTTTGCTTCCGGGAACTCCGCCAATATATCCGTTGCCGTTTTTTTGTTGGCATTTTTCGAGACCATCCAACATATAATCCAATCTTTCCTTGATTTTTTGATTGCCTGTTGCGGCATACATTTCAGCCAAAGCTGAAAGATAATGACCGCCAATATGACCATCCAAACCGGTATTTTCCCAATTCGGATAATTAATAGCTTTGGTTTCCAATCC
This sequence comes from Flavobacterium eburneipallidum, assembly GCF_027111355.2. Lineage (NCBI taxonomy): Bacteria > Pseudomonadati > Bacteroidota > Flavobacteriia > Flavobacteriales > Flavobacteriaceae > Flavobacterium > Flavobacterium eburneipallidum. Next base: position 219,107 of record NZ_CP114291.2, read on the forward strand.
CGCTTCTTTGAAATAAGGAGCCAATAATCGATCTGCATCAAGGGATAAAATATATTTCAAATCCGTTCGTTGTGCCGCTTTTAAAGGACTTTCGAGCAATCGAACCGAGGACAACGGGAAAGATTGCAATTGAGCAGATTGTGCAAAAATTGTACTACTCGAAAGGAATATCAATCCGAAGTAAAGTGATTTTTTGATAGTATTGGGTATCATATTTCTTTAAAATTTTATATCGCAATTCCATTTTTTAGCCAATTTTCGAGCTTCTTTTTTAGTGATGTGAATTACCGCTGGATGCTTTGGAGATGAAAAGTTGGTCGCTTTCATCACGCCTTCGTTAAAATGCCCCAAGTCTTTAAAATTCACAAAATCAGAAGTTTCACTAAACCCAAAATTATGCGGATTGATGCGGTAAATATCATAAATCAACACCCATTTGTTTTCGCCAATGCGTTTGTAAATCGTTGGTGCTTCGCAACCTACTTTTTCGGGGTCGTACCATTTATCATCATACACATATCCAGAATTTACCGAATCGGAAACCATTTGTTTAACGCCCGCAGTTCCGTCGTGAGGCACATAAAATAAATGGTATTTATCACCTACTTTGGTAATATCGCCGTCAATATAAGACACGTCTTTTGGATATTCAAATAAGAGTTTTGGTGCGGTTTCTAGTTTGGTAAAATCGTCATTCATATACGAATAATACACTTTATCTTTCTGTTTGCCAAAGCGCATCGTGAAGTAAATCATTGTTTTTTGCTTTTTCTCATCATAAATGAGTTCTGGAGCCCAAGCACAGCCAATGTCTGCCAATTCTGGAAAAGCCTGATCCACACGAACTACAGTATGCGTCCAATGAATCAAATCTGGTGATTTCATTAGTACTAAACCACGATTATTTCCCCAGCCGTATTGTTTGCCATCACGTTCCCATTCGGTTTCGCGATATCCCATTTTTTGAGCATAAATGTGCAAATCGGTCAACGCCATATAAAACATTCCGTTGGGAGCTCTGTAAATGTACGGATCCCGAATTCCTTTTTGTTCGGCTATCGTATCTCCTGCTATGATGGGTTTAGCGTTGTTGATATCAGTAAATGTATAGCCGTCTTTGCTCAATGCCATATACAAACCGTGAGTATCGTCCTTGAAATAGACCATCAAATAGGCTCCCATCTTTTTCTCTTTTGGAAATTTATTTTTTTGTGCGAAAACCGTAGTGCCGACCAAAAAAAAGATTCCCACAACAATTAAGAATTTCAGTTTTTTCGGGATTGAATACATGTTTTTTAATAAAATTTATTTTGAAACTTTAACTATTTTATACAAACCAGCTCCGTGCGAATTGATTTCTGGAGCAAACTCTCCCGAAAATTGCCCAACCACTTTTCCAGACCATAAATCGGTTATCAAATAAGTCTCTGAAAGTCCAATGCTTTTTAGGTTAACAGGAATTTTTGCTGTTGGTGGCGGTGGCGGTCCAGCAGGATTTTCAGTAAATACGAAAAATTTCACAGTGGCTCCTACATTTTGTGAAATACAGGCTTCATCCAAACCAACAATGGCTTTGAAACGAGTGTAGCCTTCTGGCAAATCAAATTCTATGATGGAATTGGAATGCGTGCCGATGCCATTTTCGTATTTAATTTTATTGGTAATCAAACTATTGCCAGAAACACTTTGGTTCAGCTTTGGTTTTTGCCAGCCTGATGTTGCTTTTCTCCACTTCAAACTGGTCAACTTAATAGAATCTTTTCCTTTATACAAAGTAGGTTCTATCCAGTTGGCGTGATCCCAATCGGTATTGTCGCCAGAATCATTTACCACTAAATACAGTTTTTTGGCATTCGAAATATCAATGTCTAGTTTGACACTTTGATTGGTTCTTGACAGCAGCCCACTGTTCCAAACGGCTTTTTCTTCGGACACCATTTTTTGGTCGGTCGTGTTGAAAACCGCCAAATATTTAGCTCCCGTTTTGGATTCGTCGGCCATCCAAGCGGCTTTGTCTTTATCGGTAAAAAGGGGTTTGTTGTTTGTACTTTCATTCAAGACTTTCAACACATTTTTATTGGTCAACAACGAAAGCGTGAAAGGATCATTATCTGGAAGGTTGCCACCAAACATCAACGGCGATTTGAAAATGCTCCATAAAGTCATCAAGGTGTATTGTTCATCCTTGGTAAACGCAGTCATTCGAGGATCACCTCTTTCGGCTCGGATGCCAATTCGCCCCAAAGGCAACATATCACCATCAGGATAAGCACCGTAAGAACGCCATTTGTTCCAACGGTCAAAGACTTCGAAATGCTCTTTCAATTGTTGCCAACTGTCCCAAAAATCACCAACGGTACGCCACATATTGGCATTTTTCTGCACATGATCGGCGTGTGCAATTGGGGTTTCTCCGGGAGAAGTGCTCAAAACAATTTTGCGTCCTGTGCGGTCAATGGCTTTTCGGATTATGTCGATTTCGCCTTCAAAATAAATGGGAGAAGAAAGGTCGTCAATTTTGACAAAATCCAATCCCCAAGATGCATAGAGTTCAAAAAGTGAATTGTAGTATTCTTGCGCTCCAGGCTTGGTGGGAACAACCGTGTACATATCGCGCAACCAAGTGCATTGGTCTTTATCGGAGTAAATGTCTTTGGCCGTAAAATTCGTTCCTTTGATAGGCAAGTTTTGTTTTACGGCAATCACAGGAATTCCACGCATAATGTGGATTCCAAATTTTAAGCCTTTTTTATGCAAATAATCTGCCAAAGGTTTGAAGCCTTTTCCGCCCGCCGCCGAAGGGAAACGATTGATGGCTGGCATAAATCTTCCGTATTGGTCCAAGACATAATCGGGGTCTTTTTCGTTGTAGCCGTGGGCTTTGTCATTGCCCACATACCAGCGGATATCGACTACAACATAATCCCAACCATAGGGTTTTAAATATTTTGCCATATAATCGGCATTGGCTTTTACTTCGGCTTCGGTGACTGTGGGACCAAAGCAATCCCAACTATTCCAGCCCATTGGCGGAGTCGCTGCCCAATCGTGAAAGTCTTTTTTGATCTGGGATTGAACCATATAATTGGATGCTGAAAAGCATAAGATGGTGAGTGCAACTTTATAAAATTTAGATCGAATCATTTTGTATGATTTTATTGGTAAAATAATTTATTTATAAGTGTATTATTTACATTTGTAAATGTAATTTAAAAAAAGAGATAAAAAAAAATTAATATCACAAAAAAATAATGGTATTGAAAACTTTTTAGCATTACCCGTTGGGTATAATTCAAAATTTATGATTTTTAAACACATAGAAACATAGATTTTGTAAATTTTGAAAGGCGTTTCACTTTATTAAAGAAAAACATAGCTATGTGAACCCAACAATTGGGCTATACAACTCTTTTTTTCTGTGATTCTATGTGTTTAAATTTTATATCTTTTTGAAATTCTTTTATTTTTAATAATTACACCCAACGGGTTTTTAGCATTAATTAATTCAAAAGAATTCACTTCGATTAATGCCAAGAAAACTTGTTTAAAATCGAATACTGACTATTAAGAGTAAAACTAAAAACCCCGAAAGTATTATTTCCGGGGTTACTAACTAATCCGTTTTGTAAAATCAGGCACTTATACCAAATTATGGAAATAGACAACCAAAAGTCTATAGTAGTTAGTTTTTTTATGCGTATTTTATGAAGTAATTAGCAAAAAATACAGGGTTATTTTAATTGAATGATAACTTCTGTCGATTTTAGCCAGTTAGCTGTAAACTTAACAGTTATAGGCTCATTATTCCCTTTTGACTGAACATAAGCTACTAAATGTCCGTGAAAAACCCTCTGAACATTATCGGTATAATCGCCCATATCTTCATTATTTCCAGCTTCTAATCCTAACAAAGTTCCTGAACCGCTTACTGTACAAGTTACTTCGTTATCCGATAGCATTACTGGCAAACCTTTTTCGTCCACTACTTGTACGATTACTTTAGCCACTCCATTTTCTTTATTGATTGTGATATTTTTTTCATTGACAACCAAAGAATTAGGTTGTTGAGAAGTTTGTATTGCATATTGACTAATCACTTTGCCGTCTTTATTAAGACCTATTGCTTCTAACTTTCCTGAAGTAAAAGGAATATCCCAATAAATAACTCCCGTTTTTTCATTGTAATTTTTTTCTTCACCAACTACTTTTCCGTTCAATTCCAGACGGGCTTTTGCTGCATTGGTATAACAAACCACTCGAATCATTTGTCCTTCTTTATAATTCCACGAAGACCAAGCATCTATAGAAAGATAATTTTTAGCCGGATAAGTTCCTGCGTAAATCATTGGCTTATCGGACCATAAAGACTGACGGAAATAACCTCTTGGTTTGATAATTCCAGCAAGATCTACTAATCCAGAATAGAACCCTCTGGAAGGCCAAGCGTTAGATTCGCCTAAATAATCGATACCCGTCCATAGAAACTGCCCGAAAATGTGTTCATTATTTTTTACATCCAACCAAGGTTCGAATTCGTGTCGGGTTTCACTACCAAAAATCACCCTGTTTGGATATTTTTTATGATCCGATTGGTACTTACTTTCGGTATAATTATAGCCTGTAATATCTAAAAGACCTGGATATTCAGTTTCGTTAGACATCGCTACTCCTGCTAGTCCTGCTGTAGTTGGACGAGATTTATCGTATTTCTTTACAGCAGCCACAAGACGTTTGGCAATTCCGCCAAGTCGCATCGCATCTGGAGCCTCTTTTTTATAACCTCCGTAAGAAGCTTGTGAAAATCCCGAAACTTCACTCCCACCTAAAACAGGATGTGAGTAAGGATCATTTGGATAATCTACTTCATTACCAATGCTCCATGCAAAAACAGAAAGGTGATTTCGATCACGACGTACCATATCTTCCAAATCTTTTTCGCCCCAACTAACAAATATATCATTTGACCCTTGAAATCCTGGAGTACCTTGATTCCATCCTTCTAACCATTTTCGTTTAGGGAATTCCCATTCGTCATAAGCTTCGTTAAGAACCAACAATCCTAATTCGTCACAAAGTGTATAAAAATCAGGAGCTTGTGGATTGTGACTGGTACGAATGGCGTTTACACCAATTTCTTTCAAGGTTTGTAATCTTGTTTTCAAAACATCGCTTGGCACGGCAGAACCCAAAACTCCAGCATCGTGGTGCAAACAAACGCCTTTCATTTTCATCCATTTTCCGTTAAGAGCAAAACCTTTATTGGCATCGAAAATAAAATTTCTAAAACCTGTAGCTGTCAACGTTTTATCAATTGTTTTACCATCTTTTAAAACGGTTGTTTTTAACTGATACAAGTTGGGATGCTCTAAATCCCATAAATTTGGATTTTTTACATTTATTTTGGTTGCAATCTTGTTTTCAGTATTGGCTTCGACAAGCAGTTTTTGAGTAGTTGTTGCTACGACTTTTCCATTAGCATCTAAAAGTTCATTGACGATGGTAAGATTTGTTTTGTCGGCCGAACCGTTTTCTAAATTTACCTCAACATTCAAAATTCCATTTCCATTTGTAACTTCTGGATAAGCATAGACTCCCCATTGTGCAATATGCACTGGATTAGAATACACCAACCACACATTGCGATAAACTCCCGAACCCGAATACCAACGCGAGTCGGCACTCAAGCTGTGATCTACTTTTACAGCAATAACATTATCTTCTCCATATTTTACAAAAGGAGTAGCGTCATACGCAAATGAAATGTATCCGTTAGGGCGTTTTCCTAAAGACTGTCCGTTGATAAAAACTTCGCTTCTGTTGTACACTCCTTCAAAATAGAGATAAACTTTTTCGCCACGTTTCGCTTGTGGAATGTTCAATGTTTTTCGGTACCAACCAATTCCACCAGGCAAAAAACCGGTACAACTCGCCAAGGTAGGACTCAATCTGCCTTCGACACTCCAATCGTGTGGCACATTAACAGATTTCCATTTGCTGTCATTGTAGGTTGCTTTTTGAGCTTCGGGAGTGTCCTGAAGCATAAACTTCCAGTTGTCATTAATTTTTTGGGAATCTCCAAATGATATCTGGCTAAAAGCCGATAAGCAAGAAAAAATAAGGATTGGTAATAAGAATTTTTTAGTAACCATTATATATAATTTATGTTATTCGATGAATCGGTAGTTGTGTTTATTGTTTAGTATTTCCCCATTTGCTTTCTAATCGTGCCAATTCTTTAGCAGTTATTGGCATAACGGTTCCGTGACGCGGGTGAAAATTCATCGAAACAGCATTGTCAATAACCGAGAAATGCTCTAAATCACTGGATTTTGTAAACTGGTATTTTCCTTTGGTATAAAGATCATACATCAAGATATAATCATTGGAATTATTTAGTTTGAAAACGCCAGCACCTTCGACAGGATATGGAGTTTGTTGCACATATTGATCTCTCAAAACATAGCCTTCGGTAAGTTTGTTGGAAACGGCAATTTTTATGCCTGCTCCTGAACCTTCAGTTTTGAAAAACAAATGGTATTTGTTGTCTTTGAAAATAATTTCGCCATCAATGCAAGCACCATTCGTTGGACTGAAAAACAATTGTTTGGGTTCGGTTTCCAAATCGGTAAAATCAGCATTGGCGTACCCATAATAAATTTTGTCGGCTTCATTTCCGTGCTGCATCGACCAATAAATCATGTACTTTCCTTTTTGAGCATCGTATATTGTTTGTGGTGCCCAAACTCGTTTTAGGTTTTCTTGGTTTGAATATTTCTTTTGAATATCAATCACTGATGAACTCCAATTGATTAAATCGGTTGATTTTAATAAAACCATCGCTCGATTCGAATCCCAACCTTTGGCAGAAACCATATCGGTTGCGACCATATAGAAGGTTTTGCCATCTGCTCCACGAAGAATATGAGGGTCTCTTATTCCGCCAGAGGAACTGATTTGCTTGGAATCAATAATAGCCTGATTGTTATTTAAAGCCCTAAAGTTATAGCCATCGTTACTCACTGCAAATCGAATGGCTTCTTCTTTGATGTCATTTCCTGTGAAATAGGCAAATAAATAAGCGGTTGTTTTTAAGTTTTTCACTTGTTTTTTTGATTTTTGGGCAATCATCATATTACCAAAAAAAACCAAAATCAAGAGATATATAAGATTTTTATTTTTCATTTTAAAGGTCTGTTGCTTGATAAATGATACTGTGCTTTCTTTATTGATTAACATAATCAAATTTGATTTATTAATTCACTAAAACCACAGCACCATTACAAGGAATTGTCAATTCAATTTCTTGGTTTTTTTTCAGTTTTGTGGCTGTAAGACTTCCTTTTAACTGGGCATCATCTGTGTATTGCTCCAGTTCAGAACCTCCAGCAATCATAGGGAGTTTTACTTTAATTTTAAGGGTTTCTTTTTGAGCATTTATTCCAGCCACATACCATTTATCGCCTTGACGACGGGCTAATATGGCATATTTACCAGGATAACCAGCAATAAATTTCACTTCGTCCCAGGTTGTTGGTACTGTTTTCATAAAATCGATTGCCCATTTTGGCGTATCGGTAAGATTGTTTGGTGCTAATGCAAAATGCTGCACGCCACTTTGAAACAAAATAGCTGTAGCCAATGCGTAAACATCAGAAGTTAATCTTTTTGAACCTTTGTTTGGTGTGTTTTTATCATTGTAAAACTTATTCAAAGCACTTCCGCCAAAATCCATGCTTCCAACCGTATTTCGGATGAAAGTATGCAAGGTTGCGCTATAGGCTTCGGTATCGCAATACTTTTGATCAAAATAAAGATTTTCACTTGCCAAAACGGCTTCGCTCGAAGCATAGTTTGGATACATTCGTTCCCAACCACGTGGCAAGGTCGTTCCGTGAAAAATGACCATAATTCCGTAATCATTGGCATCAAATAAAATATCTTCGTACAACTTCATGGTTTCTTGTTTGTCACCTCCAAAAAAGTCCACTTTGATTCCTTTGATTCCAATACTTTTCATCCAAGCCATTTCTTTACGTCGGACAATACTATTATCCATTTTTCCTCTAGGTGTTTGAGGCGCATCATTCCAATATCCATTAGAATTGTACCATAAATACAAACCAACACCTTTGCTAGCACCATATTTTGCTAAAGCCTCTACCTTGTCACGTCCAACCTGAGTATCCCAAAGCGCATCCACTAAAAGTGTTTGATAACCCAAATCAGCACTAAAATCGATATATCGCATTTGTTCATCATAATTCATGCTTTTCTCCATACCAATAATCCAGCTCCAAGTTCCCTTGGTGTATTCGTATTTTTGAGAAGCTTCGTAACGCGGTTTCACCAAATCAAAAGGAACTGTTGTAGTTACAATAGGTTCTAAAGTTTCGCCAACAGTAATGGTTCGCCAAGGCGTTTCGCCAGGAAGTCGAATCCCAGGAGTTGAGGAACCAACGCCATTGTTTTCGCCTTGCATAGGAAAACCAATGGTGTACAACCCTTTTTCGTGACCCATTAATCTACTGGCGCAATAGTAACTGTCCACACCTGTTTCTGAAATTAAAACCCAGCCATTATTTTTGAGTTTAAAAAGACAAGGAAAAGTATAACCTTCACCTTTTCCATTTTCGCCTACTGGCGCATCAACAACATACGGAATTTCATAACTAGGCATTGTTCTTTCCCATCCTACCATTGCTTGACTTTGTGCTGAAAGAAATGAAGTAGTTCCCGCAGGGAATAAAAATCCAGATGCTTCTTCTTGAACCACTGCTGCAACCGTTGATTTTTGAGGATGTACTTTATACTTAAATGCAACATCATTATTGCTCACTCTAAAAGTAATATCAATGACTGCTTTGTTCTCTTTTGTGAATGAAAATACGGTTTGATTGGCTACATAATGAACCTTGCTTTGTTTGATATTTGGTAATTCGTAGGTTTCATCAATTTTTTGAACTTGATTTTCTTTTAATGCTAAACCTGTGCTGAAATCTCCAATATTGGTTTTTAGTCCAATGGGCGACGGTTCTAGAAACAACTTCCCATTGTAAGAAACACTATAGGTTGGTGTTCCGTTATTTACAGCGAGGTTTACGGTCAATTTTCCGTCAGGACTTGTTACAAGGGTTTGTTGTGCTTGAGTTTGGGCAACCAAAAAACCAACTAGCAAAACGCAATACAATGATTTAGCATTCATAAATAGATCAGATTTTAAAATCGAAAGTGTCATTTTTTTAATTTATAAAGGATTGGAAAATATTAAATGTACATTGAAAATAATTAATAAAAATGGAATGTGGTTTTGAAACTACATTCCATTTTACCAAACTAACCTAACAAATTTATAACTTTATTATTTCCCAAGATTTAATATTGCAGTATTTTTCACCTGTTTGAGTAGCTACAAGCCCAACTGAAATTTGAGAAACTTGAGGAACCGAAAAGTTAACTGTTAAAGTACCTCCATCAATTCCGCCAATCTTCTTGTAAGCTATAACTTCTGGTGCTGTAGTCACATTTTCGACATTAGGCAATCCGTTTGCTCCTAGAGCTATTACGAGATATGCACCTGCAGCATCATTAGTAGAATAATTAGAGGTTACTGTTGTAAACCTTAATTGATAATTTACATTTGCATCAGCTGTTGTTACTTGATGTATCTTGGCATTTGTATAATTAGGCGAACCCCAACCAGATTCTAAATTCATTGTTTTTTCTCTTCCTGCACAACAACCATTATCGTATCCGCCAACCCCATTATGAGTTTTTGCTGCAGCATTAGTTATCCAAGGTTCTGCTAAAGTGCCCCATCTGCCGCCAACTAATCCTGCAACTGTATCATAGGCAAAAGGTTGTTTTGCATTTTTTAGTGCTGGAGTAGGTCTTGGCTGTACCGTTGTGTAATCAGTATAAAATATATCAATTGCTGTTGTGGTAGGTTTAAAAGTAGTTCTGTATTTAAGAGGAGCCAAGAATTTTGAATCTGGAATAACTACATTAGAATCATTAATATCTACAAAAATTGTTTTTTCTAATCCATTAGAAGTTGTGTAAACAATCTCTGACCCTAGGACTCCTGAACTTCTGTCCATATCGGCAAAATTAATAGTGAGTCGATCCCCATCAGGTATGTTATTAATCATATTTCTATTGGTCAAACTTGCTTGATAACGTGGTCCATAGGTACTTGCTGTTACATTTTGAGCAATAGAACCATTTCCTTTGGCATCAAAAGTTTTTACTTCGAAATTATAAATGTTTTCGGGCAGGTTTTCTATAACAGTAGAAACGGCATCAACACCCGAAGTTCTGGTGATAGGCACTATAGCAGAATCCTTTTTGGAATTCCAATAAACTCTTAATTGAGTAACTTTAGGGTCTGAAATGATAAGTCCCTCAAGTTTTACTCTATTCCTTCCTGGAAGGATTTTCAAAGAATCAATTTTTCCTGTATAAGAAAGCTCTCCTTCTTCTACAAACTTTTTATAATCATCATTTACAGAGCATGAATAGACTCCTATAAGCAATGTCATAATAAAGTAGTAAGAAACTTTTTTAAAATTATACTTTTTCATGTTTGTCTTTTTAATTAATTAACTTTTCCATATATCAATAATTCAGAAAGTGCCATATACGAATTTCCATCCCAGCTCTCTAAACATTCGATGCGTATGTACCTCACATTAACATCACTTCTTGTTTCATAATCAACCCCAGCTTGTGCGGTTAAAAAATCCTCATTATTTTGCTGACCATAAGGCAGTCCTGAAGGTTTTACAGCGGTGTAATCGCCAAGTAGTGTCCATCCTGCTAAACTACCTGATTGATTAGGCGTAGAATCAATCCCCCAGATTCTGAATTTGCGCATACTGCCTAAATAATAATAATTTCCTCCTTCTAAATAATCCCAAATATGTATTCTACTTATTCTTGCAGAGGTTCCCATATCCATTGTAACGGTATGTTTTGGAACAGGGTTACTTCTTAAGGTTACCCATACTCTAGGCCATCCAAATTGACTGTCCCAAAGATATTCAACTCTATTTTCAGGATATGATGCTGGATCATTGTCTAGTCTTAAAGGTCTATAATTACTAACTGGTATTTTTTCTTCGAATAGAGGAGTGATTTCAGTAAAAAGAGTATCGGTAACATTTAACCATCTATCTCTAACTACAATGGCAAATTGGGTTGGTTTTGATTCAAAACTACCAGCATTAGCTCTAACATTTTTATTAATAATATCTGTACTTGTGTAAATGCTATTACGCAATGCTTCCCAATCTCCTGTGTTGTTTTTAGTCATTACCAAGAGAGCAATATTCTCTTTAGTTGGATTTGATGCTTTTATTCGAATTCCTCCAAAATCTACCGAGGTTTCAAGAGAATTAAATACGCCATAAATTGGTGCTAAAAGAGGACTAACAGTAATGTCTTTGGCTACTGATGATTTCTCACTACGATTTACAGCAGTAACTTTTACATTAACTTCTTTGCCTCCTGCGAAACCTTCTAACAACATACTATTATTGTAATACGAAGATTTTACCTCCATCTCTGTACCGTTTTCAAGTTTGTAATTAGCTTTTACATAAAGTAAATCTTGATTATCTGGCAACTCGTAAGTAAGCTTTACTTTTCCTGATAAATTTTCTATCGTTATATTCTCTACCATTCCCGGACCATTAGGATTATTTTCTAATGGTGTAGGTCCTTTTTCTTCAGAACAACTTACAAAAGTTAGAACCAAAGAAAACATAATAACCCAAAAGGATTTTCTTAAATTTCTTTCCATAATATTGTTGTTTTATTTTTTACCAACCTGGATTTTGAATTAAATTCGGATTTTGTCTAATTGTTTGCTCGTTTATTGGCCAAAAATAATCTCTTGGACCAACGAATCTTTGTTGAAATATTGTAGTAATTTGATAGTAACTCGCTTCATCAGTTCCTTTATAATTCCATCCTCTAATAGGTTGATTTAATTCAAGTACTGCTTTTTTCCATCTTTTTAGATCCCAAAAACGTTTTCCTTCAAAACACAATTCAATATTGCGCTCTTGGTGTATAATTTCTCTTAAACCATCTTTAGTAGTGTGTTTAGTTGGATTTTTTGAATAATTATTCCATGACTCCTTAACACCTATTAGTCCAGCTCTGTTTCTAATTTTATCTAAATAAGTAAAAATCTCTTCATTTCCTGGGCCATTTACCTCATTTAAAGCCTCTGCATAGTCTAAATATAATTCTGCTAAACGAATTTCTGGCCAAGCATAAGAACGAAAAGAAGCTCCTGTGCCAGTACCGCCCCAATTGTATCTATAATTTACTAGCTTTTTAAGATAATACCCTGTAATATTATAATGTCTAACATCATCACTACCGCTAGGTTCTGCAAACTTGGCTCTAAGCCAATATTTGGTTTCATCGGCTTGGCTACTTTCTAAATAATATACGGAACGATCAAAGGCTAAATCAGCATAAAATCTAGGTTCACGATCAAAATTCAATCTGGCTGTGCGTTCTCCTTCTTTAATATCAAATCTTTCACTTGCGGTAGCTCCTCTCAAAGCTTTAATATCAGAGAAATCTAGTGTCTTATCCTCTTCTATAGGCACACCATTTTTACTGTAAAACATTTGAGCCATTTTTAGAGTTGGTGCTAAAAATTTTTGAGCCGTATAATCGGGTTGCTCTGCATTTACTGGCCAAGCACATTGCACTTGAATTGCATTTGCCTGACTTTTAGTATTATGCCAGATCACCTCTCTACTTGTTCTATCCGTTATGGCTTCGGTAATAGACAATTTTCGTTTTGTTACATCACTTATATTGTATGAAGCATTTGTAAATGTGTAAAGATCATGGTTAGCTGCTAGTGCTAAATCTATTGCTGCCTTTGCGGCATCGGCAGCTAATTGCCATTTTTCAGGAACGTAAGTTTGATTGAAAAACGGTTTGCCATCTTTGGTAGTAAAACCTGCCATATCTGTATTACCGTTAAACAAAGGACTCGCTGATGTTAACAAAACTTGTGCTTTTAAAGCTGCAGCAACTGGTTTTGTAATTCTGCCTAAATCATTATTCTTATCTACAATTACAGGTTCTAAATTTACTGTTGCTTCATCTAATAATTGTACAATGTAATTTACTACTTCGTCAACTGGTTCACGAGAAACATACAATTCACTTAATGGAGCATCAATAGCTATATTTTTACGCATAACAGGGATAGGTCCATACATACGCATCATGTAGAAATGATAATAGGCTTTTAAGAATTTTGCTTCTGCAATCCATTTCAAACGCTCTGATTGTGTGATATCAGGCACCTTTGATTCATCTTCAAGATTTTCTATAAAAATATTACAATGTCTGATTCCATTCCACAATCTAAATTGATCATTAGGGCCACCACCTTGATATCTACCTTCCCATGCATCTACATAGGGATCAAACTTTCTTTGCAATCCTCTTGCAACATCAAAAGCATTACTATCAAGTGCTAAATCTTGCGGAGGAATCCATAGTTCGTCTCCACTAAGCATTGCTACATTCCATAATGCATCGCCATTAAGTGGCAAATAGGAATAACAGGTAAACAAATATTTTTCTGCCTCATTCCTTAATTTGAAAGCTTGCTCTATTGTTGCAACGTTATCTGGTACAACATCTAAAAAAGTATCTTCACACGATTCGAGTCCTATTAAAGATACAATCATCAAAGTAAAACCAAATGCTTTTATAAGCCTTTGCTTCGCTTTATTTAATGTATTATTATTTTTAGTTTTCATATTCTATATTTTTAAAAATCAAGTTTTAAACCTAAATTATAAACAGATTGTATTGGGTATCCTAAACCGTTACCTCCCATTTCTGGATCCCATAATTTGAATCTGCTCCAAACGGCTAAATTATTACCACTTGCATATATCCTAAGAGCAGAAATTCCTAATTTAGATATTGTCTTTTCTGGCACATTATATCCTGCCTCTATTGTTTTTAATCTTAAGAAAGAACCATCGCGCATCCACCAGGTTGAGACCCTGTTATTGTTCTCAACAAATGTGTCGCTTAACCTTGGGAAAAAAGCATAGGAATCTCTATTATCTTCAGACCAGTGATCCTTTGCGATAACATCTAACAAACCGTTTTGATAAGATCCATTTAAGACAAAAGGTGCTATATTTCCTGGATTAATAAAAAATGAAGATTGAGCTGATCCTTGGAAGAAAATACTAAAATCAAATTTTTTATAACCTACAGTACCCCCAAAACCAAAAACAATTTTTGGTACAGCAGGATCACCTAACGGAACGATATCATTTTGATTAATGACACCATCTTCATTAACATCGCGATACTTGATATCTCCTCCTAAATACTCTCCAAATTGCGTTGGTGAATTGGCTACTTCGGCATTATCAATAAATAAACGCTCGGCGATATAACCATACGATTGACTCACATTTTGTCCTATTTGAGAAAGGTATGACAAGTTACTTGGGTAAGTTACCTCATCATATTGTAATATTTTATTGTCTGCATAGGTAAAATTCCCTCTCAATTGTGTAAACCAATCATTGTTGAATTGTTTATTATAAACGACTGATACATCAAGACCTTTACTTTCTACTTTTCCAAAATTAGTTGCTGGCACTGCTGTAAGACCTATTGTCGAACCTATATTAGTTCTGTTTTGCAATATATTACTTCGTGTTTGTTTGTAAATATCAACTACTACATTAAAAGATTTAGCCAACTCTAAATCAAAGCCTAAATTAATTTGCTCTGATTCTTCCCAACCAATATTAGGATTAGCATAACGAGATAAAGAAACCCCATTACGGTAATAAGCAAACTCCTCACCAAAAGAAGTACCATAAGTAGGATCATTAAGGTTTACATTTGATAAATAAAAGAAACGGTCGCCTGCATTACCTATTTGATCATTACCCACCAAACCATAAGTGGCTCTAAGTTTAAATTGTGTTACAACATTTTTCAGTGGTTCCCAAAATTTTTCATTAGAAACATTATATGCTAAACCGAATGAAGGGAAAAAACCATATCTTTTTCCTGTTGCAAAACGTTCAGAACCATTGTAACCAAAATTAAATTCGGCCAAGTATCTGTCGTCATAACCATAGGTAAACCTTCCCGATACTCCATGATTTCTGTTGGCAAGCGAACCTTGTACACTTCCTGCATTACCTTGTTCAAAACTGGACAACAAGTTGATAAGCATACCCGAAACAGCATGTTTTTCGTTAAAAGTTCTATTGTAATTTATAGCTGCTTCAAGATAAATACGAGAATCTAAATTTTTTGCTCCCTCACTATAATTCAAATATTCGGTTCCTACAGTTCCTACACTATTTGCTCCACCATCATTTAGCACTTGTAATTGAATTTCATCTCCATTGACAACACCTTGATAATAAAAAGGATTGTATTGTCTTTGAACTTGATAGAAAGAATATCTTCTTACATACCCCATCGCTCTGGCGCTCAAACCTTCTAAAATACCTCCTAAATCTTGCTTTAACTCTATTTGTGCTTGTATTGTCGAAGCCTTACTTGTTTGGTACCCACGTACCATTTCGGCATAAGGGTTAATTAACAATGTATTACTATTACTATCTGTCAAAGCTCCTCCGAATAATGGATGTTCAATAAAAGGGAGAAAACTAGAAGGATATACTTTAGGAAACTTAACAGGATTAGACCATAATGCAAGATTAAATATACGTTGTCCTCCACCTATTGGACCATTATAATCATCAAATTGACCATAAACACGTATTGCTGCTTTTGTTGTAGCGGTAAGATCCAAATCAATATTAGATCTTAAAGAATAATTCCTAAGCTTTACGTTAGAATTAAAATTATTAAGCCCTTCAACATTCAACACGCCATTATCTACATTATAGGTTCCAGAAATATAATACCTTGCTTTTTCAGCACCTCCGCTAGCACTCAAATTAAAACCTTGATTAATCGTATAATCTTTGATTAATTCTTTGATCCAATTATTACTTGGATACAAATAAGGATTATCTCCTGCAGCCGTTCTATCAATTTTAGTTTGAGTATAAGGCAATATGGCTTGCGGATTTCTTGTTAATGTAGCTTCATTAGCTAAATTCATATAAGTAATATTATCGGCAAAATCAAAATTTCTGGTATTGGATGACATCCTAGTTTCTGAACGGAAACTGAACTTTGATTTTCCTTCTTTTCCTTTTTTTGTGGTAATTAAAACAACACCATTAGCTCCACGTGCTCCATAAACAGCAGCAGCAGCAGCATCTTTCAATACTGAAAAACTTTCAATATCATCTGGTTGTAATCTTGCCATATCGGTTGTATTAGATTCAATACCATCAACCAGGATTAATGGATCTCGCTTTCCTGCCCCAAATGATCCTAATCCACGAATAAAGAAATCCGAATTATCAGCACCAGGCTCACCTGTTCTTTGATAAGCAACCATTCCTGAAATTCTTCCCGCAAGCATATTAGTCAAGTTACTAGTAGGGCCTTTTAATTCTTTTGGATTAATTGTTGTAATCGAACTCACCATACTGGCTTTTTTTTGAGTTCCAAAACCTACAACTACAACCTCTTTTAGACCTTCTGAACTAGGTTTTATATTTACTTCAAAAACTGATTTGTTTTGGATTAAAATTTCAGTGGATTCATATCCTACAAAAGACACAACCAGTACTTTGTCTGTTTCATTTATTTTCAAAGAGAATTTTCCATCATAATCAGTCATAGCTGAATTTTGAGTCCCTTTTACAAAAACTGTTGCGCCAGGTAAAGGCATTCCACTCTCGTCTGTTACTTGTCCACTAATCGTTCTTTGCTGTTGCTGCTGTTGCTCAACTTTAGTTAAAACTGTAGCAGTTTCTGCATTTGCTTGAACTTGAAATAAAGGAAGAAATAAAAAAAGGAGTGCGTATTTCTTTTTTATATTAAAGTCCAAATCATAAAAATGCGTTTTCTTTATATTTATAAAGTTTTTCATATTTGGTTGATATTTTTTATTATTTAACTATGTTCTATTTACCGATGTTATCTGTTTGAAAAATCGACAAACTCATCAAGATTATAAGTTTTTTTATGGCATAGGCTAAAAGGTGGTTTTTGGTTATTAATAAATTGGTTAGTTAATTTTCAAATATTGATATTTTAATTTTTTTTACTCAAAACCCATTTTAATTAAATCTGTTTTTTATTATCCAAAGCTTTAAAATAAAAATATAGTTTTCTAATGACTTTTAATCACACTAGTAAAAACAATGCGGCATTATGAAATCTATATTGCAAAGTAATGGCTAGATAGAAAGTTGCAGGAGGGGTAAATTGGAAAAAAAAAGAGGTCAAATTGGTAATTGACCTCTTTTTTTATGATAAAAAATAAATAATACAAAAAAATACATGTGTTTTTTTTAATCATATATAATTTTTAACAAAAAATAGTAATAGCCGTTTTAGCCCTAAAAACAAAACTTATTTCAAGATTGAATACTTAAAAGATGGTTAAAAATGCAATTTTTTAGAATAACAAATGCCTTGTTATTTGATGACATTTAAGTCGGCATTAAAAGAGTTTTTGTATTTTTTGATGTATTCGGAAGGCGTCATTCCGAACAATTTCACAAATTGCTGTCTAAAATATTTGGGGTCTTCAAATCCTACTTCAACACTGGCTTGTGTGATATTCATGTTTTCGGTAAGCATTAGCATGGCGGCTCTTCTTATACGAACTGAACGTATGAATGCGTTTAGCGTTTGTCCTGAAATTATTTTAATTTTAGTGTAAAGTGTTTTGTGACTCATTCCCATTTCGTGGGCAAAATTTTTAATCGTAAAATCTCTTTTATGAATATTAGCTTCAATAACAGCTATACATTTTTTTAAAATAGCTTGGTATTCGGCAGGAACCTTTTGGGTATTCTCTTTCAGAGTGATGCTATCCAGAAAATATTTACGCAAATTACTGCGACTTTTGAGCAGTGATTCTACACGTGCTATTAGAATCTCGTCGTCGAATGGTTTTGTTATGTAATCATCTGCTCCATCACTGATGCCTTGAAGATGGGTTTCTGGATTTTTGGATGCAGTTAATAATATTACAGGAATGTGCGACAAATCTTCATTTTCTTTTATCTTTTTACACAATTCAAGACCGTCCATTACAGTCATAGCAATATCACTAATAACGAGATCCGGCAAGTGTTTTTTAGTCAGTTCAAGACCTTCTGCTCCATTATCAGCGCTATAAACAATATGCTTTTCTGAAAATAATTGTATTAAATAATTTCTTATATCAGTATTATCGTCTATTATCAAAAGGGTTCGCTTATCGGTAAGCATTGTTTTATGGAGTTCACTATTTGAGTTTGTATTCAGAGGTTGTTCCACATTTTCTTCTATATCATAATCGATAAGTTCTTTTACAAGAGGACTCATCCTAGGAATAGCAGTGCTGATTTCGATAGTATCAAAATGAGCTTGACCTTTTAAGAACGTCAATTCGAATACACTTCCTTTCCCTATTTCGCTATTACAACTTACGGTGCCTTTGTGTTTTTCTACAAAATACTTCACTATAAAAAGCCCAATTCCAAAACCTGAACTACCACCAATTGGGGTTTTAGAATCTACCTGTTTGAATTTATCAAAAATTGTAACCAAATCATTTTGGGCTATTCCGTTGCCGCTATCAGTAATTTTGATAGTAACTTCTTGTTCTGTTTCGGTCAGCAATAAGCCAATTTTGCCACCAACGGGTGTGTACTTAAAAGCATTTGACATTAAATTAAATAAAGAAATTTCTATTTTTTCATAATCGCCAATTATTTCAATGCTGTTTTCAGGTATCTCAAGCGTATAGTCAATGGTTTGTTCTTTGGCCTGGTTTACAAAAAATTGATAGACTTCATTACATAAATTATTGACATTTATTGTAGTAATATGGAGTTCATCAGCATCATTTTCGGCCTTACGAAAAAGCAGCAATTGATCTACTAAACTCAAAAGTCTTCTTGCGTTTCGATGCGCAATGACTAAATCATTTGTAAAAGAACTGTTTTCAGTAGTGGCTTTTTGGATTGTTTTTTTGAGTGGATTGATAATCAATGATAGCGGAGTGCGAAATTCATGAGAAATATAAGTAAACATAGAGGATTGTTTTTCGGCAATTTCCCTTTCTTTAAGTCTTTCTAATTCGGCAATTTTTACTTTATATTTTAATTTTTCTTTGTTCTTATTGTAGGTTACATAAACATAAATAATTCCTAGTCCAATACATAAATAGATACTGTATGCCCACCAGGTTCTGTACCAAGGAGGCAAAACTATAATGGTAACAAGTTTTGCTTCTTTATTCCATCCTCCTCTAAAGTTGGTGGTTTTTACTTTGAACACATATTTTCCTTCTGCTAATTTTGCATAATTAGCTTTGCGGGCTTGTCCAACATAATTCCATTGGTCATCCCAACCTTCCAAGAAGTAGGCGTAATTTATTTTATCGGAATTATTATAATTTAATGTTACAAATTCAATAGACAAGGTTGTTTGGTCATAGGGTAAATGTACCTCTATGATTTTTCCAGAATCCCATTTTGAAATCAATTCCTTTTTACTTTCTTCTACTGGTCTATTGTTTACATAAAAATCGGTTAATAATAAATTATCCCTCTGATCAAAATCTTTAATGTCTTCAGGAAAAAAAGAGTTAAACCCATTGATACCTCCAAAAAGAAACTCGCCTGTGGATAATTTCACACTGGCATTGAAACTAAACTGATTGCTTTGCAAACCATCATTTGCCGAAAAATTTCTGAAAATTTTCCTTTTTTTATCAAATCTGCAAATGCCATTATAGGTACTCATCCATAAATTTCCTGCTTTATCTTCTAGTATCCTCAAAATAGTATTAGAAGGCAAACCGTCATCTGTGGTTAGTCTTTTAAATTTGTTGGTCTTTCTATTAAACAATAGTAAGCCTCCTTCTTGAGTGCCCAACCAAAGATTTTTTTCTTTATCTTCATGGATGCTTCTTATTGGATTACCAATGGCAATTTTCTTATGCTTTCCTCTAGCCTTGTCAATTTCAAATAATGAGGCATAATTTCCTCCCCAAAGTTTTCCATCGGTTGTTTCTGTAAGACACTGTAAATTATCGATTGATGGATCAAAGAGTACAAAAGTATTTTTAGTTCTATCCAAAAAATATAAGAAACCTTCGTTCGTTGCACTTGCCCAAATTGTTCCTTTGGAGTCTTTATAAACAAACCAAATATTTTTCTCAACCTGTTTGGTATTTGGATTATAACAGGAATAATAACTGATTGTATTATTGGTAGTATTGATTCGGTTTACGCCTCCAAACCATGTTGAAAACCAAATCCTATTATCGTTATCCCTAATGATACTGGTTATGAAATTACTACTAATTTTGTGTGCATTATCACCAGTAGTACTGTAGAATGTATAAGTGTTTAGTCTTTTGTTCCAATACTTTAAACCTGCCCCATCTGTACCAATCCATAAATTTTTTTTCTCATCTTCACAAAAGGATAAAATAAAATTTTGAGCAGCATCATTTTCCTTCGCGTTGTATTTAATATTCTTAAAGTATTTTGGGATATTCCCTATCATACTGATTCCGCCTCTTAAAGTTCCAATCCACTTATTTCCTGCTACATCTTCATATAAACTCGAGATAGAATTGCTTTTTACAAGCTGATTGTTTTGAGCCGTTTGGTACGGAACTGCTTTTTTATCTTGCCCGATTACTTTATAAATACCACAACCATCTGTAGTAAGCCAAATTTCTTTTTTCTTATCTATGAGAATGTGTGTAACAGTACATTTATTCGAAAAATAATTATCTGATAGTAAACCAGTTCGGATATTGAACAAATAAAGACCTTCATCTGTACCCAACCATAGATTTCCATCTAAAGAAAGACGCATACATGTTACATCCATAAGCAAAGGATGCACTATCTTCAAACTTTTTGATTTATAATCGTAACTACAAATACCTTTGTTAACTACATAAAGCCAACAACGTCCGTTTGTAGGATCATCTTCAAGAACTTTAGCGTCATAACTAAATTCAATGGCTTTATTGTGCGGTGTTTTAAGTGCTATTGGCTTTCCTACAAGTGATTCGTTTTCAAAAATTAATAAACCAGAATTTTGAGAAGCAACCAAAACTAATTTTTCCGAAACAGATAGAATTTGATGAATAGTCCCCTTTAATGGTAGAGCTTTATTGTCGTCAGAAAGATACTCTAGTGGATAAAAAATAGATTTTTTCCTTTCAAAAACACAAGCACCATCTGAACCTCCTACCCAAATATTATTTTCCGAATCTCCTTCAATACAATAAATAGTATTAAAAGACAATGAACTTTTATCATTAATTCTATTGCGATACACTTTAAAATTGTAACCATCATACCGATTCAATCCATCATAAGTACCAAACCACATATATCCATTACGATCCTGATAAGTTGTAATAACTGAATTATTAGATAAACCATCGGATATGTCAAGAAATTTAACAGGGTAGTCTTGCGAAAAACCCGCCAAAAACCAAAATAACGATACAAATAATGCAAATTTTTTCAAAGGAAAAAAGGTGTAAAAGATTCACAAATTCATGTAAATCATGGTTTAAAAAAAGAACTGAATTTTAGAAACTTATAATACTTTGTTGATTATAACAAGGAAACAATTTATTATAAGTGTAATAAATACATTTGTAAATGTAATTTAAAAAAAAACATAAAAACAAATTAATATAACAAAAAATTAGCTGATAAAAAATAGAATTATAATTAAGGCTTGATGTTTTCATGACTTTTCTTGTTTTTGTAAGACATTGACTAAAATTAATTATAGAAGCAAAGTATAAATTGACACAAAAGCCTTTAAATGTCCGTAAAAACCAAATAGAATTAGCTATTGAACTCAAATAGAGCACAAAACAGCCTAAAAACTTATTGAAAAATATTTATTGTCAACAAAAAAACACTAACTTTTAAAAAAATTTCAGAGAGGAATTTAAGAACATCAAAACTGTAACTATGGAAAATTCGAGAAGAAAATTTTTAACCTCAATAAGCATGTTGGCTGCCTACACAGCTTTTCCAATCAATGCTTTCTCTTTTGGCAATTCAAAAAAGCTTCGGATTGTTCTTGTTGGCACAGGAATTCGGGGAACCAGCTTTTGGGGAAAAAGACTTGTTGATGAATATTCTGATATTCTCGAATTTGTGGGGCTTAGCGACATCAATCCCGGAAGGCTTCAATACGCAAAAGAATATATGGGGGTTAATTGTCCAACATTTGTGAATTTTGATGAAATGTTGCGCACCACCAAACCCGATTTAATCATTGTTACCACAGTAGATTCAACCCATCATGAATTCATCATAAAAGGCTTGACTTCTGGCTATGACGTGCTTACCGAAAAACCACTTACTACCGACGAAAACAAATCACAAGCAATTTTAGATGCCGAAAAAAAATCAGGCAAGAATCTTATCGTTGGATTTAATTATCGCTGGAGTCCGTATGCCACAAAAATCAAGGAACTATTGGCCAATAATACCATCGGTAAAATTACATCCGTGGATTTTAACTGGTATTTAAACACGTACCATGGCGCTTCTTATTTTAGAAGATGGCACGGGCAAAAAGACAAAGGAGGTTCACTATGGGTTCATAAAGCAACCCATCATTTTGATTTGTTGAATTGGTGGATAGATTCAGACCCTTCCGAAGTTTTTGCTTATGGAAGTTTAGAACATTATGGTGCCAATGGCCCGTATAGAGGAGATAATTGCCGAAGCTGCGAATTCAAATCCAAATGTGACTATTATTACGACATCACAAAAGACAAACGTTCCATGGAGCTTTATGTAGCCAATGAAAAACATGATGGATACATTCGCGACAACTGTCTTTTTAGAAAAGAAATCGACATCTATGATAAAATGTCTGCCCAAATAAAATACGCCAATAATGTAACCGTAAATTACTCCCTCACCACCTATTCGCCTTATGAAGGTTGGAGAATTGCTTTTAACGGAACCGAAGGCAGAATAGAAGCCTCTTTGGACATTCCATACCATAAAAATGTTGCGGCAAGTCAAGCAGAAATGCACGCGAAAGAAATGGAACAAAACTCCCTGGAAGAAACCAGTACCGAATCAATTATAGTTCATAAACTATGGAAAGATTTCGACACCGTTTTGGTGCCTACCGAAAAAGGAGGACATGGCGGTGGAGACAAGCGTTTGCATGATAAAATATTTAAAACACCAAATCTAGAAGATCCTTATGCCAGATCTGCAGGAATAAGAGATGGCGTGCTGTCTGTATTGATCGGGATTGCGGCAAGAAAAAGTATCGAATCGGATAAACCAATTAAAATAGCCGATTTAACTGATCTTAAGCCAATGTCTAAAAGAATAAAATAAGACCAAAAGCAGGATGCAACAAAATCAAAAAAGGCTGCCAAAAATTAATTTGACAGCTTTTTTCTTTTGTAAAACAAACACCATTAGTCGTTCGTGTAAATGGCTTTTGTTAGCGACCCTTCATTCTTTAAGCGTTTTAACTAATCCCAAAATTTTATATTCTAAATAACTTTCCATCGAGAATTTTTCTGGTCTAAATTCGTTAAAACTCTCTAAATTTTCAATTTCAGTTACTTGAGATTTAGAATATTCTTCTGTCTCCTTAAACTTCGAAAATAGTTGCTTCTTAAGTTTTAAAAAACTTTTATAGTCTAAATCATATTTTTTTTCAACTCTTCCGTTCCTTAATTCAAATACAAGATAATTTGTAAAATGTATATCAGTCCAATTCGATTTTGTCAATTCAATCTGTTTTCCATATGGAAATGTTTGTATTTTAGAATAATCCAGAACGACTTTCTTTTTGTCTTTGAAAAAGTCATTAAAGACTAATCTTGAATCTAAACCTCTTTCTTTCTTAACTAGGATGTAATGTCTGTTAAAAATAACGAGTCGTTTTCGATTGTATAAGTAAAAGTATAAAAGCCATAATTTGCAGTTGTTTCTATTGCATCTTCATGAACTTTAAAATTAAATTTTTTTATATAATCTCTTCCAAGATTAAAATTTCTCCATTCATACTTTTTCCCGTTGTATATCAAGATGTCTTGAATTTGTTCAGTTGCAAAGACTTTCAAAGATATTAATAAGGCAAATAGAATTATTTTCTTCATTTACGAGTGTTTCTTAAGTATTGTCGACATCTACCAGATCATTCCAAACCTGAAACTGTTTTCCAGCTTCCAAATATTTCCCCGAATTCAAAGCAGGTCTTTCTCCAAACAATTGTTGTACTTCCTCCAAATTTTTGAAAATTCCTGCACCCAAACCAGCCAAATAAGCCGCTCCCAAAGCCGAAACATCGGGCATCGTACTTTTGATTACCTTGCTGTCGAGCAAATCTGTCAAGAAATCCATAACAAAATCATTAGCCGTAATGCCACCATTGACCATCAATTCTTGAATGGGAACGCCGGTATCTTTTTGCATCGCATCCAAAACGGCCTTGATTTGGAACGGAATGGTTTCCAATGCTGCTCTCACAATATGATTCTTTTTGCAATCAAAAGTCAGTCCTTCTATGGAAGCTTTTCGGCTCATATTCCAATAAGGCGCGCCCAATCCGCTAAAAGCTGGTACGATATAAACCCCGTTATTATCTTGAACTGATGTTGCCATCGCTTCTGTTTCCCGGCTTTCGCCAAAGAGTTGCAATTCGTTTTTCATCCATTCGATGGTGGAACCACAAGAAACAATTACACCTTCGAGAGCATAATCTACTCGTTCTTCGGTGCTCCAACATATGGTGGTTATCATTCCGCTGGCAGATGATTTAGGCTTGTCGCCAATGTTCATCAATACTGAACAGCCTGTTCCTAAAGTCGCTTTGGCAGTTCCAGGATTCAAGCAGCCTTCTCCAAAAGCTGCAGCGTGCGAATCGCCAATCATTGCAGTAATAGGCAAGGGCTTTTCGAATAATCCATCAAAAAGAGATTCCCCATAATGAAATGACGATGGTTTGGGTTCGGGTAAATTGATTCCCGTCAATCCAAAAGTTTCGATTAATTCGGTATCCCATTCTAATTTTTCAAGATTGAATAATAAGGTTCGAGATGCGTTCGTATAATCGGTTAAATATTTTTGTCCATTCGTTAATTTATACAACAACCAAGTATCAACCGTTCCGAAAAAAGCTTCGCCCGATTGTATTTTATTTTTTACATCTTCATTGTTTTGGTTCAACCAAATTAACTTCGTTCCCGAAAAATAGGGGTCGATGATCAATCCGGTTTTGTTTTTTACTTGGTCAGCAATTCCGTTTTTGGAATTTAAGTCTTCACAAATCGAGATGGAACGTTTGCATTGCCAAACCACCGCAGGAGCAATCGCTTTTCCCGATTTATCCCAAACAATAAAAGTTTCTCTTTGGTTGGAAATCCCCGCTGATTTTATGTCTTCGATTTTTCCTCCATTCGAAGTAAAAACAGCCAAACAGGTTTTCACCGAAAGCAGGACATTTTGATAAATTCCTTCGGGATTTTGTTCAACATAACCGCCTTCTAGATAATTGGTTTCGAGGATTTCTGTGGCCTTTGCCAAAACTTCGCCTTTGGTATTGAAAATAATGGTTTTCGTGCTGCTTGTTCCTTGGTCGATGGCCAGAATTAAAGAGTTTTCCATAGTCGTTATTCGGCTTTTGAATTTGCTTTGTCAATCATCACGGCCAATAAAATCACCAATCCTTTCACGACTTGTTGCCAAAAAGGAGAAACATCCAACAACACCAATCCGTTATTCAAAACTCCAATAATTATGGCTCCAAGTACGGTTCCAATGATAGTTCCCCTTCCTCCAGAAAGCGAAGTTCCGCCAATTACAACCGCTGCGATAGCGTCTAATTCGTAACTCATTCCCGCATTGGGTTGCGCCGAATCTAATCTCGATGTAACCATAATTCCGCCAATGGCAGCCAAAGCTCCCGCCAACGTATAAACGATAATTTTTACTTTATTGATATTGATTCCCGATAATTTTGCCGCATTTTCATTGCCACCAATGGCATAAATATAGCGTCCCAAAGCTGTTTTATTGGAGATAATCATCGCTGCAATGATGACAGCAACTGCAATCCAAACCAAAATAGGAATTCCTAAAAACCAACCTGTTCCGATGTAGGCAAAATCAGTTCCTAAACTGGAGATTGGATAACCTTTGGTCCAAAGCATTGTAAATCCTCTTGCTACAGTAAGCATCGCTAGGGTTGCTACAAAAGGTGGGACTTTGAATTTGGTAATCACCCAGCCATTAAAAAATCCCAGAAAAGAGCCTGTTGCAATTCCTGCCAAAACAGTTCCTAATAAAGTAAATCCAATAAATAAATCATTCCCAGGAAAAGAGATTCCCGATTTTAAAAGTCCTGCGGCAACCGCACCGCTAAAGGCCAAAATGGAACCCACAGACAAATCGATACCCGCAGTCAGCACGACCAAAGTCATCCCGACAGAAATGCAAATATTGACCGAAATTTGTCGCAAAACGTTCCAGCCGTTATCAACTGTGAGGAATTTATCTGAAAGTATCGTTAATCCAATGCACAAAATTAATAAGGCAATTGTGGATTGAAATTTTGCAAGTTTTGAACGATCTAAAGCTATGTTCATATCTGTTTAAATTAAATTGTTTGTGGAATTGCCGCTTTCAAAATGGCATCTTCATTGGCATCAGCCGAAAGAAATTCAGCGGTGATTTTGCCTTCTGCCATTACCAGAACACGGTCTGAAACGGTTAGAATTTCAGGCAGTTCAGAAGAAACTACTATTATCCCAAGTCCCGCTTCGGAAAGTTCCATAATAAGTTTGTAAATCTCGTTTTTTGCTCCGGCATCGACTCCTCTTGTGGGTTCGTCGAGCATCAACACTTTGGGTTGGGTTGCCAAGCATCTTGCCAAAACGACTTTTTGTTGGTTGCCACCGCTTAAGTTTTTCACTTCTAAATGAGGCGAGGATGTTTTTATTTTTAGTGAATCGATGTATTTCTGGGTAAGTTCGAGTTCTTTTTTGGTAGATAAAAATCCTGTTTGCTGAATGTCTTTCAGAGTACTCAAAGTAATATTGGTTTTTACATCCAAACCTAAAACCAATCCGTCTCTTTTGCGGTCTTCAGGAACCAAAACAATTCCGGATTGTATGGCTTCACGAGGCGATTTTAATTTTACTTTCTGATTTTCGATGCTAATAGAATTCGAAGTATCTGAAGGGTGTATTCCTAAAATACATTCCAAAAGCTCGGTGCGTCCTGCTCCCATCAATCCAAAAATGCCGAGAATTTCTCCGCTTTTTAAATTGAAATTCAAATTGTCGAGCAGTATTCTTTTCGAACTATCTTTTTTTAATAAAGTTAAATTTTCGACTTTCAGTAACTCTTCATTTTTAGTGATGCGATTTCCTTTTTCGATGATTTTAATGTCGCGTCCCACCATTTTTTTGATGATTGAATCGTTATTCACGCCTTCCATTGTGCCGGTTTCGGTCACTTTTCCGTCACGAAGGACGATGTAACTGTCGGCAATTTTAAATAATTCGTCCAGTTTATGGGAAATGTAAACGATGGCTTTGTTTTCTTTCCGCAAGTCTTTGATGATGCCAAAAAGAATCTCCACTTCGTGGTCACTAATCGCCGAAGTAGGTTCGTCCATAATAATTACTTCGGAATCGGTCAACAAAGCTTTGGAAATTTCCACCACTTGTTGTTGCCCTAATTTCAAGTCTCGAATAAGCGTTTTTGGATTTACATCTAACTTTAGTCGTGTCAAAAGTTCCTGCGTTTTGTTGTACATCGCATTTTTATCCAAAAAGCCCCAAGCATTCACTAATTCCCTTCCTAAAAAAATGTTTTCAGTAATGGTCAAATCTGGAATTAAATTCAGTTCCTGATGAATAATTGCAATACCGCAGGCTTGTGCTTCTCTGGGATTTTCAAAACGCACTTCTTCTCCTTTGTAGATGATTTTCCCGTCGTATTCCGGATAAACGCCGGACAGGATTTTCATCAAGGTCGATTTTCCGGCACCATTTTCGCCAATGATGGCCGTGACTTTTCCAGGCAATAATACCATCGAAACATCGCACAATGCCGTGATACCCGAAAATTTCTTTCCTATTTTTTCTGCTGTTAACATTCGCTATTTGGAATTAATTTCGAGTTGCAACGGAACGATTTCCATATTCTCCGTCTTTGGATTCGATTGGCTCATTTCTATTCCACCCAAAAAAGAAACACTGTCTCCTTTTTGAACTTTCGCAGTAAATGGAGCCACGATTTCGGCTTTTATGAGTTTGTTGATTTCTTCTGAAACGTTGTTCAAATCCATTGTGTTGCTGAAATCATCAATGGAAATCAAGCCTGAACAATCCCTCGACGTGTTGCCAAAAATGTATTGGATGGCCAGTTTTATTTCTTCTCCCGAAGCTGTTTTAAGAATAACAAATTCCTCGTCGATGGCCGTTACTTTGCCTTCGCCTTTGACGAAGAAATATTTCATGTCGCCTTCATTTTGAAAATGACTGAAAGCTGTAAATGCCTTTTTGGAGTCTTTTTTCATTGCCGAAAGCAAATCCGAAACAGCAACCGCTTCTTTTTTGGCAGCCGGGATTTTCTCCAAAAGATAGGTTTTGGCGTAAGCCTTCGCATCAAAAACAGTTGCTATTTTTGACACCTGCATTTCGCTTATCTTTTTAAAATACACCGAATTGTACAGCAGCAATCCAAAAAAGAGCAGTATTAAAAAATACTTTATGATTTTTTGTACCATAACTCGTTATTTTTTACCGTAAGCAATGTACTTGTCAATGTTTTCTTTGGTTACCACCTCAACAGCGATAGGCAATTTTTTAGGAAAATCCTTTTTGCCCTTGAAATATTCATCGGCATAAGTGGCTGCAGTTTCGGCGATAACTTTAGGGAATTGCATGGCCGTGGCCGTTAATTTTCCTTCCTTGATGGAATTGATGGCATCTTCTGCTCCATCAAAACCAAAAACTTTTACTTTATCGGCTTTGTTGGCGGCAACCAATGCTTGGTATGCACCCATTGCCATAGCATCATTTCCACAAAAAACACCGTCAATATCGGGATGTGCTTGCAAAATAGATTCCATCACTTCCATCGCTTTGTTACGATCGAAATCGGCACTTTGTTGGGCCACCATTTTCAAACCTGGATAATTATCCACCGAACTATGGAAACCTTTCGAGCGATTCCAAGTGTTGTTGTCGGAAACAATCCCCAATAATTCAACATAATTCCCTTTTTTGCCTAATGTGTCCACGAACAATTTTCCCAATTGCACGCAAGCCGAATAACTGTCCGAAAGGATTTGCGAAGTCGCCGCATCGGTAGAATTAATTTCCCTGTCCATACAAAAAACAGGGATTCCAGCTGCTTTAGCTTTAGTAGCATTGGCAACAGAACCCGCTGCATCTGTCGGATTGAATAAAATAGCGTCATAGCCCGAAGAAATGGCGTTTTCGAAATGATCGCTTTCCAATGCCGTGTTGTTTTGAGAGTCAAAAATCTTGGATTCGTATCCTAATTCTTTTGCTTTTTTGGCGGCAGTTTCCGCTAAAAACACAAACCACGGATTGTTCAAAGTTGAAACTACAATGGCAATTTTCTTTGGTTCTTCGGCTTTATCGGATTTTTTGCAGCTGGTTAAACTGGCAAAAAGTACTAAAGCTAACAGTAATTTTTTCATAAAAATGGGTTGTTTTTTGGTTGTTAATAGATTTTTATATTTCAAATAATAATTACTTTTTTCCGATTAATTGAAGTGCCGTTTCGGTCAAACCTTCTTCGGAAATTCCGTAATGATTCAATATTTCGGTTTGCGAACCCGTTACGGTATATTCGTCGGGAATGCCCACAATTTTGAAAGGTTTATGAAATTGGTTTTCCAATAAAAAAGAGGCACAAGCTTCGCCTAAACCACCGTAAACGCTGTGTTCTTCGATCGTCATAATCGCACCTACTTCATTCGAAAGTGATTTCAATAAATTATAATCCAATGGTTTGATGGTGTGCATACTCACCACCGTAGCTTCGATATTGTGTTCTGTTTTTAACTTTTTTGCGGCTTGCAAAGCAGGATATACCGTTTCTCCAGTCGCGATTATGGCCAAATCTTTTCCTTTGGCAATGACTCTGCCTTTTCCGAATTCGAAAGTGTTTTCTTTGTCTTCCGTCAAAAGCGGCATTGGTTTTTTTCCAAAACGAAGGTAAAAAGGCTTGTTGATTTGACTGGCTTGTCGGATGGCTTGCTCGGTTTCGAAATTGTCCGCAGGTGCCACAATTATCAAATTGTTTATGGCTCTCAAAGCCGCATAATCGTGCAAACTGTGATGTGTTGAACCCAAGGCACCGTAACTCACTCCAGCGCTAATCCCAATCAATTTCACGGGATTATCGGAATAAGCCACATCATTTTTGATTTGTTCGAACGATCGGGCAGCCAAAAAACAGGCTGGTGAAACAGCAAACGTTTTTTTGCCTGTAGAGGCCAATCCAGCAGCAACTCCCACCAATACTTGTTCTGCGATTCCGACTTCTATGATTTGTTTTGGATATTTTTTTGCAAAAGGAACCAATTTTCCCGATCCTCTGGAATCGCTGGTAACGGCCAAAATATCTTGATCGTTTTCCGCCAATTCCTGCAAGGTCGAAGAAAAAACTTCGAGATTCGCTTTGGCATTATCTGCCGTAATTTCTACATGATTTCCCATTATTCTAGTTGTTTGCTGCTGCCGTTAATTCTTCAATAGCTTGTGCATATTGTTCCTTGTTGGGAACTCCGTGATGCCAGCTCAATTGATTTTCCATAAAACTCACGCCTTTGCCTTTTACCGTGTGGGCAATAATCAAATTGGGTTTCCCTTTTTCGAATGGAAGACTGGCAAAGGCTTCTTGCAATGCTTTTACATCGTTGCCGTCCACGTGTTTCACTGCCCAGCCAAAGCTTTCGAACTTGGTGTCAACGGGATCGGTATTGCAAACATCGGCCGTTGGGCCTGAAATTTGCAAAGTATTTTTGTCAATAATGGCGCATAAATTGTCGAGTTTGTAATGCGCTCCCGTCAAAGCGGCTTCCCAATTGGAACCCTCGGGTAATTCGCCATCGCCCAACAAGGTAAAAACACGATAGTCTTTATCGTCCAATTTTGCGGCAATGGCTGTTCCTACGGCAAGTGGCAAACCGTGTCCCAAAGCTCCCGTGTTTTGTTCGACACCTTTTATTTTGCGGGTGGGATGTCCAATATAATGGGATTTGTATTTACACAAAGTATTCAAATCGTCTTCGGGGAAAAATCCAACATCTGCCAAAACCACAAAAAGAGCTTCCACGCAATGACCTTTACTTTGAATGTATCGGTCTCTGTCGGGAGACGTAAAAGTTGCTGGACTTACCTTGAGAACTTCATTGTACAAAACATTGATAATGTCAATACTGGAAAGGCTTCCGCCGGTATGTCCGGCATTGGCACCAACAATATATTTCAATATTTTTTGACGGTATTGGTTCGATTTTTCTATCAATAATCTTGTGTTCATAATGCCATTATTTTGATTTTGAATGGTTGTAAACTTCCCAACCCATATAATTTCCAAGTGCTTCCTCAAGGATAGCTGCGGTTTTGGAAGCATTCATCACCACGTGATGTTCGAAACCGTTTTTGCACACATATTGCATCAAGTCTTGCAATCCATCGATTTGAGCAACGGCCCTGTTTCCAAAAGTATTCAATGGGTCATCAGTCAATTCGCCTTCTCCCAAATATACTTTGATGACTCCTTTAGGATCGTCGGTGCTGATTCTTCCGTAAGTCAATGGCGAAGCTGGCGTGCGACCGTCCAATGCGCCATAAGTATTTTCTACTCCAACCGTTGTCCCTAAAATGGGAGCATTGCTGATTTGAATGTCAGGCAAGAATGATTTTGCCCAGTTTCCGCAGTGAAAAAGCACGCATTTTTCATCATCATCCGCATAATTGTTGTTCCAATCCACCAAAGCACTTGGCGAACCCGAAGCCAATTGCATCGCATACATTGTCAAAGTTCCGGTAACGTCCACTTCGCAGGCACTTGGCAACATATTTTCGCTCATCATACTCATACTCGTACACACGTTGCAACCGTAATTTTGCTGCAAGGAAGTCCAACATTGAATGGCTGTGGCATCCAAGAAATTGTCGTCCATAAAATGTTTCAAAACCACATCGAGTTTTGCAATTTGAATCATCGCTTCATCAGGTGTTTTTCCTTTTGGAGCATAAGCCAAAATTTTGTCCAAATGTTCTTTTACTTCGGGATGGTCTTTGGTCAATTTATTGGCATTACCCAAAATTTCGGACAAATCCACTGTGGTTACCGAAATCCCGTTGCGTTGCAATATTTTCTCGCTGTATCTCACGGTATTAAATCCGCCCGGTCTTGCTCCAACGGCTCCAATTCTCACTTTTCGTAAACCTCTCACCACGCGACAAACTGCCACGAAATCGGTTAATTCTTTGGCGAAAGCCGGGTCTTTTGGATGCAAAACGTGATTGTCGGTAAGCGTATATTTTATTCCAAATTGATACAAGTTGTTGCAAACCGAAATCTTGCCACACCAAGAATCTCTTCTTCGGGCAACGTCCAATTTGGTCAATTCGTCTGGATAGGCCTGAATCAAGACCGGCACGTTCAAATCGGCCAGTTTCAAGGTTTCGGCCACACCACGTTCGTCCCCGAAATTCGGAAGGATTACCAAAACTCCGTTGATTTCGTCAGCGTGTTTCTTGAATAATGCCGCACATTTTTGGGCATCTTTGAAAGTTTCCACTCCGCCTAATTTGGTGTCTTCTTCTCCAAGAATAACGTAGTTGAGTTTCAGTTTTTCGAATTGTTCGATTACGTCCAATCGGGCTTCTGCTACTAATTTGTCTGGAAAAAAATCTCTATTGCCTATAATGATGCCAATGCTTGCTTTCTGTTTCATATTTGTATTTTCTTTTTTATTGTGCTACAATTATTTCTATTTCGTTGTCTTTGAATACTTGTTTGTCACGCTCTTTGATTCCTGAATCGGTAATGACATAATCAATGAGCGATAATGCGCCAAGGCTGGCCAATGAACTTTTTCCGATTTTGGTAGAATCGGCGACCAAAAACGTGGTTTCTGCTGCATCTATCATTGCTTTTTTAACCACGATATCACTGATGCTCGGATACGTCAAACCTGCTTTTAAGGACAATCCTGCGGTAGCCAAAAAAAGTTTATTGACATTCAATCCTTTAAAAAAATCAGCCGCTTTTTGACCTGTTAAGGATAAAGTAGGCGGTTTAAATTCGCCTCCGGTTACAATCAATTCAATGCCGGGTTCGGTTCCCAACATCAAGGCGATGTTTAAAGCGTTGGTAATCACCGTCAGATTTTTGAAGCCTTTCAATTTCTTGGCGATTTCCGTGGTAGTCGAACCAGAATCCAAGATAATGCTGTCGCCACTTTCGATATATTCGAGACATTTATTGGCGATTGCTTCTTTTTTGTCCAAGTTCTCCTGATTCGAAAGCGAAAAACTGCGCACTTGGTCTTCGATATTCTTCAGATAAGCTCCGCCGTGTTCTCGCAACAGCAAACCTTCTTTTTCCAACTTTTCCAAATCTTGCCGGATGGTCACTTCGGTCACCTTGAACAGCTTGGCTAGGTTGATTACTTTGGCAGAACCGTCTTCGGCCAAAAGTTCCAATATTTTGTCTTTTCTCTGTTGAGGAAGCATATTAATTTTCTATAAAGAGTTTGTTTAAACCAAAAACAACCTTTCGTTTGTTTTCGATTTTCAAATATAACAACAAAAAAGAAAGATAAACGAAAATTATAGTTAATTTTTTTATGGGATTAAGAAAAAAATGATAGTTATTGGAAAAATCTGTTTTTTTAAACCATATAAGACATATAAGGTCATTTAAGTTAGAGTTATTTGGAATATATAAAACCAAAAAAGGCTCACATTGCTGCGAGCCTTTCGTGTTTTTGATTCAATCGAAAATTATTCTTTTATAAATTTTAAAGTTGTGGAAGCTTCCCCAATTTTGATGGTACACAAATAAATTCCTTTGGCTAGTGTTGCTACATTAACAGATAATTTATCATTAGACGACACATTCTTTTTGGAATTAGAAAGCACTTTTGCCCCAGTCGTTGAATATAAATCTATTGTTACTTCTCCTGAAATAACATCTGATAATTCAATGTTTAAAATATCAGAAGCAGTTGTTGGATATAATTTCACCCCATTTAAAGCGTAATCTTCTAGACCTAAATTAGGACAATTAGTAGAAATCACTCCCGTTGCCGAAACTTGCAAGGTTGCTCCTGCTCCACAACTAGCATTGGAAACATAAGCCGCAACATTCGCTACCGGCAATACAGTGTAATTATAAGTTGGTTTTACAGCCGTTAATTTATCCAAACCTGTAACAACTGTTGGAGTTGTTCCTTTAGTGCAACCATCAAATTTTACGGAAGTAGTTCCAGAACCTTCGGTAACTGGACTCGAAATATTACTATTACCCGTAGCACCCACTTGTTCAAAATTACAATTCTCTACATAACAAGTCGTACCGCTATTTCCAGCACCCAAACCAACAGCAGAAGCTCCTGAAACGCTAGTTTTGAAATAACAATTTAGCACGTGCAACTCGGCATTTCTGGCTCTTGGCATTCTGGCCTTACAACCTTCTGCCCAATAACAATTTTTAAATGTAACACTAAATCTACCATCAGAAGAAGGTAAGTCAGTAATTCCTGAACCTACTAGATTAGTAAAACGATGATCGGCAGAACCACCGGTTCCTCCTGCAATAGCAGGTTTAAGATAAGTAAATTTACACCAAGAAACGGTTGTGTTGTCCGCTTGCCCTTTAATATCAAAATTGCCGTCCATTCCGTCTTGAAACTCACAATGATCGACCCAAATATTTCTGCCTTCATTGGTTAGCAAATCTCTACCATCTGCGTCAAAAGCTCCTGGTCCTTCGAAAATAAGATTTCTGACAATAACATTATTTGAACCTGATTTAATATACAAAATTCCTGAATTAGCAGCAGATGTCGAAGAATCACTCGCCGATGGAGGAGTAGAAGTTATGGTTATTTTAGTGTTTCTTAATTTTGCTCCTGGCAATCCAATAATGGTTCTGTTGGTCAACAAAACACTAGTGTAATCACAGTCGATAACTCCCGAAACCAAAATCACGGCATTGGTCGTTGCTGTTGAATTTAGGGCATTTTTTAGGGCAGTGTAGGTTGTCACTGTTATCGTGTTGGAAGCTGTTGGCGTTCCAGCTCCTGTGGCAGTTGCTCCAAAACCTTCTGGAGTTGGCATATAATAATTTTGAGCAGCAAGACTGCAAAAGCCTAATACAAAAAGGCTTAAAAATAATAATTTTTTCATTGTGTAAAAGTGGTTAGTTCAATAGATGCGGCGCAAATTACAACAAAAAACAATATATGTAATCGATTGCATAAAATTTATTGGTTTTTTACACACTATTCATAAAAAAAAACTTTTTATTAAGATAATCCTTTGACTCTTAACAAAAAGTGCTTTGTGAAAAGCAGTAAATACTTACTGTCTTTTAGGATTGTATTTTCGTAAAAATTCCCTCGTTTTTAGACCTGATTCTTTCAAATCTTCGTCCCTCCATTTTCCCTTTGATTTTGCTGATTTTTTGAGCATCGAACAGGTTTCGTCCTTGTCGGAAATGGACCAAGTGATCCAGCTAATTTTTCTTTCTTCCATCCAATCGATGTATTCCTGCCAAGATTTGTAATCCATTGGGCCGTCGCCTGTGGCTTCCATTCCTGCTGATTCAGAAACAAAAATAGGCAAGCCACTTTTCAGGGCTTCGTCGGTTCGATCTCGCAATTCTTTTTTGTGGGTTGCGGCATAAAAGTGCATTGTGTACATCAAATTTTCATAGCCTTTTATTGGATCGGCAGCTGGAAGATGTACATCTTGATCCCAATGTGGCGAACCAATCAAAATAATATTATCCGGATCATTGGCACGAATTACCTTAATTATCGCTTCAGAATAGGCTTTTACTTCCGACCAAGTTTCTTGATCTGGTTCATTAAAAATCTCATAAATTACATTGGGATACTTTCCATATTTTTTGGAAATTTCATCAAAATAATTCGTGGCTTCTTTTAGATTAATGTTGTGACTGTGCCAATCGATAATCACATAAATATCGGATTTAATTGCCCCTTTAATGACTGCTTCGATTTTATCTTTGGAAAACTGTGATTCTTTTTGATACGAATGTTCGCCAACTTCGATACCCATTGCGGCACGAACAATGTTGCAATTAAAATCATTTTTGAGCCAAGCCACCGCTTTTTGATTATAAAACCTGGGCCACATACTATGCCAGCCCAAACTGACTCCTCTCAAAACAATTGGGTTTTGATTTTTATCAACCAACTGCGTTACTTTTACTGAAAGTTGCCCGTGTTTCTCGACGAATTGTGCGTTTGAGAAACAACAAACGAACACTAATACAACTGTAAAGATTTTAGATTTTGCAAACATCTCTTTTAGTTTAAGGAATTAATTTCAACGTGATTACATCGTGAGCTATAATATCGCCTGTAAAATTCTTTTTGGTTGTTCCTGCTTCTTTGTTTTTCCAAAGGTCTTTGATTTTGAAAATAGTTTTGTTAAAATCGGCTTCGTAACCAAAATCAGCATCTTTAATTGGGTTTTTCTTCCAAT
This sequence comes from Flavobacterium eburneipallidum, assembly GCF_027111355.2. NCBI lineage: Bacteria > Pseudomonadati > Bacteroidota > Flavobacteriia > Flavobacteriales > Flavobacteriaceae > Flavobacterium > Flavobacterium eburneipallidum. Next base: position 256,038 of record NZ_CP114291.2, read on the forward strand.
CGAAATTGATTTTTTTAGGCAATTCGGTTCGGTTCAAGAAAGTAATTGCCCAAGCGCCATCGGATAAGGGTTTTACCCAAACCTCAACACCATCTTCTACCGTTAATTTGAATCCTTGAATTCCTAATTTATCCTGATCAACTGCAATTAGATTTTTATTGGTCAAAATAGCCAATGTTTCTGGTTCCATTTTTCGAAAATCATTTCCAGCAATAAGTGGCGATGCCATCATACACCACATCGCAAAATGAGAGCGGTCTTCTATAGTTGTCATTTCATTACCCACTTCCATCATATCAAAATCGTTCCAATGGTCTGGACCTGAATATTTACGAATGTCTTTTCGCATTTCGACAATTTTCATAAATCCCCATGATGACCAATTTTCGGGATGTTTGAATTCGCAATCGAAACAAGGATAAATATCGCCAGAAATTCTCCAAAGATTTCCCACAGGTTCGCCCCATTCCCACGGTTGATTGTCGCCCCATTCGCAAAGGCTAAAAACAATAGGTCTTCCGGCTACTTTCAATGCATTACTCATTGTCGTATAAGCTTCTTTGGCCGTGATTCCAGCAGTGTTACACCAGTCGTATTTTAGGAAATCGATTTCTAATTTGGCATAAAAACGAGCGTCTTGGTATTCGTAACCACGAGTTCCGGGATAACCCGCACAAGTATGTGTTCCAGCGCAATTGTACAAGCCGAATTTCAATCCTTTGGAATGCACATAATCTACAATGGCTTTCATTCCGCTTGGGAATTTTACTGGGTCTGGAATTAAATCGCCATTTTCATCTCGTTCTTTGGTCATCCAGCCGTCATCGAGTACAATATAGTTGTAGCCAGCAGCAGCCATTCCAGACGAAACCATTATATCTGCTGTTTCTTTGACTAATTTTTCGTCGATATTGGTGGCGAAGGTGTTCCAAGAATTCCAACCCATTGGCGGCGTCATTGCCAAGCCTTTGAATTTTCCAAATTCCTGCTTTCTGGTATTTCCTTGAGCAAAACCTAGAATTGTTGTTGCAGATAAAAGTAGTGTTAAAAGTAATTTTTTCATTTTATGTATTTTTTAATGATGGTGTTTTATTATCCAAAATGTCATTGAATTAAATAAATCCAGCGGATTTCAATGTTTATAGCAACCAAGATTCCATACGATACCAACTCCAGCGGGGTTGCATTATTTAGAATGATACGACCCTGCTAGGGTCGTTGCCTCAATCGGATATTATTTCTATAAATATTTGACCTTTCCAAGGTCTTTTAAATTATTAAATTGAGATAAACTAAAGACTATTATTTTACTGCATTTATTTTTAATTCAGATTTTTTAAGTCTTATTTGACCTTTCCAAGGTCTTTTAAATTATTAAATTGAGATAAACTGAAGACTATTATTTTGCTGCATTTATTTTTAATTCTCCTTTTTTGAGTCCATTTGCTGTTGCGGTCAAAATAATTTCGCCCGCTTCACCTGTCGATTGCACTATGACTTGTGCCAAACCACTAAACAAAGTACGTTTCCAGGTTGGAGCAGCTTCGATAAGTTGAATGGTTCCAGGATTGGTATTTACTGGATTCCATATATATTTATAGGTCAATGGTTCGGCTATGATAACAATGCTGTTTTTTCCTGCACGAAGATTGGCTTTATCCAATACAAAACTGTCTCCTTTTTTGTTTTCGGGAATGGTAATAGCAATTTGTTTTCCATTAATATAAATGGACTGCGATTTACCGATGCTGTTGTAAAAAAAGTTGATTTTGCAATCTTTGAAATTTTCGGGTAAATCAAAATTAGTTCCATAAATTAGCGCTTTGACTTTTTTTTCAAAAACCGTATCTCGGAGCTCTTTGAAAGCAGTATCCCAATTGGAAATATCCAAATTATCGCTGGTTTCCGTAACTTCAGAAATCGAATTGATTATTTTTTCTTTGAGATTCGTAATAGGAATAACTGTTATTTTTTCTAAAAATTGATCGGGTTCTACTGATGTTGGTTTTCCGTTTCCAACCCCAATTATTTTCCCTGGACCAGATATACTAAAACTTACTTCGTCTTCGGAAGTAGGAACTTGTAAGCCTGATTTGTCTTTGGTGTCAACCGTAATCATTGCAATATCAGTTCCATTGGCTTGAACAGTTTTTACATTCGAATGTAAACCAAGAGCAACGGCATCGGAAGTAGTTTTGATGGTTTCGGTCAAGAATTTCTTGCCATTTTTATAACCAATGGCTTCTAAAGTTCCGGCTTCGTAATTGACTTTCCATTCTAAATGACCATTTTTTTCGACTGTTTTTTTGCCTAGGCTTTTTTTGTTTAAAAACAATTCTACTGCATCGCAATTGCTGTATGCCCAAACGTCTATAGGTTGTCCTTCTTTTCTTTTCCAGTTCCAATGTGGCAAAAGGTGCAGGACAGGTTCTGTTCCCCACCAAGCTTTCAAGTACCAAGCATCGTCTTTGTAAAAAGCGCATTGGTCTAACATTCCAAAATAAGAACCTGTTGATGGCCATTGATACGGTGTGGGTTCTCCACGATAATCAAATCCTGTCCAGATGTACATTCCGGCGAGATAATCTCGAGAATCGTAGTGTTTCCAACCTTGCTCAATGCTGTACCAATCTTTGGATTGTGGCAAATCATAAGCGGGTTTGTAGTGCTTTTCGCTGTCTTCAAAATAAATGCCTCTTGTGGCTACTGTTGACCCTTCTTCAGTTCCCCAACTGGCTAGATTTGGAAATTCACGGTGGTGTTTGTCGGTGGTTTCTTTTCCGCCGTGTTTGATGTAATTGTAGCCCACAACATCAACCGCCGTGGCAATTCCGTTATCCCAACTACCACTTATTCCGGCTGTTATTCCTCTGGTAGTGTCAATCGTTTTAGCATAATCTTGAATGGTTCTTGTCATTCTAGCGCCTTTAATATCGCCTTCAATTCCCCATTCTTCATTGGCGATAGACCAACTTATAATGCTTGGATGATTTCGATCTCGGAGCATCATTCGTTTTAATTCCGTCAATTGAGTATTTGTAATTCCCATTAATCGGGTTTCGTCTATGACTACCATTCCCAAACGGTCACAGGCATCCAATAATTCTGGTGTTGGCGGATTGTGGGAACAGCGATAGGCATTGGAACCGAATGATTTTAAAGTTGCAATTCGAAAATCCTGTAAACCATCGGGCATTGCTACTCCAACTCCTGCGTGGTCTTGGTGATTATTGGTTCCTTTTATTTTGAGGTGTTTTCCGTTCAGAAAAAATCCTTTATTGGCATCAAAACGCAACGTTCTGATTCCGAAAGTCGTCGTTTGAATATCTGTTAATTCATTTCCTGAATAAATATTCGTCACCATTTTGTGCAAATACGGATTAGCAACTGACCAAAGATTAGGATTTGAAACAGTTAATTCAGTTTCAAATTCTTTGGTTTCCATTGGTCGCAAATTCAAGTTATCAATCGTAGCCGTTGCAATTGATTTTCCTGAAGCATCATAAACCGTTTGTATTATTTTGAAATTTTGAGTTTTACTCCCTTCATTAATCACTGAAACTTTTGAAGCTAATTCTGCATTGTTTATATTTAATTTTGTTGTGCTTACAAAAGTTCCGTCAGCGGGAACGTGTAAGGAATTGGTTTTGTTCAGCCAAACGTGTCTGTAAATTCCAGCACCTTCATAAAACCAGCCTTCTTCCATTGTAGCATCTACTCGAACTGCGATTGTATTTTCGCCACCATAGTTGATATAATCGGTAACATCGTATTCGAAACCCAAATAACCCGATGGATGTATGCCTAAATAATGTCCGTTGAACCAGACTATCGCATTGCGAAAAACGCCATCAAAAGCGATGTGAATTCTACGCCCGTAATCTTCTTTTGGAATGCTTATTTTTTTTCTATACCAACCAATGCTGGCTTCTGGAAATTGTCTTCCAATATTTTTGAAACCGTGACTGAAACTTGCCTTTTCGCTAAAACCTTGCTCGACTGCCCAATCGTGTGGTAAGTCGAGTTTTCGCCAGGAGCGATCGTCAAAATCTTTGGCGGCAGCTCCGTCACCATAAGTGGTTTTGGCCAAATAAGAAAAATAACCTGTTCCGTTATTGAAATCTTTGCTGGTATCAAAAGGATGACCAAAGGCGAATTGCCAATTTTTATCGATAGAAATATGCTCTCTCGGCTTTTCATTAGAAAATGATTGCGAGAAAACCGAAACACAACAGCAATAGAATAATAGGAATAGAAATGGAATTTTATTAGAATTTTTCATGGAATGAATTTTACATACAAGTATAGGAAATTGAAATATGACTTTAAAAAAACTACTTCTTAAAAAAATATTCCCTAACTTTTCAATTAGGGAATATTTCAAACTAACTTCAACTAAAACCAATTACTATTTTAAAACAAATCCAAGATCATCATACAAGATTGTATTGCCTCCGTCGTTATTTGATTCTTGAAAAGTTAGCATCCAAACACTTGAAGGACTATCCCAATAACTCAACGGAATTTCAATATATGTCCATGTAGTTGTAATAGGTAGTTCGTAATTTTTACCTCCATTGATATTAAAATTAACTTTTCCTGCTTTTAATCCTTTTACAACAATTCTAAATGCTTTGTACGGAGTCATATCAACATTAAAGCCCCAGTTTCCGCCATCCCATCCGCCATGAACCCATTGCCAAGATTTTGTTCCTTGATAAGCATCTCCATCATAATCAAAATTCACTCCTTTACCTGCCCATGGTCCGCCCCATTGAACACCATGCAAAACATCATCATACAGAGCAGTTCCGATGGCTTCTTTAGAAGTTGCTGAACCTGATATATTAGTTACGGTAAGGTTTCTATAATCAGCATTTGCTGGTAATTTTACCACTATTTTTTCTAAAGTAGAAGAAACTATAGTTACAGGAACGGCTGGTTTTGTAGCAGTTGCAGCAAGGGTAACCACTGGATTTAGAAAATATTTACCAGTAATAGTCACTTCGGTACCTGCTGTTGCATTTATTGGGCTAAAGCCTGTAAATGTTGGCGATGGCGGAGCTACAACTAGGTCATAAAATACGGTTCCGTTAGCTGTTACTACTTTTAATTTGTTTGACGCATTTGCATAAGGCGTGTTTTCATCCACCAATACAATTATTTCGGTATCGGTCACAAAAGTAGGTCTGAAATAAGTTTCGTAATCATTAAAATAAACTTTACTTACACTACTTAATCCTGTTCCTCTGATGATATAATAATTTTTAGGATCTACTTTAGTAACTGGTGTAAGAGGCAACAGGTTTCCTGCTAAATCATAACCCGAAGGGAGCACGCTCGTGATAACGGGCGGAGCTGTAGCATTCGTTTGTGTGTCGTCGTCATTGGTACAAGAACTAAAAAGTACCAAAGTTAACATCCATGCTACACATGTTGTGAACCAAGCTGTCTTTAAATTTTTCATATTTCTATTTTTTAAATTATTTGAAAGTATAAGGTACTACTTCCTTTAGTTTTGGATTTTTAATCAAATCATTTTCAGGATAAGGCAATAGAAGATTAGTAGCAGTGATTTTAATACGTTTTTCGGTATTTCTATCACCTCTATTTTGTGCTTCTAAGATGGCTTTGGCTTGAGCAAAAGGCAAACGTCCTAAATCGAAATAATAATCTCCTTCGCAGGCCAATTCTGCACGTCTTTCTTTGAAAATATCATCAAATGTGATGGATGTTTTTTCGGCTACACCAGCTCTTTTACGAACGGCATTGAAGGATTTTAGTGCAGCAGGATCTGATGTAGAACCTGTTTGTGATCCTAAAATAGCTTCGGCATGAATTAATAATAATTCAGCATAACGCATCATGTAGCTATTCATACTACTTTCACCATTAAATGGTGGGTTAAATTTACCTGTGATAGGAAGGTTTTCTTTTCCGATTACATATTTTTTTAATCCAGCTCCTGATAATTGAGCCTCATTCTCGATTTTGAAAGTATATCCTAAAAGGATTGGAGCACCTAAAGCTAATGTTTCGGCATAGCTCAAATTTGGATAATAATCGCCTGGTAACATGAAGGTTTCTATTCTTCTTTTGTCTCCAGGACCATATACATTTTTGATTAAATCTTGAGATGGAGCGATTTGTCCTGAATAAGTAGTTTCTACTAATCTATTTTCTGGAGCAAATAAAGTATTAGAAAAATTTCCATCAAAATAAGTTCCAGCTCCTGTCCATTGCCATGCAAAGATTGACTCTTGATTGTTGTTGTTTTTTTGTAAAAATAAATCGGCAAAAGACATAGTTGGTAATTCTTCTCCCCCTAACAATTTGAATTCTCCGCTATTGATTACTTCGGCAGCCATTTGTTTGGCTTCGGCATATTTCTTTTGATACAAATATACTTTGGCTAAAAAGGCTTTGGCCGAACCACTAGAAACATGAGCATTAGCAGCATAATTTGTGCCTCTGTTTTTAACTCTTAAATTAGCAATAGCAAATTTTAAATCATTTTCGATAAACTTATAAACGTCAGCAACGGGGTTACTTGGAATTACAAAGTTTTGAGAATATTCGGCATTGTTCTCGATAATTGGCACGTTGCCCCATAATCTTACCAAGAAAAAATAAGAGAAAGCACGAATAAAATGGGCTTCACCCATAGCATTGTTTAGGGCTTCGGCACTTACATTAGGTCCAACACTTTTAGGCAAATTGTTGATATAAGCATTAGAATTAGCAATGGCTCCAAAACAAGATCTCCAAGAATCTTGAATGTATGGGGAAGAATTGGTAAAACTCAAATCGGTAAATTTCCCGAAAGTGTTAAATTCTGCTGCATACATATTTCCTGAAATAACATCGGTTATTCCATAAAATCCTTCTTTGTTCATGTTGAACCAAACCAAACCATAAAGCCCATTGGCTGCATTGTCTAATTTTTCGTCCGAGTCATAATAATTTCCTAATGTAGGAGCTCCTTCGGCAGGAACGTCTATAAAATCTTGTGAGCAGGAAGACAAAATTATTGATGTTACTAGTAACGTTACAATAAAATTTATTTTCATTTTTATTATATTTTTCATAATTAATACGTTTTAAAATTCAATATTACAACCAAAAGAAATCAATCTTGGCGATGGATAGCGACCACTATCTACTCCACTTAACAAAGCGTCTTGGTTAAAAGAACCTACTTCGGGATCATAGCCTGAATATTTGGTAAAGGTGAATAAATTTTGTCCTGTAGCATAAATTCTTAATCGAGATAATTTCATTTTTGACAATATATCTGATGGTACAGAGTAGCCTAAAGTTACGTTTTGAATTCTTAAATAAGAGCCATCTTCTACGAAACGAGTGGATATGGCGTTATTAATATTATCAAAAGTTGAAGGTCTTGGCAAGGCAGCATCTAAATTAGAAGCGGAATAAAAATCAGCTGCTTCTGTTAAAGCATTAACTCCTAACATACCATTAAGGGTTCCTGACAATCGAGTTAAATTCATCAATTTATTACCAGATGTTCCTTGTACGAAAATAGACAAATCTACATTTTTGTATTTGAAGGTATTAGTAAATCCGAAAGTAAAATCTGGATTCGGATTTCCAATAGTAGTCAAATCTTTAGTATCTATGATTCCGTCATTGTTTTGATCTTTATAAATAACATCTCCTTTTGCAAAATTAGGCAGCAAAGAGTTGGTTCCGTCTTTCAAAACTACTTTAGTACCACCGGCATTGGTATAACCATAAGTAAGCAAATCAGCATCAGTTCTATAAATTCCTAAAGCCTCATATCCTACATAAGATCCTATTGGTAATCCTTCTTGAGTTCTAGAAATTGTCATGGTGTTGTAAGCCAAAGTATTGGCTGTTTTTATGATATTCAACCCTGCCATATCAGCTACTTCATTAACATACTTGGTGAAATTCAAATTGGCATTCCAAGAGAAATTATCTGTGAATTTTTTATTGTATCCTAAACTAACCTCAATTCCTTTATTGACCATTTTTCCAAGGTTAAAAGAGGGTGGATTTACCCCACCTTCATAATCACCACCTCCAGAAAGGAACATTGGCAATGGAACTTGATAAAGGAAATCTTTAGATACTTTTCTGTAAACATCAACGGTTGCATTGAAACCAGAATTAAACAATGTAAAATCTAATCCTAAATTGGTCTGCTCTTGCGTTTCCCATGTCAAATCTTTATTAGGAGTATTGGCAGGTAAAAATGAATTACCCATGGAGCTATTTATTAAATGTAAATTTGAGTCGAATAAATTATTACCAATCTGATTGTTACCTGTTTCTCCGAAACCAAATCTAAATTTAATATTGTCTATATATTTTTTGGTCCCTTCCATGAATGTTTCGTTTGATAACTTCCAAGAAGCTCCAACTGATCTAAAAACACCCCATTTGTTGCCAACAAAAAATTTAGAAGAACCATCTGTTCTAATAGCTGCAGAAACACCATATTTACCAGCATAATCATAAACAGCTCTTCCAAGATAGGAGGATAAAGTTTGTGTTCCGCTATACGGAAATTGTAATACTGCTTTTGACAAATCAGAATCAGCAAGTTCTTTTCCTGAATTATCTTTAAATCCTGTAGCAGTTAGAGAATGTCCTTCCCAATGTGCTCTATTCGATTCTTGAACGGCCAATACAGTAAAGTTATGTTTGCCTATTGTATTTCTATAAGTCAACATATTTTTTATGTTCCAAGAGTTGCTCATAGATGGTCTATAATACAAATTTGCAAAGCTTTTTACAGCATTTCCAAGAGAATACATAGGGTCAAATTCTTTATTCAAATTATTTTCTGTGTAGCCTCCAACTTCAAAACGATAGTCAAAACCTTTAAATAAATCAACTTGAGTATAGAAATTTCCAGAATAATTTTTTCTAACTAATTTATTAGAACCCAATAAAGATACCGCAACAGGATTAATAAATGAGGTTTGACCACCTACTGGAGGCCCCGAAAAAGCACCTGTTAATTCTCTAACACTTACATCTGGTGTACTCAATAAAGAAGTAGCGATCACACCATTGAACTGACCATTTAAAGTTAGTTTTTCATCAGTATGAGCTCCACTAATATTAACTCCTACTTTTATAAATTTATTGATTCTTGCATCTAAATTAGTTCTGAAATTATATCTCTTAAAACCTGATTCAATAACAATACCTTCTTGATTCAGAATTCCACCTGAAACATAATAGCTTATACCATCTTTTCCGCCCGAAAATGATACTTGGTTAGACATCATGATTCCTGTTTGATAAATTTCTTCTTGCCAATCTGTTCCTTTACCTAAAAGAGATGGATTTGCAAATTCTTGTCTTGGTGTAACATTATAAGCATCAGCCAAAGCATTTTGATAAATGGCATATTGTTGCAAATTCATAGAATCCAACTTTTTAGGAATTGTACTTATCGAATAGGAAGTGTCAAAAGAGAATTTTCCTGTTCCTTTTTTTCCTGATTTTGTAGTTACGATAACAACACCATTAGCACCACGAGAACCATAAATAGCAGTTGCCGAAGCATCTTTCAAAATATCTATAGATTCAATATCATTAGGATTAATAGAAGCCAAAGGACTTAAAGTAATGTTACCCGCATTCGAGAAATTAGAATTTCCTGTAGCACTTCTTCCAGATGTTGAAGAATTTCTGGCATCACCAGAAATAGGCACTCCATCAATTACATACAAAGGTTCGTTAGTGCCTGTCAAAGAAGAAACTCCTCTAATTTTTACAGAAACGTTACTTCCTGGCTGACCTGAATTACTGCTTACAGTAACCCCAGCGGCTTTACCTTGCAACATCTGATCGAAAGACACCACTTTCAAATCTTCAATATCACTTGATTTAATTGAAGAAATGGCACTGTTTACATCTTTTCGCTTTTGTGTTCCATATCCCACTTGAACTACAACTTCTTTCAAATCTTCGGTGGCTGATTTTAATATTACATTAATTTTTTCAGCTCCTTTGATGGCAATGTTTTGGGAAACAAAACCTACGAATGAAAACGATAAAGTACCATTTGCAGGTGCGTTGATTTCATATTTCCCGTCAATATTAGTTGAAACTGAAACCGAAGATCCAACAACTGATACATTTACACCAGGTATTGTCATTCCCGATGGATCTGAAACCACACCTTGTACTTTGGTTTGAGCAGTAATACTACTACTTGCTAGTAGTAAAAAACACAACATTGGAAATGCAATGAGATTCCCTTTCCAATGTGTTAAATGAAACAATAGTTTTTTCATAATAAATGTTTAGTTAGTTAATGGTTGCTGATTGCTGTGGTTGGTATTCAACAATCAAATTAATGTTAATTATTTTATAAATTAACAAAGACAAATTTAGGACAGTAAGTAACATCAAATTAGTATTATTCTATCATTTCATGATAATATATTTTCAAAATGAAAAATATAATTACATATAATAAAATTATATTTATATTTTTTTGAACAATATATATTTAATTAATATAATAAATGTAAAATATACAATTATAAAAAACAAAAAAGCTCCTTGAAAAAACATCTCAAGGAGCTTTGAAATTAGGAGAAATACAGCCTTATAAAATCCTTTTTAGCCCTGAAAAATCTTCACGGTATTGACTAGGAGTACATTTCTTAAAAGCCTTGAAACTTCTATTAAAATTAGCAATATTATTAAATCCAGATTTAAAAGCAATTTCAAAAATACTCAAGTCTTTTTCTACTAACCATCTGGCTGCGTATCCAATACGGATATCATTAATATAATTGACAAAGGTTTTTCCTGTACGTTTTTTTATAAATCGGTTAAAAGAAATGGTCGTCATATTAGCAACTCCTGCCACTTCTTCTAAAGACAATTTTTCGGCAAAATTCTTTTGAACATAATCATAGACTAATTTCATCTTATCATACTCTTCGAAAGTGTCATTTTCGACCGTAAATGTGGATAAAATCCTTTGATTTCGGGAGTTCGCAAGGTCATATAGAATCGAAACTATCTCCAAGAAATAATCCATTCCGTCCAGCTTGGATATCTTCATTAACCGTGGAGTGAGCATTTCTGCTACCTGTTTTGAAAATAAAATACCATGTATAGAACGGTTAAACATATCCTTTATAGGAGTCATAATTCGCCTTGACAACAAAAATTCATGAAACAGATCATGATGAAACTGAATCGTTATTTCGTGTATTCCGTTATTTTTACATTTATTTATTTCCCATCCGTGGTACAAATTAGGGCCAACAAGAACTAACTCAACATCGTCAATCTCTTCTATATTATCGCCTACCACGCGTTTAACTCCTTTGCCATTCAAAATAAAATTGATTTCATACTCTGGATGATAATGAACCGGAAAATCAAAAGTGTCTTTAATTCTATCAAAAACCAAAAAACTATCTTGAGCGGCTAGCGGAACTATTTCTCTGTGAAAATTCTTAAAAGTTGCCATAATCCATTTTTTTATTTGCAATAATAAGATATAATATTGACAAAATAATACTAATTCAAAACATCTTAATGGTATATCTTTGAAAAATAAATTTTCAATTTTACATATTAAAAACCACATATAAATACAATATGTTTTTTAAGATATGATTTTTTAACATTTTGATAAAAAATTAATAAAAACATGATTTTTAAAAACAAACAATTCTAACCATACCGAATCGGTTTTGAAATCAATTCAAAATTCATTTCAACAAATTCAAAAAAAAACTAAAATCAAAATGATAAAATCGAATCCTATAGTCTTCTTTTTTTTAGCATGGAGTGCATCATTTTCGGCTTTTTCTCAAGGCAATAATACTAAATTGTCATTAAGTGATACAAAAGCAACAAAAAGCACAACACAATTATACCAAAACCTACAAAAATTAACCCAAAAAGGAATATTATTTGGGCATCAAGACGATTTGGCCTATGGCGTAAACTGGAAATATGAATCAGGTAGAAGCGATGTAAAAGACGTTACAGGCGATTATCCCGCAGTATATGGATGGGATTTGGGAGGGTTAGAAAAAAAATCAGATAAGAATATTGATGGCATTCCTTTTGACAAAATGCGACAATACATAAAAGAAGGACATTCTCGTGGCGGAATCATTACTTTGAGTTGGCATTTTGATAATCCTTTGACAGGAAAAAACGCTTGGGACATTACCCCAAAATCACTCGTATCGGTATTACCTGGAGGTGAAAGTCACGAAAAATTTAAGTCTTGGCTAGACGAAGCCGTGACTTACATCAAAACTCTTAAAGATAAAAGCGGAAAACCCATTCCGATACTCTATCGTCCGTATCACGAACTAACAGGAACTTGGTTTTGGTGGTGCAAAAACAACGCAAATCCCGAAGAATTCAAAACTTTATGGAAATTTTCGATGGCGTATTTTCAGAAAAAAGGAATTCATAATTTGATTTACGTTTACAACACCGCCGATTTTAATTCGAAAGAAGAATTCCTAGAATATTATCCTGGAACTGATTATGTTGACATTTTAAGTTTTGACAAATACCAATACAACGACCCTACAAAAGACAATTCATTCGTAGAAAATTGCCAAAAACAATTCAAAATAATGAACGAAGTTGCCAAGGAACAAAACAAGATTATGGCTTTTGCCGAAACGGGTTATGAAGCCATTCCGTATTCTAAATGGTGGACAGATACTTTGCTAAAAGCCATTGGGAATTATAAAATTTCTTATGTATTGGTCTGGCGAAATCACGGTTGGCAAGAATCCGAAAAGAAAATGCACTATTACGCTCCCATAAAAGGAGACGTCAGCGAAAAAGATTTTATAGATTTCTATAATCTGGATCGCATTTTATTCGAAAAAGACGCTGCCAAAGCGCAACTTTATAAAAAATAACTACTAAACTAAATAACCAAAAATGAGATTATCTCCAATTGATTTAACCATCATTGCCGCCTACTTCATTCTGATGATTGTAATAGGTTTTGTGATGAAAAACCGAGCCAAACGCAGTAAAGACAGCTACCTTTTAGGAGGAAAAAAACTGCCTTGGTATATGTTAGGATTAAGCGATGCCAGCGATATGTTTGACATATCTGGAACCATGTTGCTAACGAGTATGGCTTTTTTATATGGTTTCAAAAGTGTTTGGATTCCGTGGATGTGGCCTGTTTTTAACCAAATATTCTTGATGGTTTTCTTAAGCAAATGGCTGCGCCGAAGTAATGCTACAACGGGAGCCGAATGGCTGGGAACTCGTTTTGGACTTTCGGACAAAGGAGTCAAACAAAGTCACGCAATTGTAGTGGTTTTTGCTCTGATGCTTTGTATTGGATATATGGCGTATGCGTTTGTAGGCGTGGGCGAATTTCTAGAAATATTCATTCCGTATGAAACTATAAAAGAGGTTGTGCCATTTTTAGACCATCATCTCGAAAATCTTACCGTAGGTTCTCCTGAATATCTTGAAGGTATAATTGCAGCCAAATCTGCAACGGCACAATTCTACGGCGTTAGCATTTGCATTATTGCTACACTTTATAGTATTGCTGGCGGAATGCACGGAATTGTCCTAGCCGATTTTATCAAATACATGATTATGATAATCTGTTCTATTTGTGTTGGAACTATTGCCATGCAACATTTAGCCGCATCGGGAATCAACATTTTAGACCGAGTACCGTTGGGTTGGGATAATCCTATTTTTGGTAAAGAACTCAACCTCAACTGGAGTAAACTCTTGCCAGATGCCCAAGTAAAATTACAAAAAGACGGCTACAAATTGTTTTCGGCTATTGTAAGTATGATGTTCTTTTCCGGGGTTTTAAAAAGTTTAGCTGGTCCAGCACCTAATTACGATTGTCAGAAAATTTTAAGTACAAAATCGCCTGAAGAAGCCAGTAAAATGAGTGGTTTTATTTCGGTTATTCTGATGCCTGTTCGCTATTTTATGACCATGGGATTGTGTATTCTGGGTGTATTGTATTTCAAAGAATTGGCCTTACATCAAACCGCAGATGGTGTGAACTTCGAAAGTATCATGCCAGCTGTTATCAATAAATATTTACCTGTTGGATTAGTCGGATTAGTATTAGCTGGATTTCTGGGTGCTTTTATGAGCAACTTCTCTGGAACACTAAATGCAGGTCAGGCGTATATTGTAAATGATATTTATTTGAAATTCATAAAACCCGATGCTGCCCGAAAAGAAATCATCAATATGGGATATCTGTCTGGAATTGTAATGGTAATTCTAGGGGTTGGATTAGGATTATTGATCAAAGATGTCAATATGATTTTCAACATCATCACCGCTGGATTATACGGTGGTTTTGTGTGTGCCAATGTCCTAAAATGGTATTGGTGGCGTTTCAATGCCAATGGCTATTTCTACGGAATGTTGTTTGGGATTATTGCCAGCGCCATTCCTCCTGCCTTATCTGTTTCGGGAGTTACAACCTATTTTGACGGAACGAGAATGCTGTATTTCTTCCCAATTTTTATCTTAATCCAACTTATTGCTTGTATTATCGGTTCTTATTCCGCTCCCCCAACAAACGAGAAAACATTAATTGCTTTCTATAAAAACGTACGCCCTTGGGGATTTTGGAAACCAATTCACGAAAAAGCCTTGGCAGAAGATCCAACTTTAGTAAAAAACAAAAATTTCAAAGTCAATATGTTAAACATCGGATTAGGAATTGTAGGTCAAATTCTACTCACGCTTCTCCCAATGTATTTAATCCTTTCCAAATGGAGCGCACTTGCCATCGTCCTGGTTTTCCTCGCTGGAATTATGATTGTCATGAGAAAAACTTGGTGGCAGCGATTATCCGATTATTAAAATAAAAATTAAGCATAAAAACATATCAATATGTCAACATCCATTCTTTCAAAAAATCTAAATTTTGAAGCCTTAAAGAAAAATCATCAGGAATTAATAGAAAAACAAAATCGCCCTGAAGACTTTCCTAATGGCATCTATACTCGCTATAAAAATCCAATCCTTACAGCAGCTCATGCACCTATCGAGTGGCGATACGATTTGAATCCAGCAACCAATCCATTTGGTATGGAACGCATCGGCATCAACGCTACTTTCAATGCTGGAGCAATGAAATGGGGCGACAATTACGTTCTAGCCGTTCGAGTAGAAGGCATCGACAGAAAATCGTTTTTTGCCATTGCCGAAAGCCCGAATGGTATCGATAATTTCAAATTCTGGGACAAACCCTGCGTCATTCCACAAACCGAAAATCCAGACACGAATGTCTATGATATGCGTTTGATAAACCACGAAGACGGTTGGATTTACGGCATTTTTTGCACCGAAAGAAAAGATCCAAAAGCACCCAAAAGTGATACCAGTTCGGCTGTTGCCAATGCTGGAATTGTTCGTACCAAAGATTTAATCAATTGGGAACGTCTTCCAGATTTGATTTCGAACACAGGACAACAACGCAATGTAGTCTTGCATCCCGAATTTGTAAACGGAAAATACGCTTTATACACCCGTCCACAAGACGGATTCATCGATGTTGGAAATGGTGGCGGAATCGGTTTAGGATATGTTGACGATATGAATAATCCAGTCGTAAAAGACGAAAAAATCATCTTCGGGAAACAATACCACACCATTTATGAACTCAAAAACGGTTTAGGTCCAGCACCAATCAAAACTGAAAAAGGCTGGTTGCACATGGCACACGGAGTACGAAATACCGCAGCTGGATTGCGTTACACCCTATATTTATTTATGACAGATTTGAATGATATTTCCAAAGTGACTCACGTTCCTGCAGGACATTTTATGGCTCCAGATGGAATAGAAAGAGTAGGCGATGTATCGAATGTATTATTCTCAAACGGATGGATTGCCGACCAAGATGGAACCGTTTTTATCTATTACGCTTCTTCCGATACCCGAATGCACGTAGCGGTTTCTACAGTAGAAAAATTAGTAGATTATGTAATCAACACACCGGCTGATACATTTATTTCTGCAGGTTCTGTGAATACAATTATTACACAAGTAAATAAGAATAAAGAATATTTAGGAGATTAATAATTTTGAATGCTCCGCAAAGTCTCCGACTTTGAGGATGCGACTAGCTGTCTCCGACCGCCTTTCTAACAAAATAGTTATAAAAACAAAAACGTGTTCCAAAAAACAAAAAATCTAAAAAATGAACTCAACACCGAACTCCATAACATTATGGCGTATTGGTCAAAACATACTATTGACCAAAAAAATGGTGGTTTTGTGGGTCAAATAAATTTTAAGGAACAAACTAATTTAGAAGCGGAAAAAGGTGCGATATTAAACGCCCGAATTTTATGGTCTTTTGCAGCAGCTTATACAATTACAAAAGACGAAGAACATAAAAAAAATGCCCAAAAAGCTTTCGAATTTATTCTAAAGTATTTTTATGATTCGGAATTTGGCGGAATTTACTGGAGCATCAATCCTGATGCCACTCCAAAAGACACTAAAAATCAAATTTATGCTTTGGCTTTTGTAATTTATGGGATGACCGAATATTATGCGATTTCCAAAGATGAAAAAGCATTAGAAATTGCCATTTCTTTATATAAAAAAATACAGGAATACAGTTACGACCCAATCCATAAAGGTTATTTCGAAGCTTTTACTCAAGATTGGCAACCTATAGATGATTTGCGTTTGAGCGATAAAGATGCCAACGAAAAGAAAACGATGAACACGCATTTGCACATTGTTGAAGGATTTGCCAATTTATATAAAGTTTGGAAAGACGAAACACTTCGAGATGTCATCATTGAATTATTAGAAACTATCGAAAAGCATTTTATCAACGAAGAAACGGGACATTTACGATTATTCTTTGATGAAAACTGGATCGAAAAACCAGATGTGATTTCGTATGGACACGACATTGAAGCGGCTTGGTTGTTATTGCAATGTGCCGAAATTGTTGGTGATGAAAATCTCATTAACAACTATAAAAAATACGCCATTCAAATGACAGACGCTACTCTCGAAGGAATTGATAAAGATGGTGGTTTGTGGTATGAATTAGATCCAGAACAGAACAAATTGGTAGCCGAAAAACATTGGTGGCCACAAGCCGAATTAATGATTGGTTTTTATAATGCCTATCAACTTACTGCCGATGAAAATTACCTAGAAGTTGTGCTAAAAAATTGGGCGTTTATAAAAAACCATATTCTAGACAATCTAAATGGAGAATGGTTTTGGGGCGTTAAAGAAGATTATTCATTAATCGAAAAAGACAAAGTAGGTTTTTGGAAATGTCCGTATCACAATAGCAGAGCCTGTATTGAATTGATTAACCGAATTTAAACCACTATGAAAAATATACTTTTATTACTCATTTTGCCTTTGTGCCAAATTTCATTTTCTCAAACCAACCTCATCAAAAACGGAGGTTTCGAAACCGAATTTGAAAGCTGGAGAGGACAAGAAGTAGCCACTATTTCGCCTTACGACAAAAAATCAGGTAAAAACGGCTGTAGCATCAATCAATTTGTAGGAGCCGAATGGAAAGGGCTGGATCAAATTGTAAATATTCCGAAAAACACCGTAGCCATAGAATTGAGCGGTTGGGTAAAAGCAGAAGCGATAGAAAAAGGAGCCAACGTTTGGAACACCGGAAAATTCGATATTGAATTTTTAAATTCTGGCGACAAAGGCATCAAAAACGAGAGTATTGCATCCGTTCTAGGAACAACACCTTGGACCTTTTATAAAAAGACAATTCCCGTTCCTGCTGGTGCTTCCAAATTAAGAATAATGCTTGCTTTAGGACAAACGAACGGCACCATACTTTTTGATGATTTGAAAGCCATTGCCATCTCTCAAGAACAAATGGATAAAATTCAAGCAGCCGAAAATGCTAAAACAGCCGCAGCAAATCAAGTAATTTTATCCAACGGTGGTTTCGAAGACGGAATGAATTCTTGGAGAGGAAATGTAACCACATCATCAACCATTTTCAAAGAAGGAAAAACAGCATTGGCATTAAATTCCACCACAATGGATTGGACAGGAATCGATCAAATTGCGGATGTTCCAGAAAATGTAACTTCCATAACGCTTTCGGGTTGGTTAAAATCAGACAATATCAAACAAGGAAAAGAGATTTGGAACAACGGCTTATTCAACGTAGAATTTACAGGAAATAACGACCAGAAAACGGGCGATCAAAACATCGCATTTGTAACCGCAACCACCGACTGGACTTTTTACACCAAAACTTTTCCAATTCCATCGGGAACCAAAAAATACAGAATTATGCTGGCTTTGGGATTTGCATCGGGAACACTTTATGCAGATGATATTACGGTAAGTTTTAAATAAATCATTATGAAAACTACAAATAAGAGCTTAATTCTAATCGGCTTGTTAGTGCTGACGGCTTGTTCTAAAGATGAGCCTACATCAGATTCTGTCTTGATAATTCCACCTGTTCTGGTTACTGATGTTTTGACCAGCGCAAACGTAAAAACCTATATGGTCGATCCAAATGCTACGGCAGAAACAGTGGCTTTGTTTTATAATTTAAAGAAATTAGCCAAAACAAAATTTGCTATTGGTCAACAAGATGCGTTCAATTCTTTTTACAACAACGGTTCTTCAACCGAGTCGGACATCAAAAAAACTACGGGTTTTGACCCTGCTGTTCTGTCCTCTGATTTTATGTTTATTACCGACAAAAACAATACTGGTCAAGCCAACAATTGGTTTTACCAGCAAGAAGTGATTATTACCGATGATGTAAAAGAAGCCTACGCCAAAGGAATGATTAACACTTTCTCTTGGCACATTCGTGAACCTAATAAAGAAGACAGTTTTTATGCTTCTGATATGACTGCGGATCAAAAGGTAACTGCTTTCAAAAGTATTTTACCTGGAGGTACCTATCACGCTTGGTACAAGGCAAAACTCGACAAAGTAGCCAGCGTTTTCCTGAATTTAAAAGGTTCTAAAGGCGAATTGATTCCCATTATTTTCAGACCTTTTCACGAATTTGATGGCAGTTGGTTTTGGTGGGGAGCTAATTTTTGTACGCCCGAAGAATACAAAACAGCATACAAATTTACCGTAGAATATTTAAGAGATACCAAGGGCGTTCACAATATTTTATATGCTTTTTCTCCTGACAACTCCTACACTACGTCCGACAATTATTTGAGTCGTTATCCTGGCGATGCCTACGTGGATGTTTTAGGAATGGATAATTATGGTGATTTTGCTGCTGGACAAGGACAAACAGGTTCGGATAGAGCCAATCTCAAACTGAAAATGATTTCGGATTTGGCTGTAGCCAAAGTAAAAATAGCCGCTCTGACCGAAACGGGCTACCAAGTAACAGCAACAACACCAGCCATAACGGATTGGTTTTCGACCTATTTGTACAATGCCCTAACTGCAAACAATATCGAAATAAGTTATGTTGTTTTTTGGAACAATCATCAAAATGGCTATTATGTTCCAACGCCAACAGCGTCTAATGCTTCTGATTTTAAAACATTTACCACGAAATCAAAATCCACTTTGGTGAATACGTTGCCCAAAATGTATGTTTTACCTAATTAATTAGAACAAATGAAAAACTTCATCTTCACTTTTTTACTCGTTTGCTGTGTAATAACCATTGGTTTTTCGCAGAAACAACAACCCAGAATCACGGTAAAAGGCACTCAATTCTTCAAAGCAGATCAACCCTATTCTTATATTGGAACCAATTATTGGTACGGAAGTTTGTTGGCTTCCAAGAAAGTGGGCGACCGAAAAAGACTGCTGCGAGAACTGGATTTGATGCAAAAAAACGGTATCGACAACTTGAGAATTTTGGTAGGAGCCGATGGTGGGAAATACGATTTTACCGTTCGTCCCGCTTTACAATACGCACAAGGAAAATACGACCCAGACTTGCTGGACGGTTTGGATTTCCTGATTGCCGAAATGGGCAAACGCAAGATGTACGCCGTTTTATTTTTGACCAATAACTGGGAATGGTCGGGCGGAATGTCACAATACTTGGAATGGTCTGGAAAAGGAGCGATTCCGGTTCCTGCTATTCCACCCAATACTTGGCCGCAATTTATGTCTTATACCGAAAAATTCTACAGCTGTGAATCGTGTATGGAAGCTTTGAATAATCACGTGAAGTTTATTATGACGAGAACCAATGCCTACACCAAAAGAAAGTACAACGATGACAATACTATTATGGCTTGGCAAGTCGGCAACGAACCGAGACTTTTTACCGTGGAAAATGAAGCCAAATTTACCGCTTGGCTCAACAACATTGTCGATTTGATGGATAGCTTGGACAAAAATCATTTGATTTCGACTGGTTCCGAAGGATTGAATAGTTCGAACGACAAGATAGAAATTTTCGAAAGAACGCATCAAAACCCGAATATCGATTATTTGACTATGCACATTTGGCCCAAAAACTGGAATTGGTTCAAAGCCGACGATGCCGAAAAAACCTTGCCAACCACATTAGAAAATGCCGGAAAATATATTGATGCCCACATCCAAGTGGCGCAAAATCTAAAAAGACCGATTATTATTGAAGAATTTGGTTTGCCAAGAGAAAACGAAAGTTTAATTTCTAGTTCAAATGTAGCCAATCGAGATGTTTTTTACAATTATATCTTCAATAGAGTTCTGGAAAGTCATAAAAATAAGGGCGTGTTGCAAGCCGCCAATTTCTGGGGATTTGGTGGCGAAGGTAAAGCCGTTACCCTAGACGGAAAATGGAAACCAGGTGATCCATTAACCACCGATCCACCGCAAGAACCACAGGGATTGAACAGTGTTTTTTCTTCGGATAAATCGACTTTGGATATTGTGAAAAAGTATAATTTGGAGTTGAAGTAAATAGAAAAAGGGAGCGAATATTAAAAATTTTGCTCCCTTTTTTTATTATTTACAAATGTTATATTGATAAACCTGAATTATCTTTACATCATAAGTCAACTTGGTAATTTCTTTTTTTGTAATTAAATTTTCCTGATTATAAAAATTTGTTGTTAATGATTCGCCTTTCACATTAATTGTAGTTACATTTCCAAATTTATCATAAGAATATTCAACATCATTCTCCTTTGAATAGCCATCAATATAATTTTTTGAAATTAGTCTTTTGTTTTCATCATATAAATATAAAAACTTATTATAAAGTTTATCTTTTCCGTCTAAATGATAAAAATTTTCTTCTTCAATAATTTGATTATTATCATTGTATTTATAAAATTGATTAATATGAAAAGGGTTGCCATCAACATATTCAGCTAATTTATTCCCTTTTTCATCATATTTAAACAAAATTTCTTTAGTTTCATTTTTTGATTTATTCGTATGAATTATTTTATAAATTTTATTTTTTAAATCATAATAAAACTTATCTGAAAAACTCTTACTCCATTGTTCAATTATTTTATTTTCAAAGTCATATTTATAATGAAGTTCATTATACAAATCCTTTTTTCCGTTTTCGATAGTTATCGTTTTGGAATTATTACTGTCATATTGAAATTCAAATTTAGAAAGTAATTTATTGTTATCATTATATATCAAAGATGTTATTTCATTCCCTTTTGAGTCATATTTAGTAATTTGTATGTTTTTAGGTCTTGTTTCATTACCAAAAAAGGAAAGAATTTTTACTTCACAAATTTTATTCTTTTTATAATATTCATTCATATTAGTTTGTGAAAATAAAAAAGATATTGATAAAAAATATATTGGAATAAATATTCTAAATTTCATATTCATTTTTTTGATTATAACAACTCACTCCCATTTTTACACAGACGCCAAAATAGCTTCAATCTTGCCCAATTCTGCTTGCGTAAAATCGATATTTCCCAACGCATCAATATTGTTCTGCAATTGTCCCACCGAGCTCGCACCAATCAACACCGAAGTAATTCGGTTGTCCTTGAGCAACCAAGCCAATGCCATTTGAGCCAAAGTTTGGTTTCTTTCTTGAGCAATGTCATTCAATGCCACGATTATCTTGATTTTTTCTTCGGTGATGTATTCGGGTTTCAAAAATCCTGCTTTGGAAGCTCTCGAATTTTCGGGAATTCCTTTGAGGTATTTATCGGTCAAAAGTCCTTGTGCCAATGGCGAAAAGGCGATGCAACCAATTCCTTTTTCTCCCAAAACGTCCAACAAACCTTCTTCGGGCGTGCGAACAAACATCGAATATTTCACTTGATGAATCAAACAAGGCGTTCCCAATTCTTTCAGAATCGCCGAAGCTTCGGCGGTTTGTTGGGGCGGATAATTGGAAATTCCTGCATACAAAGCTTTTCCACTTCGAACGGCATAATCCAAGGCCGTCATCGTTTCTTCCAAAGGCGTTTCGGGGTCAAAACGGTGCGAATAGAAAATATCCACGTATTCCAAATCCATTCGTTTCAAACTTTGATCCAAACTCGACAACATATATTTGCGAGAACCCCAATCGCCATAAGGCCCATCCCACATCGTGTAACCTGCTTTGGTCGAAATCACGATTTCATCACGCAAATTTCCTTGAAAATTGTTTTTGAGGATTTTACCAAAATTAGTCTCCGCCGAACCCGGAACAGGCCCGTAATTATTGGCCAAATCAAAATGGGTGATTCCTTTGTCGAAAGCCGCTTTGGCAATACTCTCGGCATTTTCGAATGAATCCACCGAACCGAAGTTGTGCCATAATCCCAAGGAAATTTGCGGCAATTTCAAACCACTTTTCCCACATCTATTGTATTCCATTGTATCGATTTAAAAAGTATAAAATATAAAACACGAATTTCACGAATTTTCACCAATAAATTAGTGCAAATTCGTGAAATTCGTGTTTCTTTTTTTTACTCCAACTCAAAACTACCTTCCAAACCTTTGTCGGAGCTTCCTCCCACCATAATTTTGAAAGTTCCCGGTTCTACTAAATAATTGCCGTCATTGTCAAAGAAACCCAATTCTTTGTCGGTTAAAGTCAGCGTAACAGTTTTGGTTTCACCTTTTTTCAATTCGATTAATTCAAAACCTTTTAACTCTTTTACCGGTCTTGCCAAACTGGCGGCAACATCGTGAATGTACAATTGAACCACTTCTTTTCCATCGTAATTCCCAGAATTGGTCACCTCAACCGAAACTTTTACCGCTTCTCCTTTGGCGAAAGCCGTTTTGTTGATTTTCAAATTTTTATAGTCGAAAGTCGTGTAACTCAATCCAAATCCAAAAGGGAATTGTGGTGTTTTCTCCACGTCGGTATAATGCGACCAAAACACATTTTTATCACTATTATTAGGTCTTCCCGTATTGAAATGGTTGTAATAAATAGGACATTGCCCCACGTTTCTTGGGAAAGACATTGGTAATTTTCCACTCGGATTGTAATCTCCATACAAGACTTGCGCCACAGCATTTCCAGTTTGAGTCCCCAAGTGCCAAGCCTCGACAATGGCAGGAATATGTTCGGCTGCCCAAGGCAAAGCCAAAGGTCTTCCGTTGTTTAACACTAATACAATATTCGGGTTAACTTTGTAGATTTCTTCCAACAATTCTTGCTGAACACCCGGCAAATCCAGATTCGTTCTACTACGACCTTCCCCCGATTGGAAACCAATTTCACCCAAAACCATCACCACAACATCGGCATTGGCTGCTACTTTTTTAGCAGCTTCAAATCCAGATTTATCGGTGGTGTTGAAAACCAATTCATCTTTGAAAGACTGTTTTTCCACCACTACATCAGCTCCTTTTTCGAAAGTCAGTTGGTTGTTTTTGTACTGTTGCATTCCTTCCAAAACCGAAACAGCAGTATTGTCGTCGGCAGCAATTCGCCAACTTCCCAATGGGCTGTTTTTGTCATTGGCCAAAGCGCCAATCAAGGCAATTTTTTGTCCTGATTTTTTTAGCGGCAACAAATTCTTATCATTCTTTAACAAGACGATTGATTTTTTGGCCATATCCAAAACCCCGTCGTTGTTGGCTTTGTTGCCAATGGTCGCTTTTTCTCTAGCTTCGTCGCAATATTTGTAAGGATCGTCAAACAATCCCAATTCGAATTTTACCCGAAGAATTCTTCGAACGGCATCGTCCACCAAAGCTTCTTTTACTTTTCCGTCTTTGACCAATTTGACCAATTCTTTTACATACAAATGCGATTCCATATCCATATCCGAACCTGCTTTCACGGCTTTTTCAGAAGCTTCGGCTCCATCTTTGGCAAAACCGTGCGAAACCATTTCTTTGATAGAAGCCCAATCGGTAATTACGAATCCGTCAAATTTCCATTTGCCTTTTAAGATGTCTCTTTGCAAAAAACTACTTCCTGTAGCAGGAATTCCGTTCAAAATATTAAAGGAATTCATATAGGTTCGCACTCCAGCATCGTTTGCCGCCTTGAATGGTGGCAAAACCGTGTTGTAAAGCGTGGCATTACTAATATCAACCGTGTTGTATTCCAGTCCAGCTTCGGCAAAACCGTAGGCTGCAAAATGTTTGGCGCAAGCCGCAATGGTATTTACTTTCGATAAATCGGCTTTGGTTTCTCCTTGAAAACCTTTGACTCTGGCCGTTGCAATTTTGCTTCCCAAATACGGGTCTTCGCCGGCACCTTCCATCACTCTTCCCCAACGTGCGTCACGGGAAATATCGACCATTGGGCCAAAAGTCCAGTTAATTCCCGATGCCGAAGCTTCGTCAGCCGCAATTTGAGCCGATTTTTTGATCGCTTCCAAATCCCAACTGGCCGCTTCTGCCAACGGAATTGGACTCAACGTTTTGTATCCGTGAATGACATCAAAACCTATGATTAATGGAATTCCCAATCGCGTTTCTTCGACAGCAATTTTTTGGACTGCACGCACTTCTTTCACACCACGAACCGTTAACATCGAACCGACCCAACCGTCACGCAAATGTTTGTATTTTATTTCGGCGTTTCCAGTTTTTGGTGCTGGGCCTGTTACTTCCCAAAAACCATTGTATTGATTCATTTGACCCACTTTTTCTTCGATGGTCATTTCTTTCATTAACAATGAAATGCGTTCTTCAATAGGTTTTGTTTTATCTAAATGTGGTTTTTTTTGTGCGTTCATAGTTCCAATGGTAATCAGGCTAAAAAATCCTGTGATGATTATTTTTTTGTTTTTCATAGTGATAGTTTGATTTCCTGCAAGGTTTCTAAAACCTTGTAGGTGTTTTTTAATTCATTAAACCTACAAGGTTCGAAAAAAACCTTGCAGGACGGACAACTACAATTACTCGCTTAAAAAAGACGAAGCGGGTAAATTGGCTTTATTAAAAAGTTGAGATTGTGCATTATTTTTCCATTCGAAACGCACTTTTACAGGTGTTTTCACTTTATCCGATTGTAGAATTACTGAATTATTTTTGATGATTGCCACAGCTTCATAATAAACGCCATCCGCTCCAGCTATTTCAAATTGATTGACTTTAGTATTTGAAAAATGCAATCCATCGGCGAAATCGAAAGCAACTATTACTTTATTTTTTTCAATTTTTATTCCTTTGTAAAGTGGTCCGTTAGCTAATGCAGTATTGGTTTTATACGTATTCACTAATGCCAAATTCGCCAAACGAATTCCCACCGATTTTTTGTCTTTTGGATGAATGTCGTCAATAGGCGAAATGTCGCTGGTGATTGCCATTCCAGTATTGGGAACTACTTGCAACACTTTTCGTTGCGCATCTCGGATTATTGCTCCTGCAAAATGATTTTCTCCGTAATTAAAAGGCGCAATCTGAACGTAATAAAACGGAAAATCCGATTTCCATAATTTCCTCCAAGAGGTAATTAAAGCCGAAAAGGTTTTGTCATAAACTGACGAACCTACGTTGCTTTCGCCTTGATACCAAATCACGCCAGCGATTTTGAAGTTTATCAATGGATAAATCATCGCATTGAACGCGCGTCCGGGTTGGTTTGGTCCATATCTTTCTTCTTTTCGGGTTTTGGCGGCTTCTAATAAAATAGCATCGTTTTGAATCACTTCTTCTGGTGTCCAAATTTCTGCTGGAGTTCCTCCCCAATTGGACGAAATCAAACCGATGGGCACATTTTTTAAATCTTCCTGCAAACGTTTGGCAAAAAAATAACCCACAGCACTGAAATATTTCATCGTTTCGGGCGTGCTTTCTGTCCAGTTTCCTGATAAATTATTTTGAGGAGTTGTAGCCGTTAATTTAGGAATTTTAAAAAATCGGATATTCGGATTTGTGGCATTTTTGACTGCTTCATCACCGTTTTCGATTCCCCAACCGGCATTCATTTCCATATTAGATTGTCCAGAACAAATCCAAACTTCGCCAATTAGGATGTTTTTCAAGACAATTTCATTGTAGCCTTTTATAGAAATCGTGTATGGTCCACCTTCTTTGGGCGTTGGAATCTGGATTTCCCATTTCGCCTGATTGTTGGTTTTGACTTTATAGGTTTGATTGTTCCAACTTGGAGAAACGACTATTTCTTCCTGTGCATCTGCCCAACCCCAAATGGTAACTTCAGCATTGCGTTGCAAAACCATATTATCCGAAATTACATTCGGCAGCGTAATATTGGCGAAAGCCGAATTGTAAAATGTCAAAAAAAGAACGAATGTGATTATATTATTTTTCATCTAATAATTTTTTAAAGAAAGGAATTAATTGTTCTGCCATAATTTTATCATCATTCATATCGGGATGATAGCCGCACCCTTTTGGAATCATTGGTTGGAATTCAAACAATTCGATTTTTTTGTGAATAGTGTCGTTTTCGAATGCTTGAATTACTTTTTTCAAACATTTTACCAAAGTCACATTTCTATCTCCCGAAACCATTGGACTGTTGAGCACAACAATTCGAGTGTTAGGAGCGTGTTTGTAAACGGTTTTGATGAATTCGATGTAATTCGAAACGTATTTTTCTTCGTTGAAGGGCAGTCTCGGTTTTTTACCATCGCCATCGGAAAGGTCGTTGGTTCCCAAACAAATGCTTACCAAATCGGGTTGAAATTTAAAATCGTAGAGTTTTGATTTATCTGTATTGAGATATAAATTTTCATAAACATCGGGGATAATGGGTTCTAACAGATGCTCGTCGTTCCAGTTGCGATACATTCCGTAACCCGAAACGGAACTTAATACAAAATCGAGATTCAAAGCTCTAGAAAGCACTGGACCATAAGCCAAATAGGCGTTATGCTGGTCGAACCAATCGCCCGTTCCACAAGGAATTGTGGTGGCATCGTTGCCAAATCCACAGGTGATGGAATCGCCAATGAGTTCTATTTTTTTCTTGTTTTTGGGGGCTGTACTTTCAATTAATTGGGCTGTTGTTCCTGCAAATAAAACGCCACCATTGGCTGCTTCGGTAGCTTTGTAAATGGCGAGATGGTGGGTGTTTTTCTTTTCGGTGACTGTGATTGGGAAAGATTTGGCTTCGCCTTTTTCGATTCTTATTCTTCCTATATATTTTCCGTCGAGTTCAAGTGAAACGTAATTTTGGTGATCGACCAAACTTTGCAAAGAAATGGAACAAGAATTTCCTTTAAAATCAAAAGAAATGGAAGAGGCTGCACCAACCAATATGGCTTTATTTTCCTCTATTTTTTCTATTCTCCCTTGGTAATGAAAATGCGATTGGGTTTGCTCCTCCTTTTGAGCCAAAGATGTTAACGAAATTGCAAATACTACAATTAAGAGCTGAATTTTTCTAAATATCATTTTTTATCGACTTAAATTATGAATATAATAACGTTGTAAATATAAAATTTTAATACATCTCAAAAAGATACTATAATATCAAATTATAATCGAAAATTTACTTTATCGAAAATTTAAAAAATAAAGGTAAACTATTTTAAAAACTAGTAAATAGCTTCAATTTTTCAACTATCTTTAACAAAAACCAATCCAAGAAGTACATTTTATTACTATTAGAACAATTATTGATTTAGAAACAATAATAAAACATAAAAAGCTAAAAAATTTATTATTTTTACTATAATACCCCTATAAAAAACAGGGTTAACTAGATATTTATAGCTTTTATAATTACAAAATTGAAAAAACTAGGGGGTAAAATAATATATATTATCAAAAATGATTGTCAAAATAACGAATATAGCATAAGTTGTTAAATATTCAAGAAAAACGTCATTTTGAATAAAATAAAATAATAAATTTGTCTTAAACAGCTGTTTTCTACATCAAAATAGCACAAAATTAGAATATTTAACAAAGAACAAATATGATGGAGTTGACACCAAAATTAAACCCGAATGGTTGGGACGAAATGTTTTCGAGTAAAGGAGTACGAACTTCTTATTCGAAAGTATTGCAAACGATACAAAACTTGAGTCCCGAAAATTTAAGTCAAAAGCAAAAACAATCTGCTGATTTTTTTATGAATCAGGGTATCACTTTTACGGTTTATAGCGATGACAACCAAGGAATTGAACGCATTTTCCCGTTTGATATTATTCCTAGAATTATTACCAAAAAAGAATGGAACGAAGTAGAATCAGGTATTAAACAACGTTTGAAAGCGCTGAATTTATTTTTGGAAGACATTTACAACGAGCAACTTATCATCAAAGAAGGCTTGATTCCTGCTTCATTAATTGCATCTTGTCCACATTACATTCAGGAAGTTCATGGTATTAAATTACCACATAACATTCACATTCACATTGCTGGAATCGATTTAATTCGTGGAGCAAAAGGCGAATTTTATGTCTTGGAAGACAACCTTAGATGTCCGAGTGGTGTGAGTTATATGCTAGAGAATCGTGAAATAACCAAACGAATTTTTCCAGAAATGCTTTCGGCAAATCATGTGAGCATGGTGGGGAAATATCCCATGATTTTGCACAATATTTTGATTTCGATGTCGCCAAGAAACATTTCGAATCCGAATGTGGTTTTGCTGACTCCGGGTATTTACAATTCGGCTTATTACGAACACACTTTTTTAGCCCGACAAATGGGAGTTCCGCTTGTAGAAGGTCGTGATTTAGTGGTAAACAACAACAGAGTTTATATGAAAACTACTTCGGGATTGCAACAAGTAGATGTGATTTACAGACGTTTGGACGATGAATATATGGATCCATTGGTCTTTAAACCAGACAGTACTTTAGGAGTTCCTGGATTGATAAGCGCCTATAAACACGGTAATGTTGCCCTAGTAAATGCTGTTGGAAATGGGGTTGCCGATGACAAAGCGGTTTATGCTTTTGTACCTCAAATGATAAAATTTTACCTCAACGAAGAGCCTATTCTGAAAAATGTTCCTACCTACCAAATGGAAAACGAAGAGGAAAGAGAACATGTATTTGCCAATATGGAAAATATGGTTATCAAAGAAACCAATCAAAGTGGTGGCTACGGAATGATTATGGGGAACAAAGCCACTCAAGAAGAACTAGAAAAAGGCAAAATTGCCATTCTGGCCGATCCTCGTAATTTCATCGCTCAACCAATTATTCAGCTTAGCACCGTGCCATGTTTGATTGATGGGGAATTAAAACTGCGACATGTAGATTTAAGACCTTATGCTTTGTGTGGGCCTAATGGGGTAGAAATTGTTCCTGGTGGACTAACCAGAGTAGCTTTGACCGAAGGTTCGCTAGTCGTTAACTCTTCGCAAGGTGGTGGCAGTAAAGACACTTGGATAATAGAGTAAAATAAAAATTAAAAAGGGTTCTTTTTTCCTTTATATAAAAAACAATATGATGAAAACAAATATGCTCAGCCGAGTTGCAGATGGAATGTTTTGGCTTAACCGCTATATGGAAAGAGCAGATGGAATGCTACTGACTCTAAACACCTTCTACATCCTATCTTTTGACAAAGAAATGAATGATTCTCAAGGCTACAAACCTTTGTTAGAATACTATACCGATTTATCAAGAACACAAATTGCACAATCACAATACGACACTAATTTTGTATTAAAATACATTATTTGTGACAATCAAAATTACAATTCAGTCAAAAATTTAGTGATTAAAGCCCGTGAAAATGCCAGAGGTTCTCAAGATAAGATAACCAAAGAACTTTGGGAACACATCAACTCGCTGTATCATTATATGAATGCGCCTGATTTGCCAAAACGATTAGAAACTTATGAAGCTTTGAGTATCATCACCAAACTCAACAAAGACCTTTTGCTCTACAACGGGATTCTTCACGTTACCATGCCAAGGGGAATGGGGTGGTGTTTTTCAAGTGTTGGTAAGCACATTGAGCGCTGTTTACAAACCATTTCGCTAACACAAGCGTACTACAAACCTATCAGTTACAATTTAGATGGCGAAGAAGATTTACTGTACTGGAGAAGGCTATTATTGTCTCTATCGGGTTACGAACAATATTTAAAAAGTTACAGCAACATTTCGCACAGTCGTAAAGTAGTACAGCACGTGATTTTTAACAAAGATTTTTCGCATTCGGTAATGTACACTTTAGAATACATTGACAAATATCTGGATTATTTAATCATGGACAATAATTCTAGCGAAGCCAGAACCTTGCAAAATCAATTTGGAAGGCTAAAAAGCTTGGTCGAATTTACCGATTATTATAACCTGAACAATAAGCAATTAGAAGAAGTTTTAGAACAAACTAAAAAACAATTGATTCAGTTTTCGACTGATTTTTCTAAATTATTTTTCTCTTATACCTAAAAAAAAATGGCAGTTTTTAAAATAGTTCACATCACAAAATACCAATACAATTGGCCTATCAAAGAGAGCATCAACGAGATTCGATTGTTTCCTTACAACTTTGAAAATCAAGATGTATTGCAGCACCATATTTCGATATCAAACAACCCTAGTGTTGATATTTCACATGATTATTATGGCAACAGGGTGGGGAATTTTAACACACTTGAAGCCCATCAGGAAATGACTATAGAGTCGAGGATGCTTGTGCGTGTCAATCATTCGCTAAAGATTCCCGAAATTGATGCAACAACAGTCGAGGATTTGGATAAAGAAAAAGAAAAAAGCATTATGTTGCAACGCCTTTGTTATCCTGAACTCATCGAAAAACAAAAGCAAATTGATCTTGTTTTAAAAAAAATCAATCTCCCAGGCAAATCAATTGTAGCCATTGCTCAAGAGTGTAACGAATATATTTTCAAAAATTTTACTTACACCAAAGGCATTACCAACATCAAAACCACCTTGGACGAAGTGCTGGAAATTAGAAAAGGAGTATGTCAGGATTTTGCCCATTTATTGTTGCAATTTTTGCGAACAGTAGGCATACCATCCCGTTATGTCAGTGGATATGTTTGCCCTAATGCAAGCGGACTTCGAGGCGAAGGTGCTACGCATGCTTGGGTCGAAATTTATACGCCTACGCAAGGCTGGCTTGGTCTTGATCCCACCAACAATATCTGGACCATGGACAATCACGTTAAACTTTCGGTAGGAAGAAATTTTTATGATTGTACGCTGGTAAAAGGAACTTTTAAAGGATTTGCTCGCCAAACGCTTTCAGTTTGTGTATCTATTGGTTATGAAGACGGAAGACAGTTTGAGGAAGTCAATAACGTACAACTGCAAGAAGCCACAGAGGCCGAAAAAGTACAATACGATTATCTGGATGAATTGCAGAAACAAAAACAACAACAGCAACAACAGCAATAAAAGCTAGCAAAATAATTACAGAAAGCCTTGTTTCATATTCTAGAAACAAGGCTTTTTTATTGGAATAAATTATACGGATTTAGATTATGATTACGATTGGATAAAAATTTAGACCGAATTATTTAAACAAATAAAATAAGCAATAAAATACTTATCTTTGGGATAATAAACACTCGATATTATGAACTTGCAAGCAACAAAAATGGAGCTAATTGAAATGCTCATAAGCACAAAAAAAGCTACAGTCCTAAAGAAAATAAAAGCCATTTTAGAAGAAGAACAAGAGTATTTAACAAAGGAAGATTATAAAATAATTAATGCTCGTAGAGAACGCCATTTAAGTGGCGAAAGCAAATCCTATTCTTGGCAAGAAGCGAGGCAAAAAATCCAAAATCGCTAGTTTAATAATGAAATATACTTTAGAGATCATAGAAGAAGCAATTGCAGATATGCAAAAAGCCTATGATTACTACGAAGAAAACAAAACAGGATTAGGCTAACGCTTTTTAAATACTTTAGATTATTATTTTGAACGATTACAAAAACATCCTGAACATTATCAAATTAAGAGAAAACCTTACCGAGAAGCATTTATAAAAGACTTTCCTTATTTGATTATTTATGAAATACAAAAAACGGTTGTCGTGGTTTATGCTGTTTTTAATACCTATTTAGACCCAAAGAAAAAACCAATTAAATAAAAACAGAAGTAAAAAGGCAAGACCAACTACTGCTACCTTTCAACAAAAAACGCCATCCGAATCACACAGCATCTCCCAGATTTTCAGGAACTTTTTTTATGGAAGACTTCAGATAGCTGGTGTAATTGACTATATAATGTATAAATAATGTTAAGAGAGAAATTGTTAATCCTTGAAAAAGTATTAGTTGAAAAAGGAAATCCTATTGTTAATTCGATGGAAGAACCAAAAGATTATGATGAGTTATTTGAATTAATAACCAATTATAAGTTTTCATTTTCAAAAGATTTTATAGATTTTTATTTATGGAAAGGAGGTCTTAAATCGACTTTGTTATTTACAGAAGAAGCATTTGACTGCGAATTAACAGCTTTTGGGAATTTTTTTGAAATTGACGGTTTGTTAAGTTTTTTTACAATGGAAAGAATTTCAAAAACTTTGCCGTACGAAAATAAATTTTTGGCATTTTTTTTAAATTCAAGTGGTGACCGAGTAATTATTGATTTAAAAGAAAAAAGTAAAACATTTGGTAAGATTTTTATCTTTTCTCCTTCAATTACTTTGAGTTCAAAACCGATGCAAATTTTTGATTCTGTTGAAAGTATGGTTGATACAATAATTGAATGTTATCAGAAAGAAGCCTATAAAATTTCTAATGGCAAATTAGAAATTGATTACGATTTAGAATCTGAAATTGCACAAGCGATTAATCCTCATTCTGAATTTTGGGATTAAATATGATTGAATAGATATGTCAACATAATGATAATTTTAGCCATAGAACTAGTTTATCCTATTGATTACTGGTGCAGTGCTACCCAGATTACTATGTCTTTAGCAAATAATAATTCATAAAACTCGATAATTAAGTTGTAAGTATCTCAGACCTCGAAAACACAAACAGGGGAAAAAACACAAAACAAGCCAACAAAAAACCCCGCAATCAGCGAGGTTTCGTTTGTAATTATTTTTGATTTCTTACATTAATTAGACAACCAACTAGCTGGGTTTTGATAGATTGTATTTTGCTGAACAATAAACTTAAGAACTGTTTTTCCATCTCCAGTAGTTCTTACCCTACCTATAGTCTGTTTTCTACTTACTTTGTCGCCTTTGCTTACGCTTACAGAGCTTAAATTGTGATATACCGTAATGTAATCCCCATGCTGAATAAACACTCCTTTACTTCCTGATGGCGAAATCATTACTGCTGTAACTTCTCCGTCAAAAACAGCTCGTGCGCTAGCGCCTTGTTCGGTAGTAATATCTACTCCACTGTTGTGAACCGTCAATGTAGAAAAAACAGGATGCGGCTGATTACCATAACCCAACGAAATAAATCCTTTTTCGACAGGAAAAGGCAATCTTCCTCTATTGGCTTTAAAATTATCTGAAACAATTTTCAGTTCTGGTGTTAATACTATTTTTGAAGAAGACACTGCTGGCGCGGCAGCAACAATCTCTTTGGCACGGGTTTTTATTTCTTCTTTGGTGGCTACTTTAGTATTATTGGCTTTGGCTTTGGCCTCGGCTTCGGCTTCTGCTTTTTTCAAGGCAGCTTCTAAAGCTGCTTTCCTATTGGCTTCGGCAATGGCTGCTCTAATCAAACGATCGATTTGCCTGTCAATATTTTTGGCTTCTTGTTGTTTTTTCTTAACGTCAGCCGTTATTTTTCTCTTGTCTTTTTTGATGGAATTCAACAATTTTAATTGCTCATTTTTCTCTTTTAATAAAGACAAACGCTCTTTTTCATTCTCGGCAATTAGTTTTTTCTTTTCGTTTTTTTGAACATCTAATTTTCCATTAAACTCTACAAGCTCCTTCGATTTAGAACTAATTTCCTGACCTTGAGCTTTTCTATAACCGGTATATTGTTTCATATACTGGGCTCTTTTATAAGCCTGTAAGAAATTTTCGGATGATAATAAAAACATGGCTCTGCTTTGTTCCGAACGACTTTTATAGGATTTCAAAATCATTTTGGCATAATCCTCCTTGAGAACTTCTAATTCTCTTTTGAGCTTATTGATTTTCAACTGATTGATATACATGTCATTGCTCAACAATTTAGCTTGTTTTTCAGTTGTATTAATCAGTTTTTCTTTGAGTTTTATTTTGTTCCCTTGAATAACAACAACGTTTACGGCTGTTTTTTCTTTCTTCTTGACCGTTTTCAACATCTCTTCATTATCCCTAATTTCTCTTTGAATTTGGGCTTTTCTGGCTTCCAGTTTTTCTTGTTGGGAATCTTGGCTCCATGATAACGAAGTCAAGCAAATACATAATAGGCTTAGGAGAAATTTTGACATATTTGAAATAAGTTTGTGCAAATTTACTTAATTATAATTCTTTTGTAACCATTTGGAACACTATATGGGAAAGAAAGTTCCTCGTTGAAGGTTATTGTATTGTATTCAAAATTGATTTTTGACTTTCCTTTGGGTTGAATGGCGTTGATTATTACTCTCGAAGGCAAAGTACCTTCTTTGTAAACCGTATTGTTATAATACCCCACATCAATCATTCTATCTTTAGCAGTTTGAGCGATTTCTTGTTTGTTTAGCATAAAAGTATTGGCATCAAAATAAAAAGATTTTTTGAAATCCCCTGCTGATTCGTCTTCCAATTTATAGCCTTGATCCGCAATAGATTCCGTATATTTTCCTTTTTCTAAATCGTCAATAGCACGACCCAAAAGCATATTTTGAATTTTGGTATAATCCAAATCGGTGCCCAACCATTGGCTCAAAGTACTGAAATCACCTTCGAAATAATTACTTCCCATTTTCTCGTAATAGCTTACAGATGTTGGCGTAATAGATGCTTTTGCCATAGTAATTCCAAGAAAACGAACACTTACCAAAATTTGTTCGTCTTTCTTGATTTTGATTTCGGCGGTAACATTTTGGCTTTGTTTGTCGTCTGCATATTGCACATTCGATTTGATGTATAATGTTTTAAAATCGATTGTGTTGTTGTTGTAGCTGGCTATAATTTTCTTGGCACTCATGCCTGAATCAGTAGGCTTTGTAGCACTAACAACAACCGATTTGGATTTACATCCCACCAATAAAACAAGTACTACTATTGCTAAAAATCTTTTCATTCGAATTGTTATTTTATTTTTTTAATAATTGATTGGCTTTTGAAAAATACTGTTCTTTTTTCTTGAAATCGCCCAATCCATTGTAGGCTTCCGCCAATTGTAAATTGAAATTCACTTCTAATTTAACGTCATCCACTAAATAATCCAAACCTATTTCTAGCATTTCCTTGGCCTTCTTGAACTGCTGTAACTGATTATTTGCCATTCCGGAATAATAATAAAATTGCGGTTGAGACGGAAATAATTCTACCATTGCAGAAGCTTTTTTGGCAACCAAATCAAATTGTTTGGTTTCGACATAGCCTTGTAATAAAAGTAAATTAGCCTCTGCATCATCGACTTTATTTTTTAAACTTAATTCATAATAATGAATGGCTTTGTCCCATTGTTTTTTATTATGAAAATACTTTCCAATCTCTTTGGCTACATTTACATTAGGGTCATTTTCTAAATAAGCAATTGCCTTTTCCAAATCAGCTCCATATTGTGGATTTTTATTCACAAAATTTAAAAACTCATTTAGTGTTCGATGCTTTACAGCAGCATCAATATTCGGACTTGATAAAACCACATTCATCGATTGTATGGCTTTTTGGTTTTCACCATTATCCAAATAATACTTGAACATTCCCACTTTTGCCCATGCTGAATTTGGAATGGCTATATCCATTTTTTTAGTGATTTC
The DNA here is from genome assembly GCF_027111355.2 of Flavobacterium eburneipallidum. Taxonomy (NCBI): domain Bacteria; kingdom Pseudomonadati; phylum Bacteroidota; class Flavobacteriia; order Flavobacteriales; family Flavobacteriaceae; genus Flavobacterium; species Flavobacterium eburneipallidum. The sequence continues at coordinate 292,236 of NZ_CP114291.2, forward strand.
GAAAGCTTTTTTTGCTTCGCCGTTCTCCAAATACAATCGAATTAGATTAATATAATTAGACTCTTCTTTAGGATTTTTATCAATTTGACTGATTAAATTGTCTATTTCAGTATTCTTGAATTGACCTTGAGCCAAAATCTGCTGTTTGTAATTGTCTCTTTTAGTGGTTTTTCCAATTGTTTCGTTCAACTCATTGATAAGAACGAGTGCTTTGTCAAATTGTTGCGTGTTCATATACAAAGAGGTCAAATCCTCTTTGTATATCGGGTCAAACTCAATTAATTTATTTACCGAAATCTGCGCTTGAGTATAATTTTTGGCTTCGTAACTGGCTTCATACATTCCTACCCAAAACCATTTGTTTTTAGGATCAATTTGTGTTGCCTTTTCGAACGAAGTATAACTTTGATCGTATTTCTTTGAGGCTAAATAATTCTTTCCTAGTTCGAAATAAACTGTCGCATCATTGGGTTTTAATTTCAAACAATATTCCAATTCTGTGATGGCTTTATCGTAATTCTCGATTCCTTTTTGTTTTAAAGATTCGTAGAAATGTTCCTCGAATTTATCAGGTTCTGAATTGATTTCCTCTGGTTCTGTTTGCGCCAATAGCAAAGCTGAATTGCAAAGCAAAACCAAGAATAAAAAGAAGGAAACCGTTTTTTTCATTTAAAAAAATTAAACACAAAGTTCACAAAGAAGGCACGAAGAACACCAATTGATTCTTAATTTAACCTTGTAGGCATGAATTTTATACCTATAAGGTCAAAAAAAAGACCTTGCAGGAAATTAAAAAATTATTCTAATACCGAATAATCGCCAATGCTAATGCTAGTAAAATTACCATCAAAACTAGCATGACTTCCTATCATGGCGTTGTCTAAATTGGCATTTTTTATAGTTGAATTCGTTTGAACCAAACTGTTTTTGATAGTAGCATCCAATACTTTACAACCATTTCCTAAAGACACATTTGGACCCACAGTAGCGTTAATTAAAACCACATCTTCACCAATATAACAAGGAGGAATAATCGTTGCATTTTCTAATTTTACAGTTGCAGCCACTAATTCTTCTCCGTCTTGATGTAAAAATCCTAACATTCTAGAATTGGTTTCAACCGTAACATCTTTGTTTCCGCAATCCATCCACTCGGCCACTTCTCCAGGAACAAAAACCATTCCTTTTGCCATCATTTGCTTGATTCCGTCGTTAATTTGATATTCACCTCCGTGAATAATATTGTTATCTAAAACCAATTGCAATTCATTTTTAAGAACCGCAACGTCTTTGAAATAATAAATTCCGATAACAGCAAGGTCCGAAACAAATTCTTTTGGTTTTTCGACCAATTCAATAATGTGATTTTCTTCGTTCAAATTGACTACACCAAAAGCTTCTGGCTGATCTACTTTCTTTACCCAAATCACGCTGTCGGCATTTTGATCTAAATCAAAATCGGCACGAATTAAAGTATCAGCATAAGCAATTACGGCCGGTCCGCTCAAGGAATCTTTGGCACACATAATAGCGTGACCTGTTCCCAATGCTTCATTTTGATAATAAATAGTTCCTTTTGAACCTAATTTTTCAGCAATGGCAATTAAATCCTCTTCTACATTTTTTCCAAAACTTTCGTGAATGATGAAGGCAATTTCTTCAATATCCTGATTTAAAACGCCTGCAATATCCTCAACTAATCGATGTACGATTGGTTTTCCTGCAATTGGAATTAAGGGTTTTGGAATGGTTAATGTGTGAGGTCTTAATCTGGAACCACGTCCAGCCATTGGTACTATTATTTTCATTTTATAATATTATTATTTTAATTTATTATGTTTTTAAAGTATTTATTCAGAAAGTATGGCTATCAAAGCCTTATTAATATAGTAAATCTCATTACCAATTTTTACAGATCCAAGTATTCCTTTCGATTCCAATTTTTTTAAATAATCACTCGCTGTCTGTCTTTTTGCTATATTATAATCTTCCAAAACTTTGATTTTAATGTAAGGATGGCTAAAAATTAAGTCTATTAATTCTTTCGTATAAGACGATTTCAAAACTTCCTTTGCATTGATTATTGTATCTTCTTTTAATTGAAGAATACTATGTATCTTACTTAATGTCATCGCACTAGTTTCGGAAATACCATTTACCACAAACAAAACCCACTCTTCCCAATTGCCTTCTTCGGTTATTTCTCGGAGTAATCTATAATAGTCGGACTTATTTTGAATAATATAATTACTTAAATACAAAACAGGTAATCCTAATAATTCTTGCTGAATTAGATACAATATATTCAAAATTCTTCCAGTACGACCATTGCCGTCGCTAAAAGGATGAATAGCCTCAAATTGATAATGAACTAAAGCCATTTTTATCAATGGATCTAAATCTGAAAATTCATTATTGTTGATAAAAATTTCTAATTGACTTAACTTTTCTCTGATAACATTCTCTCCTTCTGGTGGAGTATAGACCACTTGATTATTAGTAGGATTGGCTAATTTTGTTCCTGTATTTTTCCTTATATTCTCGGTCGAACCACGTAAACGTTGCATTAATCCTACCAATAAATTAGTTGTAATTAAATTGTTTTTCTGTAATTCTTCGATTCCCCAATAAATAGCTTCTCGATATTGTAATACTTCTTTAGCAGCTTGATTTTTTACCGTATCTCCCATCAAGGTAGCTTTATAAAGCTCATCTTGTGTGGTAACAATATTTTCTATAGCATTGGATTCTTTACTCTCTTGAAGTACAATCGTATTCAATAGCATTTGAGGATTAGGCAAAGTTTGGCAATATCCTTTTAATTCCGCCAATAATTTATTTGCTTTTATAATTGCTTTAAAAATTGGCGTTGTTTCCAAATCTTTATTTGGAGGCAAATTAGGCAAATCATTATAAGCAATATCTTTATTAAACGTTGTTTTCATTTTTATATTTTTTTTAATTAATATGTCGATTGAATCGACATTAAAAAAACCTATGTCGAAAATAATGTAAAAAATCGACATAGATGACAGCTGTGTCGATTCAATCGACATTCAATAAAAGTATGTCGAAAATAACAATAAAAATCGACACGTTATTATCTATGATATTTATGCTAAAAGATTTTTGAGTGATTATGATCTGCTAACTGCCACTGAACACTGCCTACTTACTTCACTCCCGTACTTCCAAAACCGCCTTCGCCTCTTGATGTTTCCGATAATTCTCGAACTTCAATCCATTCGGCTCTTTCGTGTTTGGCGATAATCAATTGGGCAATGCGTTCGCCGTTTTCGATAACGAAAACTTCATTGGATAAATTGACTAAAATCACACCAATTTCTCCACGATAATCAGCATCAACCGTTCCTGGTGAATTCAAAACTGTGATTCCTTTTTTGGCAGCCAATCCACTTCTTGGTCGAACTTGTGCTTCATAACCTATTGGTAATTCAATGAAAAGACCCGTTTTGACGATGGTTCTTTCCAATGGATTTAAGGTTACAGATTCGGTTAGATTTGCTCTTAAATCCATTCCTGCCGAAGCTATGGTTTCGTAGTTGGGTAAATCGTGTTGCGATTTGTTGATGATGTTTATTTTCATTTTTTTTAATTTGTTTAGACAGATTACAATCTGTCCGTCTTATAATATGTACTCGATTAATATTGAAAATTTAAACCACATAGAAATAAAGAAAATAGTAAAACGCTTTGCTCATCATAGATTTCATAGCTATGTGTAAATAAAATACCTATGGAAATCTTTGTAAATTATTTTTTTAAAACTCTATGTGGTTAAAAATTATTTAATCGAACTCATATTGATTATGATTTATTTTTTTCGTTTAATGATGCCTAATATCGTTTCTTTTTCGTTGTGATACACAAAATACATAAACCCTAATAACAACGGAATTCCAACGAAATAATTTTCACGGAAAACATAAAAAGAAATGATAGAAAACAAAATAGATAATCCTAAATAACCTCCAATTTTATTCAAATCATAAGGAATAGGATAGTATTTATTTCCTAGAAAATAAGATATCGACATCATGCTTCCGTAAGCTACAATCGTGGCAATTGCAGAACCATAATAACTGTATTTTGGAATCAATAAATAGTTTAAAACCAAAGTCAAAATAGCTCCAACGATAGAAATATAAGCCCCAATTTGAGTTTTATCCGTCAGTTTGTACCAAACTGAAAGGTTGTTGTAAATTCCCAAAAAGAAATTGGCCAAAATGATTAACGGTACCACTTTCATCGCTTCCCAATAGGATTTATTGTCGAGTAATAACATCTTTAAAACATCGGCAAAAACGATAACTCCCAATAAAATCAATGAACCCAAGATCACGAAATATTTAGTAATCACGGCATAGGTTTGTGGCGCATTTTCGTTATTAGAATGACTAAAGAAGAAAGGCTCAATACCCAAACGGAAAGCCGTTGCAAACAAAACCATAAACAAACCTAATTTGTAACAGGCTGAATAAGCTCCTACTTCAGATTTGGCAATATTTTCTGGAAGCAAATAACCCAGTAAAATTTTGTCGAAATGTTCATTAACAGCAAAGGCAATTCCAGCCACCAAAATTGGTAAACCGTATCGCATCATTTTTCTCCAAAGCACTTTATCGAATCTTCGATTCAGAGAAAGATAATTGGGCGAAAGCACAAGCAAAGTCAATAAACTTGCTAATAAATTGGCCACGAAAATATAACCAATTTCGAAATTTTCAATGTATAAGTTTTCTATAAAAGTACCTGGGTTTTCTTGTGCAAATGTTGGCAAATACAGTAAAAAGAAAATATTCAGAGACAAATTGACCACTACATTTCCAATCTTAATCGCAGCATAAACCATGGGACGCTGATTGGCTCGCAATTTCGAAAATGGAACAATAACCAAGGCATCCAACACTAAAATCCAAATGGAATAGGTAACATATTGCACATCGACATTGGCATAAGCCGCCAAAGAATTTCTAAAAATTAAAGCCCCAAAAAGAAAGAAAATCGATGACCAAAATATGGAAATGGTAGAAGTAGCAATCACATTTTGCTTGTCGGTTTCAGAATTATAAAAACGAAAAAAAGCAGTTTCCATTCCGTAAGACAAAATCACATTGAAGAAAACCATCCACGAAAGTACGATGGTCACTTCGCCATATTCGGCAGTTGGCAATATTCCGGTGTATAATCGAACCAAAAGGAAGCTTAACATTCGAGGTAAAACCGTTGCTAGTCCGTATATTGCCGTTTGTTTGAAAAGATTTTTATATAATCCCAAGGGTGTATCTGTTAGTTTTTATAACGCAAAAATAACCATTTCTTTGGTTTAATTCTGATTTTTTATTGGTTCAAATAAACGGGTTTCAAGAACATTCCATAAGATAGAAACCAAAACTGAATAGCATAGATTTTACACGACAAAAATTAAAAACTGGTATGTTTTGATTCGTATCCATTCTAAAATCTTTTATTTTTACTTTCCTTTGCTTGAATTAAAACATTCTATCACCCTTTTTACTTTTAAATTATAAATCAAATAATGAAGGCTAACTATATCTATAAAATTTTACTTTTTGGCTTTTGTCTGCTGAATTTATGGGCTTGTGCTACAAAGTCAAATGTAACAATTCCGGTGGGCAATGGTTGGAGCAACAACTCTATTAATACCGTTAAATTTAGAAAAAATGCGTTAACTACTTTCAAAAATTTTCAATTCATTGCTTATTATGATGGCGATGGCGCAGTGGTTTTAGGGAAAAGAAAATTAAACACAACGAATTGGGAAATCGTAAAAACACCTTATTCAGGAAATGTAAAAGATGCACACAACAGCATTAGCATTGCCGTAGATGGCGACGGTTTTTTGCACATTAGCTGGGATCATCACGACACCAAACTGCGTTATGCCAAAAGTAAATTGCCTTTGGGATTGGATTTAGGCAACGAAGAATCGATGACAGGAAGCGCCGAACAAAAAGTGACTTATCCAGAATTTCACCATTTGCCCAACGGAAATTTATTGTTTTTTTACCGTTCCGGTTCTTCCGGAAGAGGGAATATGGTTATCAATTCGTATGATGTAAAACAGAAAAAGTGGTCGCAATTGCAAACCAATTTAATCGATGGCGAAAATAAAAGAAGTGCCTATTGGCAAGCCAAAGTCGATCAACAAGGCGTAATTCATCTTTCATGGGTTTGGCGAGAAAGTTGGGATGTTTTTACCAATCATGATTTGTGTTATGCACGTTCGAAAGACGGTGGAGTGAGTTGGGAAAAATCGAATGGCGAAAAATACAGTTTGCCTATTACAATAAATTCCGCAGAAATGGCTTGGAAGATTCCGCAAAAAAGTAGTTTAATCAATCAAACTGCCATGACGACTGATGCAAAAGGAAATCCGTTTATTGCCAGTTATTGGAGCGAAAATTCGATTCCACAATTTCAGATTGTCTATTTGGAAAAGGGTGTTTGGAAAAAAACAAATACCGCTTTCAGACAAACTCCTTTTTATTTGGGAGGTGGAGGCACCAAAAAAATTCCGATTTCCAGACCTGATTTATTAGTTAAAGAAGATGCGGGAAATCGGTATTTGTACCTGTTGTTTCGAGACCAAGAAAGAGACAATAAAATAGCCGTGGCATACACCAATTTAGAAAAAGACAGTGTTTGGAAAGTGAAAGATTTGACCACAACATCCGTAGGCGAATGGGAACCCAATTATGATATTTCGCTTTGGGAGAAGGAAAAAAAACTTCATATTTTTGTTCAAAACGTCAATCAAATTGATGGCGAAGGACTAGCCAAAACACCGCCAACAATAGTTCAAGTATTAGAAGTAAATCAATTACCAAAATAATGAAAGTAAACAAAATAGTATCCGTTTCAGGACTTTTTCTAGTCTTGTTTTTAGTTTCTTCTTGTAGTTCGAATAAAACAATTGCGAAAGAAAATATTTTAGACAGCAAGCAAAATGTTTTAGAAATCGTAAATAGAGTCAATCACTATTGGCAAGAAAAAAATCCAGTTCCTGCTAATGCTTTTTGGCACCCTGCGGCTTATCATACTGGAAATATTGAAGCTTATAAACTCACCAAGAAACAAGAATATTTGGATTATTCGAAAGCTTGGGCGGAAAAAAACCAATACAAAGGCGCTCAATCCGACAATAAATCGGAATGGAAATACAATTATGGCGAAACGAACAAACACGTTTTGTTTGGTGATTGGCAAATTGCTTTTCAAACCTATATCGATATCTACACTTTAGAAGGTAAAAAAGATGTTGAAAAAATAAAGCGAGCCCGAGAAGTTATGGAATACCAAATGAGTACGCCGGCCAACGATTATTGGTGGTGGGCTGACGGACTTTATATGGTTATGCCTGTCATGACCAAATTGTATAAGGTTACTGGAAATGAACTTTACTTGAAAAAGCTAGAAGAATATTTCGCTTACGCCAACAGCATTATGTATGACGAGGAAACGCATTTGTATTTTAGAGATGCTAAATATGTGTATCCCAAACACAAGAGTTTGAATGGCAAAAAAGACTTTTGGGCCAGAGGTGACGGATGGGTTTTTGCTGGTTTGGCAAAAGTGATTCAAGATTTGCCTAAAAATTCAAGTATTCGAAAAGATTTTATTGCTCGTTATAAACTGATGGCAGCCTCTATCAAAGAAGCACAACAACCCGAAGGCTATTGGACTAGAAGTATGCTCGATCCGCAACATGCTCCAGGACCAGAAACCAGTGGAACAGCATTTTTTACCTATGGGTATTTGTGGGGAATAAATAATGGCGTTTTAGACCAAAAAACCTATTTGCCAGTAGCAATCAAAGCTTGGGATTATTTATCGAAAACAGCGCTCCAAAAAGACGGAAAAGTAGGCTATGTTCAACCCATTGGCGAAAGAGCCATTCCAGGACAAGTGGTGGATGTAAATTCTACTGCCGATTTTGGTGTGGGTGCTTTTTTATTAGCTAGCTGTGAGATGTATCGGTTTTTGGATAAATAAATAAGTCATACTGTTTTAAACAAAAAAAGTCCCGCAAATTGCGGGACTCTATTTATACTTGGAAAAAAAGTATTAGTTTTTGATCACTTTGATTGCTTTAGTAACATTAGCTTGTTTCACTACAAGGATGTAAACTCCAGCGTTAAAATCGTTACCAACTACTTGGTTGTTGATGTCTTCGAATTTCACATTACGAGATTCAACTAATTTACCAGTTAAGTCATAAGCAGCTACATTTACATCATCATTGCTAGAAGAAATATAGTTGATTTTGAAACTTTCAGCAGATGGGTTTGGATAAACTGTCAAAGAGAATTCAGCGTCAGAAACAAATGACTCATTTGAAAGTGTAGAGAAATCAGCACCAGTTAAAGCTGCAGACCCAGTTGCTGGTCTGTAATCCAATCCTGTGTAAACACTTCCGTCTGCATTGTAAGGCATAGTCAATAATCCTGCGCTTGCCGTTTGGCTAGTATTATTACCATTAGCAAACCAAGTAGCTACATCATAAGTAGTTGGAGAAGCAGCTACAACCACTTTAGCTGCTGCTGTACCAGCAATAATATTACTTCTAAATTTCAAAGTATTATTTGTTGCATTAGTTTGAGTTGTTGCTCCATCTAAAACTACACCATCTAAAAAATCCATGAAAATAGAATTCCAAATTTGAATTTGAGTGTTTCTTCTTATGTGAGCTCCTCTTCTGTGTCTATCTGCTAAAGTTCCTCCGTTTGGTAAAGTAGCTCTATATGTTGGCCCCACTAATGTAAAGTTAGAAAAAATTGCAGATGTAAATTTAGTACCAGCTGTACTTGTTGAATTGTTGTCTGATTCAAAACAGTTTGAATCTGAAATATCTGCAATCGCTGGTTCTTTAACAGCTAAACCAAATTGAACTTTTCCGCTAAATCCATTATCTGCATCAAAATCATCATCAAGACCTCTGTAGGCTACTAGGTGAGAACAATTTACTGCACCACCAAACCATTCGAAAGAGTCATCATTAGCATAAGAAACCTGAACAAAATCTATCGTTGTTCCACTACCTACTGCACCCATTGTTAAACCATTAATCTCTTGGTTTGTTCCGTAGTTGTAACCAGCAAATTCTATTCTTACATATTTTAAAGTACCTGAGCTATCCGTATCATCTGGTGCTGAACCTCCACCAAATTCTGTATCAGCAGTTGGTGTAATCCCTTCAATGTTATTAACTCCACTATTAATATTGTAAGCTCCTTTACCCATTAAAATAACACCACCCCAGTCTCCTCTACTTCTAGATCCTGCAGCAAAACCTGATGTAAACACAATTGGACTAGCAGCAGTTCCTTCGGCAATTACTTTTGCTCCTTTTGTAACAAACAATCCTGAACCTGGAGCCGTACTACGAATAATTACCCCTGGCTGAATGGTAAGTGTAGCATTATTTTTTACATAAATTTGCCCTCCTAAAGCATATACATTTCCTGTTGTCCATGTTGTATTAGTAGTAATATTAGCAGATACTGTTTGTGTTACAGCAGGATAAACTTTATTTTGAGGATCAAACTCTGTCCATGAATCAGTCCACATTGCAGCTGGAGCTGGAGCAAAAGCACCTCTGTAAGATGTGGTTGTGATTTGAGAAAACCCAGTAAATGTTGCTAATAGTAGCATCGAGAATAAGTAAATTTTTTTCATAGTTGTTGTTTTTAAATCTACAGCAATATTAGAGCCTGAGTGTAAATTGAGTGTAACCAAACCGTTATTTAAACACTAGCTTTATGTTAGCTAAATATTAAGAGCCTGTTTGTTTTCAAACAGGCTCTTAAGAATAATTAAAGTTATTTATTAAAAATTGTAAGTCGCAGTAAAAGAAAATGTAGGTCCAAATTTAGTGATCCAAGTCTGATCATCTATCTCTTTATCATATCCATTTATATTTTGAGAATCACCTGTAAATATTGAATTGGTCAAAGCTCTAAATCCTTTAACTTCTTTACCCGTTAACTCAAAATTGTTTTGGTAAAAAATCAAGTCTTGCGCTAAAACATTTTGGATATTCAATTTCAATTCAATTTTGCTTTTGAATAAGTTTTTAGCTATTTGAAAATCCAAAATTGTTCGTGCTTTTTCCCAATAAGCTGGTGTAGCATTACTAGCGGTTTGATTTCCGTGAATAGTGATTCTATCCCCAATCCTATTCATATTGGCAGATAATGACCATCCTGCATCAATGTTAGAATATTGCAATCCTGCATTAAAAACATAAGGCGATTGTCCCTGCATTGGCGAATCAACTGTTACACCTGAATTTATTAAGTTAGAAATATCTACTTTAGAACGGATTACAGCCAAATTAGAGAAAAGGGTTAAATCATCTAAAATTTTAGTTTCTTTAGTTCCAAGAACTGAACTTAACATTGTTCTAAATTCAAGTTCTACACCATAATTCTTTCCTGATTTGGCATTTTCATATCTATTTGAATTATTTGCCCTTGCTTGTAATTCGATTGGATTTTTAAAATCTTTATAAAAGGCTGATAACGAGAAAATTTGTGATTTTCCAGGAAAAAATTCATATCGTAAATCGAAATTAATAATTTCTGTGATTTTAAGATCTGGATTTCCCGAGGTATTGAATCTAGTCTCATTATCAAAGAATAAAAAAGGCGCTAGTTCTCTAAACTCTGGTCGGTTCAAAGTTTTAGAACCACTCAATCTAATATTTTGAGTTTTATTAAGCTTGTATATAAAATTGACAGATGGCAAAATGTCTAATTGTGAATCATCCACAAGAATTGGATCACCAATATCTGATTTTGAAGTCAAATGTTGTGAATAATTTTCTAAACGCGCTCCCCATACCACTCTTAATTTGTGGAAAACATTATCAATCATCAAATAACCAGCATTTAGATTGGCTTCTGCATCATAATAATCACTCCCTTTTGTGCCTTCATAAAGCGTTAAACCACTAGATCTAGGTGAAGTTGACGATAAAATACCCATATTAGCAGTATTGAATATCGTAGCGTTTGGTAATGCTGCAATAGTTGGTAAAAAAGTGTTTGTTCCGTATCTAAATCCGTCCACAGTACCACTAAAAATAACGTAACCCAATTGTCGAGCCTGAAATTCTCTCTTACGGCTTTGTGTAATTCCACCCACTTTTATATCAGCAGAAAATTCATCAGAAAAATTTACTTTTTTACTCACATCAAACTTTGCACTATAAATAGATTCATTGTTTGTAGATGTAAAAATAGAACCCGGATAATCTGTCCCTACATTATTACCAACAAACGGTGCTCTCGGTTCGGTTTGAGATCCATCTAAAAATTGTCTATACTCATAGGTATTTCTTCTTTCGCTTGGAATCTCTCTATTAACATTACTGTAAGATCCAACCCAATTGATTTTGATTTTACTTTCAGGCAAGAAATGTTCGCCTATGAATTGCCCAGTATAAATATTATTTTTAGAAAAAAATCGATTTGTAGAAGTGGTAATGGTTGGTTCAGGTTCTACTACTTTAGTTCCGCTTCTGTCGGTAAATCTAGTTTCAGTAGTGCGGCTGTATAAATTTTTAAAACTCAACTTATTGTTTGAATTGATTTTAAACGAAAAATTAAGAATCGCACCTGTCAATCGTTGTGTACTGTAACTCTCATCCGAAAAATCTTCTTGAAGCACACCAGGTACTTCATAAAATTTTCTATTGCTTTCAGCATACACATTAGATACATTATTGGTTAACGATGCTAATAAACTTAAACTTTGTTCTCCTTTGAATTTGAAATAACGCCCAAGTGAAAGCTGAAAACTAGTGTTTGGACTAAATTTATCTTCACTTACACCCCAATCGGTCTGGTAATTTTTGGCTAATTCAGCTACTTGCTGAATATTACCTGTCATTGGATTTTGCAAAGCAATCAATTCTGCCGAACTAGGAAAAGAAGAAGGTAATCCTACTTTAGCATCATTAGCAACTAGTTTAGATTTACCTGTTGTAATCGCATTATATCCTGCTCCTATCGATACGGATTGAAAATTTTTATCCGGTGCCATTTTAGTATTGATATCAATAACTCCACCTGCAAATTCTCCCGGTAAATCTGGCGAAGCGGTTTTGTATATCACTAAATTATCTAACATATTCGAAGGAAAAATATCAAACGAAAATGCTTTTCTATCTGGCTCTGTACTTGGTAACGGTGAGCCATTCAAATAAGTAGTGTTATAACGGTCATTCAAACCACGAATAATAACGAATTTATTGTTTTGAATACTCGCGCCACTAATACGTTTCAAAACGTCTGATGCAGTTCTATCTGGTGTCTTTTTGATGCTTTCGGCAGAAATACCATCTGATACCCTAACACTATTTTTTTGAACCGTTAAAAGTGATTGAACCGATTCCACTTTAGCTTTTACCGTTCTAATAACAACCTCGTTTAAAACATTGTTTTTTTCGGATAAGGAAACCGTTAAAGTAGTAGCCTCTCCTTTTACGACTTCTACTTCAGAAATAATTTTGGTTTCAAAAGAAAACATAGAAAATTCCAAGTTGTATTTTCCTGGCTCCATTTTTCTGAAGCTAAAACGCCCTTCGGCATCAGAAGTAGTTCCTAAAGGTGTTCCGACTACCATAATATTAACTCCTGGCAAAGGTTTTCCAGTAGCTTCTTCTATCACGGTTCCTTTAATAATTGATGATTCGTCGGCAACTACTGTCCCAGTAGCTGTTCCCGAGGACTTCGTAACAGTATTAGAATAAACCATTCCGTCTGCCAATTCTAACCCTGTAGTATTTTGAGCAATTGCAGCAGAAACAAAAAATAATGAGCTAATAAAGTAAGTTAATTTCATTGAAATAGTGTTGATTAAAAATCGCTTTAATATTTCGACAAAAGTACTTGGAACAGGAATTCTGAATGTTAAATAGAGATTAACAAATTTTTTTAAAAAGTAGAGTACGTTAATTTATTGTTAGGTAAACGATAATTATTATGAACTTTATACTCAACTTAAATTTTGTGTAAAATTTACAAACAAAAAAAAGTCCCGCAAATTGCGGGACTCTTAAATATATTTAAATAAAAATTATTATCCTTTCAAAGCTTCTGCTCCACCAACGATCTCCAGGATTTCGTTAGTAATGGCAAGTTGACAGACTTTGTTGTAGAAGAATTATAATTTTTAAAAGGATTGCAATTTAAATTTACTTAAACTTAACTGCAACCCCACTAATTCCTGTTGCTTGACTTACACTAGAAATTTTATCAAGATTGATTTCAATTATAGCATCTGCACCTAATTCAGCTGCTTTCTTTTTTAATGCTTTTAGTGATTGTTTTTCACTTGCGGCAAAAACCGCTACACTACCAATTACCTCATACTGCTTTTCGGGTGTTCTTGAATAAATTAATATACTATTCTCCTCTGTTTTTGGATATGTTTTACCTCCAGTTTGAACATAATGAGTTTTTATACTACAACTTGCAAAAGCAAATAAAATTGATAAATAAAGAATATTTTTCATTTTGATTTTTTAATAAAATTAGAATTAGTTGTATTTTACTGCTGTACCTGTAGCCTTTATACCATTAGACCAATACCCCATAGCAATGGAAAGTCGCATGTCAATTATTGCATCTGCACCCAAAAGCGAAGCTTGTTGTTTTAATAACTTTACTGCTACTTCTGCATTTTGACCAGCATCAGCACAAGAAACAACTTGACCAATAACTTTATAGGTCTTTACAGTTGTTTTTGTTGAATAAACTTCAACATTATCTGCGTTTGTAGGAACTAAATCAGAACCTTTATAATCATCTGTTTTAATTTTTGATACAGTCGAACAACTCGATACAATTGTAACTAGACTTATTAAAATTATTAATTTTTTCATTATTGTTTAAGAAATTAAATGTTGCTAAAAATAGATTTATATACTATCGCTATAATGCTAAAAAAGCCAACAAATCTGCTGGCTTTTTTTAATTTCCCTAATTGGGATTGTTATATTATTATCCTTTCAAAGCTTCTGCTCCACCAACAATCTCAAGAATTTCGTTAGTAATGGCGGCCTGACGGGCTTTGTTATAAGTTAATTTCAATTGATCTCTCAATTCTTTGGCGTTGTCTGTTGCTTTGTGCATAGCAGTCATACGTGCCCCGTGTTCAGAAGCATAAGAATCTCTGATTCCTTTGTATAATTGTGTTTTCAATGATTTAGGAATCAAAGTCAAGACAATTTCTTCTTTAGATGGTTCAAAAATATAATCACCACCAGAAGCTGGTGCATCTGATTGTATTGGTGCTAAAGGCAAAAATTGTTCTACTTGAACGATTTGTGTAGCAGCATTTTTAAACTGATTGTAAATCAATTCAATTCTATCATACTCTCCAGTCAAGAATTTTTCAGTTAAACTTTCAGCTATTCCAGCAACATTATCAAAAGTCAAATTGTCAAAAATTGTATTGTGATGACCGTGAACTTTGTGCGTTTTGGCTAAAACATCATGACCTTTTTTACCAATAGCAAAAATATCAACTTGTTTTCCAGCATAAAATTCTGAACGGTTTTTAGCTTCCTTGATTATATTAGAATTGAATGCACCACACAAACCTCTATTAGAAGTAATCGCTACAATCAAAACTTTCTTAACCTCACGTTGTGTTGTGAATTCTCCTCCAACATCTCCATCAAGAGTTGCGGAAAGGTTTTGCAATAATTCCGTCAATTTTTCGGCATAAGGTCGCATCGCTGTTATGGCATCTTGAGCCTTTTTTAGCTTTGCTGCAGAAACCATTTTCATCGCAGAAGTAATCTGCATCGTTGATGAAACGGAAGTAATTCTATTACGGATTTCCTTTAAATTTGCCATTGTAAATAGTTGTAAGTTTTATGTTGTAAGTTATAAGTTTTGAAACCTACAACTTACAACCTAGAACAAATATTAGTTATATTTCGCTGAAACTTCTTTAGCTGCTGCTTCCAAAACGTCTGTGATTTCGTCAGTCAGTTTACCTGCTTTCAAAGCATCAAGAGTTGGTCTGTTTTTGTTGTTCAAGTATTCCAAGAAATCTTTTTCGAATTCTTTTACTTTAGCAACTGGTACTTTTCTCAACAAGTTTTTAGAACCTGCATAGATGATAGCGGTTTGGTTTTCAACTGTATAAGGGTCATTTAAACCTTGTTTCAAGATTTCAACGTTTCTTTTTCCTTTTTCAATTACGTTCAAAGTAACTGCATCCAAATCAGAACCAAATTTAGCAAACGCTTCTAATTCACGGTATTGCGCTTGGTCTAATTTTAAAGTACCTGATACTTTTTTCATTGATTTAATTTGAGCATTACCTCCAACACGAGATACAGAAATACCTACGTTAATTGCTGGACGAACCCCTGAATTAAACAAATCTCCATCCAAGAAAATCTGACCATCAGTGATCGAAATTACGTTAGTTGGGATATAAGCAGAAACGTCACCAGCTTGAGTTTCGATAATTGGCAGCGCCGTCAAAGAACCACCACCTTTTACGATACCTTTTAATGAATCTGGCAAATCGTTCATATCTTTAGCAATACTGTCATCAGCAATTACTTTACAAGCTCTTTCTAATAAACGAGAGTGTAAGTAGAAAACGTCTCCAGGATATGCCTCACGTCCCGGTGGTCTTCTTAATAAAAGAGAAACCTCACGGTAAGCAACAGCTTGTTTAGATAAATCATCATAAACAATCAAAGCTGGACGACCAGAATCTCTGAAATATTCTCCAATTGCAGCACCTGCCATAGGAGCATATACTTGCATAGGAGCTGGATCAGAAGCATTAGCTGCAACAATAACTGTATAAGCCATTGCACCTTTTTCTTCTAACATTTTTGCGATTCCTGCTACCGTTGACGCTTTTTGTCCAATGGCAACATATATACAGAATACAGGTTTTCCTGCATCGTAAAATTCTTTTTGATTTAAGATAGTATCGATACAAACAGTTGATTTACCTGTTTGACGGTCACCAATAACTAGCTCACGTTGTCCACGACCTACCGGGATCATTGCATCAACTGCTTTGATACCTGTTTGTAATGGCTCGGTAACTGGCTGACGGAAGATAACTCCAGGAGCTTTTCTTTCTAATGGCATTTCGAATAATTCACCACCGATTGGTCCTTTACCATCAATTGGTTGACCTAAAGTGTTTACTACACGTCCTACCATTCCTTCTCCTGTTTTAAGAGAAGCAATACGTTGTGTTCTTTTTACAGTTGAACCTTCTTTGATTCCTGTTGATGGTCCTAAAAGTACCACACCAACATTGTCTTCTTCAAGGTTCAATACAATCGCCTCAAGACCATTGTCAAATTCTACAAGCTCACCGTATTGAACATTAGAAAGTCCGTAAACACGAGCAATTCCATCTCCAACTTGAAGTACAGAACCTACTTCTTCTAATGTAGCACCAGATTCAAAACCTTCTACTTGCTTTCTTAATATTGCTGAAATTTCAGCAGGGTTAATTTCCGCCATAATTATTTATAAATAACTAGTTACTTAATTCTCTCTTTAATACTTGTAATCTGTTGGCAATAGAAGCATTGTATTGCTTATCGCCTATTCTTAAAATAAATCCTCCAATGATAGCAGGATCTACTATATTTTCAATCGTAATTTTTTTGCTTGAAGAAATGCTTGCAATTTTAGCCGAAACTTTCGCTTCTAAAGCGGCATCCATTGGAACGGCTGTAGTAACTTTTGCTACCTCAACTCCATTTTGAATATCAAATAATTTGCTGTATTCTACTGCAATGCTATCCAAGATTTCAAATCTTTTGTTTTCCAATAGCAACTGAAAAATGCTTTTGGTTACCGGATTAACAGAAGCGAAAACTTCTGAAACAACATCCTTTTTAGCATCCACAGTCACAAGCGGATTGTGGATAAAAGAACTCAATTCTGAATTTGCTTTTATTGTTGATGCAATTAATGCCATATCAGCACTCACTTGTGAAGTAGCATTTTTTGAATCTGCTATTTCTAAAATGGCTTTTGCATAACGAATTGCTGCTCTTGTACTTGACATATTAGTTTAATTTAGCATCACCCAACATTTTTTCCACTAATTTTACTTGAGCTTCTTTGTTAGATAATTCGTCTTTTAATAATTTCTCCGCAATTTGAAGTGACAAAGTAGAAACTTGAAGTTTCAATTCAGCCAAAGCTCCATTTTTCTCGCTTTCGATAGCAGCTTTAGCTTGTTCGATCAATTTTTGACCTTGAGCTTCGGCTTCTGTTTTTGCATCAGCAATCATTTTCTCTTTCATTTCGCGTGCATCTTTCAACAAAGCATCACGTTCTGCTCTTGCTTCTTGCAAAATACGTTGGTTATCAGCTTGAAGATTCAACATCTCTTTTCTAGCGTTGTCAGCAGATTCTAAAGCATTTTTGATACCTTGCTCTCTGTCATTTACTGCATCAAGGATTGGTTTCCAAGCGAATTTTTTCAACAAGAATATTAATCCAACAAATATTAATACTTGCCAGAAGAACAAACCTAACTCAAACTGATTTATTAACTTTTCCATTTTTATAAATTGTATTTAAATTGTATTTTAAAAAATAAAATTTAATCTGTTTAATATCATTTTCAACATTTAATTAAAACGATAGTTACAACCAACCGTTGCAACTATCATTTTTTTTAGTTTTAATTAAGATGCGAATAACGCAGCAAAACCAATACCTTCAATAAGTGCAGCTGCAATAAGCATTGCAGTTTGGATTTTTCCAGAAGCTTCTGGTTGACGAGCGATAGCGTCCATTGCTGAACCACCGATTCTACCAATTCCTAAAGCTGCTCCAATAACGATCATTCCTGCTCCTACGATTTGTGGAATTTCCATAATATATATAAATTAAAAATTAAACATTCAATTTCAATTTTAGAGTGTAGATTTTAGAATGTAGATTTAAAAAAATCTGAAATCTGAAATCCAAAATCTAAATTTTTAGTGATGAGCTTCCTCATGGTGATGCTCTTCTACTGCCGAACCAAAGTACAACGCAGACAACATCGTGAATATATACGCTTGTAAAAACGCAACTAATATTTCAAGAATAGAAAGTGCAAATGACAAACCAAATGACAAAGTACTTCCGATCCAACTTTTGAAAATAAACATCAATCCAATGATACTCATCAATACAATATGTCCTGCGAAAATATTAGCATACAAACGAATCATTAATGAAAATGGTTTGATAATTACTCCTAATAATTCAATTGGAGCTAAAACGATTCTCATCACTTTCGGCACACCTGGCATCCAAAAAATGTGACCCCAATAATTTCTATTAGCCGTAAGATTGGTAATTAAAAAAGTAAGGATGGCTAATGAAAAAGTAATAGTAAGATTTCCTGTTACGTTAATACCAAAAGGCATTAAACCAAAAATATTCAAGAACAATACAAAGAAAAAGATAGTCAATAAATAACTCATGTATTTCTTATAATGTTTTTCGCCAATATTTGGAATGGCAATTTCGTCACGAACATACAAAACTAATGGTTCAAAAATACGGGCAGCACCAGAGGCAATTCCATTATTTTTAGCATACGATTTAGCTAAAGCTGTAAAGATTAAAAACATCAAAATAGCAGCAATGATGATAGACACAACTGATTTTGTAATCGATAAATCTAGTGGACGTTCGTTTTCTGGAAAACCAGTTGCTTCATTTTCAGTAATAGTACCAGCAGCATCTGTTTTGTAAATTTTACCGTCGTGGTGGTTTATTTTGTAGAAGTTACCGTTTGATTCGGCTACATCATGACCGTGGTTGAATTTTGAAGAAGAAAAAATTTGGAAACCATTATCCCAAATAATGATTGGCAATGGAAAACCGTAGTGTGCTCCAGTTTCGTCATCTTGGAAAAAAGAAAATTCATGAGAATCTAAAACGTGGTGATTGATGAAACCTTTAATTTTAGATTTTATATCTGTAGGTTCAGCGTGTGCTCCTTCGTGTCCAGCTGCTTCTTTGTGAGCTACTTCTGTATGGGTAGTGTGTGTTTCAGCTACAGGATTTGCTGTACTGATTAAAGGAAGGAAGGCTACTAAAATTGCTACTAAAAATCGAAGTGGTTTGTTTGAAATCACCATAACAGTTGAATATCTTAATTTTTAATTTCTGAAATTTGGTGCAAAGGTACATTTTAAATTAATAACTAAAAGCAATAAATAACTTTTTTTGGCAGAATTGTTGTTTTAAAGCCAAATCACTGCTTATTATTTAATATTCTGCCAGTTACAAATGTTTCTATTGCTAAAAATAAGGCAAAAATAATAAAAAAATTAGCCTTTTCTATTTTCATATTGATGTTTCCGGAATGTATAATGGGCGATAAAACGGCATAAGACAA
Organism: Flavobacterium eburneipallidum; assembly: GCF_027111355.2. Lineage (NCBI taxonomy): Bacteria > Pseudomonadati > Bacteroidota > Flavobacteriia > Flavobacteriales > Flavobacteriaceae > Flavobacterium > Flavobacterium eburneipallidum. The sequence goes on from NZ_CP114291.2 coordinate 311,691, forward strand.
AGCCATTTTTACAAAAGTTACCAACATAAATGTATAACCTACATAGTCTATATTTTTACTTTTGACCTTGATAAGAATAAGCAGAATAATTAGTGAACAAACGAAGAAAAAACCATCCACAACTTCAATTGGAAAATGAAAATTTTGGAATTTTGGATTGTTTTCATTCCAAATAAAAAACAATTTATGCCCCAAATAAACTACAATCGAAAGAAAGAAAACCTCAAGAATAGGTCGATATTTTTTTAAATTCATTTTAATTTTAGGATGATTTATTAATGTCTTTCAGTTGACGATTCAGATTGTAAAAAGCTAATGCAACGCCTACCAAAACTAGGATTTTAACATAAACATCGTGCTTATTTGGATATTTCTCATCCAACCAATCGCCCAAATACGCAAACAAAAAAATAATCACTCCCATTTGAATAGGAATATTAATAAAGGCGAGCCATTTATTATTATTTTGTTTCTTCGGGTCTTGATTCTCCGTCATTAGTTGGATTGGTTTTAGAATTGGTTTTCATTTTACAAGAAGCACTAAAATCAGCTCCAGGTTCTACCGACAATTTACCGCAAATTACTTCGCCATAAATGCTGGCTTTGCTTTTTATATTCAGTACTTCGGCTACTTTAATTTTGCCGTTAAACTTGCCTTCGATATCGGCATTTTTGCAAATAATATCGCCCGTAACGCTTCCGGCTGGACCAATAACAATTTTGCCTTTCGTTTGAAAATTTCCAGTCAATTCGCCGTCCAATCTAAAATCAGCTTGCGAAATGATATCACCATTAATGATGGTTCCTTCCACAATCCTGTTGGTTTTTCCCAGAAGATCAGTATACGATTTTGCTTTTTTATCAAACATAATTTACTGTTTTGGAGGCGAACTCGGTTTTGGAGCTGGAGGCATCATTCCTGCTGGAGCTACTGATTTTGTTGCAGGAGGAACTACTGTTGAAGGAGCCGTTGTTTGAACAGGAACTGCAACTGGTTTTGGTGAATTCAAATAAACATCTAAATTTTTCTTGATTTGAACCACTTTGTAATTTTCGCTTGAAATGACTATCAACGGATCGATGATTTTATACTTTTTATCGTTTCGCATCAGGTTGATCATGTAGGCAGCATTACTTTCGGATTTGAGTCCGTGAATGGTGATAAAACTTTCTTTTTCTGTGTAAAAATCATACGAATACGTTAGCCTTTGATAGTTTTCGTTGGCGATGAATTTCTTGATTTTTTCTTCTAATTCTTTTGTTTTTTTATCGTCAATTTTACCAACGCTAAAGAGTATTTTCCAATTTTTGCTTTCAGCAGTACTGAAATTTATTTTCTCTAATGATGGAATTTGATCGGTCAAAATTTCTACGGCTTTTTTGCCTTCGTCACTTGTTGGATAATTATCGGCTACGTATTGCATCGCATTTTTGTAGGCTTCTACCCCTTTTAATTTTCCAAGTAAATTGGCTTTTAACAATTCAAATTTTGGAACAATTTCATCTCCCGAATACTGAAGAATCAAACCATCTAATTTGGCTAACAGCCCATCAAATTGCTCGTCTTCATACACTTTATAATACTGGTCATACACATCTTCGGGAGCATCTTTCGAGGCTACAGCATTAGTATTATTGATAATTTGCGCATAGCGAGAATCAGGATATTGGCTCGAAATGCGGGCTTTCATCTCTTCTGCTTTGGCAGGATTTATAATTTGGTATATTTTATAGAGGTTGTACATCGATGGAAGCACCAATTTTTCCTCTGGTTTATTCGCTAATAATTGCTCTAGTTTTTGGCTAGCCAACTGATATTCTTTGAATTTTTCCTTATAAATAAGCCCTAACTGATAGTAAGCAAAATCACGTTTTTTTACAATTTCGTCAATCTCGGTTTGCTCTTTCGGAATTTGATCCAAGTAAAAAGCAGTAGTATATTGTTCTACTTCTTTAACCTCTCCTGGCTTGGCTGTAGCGGTAGTATCGCTTGCAATATCATTGGTGTCCGTATTTTTATTCGTACTCAATCGCCAATTGCCTCCTAGGGTTCTATTGCCCCATTTTTTCTTAAATTCTGTTTTACCAAAAGCCACAGTTGTCGGATTATAAAAATAAAACACACTCGACGTTGAACTAGCATTGCTCATGGACGGAGGAGTCATAGAAGATTTTTTGGCTGGTGTTCCAGGGGTATTAGGAATTGGATCGTCGGAACTATTGATGTTGTTTAAATCAACGTTAGCTAGTTTTTGCTGTTGTTTTTCTTCCAAAATTCGTTTAGCTTCATCCGATTTTTTTAATTTTTCGATGTGTTTTTCAAAATACAAAATTCGGTCTGTAGGCGAAAGCGCTACTAATCTCAAAATACTGTCATTTTCTTTGGCTACAGCCTCATATTCGATTACCTCATCCAAATCTTTTCGCACTTTTTTGATGTGAATGTATTCTCTGGTTTTAGGTTCCATTTTGACCAATGTGCTGTCATAATATTTGGCAGCTATAGCATAATCGGTATTTCTAAAGTGCATATCGCCTAAATTTCTATAATCAGAAGCGACTAAATAAGAGTCTTGCGATTTGGCTTTTAGGGAAGCGTTATAAAATTCCATTGCCAATTCTTGATTGTCTTGTTTGTCATAAAAAACACCCATTTCATAATAAATAACATCCAGAAAAGGACGGTTTTCTCGATCGGCAATTAGTTTGTTAAAGGTTTTTACAAAAGCTTCTTTATCATCATTTTGATAATCAAACAATTCCGATTTTTTAGCATAAGCCTGAATTACATAGCGTCTATCAGCTTTTCTATTCATATCAATTACCGACTCATAGCTGTAAATCGCACTGTCTTTTTTGCCTAACTCTTGATACAATTGCCCGAGAATAAAACGGTATCTGGCTCTTTCTGAATTGACTTTGGTTAATTTTTCGGCGATTTTTAATTTAGCAACCGCACTGTCTTTTTCTTCCATGTTCAAAAAAGATTGTGCTAACAGTGCATTGGCATCGGCAACGACTTGTTTTTTGAAATTTTTGGCTTTTTTGAATTTATCTGCTTCCTTTTTGTCTTCCAAAAGTTTGCTGATATTTTTAATCACTTGCGCATCATTTCCCAAACGCATATTGGCTTTTTCTCTCCAAATTTTGGCTTGATAAATCTTGTCGCTCGAAGGGTATTTGTATAAAATATAATTAAATGCGTCCAAAGCGGGAATAAATCTTTGGTCGTAATACCTTGCTTTTCCTAGAAGTAAGTAAGCTTCGTCTATTTGATAATTTTTTTCTTGCCCGCCAATGTTCATCGAATGTTTCTGAATGGCTTTCGTCGCTTTGGCTTCGGCTAGTTCAAAATTGGCATTTTTGGGTTTTGCTGCTCCATTATCATCCACAATTTCCATTCTTTCGACAGGCAATCGCTTCCAAAAATTTTCTTTGATGTTTGCATTTACATCTTTGATTCCTTTGTCCATCCCAATTTGACCGTTGTATAAAATATTATCTCTGGTACTTAATGCGTGGGAATTTCTAGCCAAAAAAGTATCTTTCTTGGTAGAACAGGCTATCAATAAAATTAAGAATGCTATGAAAAAGGTGAGTTTGAGTATCTTGGTTTTCAATGGGAAACGGTTTATCATTTAACTTCTAAAAGTACATTTTAGTATAATGACTGGTAAAAATACGTTTCTTTTTGAAATATGGAAATTTATACCGCAAAAAACGCTTCCAATTCCTGCAAGGTTTCGGTAGAGGTTTGAATGTCTTTCACAATTTCTCCTTTATTCAGTGCCACAATTCTATCGCAAACTTCTACTGTATGTACTAAATCATGACTGGAAACCAAAACCGTAATTTCAGGATTTTGAGCTAATTCTTTGATTATTTTTTTCAAACGGCTAACGGTTGTGGGATCCAAATTAGCAAATGGTTCATCTAAAATTACCACTTCGGGATTGCCAATTAGCGTGGCAATAATCCCGACTTTCTTCTGATTTCCTTTGGATAAATCTCGCAAGTATTTTTTGTTTTTTAGGATTTCGCCATTAAAAAATTCTTCGTGTTTGGCTAACAAAACATCAATATCGGCTTTGTTCTGACCACGCAAATCGCCAATAAAATAGAAGTATTCTTCGGGAGTGAGATAACCAATCAGGAAACTTTCATCCAGAAAAGATGCTGTAAAAGATTTCCAGTTTTCGCTGGTATTTACGGCAACACCATTGTTGATAATTTGTCCCGTTGTGGGTTGAATTAAATCCAATATCAAACTAAAAAAAGTGGTTTTTCCTGCACCGTTGTTTCCCACCAATCCAAAACTTTGTCCTTTTGGAATTTCTAAATTATCTATTTTTAAAACGGTAGTTCCGTTGTATGATTTCGAAAGGTTTTGTACGTGTATCATTTTTTACATTTTAATGCAGAGATGTTGCAATGCAACGTCTTTACGAATTACGATTTTTGTTTATATGCGGCTATGGTGGCGTATTTTTCGGTTTTATATATTTTTTCAATCATAGAAAAAGCTTTGTTTTTAAAGGCAAATCCCAATATGCCCAACGAGGCTACTAACGCCAGTCCAACATTGGCATTGGCAAAACTAGCACCAATCGAATACACTAAAACAGGCAAAGCCAATTGCGGAATGGATATCAACATGGTCTTAAAATTATAAGCTTTTTTGTCGCCAAAAGCCCCTTTTCCAGAATCTAAATCAATTGGCGTTTTAGTAAATGCGCCGCCCAATAAAACCAAATGCGAATTGACTCCAATGTTGTAAATCGCTCCCACAACAATGGTCATATAAACTTGCCAACCAAAATAAATATAGAACGAAGCAAGAATTGTCGATACAATGGTCGCAATTACCATTAACCACCATTTAGAACTCAAATAGCCTTTGTAAGGAATGTTCTGCGTCATCATTAATTGATAATAAGCACTGTCCCAACTCGGCACAAATTGCCCGAAGGTGATAAGAAATCCACCCGAAACAAAAATTCCTGCAAAAATGTGCATCGTTGGATTGTTGTACGCTTCAATTCCATTGGTAAAAAAAAGCAATCCATAAAAAAGAAACATCACACTCATACCCACCGTAGTTTTGGATCTTTTGTTTCTTTTAATCAATTTGATGTCGTTTTTTAAGAAGGTACCGATGGTTCCAAATTGATTCAGCCACACCAAATTCTCGGTTTTTGCAATATCGTGTTTGCTAGAAAGTCCTGCGTCGAGATACAAATCGTTTTTAAAATAATGAAAACTGTAGCGATACAAACCTATCAAAACCAAAACGGGTAAAATGAAAGCCCAATAGGTATTGAAAAGCGCCTCAAAAAATGGAGCCGTATAAGTGGTGATGTCAAAAAAACCATAGTATTGTAATCCGCCAAAAACAGCTGCGATTCCAAGAAAAATAGTAAAAAGATAATCCTTATTGTTCAATATAATATTCAAGAAATTATTGATGTAAATCAAAGACAACATAGCGGTATGCCAGAGAAGTACCGACAACACATCATAGCCTTCGTAAATTAAAACAATACTGAAAGGAAGAAAGAAAAACCAATGACCCAAATTGAAAAAAGAAAAAACCGTTTTACCCAGCGAAAAATGAACAATTGTATCTTTTTTTATCGGAAAAACCAATAACGGACGAATGTTCAGCACTGGTATTTTCTGGAACAACAATCGAATGATTATATCCATTAGAAAATAATAAATCATGAATTTATTGATAGTCACAATGGGATCTAACTTGAATTTTTCAAGGACGTAAAACAAGCCGATTCCCAATGCCAAAAAAACCAACGTAAAATACACCGCCAGAAAACCCATCAGTATTTTTATAGCCAAATTGGCTCCAAAAGAGGCCGATCGTAAAAAAGCTTTCCATTCAAGATAAAGGAATTTTTGAATCATAATTTTAGCATTTGATTTTTATTGGTTGCTAAATGTAAGGAAACGTTACAAAAAATTTAAACTTCTAAACGCATAACTTCTATATTTTTATTGGTTTACTATCTTTGCATAAAAAATAATACAATGCCATTATTCAAAAAACTCAATATAAAAGAAGTAAAACGCGAGACCAAAGACGCCGTTTCGATACTTTTTAATATTCCCGAAGAATTCAAATCACATTATAATTTCGTTGCGGGACAATATGTTAATTTAAGATTAACGCTAGACGGACAAGAAATTCGTCGTGCCTATTCTATTGCTTCGTCACCAGAAAGTGGTGAATTGCGTATTGCCGTAAAAGCAGTAACAAACGGAGCGTTTTCGCAATTTGCCAACACCAAACTCAAAGCAGGTGACACTCTTGAAGTAGGAAAACCAGAAGGAAAATTCACTTTTGAACCCGATAGTCACCAACAAAAAAACTACGCTGCCTTTGTAGCAGGAAGCGGAATTACACCAGCAATTTCTATTTTGAAATCGGTTTTGAAAAGCGAACCGCAAAGTTCTTTTGTGTTGGTTTACGGCAATAAATCGCCTGAAGAAACTATTTTTCATCAAGAATTACACGATTTGCACCTGCAATATACCGGACGATTGTTTGTGCATTATGCCTACAGCCGAACCCAAGCCGAAGGTGAATTGTTTGGAAGAATCGATAAGTCAGTCGTGAATTTTGTATTGAATAACAAACACAAAGAACTGGAATTCGACAAATTCTATTTGTGCGGTCCCGAAGAAATGATCAATACGGTTTCTAAAGTTTTGAAAGAACACAACATCAGCGATTCGGCTATTAAATTTGAATTGTTCTCTACTTCTACCGTAGAAAACGCCATCGAAAAATCGCTCGAAGGACACACCAAAGTGACCATGACGGTGGACGATGAGGAAGCAACTTTCGAAATGTCGCAAAAACAAACTTTGCTCGAAGCTGCTCTAAAACACGGAATCGACGCTCCCTATTCTTGCCAAGGCGGAATTTGCAGCAGCTGTCTGGCTCGAGTAAAATCAGGGACTGCCGAAATGAAGAAAAACTCCATCCTAACCGATAAAGAAATCGCCGATGGTTTGATTCTTACTTGCCAAGCGCATCCTACTTCCGCTGAAATTGTGGTGGATTTTGATGATGTATAAACTAATTTTAGATTTTAGAATGTAGATTTTAGATTCATCCTAATGATAACGAAAACTTCTCTGAAAAGGGAAGTTTTTTTGTTTTGAGAAGATTGGTTTTAATATAAAGTCTATTTGATATTTTGTAAGAAAAAATTAATATATTTGAAAACAAATAAATACTGACGTTTGTCAGACAAAGCGACCCAATTTTGGGTAGATAAGTCGGATTTTGTCAGACCTATTTACAAGTTAGCGGAAACCCTAAAAAAACGAAATGGAAAAGCAAAAAATGAAACAGTTGAAACCGAAAAAGCTTCAACAGAACAAATCTTTTTTGCTGAAAAGACTTTAGAGATTTTAAGTTCAAATATTGAGAGTTTTGGTTTTGAACGAACTAAAACTAAAATTGAAAAATACTTCACGGAAATTATTTACAAAAAAGACAAACGATATATAAAAATTAGTGGCTCAACTTATCCAACAGATTATCCATATTGTTATAACATAATTTTTGGTGAAGGCGATTCCGAAAATTTTCCTGAAACTGATTGGAACTCAATTGCGTTGTGGAAATTAAAAAAATTTATTGAGCCAAATTCTGTAGCGAAAGAATATGAATTCCCATTTAACGAAAAAGTAAAGTTCAGTCTTGAAAATGCAAATGTTGAGTTATTAAAATTTGGAATAACATTTTTAAATGGAGAAATGGAAAAGTTTTACGAGGTAAGAAAAGAACAAAATGCGAATAGAGAACCTTATAAAATTCATTCAAAAGACGAAAATGGAAATTATAAAACGGAATATGAAAAAGAAAGTATGATGTTAAAACAAAAATTTAGTTAAAAGGGCTATCCGCTAACAATCCCTTTGATGCTATTTAACTTGAAATCCCAATAATTGAAATTGATTTTTGAAATTGAAATTGCCATTGATTATGAAATCCACCCGAGAAATATTCAAAACCAACCCTTCCCTACTAGAAAAACCCGAAGTAGCCAATCTTTTGGAGTATTGCGAACAATTGCAGGACGAAATCGTAGAGTTTAAATTCCAAAAGACCAACAATGGATAATTTTGAAGAATATTTACGTCAAGGCGAACCAAACAAAGCTGAAAAAGCAAAAGTTTGGAAAACTGCTATCGGCTTGCAACAAGTTGATGGACTAAAACCGTCTAACTATCTTATAAGCATTGCTAAACAAAACATTGATGGGGATATTACCATTGAAGAAGTAAAACAACGTATTGATAGTTATTACATACAACATCCTGTAAAAAATGACTCCAATAACAATCAGGATAGAACTGAAGAAGCCGATAAAGTTTCGGCACGCATTGCAGAAATGTTGGGCGAAAAAACATTTACCTTTTCGCCTGCAGAATATCTTAGCATTCATCGCAGATTGTTTCAAGGAATTTACAGTTTCGCAGGGAAAATTCGGGATTACAATATCACAAAACAAGAATGGATTTTAAATGGAGAAACCGTTTTATATGCAAGTGCCGAGAGTTTAGAAGCTACGTTTGAATACGATATTGAACAAGAAAAAAAATTTAGTTTCAAAGGTTTAAGTCAGCAGGAAATTATAGCGCATTTAGCCCAGTTTATTTCCTACCTGTGGCAAATTCACACTTTTGGAGAAGGCAATACAAGAACAACAGCCATTTTTTTAATAAAATATCTACGCAAATTGGGTTTTAAAGAAGCAAACAACGATTTGTTTGCCGAGCATTCATGGTATTTCCGAAATGCGTTGGTGCGAGCCAATTACGAAGATGTATCAAAAGGCATTCATAAAACAGATAAATATATTATTCGCTTTCTTTCTAATTTACTTCTGAAAGAAAACCATTCGCTAAAAAACCGAGAAATGCACATTCATTACATTAAACCTGTAAATGAACCTGTAAAAATGCCAAATGACACTGTAAAATTAAAATTTGACACTGTAAGTGACACTGTATTTAACTTGATAAAGCAAAATAACCAAATAACAGCTACTGAAATCAGCGAACGTTTGAAGATGAGTTTAAGCACTGTAAAACGAAAAATAAAAGAGCTTAAAGAACAAGAAAAAATAGAACGCAGCGGAAGCGACAAAACGGGCTCTTGGAAAATTATTGAACAATAAAGCCCAAATAACTAAAAACTATTTTTATCATGAAATCCACCCGAGAAATATTCAAAACCAACCCTTCCCTACTAGAAAAACCCGAAGTAGCCAATCTTTTGGAGTATTGCGAACAATTGCAGGATGAAATCGTAGAGTTTAAATTTCAGAAAACCAACAACAAAGAATTGGCCATGCTCGATATGCTCAAAGAAGTAATCAAGGGCTGCAATGCCATCGAAAAAGAACAAATGGAACACGAACGTTTTGGTTTTGAAGCTCCCGATTATCAAGAAATCATTTCTAATATGAAACGTTATATTATAAAACGTTGCGATGATGAGAAGATCTATTTGTAAGTCGTAAATATTTTTAATTCAAACTCGCCTTGAACAATCCTGAACTTTTTTCTGTATTTCTCTTTGAAAAAGTTGTTAAAAAAACAAAGCCGACTCTGGTTAAAATTGGTTTTATTTTAAATATTTAGAATCTTTAAAATACATCGCAACTAATTACTATAAAAAAGCAATTTAAAAATCATACTTCCGCTCTACAGCAAACCGAATCAAATCGGTTTTTCCGTAAAGGTTCATTTTTTTGAGGATGTTTTTGCGATGCGTATCTACGGTGCTTTTGCTAATAAAAAGAACATCAGCAATTTCGTGGGATGTTTTTCCTTCGCCTATGAGTCGCAGAATTTCTTTCTCTCGGGTGCTTAACAGAATGATTTCTTTACTGGATTGGTCTTTAGATACAATAATGGAATCGTCAAAAAAAGTTTCGTTGTTGGCAACGGCTCTAATGGCTTGGATGACTTTCTTGAGGGGCGAATTTTTCATAATATAACCCGATGCTCCTGCTTTTTTCATTTGTTGCACGGCTTCTTGTTGGTCAAACATACTAAAGGCTATTACTTTTATCTCCGGAAATGCGTCTTTAATGGCTATTGTGGCACAAATTCCATCGCATTTTGGCATTCTTATGTCGGTGATAACGACTTGCGGACGTTTGTTTTTGACAATTTGTATGAGTTCTTCGCCATCATTGGCTTCGCCTATTACGGTAATGTCGGTTTCCATTTCTAACGAAAGTTTGATGCCGTCTATTAGGGCTTGATGATCTTCGGCGATGATTACTGTTATCATAAAGGGAGGTCTATAATGATGGAAGTTCCTTTGGTTACAATAGAATCGATGGTAAATGTTCCGCCCATTTGTTCTACTTTTTTGGCCATATTTTTGAGTCCGATTCCGGATTTAGTCTCTATCGTTTTGGGGTCGAATCCCTTGCCGTTGTCTTCGATAATAATGTTGATCTCGGTAGGTGTTCCTTGGGTCAAATAAATATTCACTTCGGTGGCTTCAGAATGTTTGATGATGTTGGTACACAATTCCTGAATCATTCGAAAGAGCATTACTTCGATGGTATTGTCTAATCGCTGGGTAAGACCAAACGGAATGACGTTTATTTTTAGTTTTTCTAAAACGCTCATTTTCTCTGCCATTTTGTTGACCGCTACTAGTAGTCCTTCGCTACCAATCACTCCAAGGTTTTTCAGATGGGCAATGTTGCGTACTTTTTGGTAAGCTTCCTCTAGCAAAGCATCTGTTTTGTCATAGAGTTTGTTTTCTTGTTGGTCTAAAGCCTCTTTTTGGCGTTTTAGGTTTTGGAAATTCAGTTTTAAGGTAGCGAGCATACTGCCCAAATTGTCGTGCAATTCGTTGGCTATGTTTTGGCGTTCTTTTTCCTGACTTTCCAGCATTAGATCTATATCGTTCAGCTCTTGGTCTTTGAGTTGTTTTTCGAGTTTTTGTATGCCAATAAGCTGATCTTGCTCGGCAATTCGTTTCTTTTTGCTAATGTTCTTGTAGCCCAAAACAGCGATCACAACAACAACAATTAACACTATGAGGATAAGATATAAGATAATTTTATTGGTTTTAATGTGTGTTTTTAATTGTAAATTTTCAAGTTCTTTTTCTTGTGTTTTGTATTTGGTGTCTAATTCATTAATCACCTTGTTTTGTTCTTCCGTATTTAAAGAATCGTGGTATTTATTAGCTATTTCTAGATGGAATAAGGCTTTGTTGGTATTTCCTGCGTCTTTGTAGTTTAGATAGATGAAGTTATTTATGTTCTCTTTAGTTTCTTTTTTATGCTCTATTAATTTTATTGTATCGGCTTGATACAATATGTCAATTGCCTTTTGATATTGTTGCAAATGACGATAATTTGAAGCTTGATTTACTAAATTATAACAGATATAGTTCGGATTAGACCTTTTTTCCTTCTGTAAATGAATATAGTCTTTTTTGAGATAAAATAAGCTAGAGTCTGGCATATCTAACACATCACCATAAAGTACCGCAAGATTATTATTTATTTTACTTTCTAATTTTTTATCCTTTACTTTTTTATTTAAGTATATGGCTTTCCTAAAATAAGACAGACTTTCTTGGGCTTCTTTTTTATTGATTTTTAAAGAGGCTATTTGAACATATCCTTTTAGAATTTTAGCTTGATTTTTTGTTGCAATAGCATAATTCATGTATTCTTTGAGATAGGATTTATGCTTTTGTTTGTTACCTTTAAAATCACGAATAATAAAAGCAATATCCAAATTAACATCCATTGCTTTTGCTAAAGCATTAGCTTTTTGGTATTGTATTTTAGCTAATAAATAATTTTTAATGGCTTTTTCGTAGTTGTTTTCTTTATAATAACTTTTTGCAATAATTGAATAATAATAGCCCTGATCTTCTAATGAAAAATTAGTAATATTCATTTTAAAAAGCTTCTTCAAAGCTTCTTTAGAATCTCCATTATCTAGAGTAGAATCTATGGATTGTAACATTTTATTTTGCCCAAAGCAAATGCTCACTATAAAAAATAAAGTGAGCAAAAAACTAAAGGTTTTGGGTGATATGTTTTGCATTAATTTAAGGACGAATAATTCCAGTTCCAGCTACATTTGGTTCAATTGATTTTACGTGAGCTTCATTAAAAATTTCTTCTGGCTTACCAGGTAAATCATCCGCATTATGATGAATCAATGCTACTCTTGTCTCTTTAGCAAAGTCAAAACTGTCAAATTCTTTTGTGTTTAATTCAATTATAAATGATTCTAAATTATTATCCGTTACCACTAATGGTGGTGTTGAAAAATCTTTAAGATGAATTACAATTTTGTTCTCTTTTGCGTCAGAAATATTGTAAATATTAAAGATGTTGTATGCGTTTTTTTTTGGTATTGGTAAGTATACAGCGATTACCGCTTTTTTTCCCTCTACTAAAACCCCTTTTAAATCGTAAACTTTCATATTTTTTGTTTTTAAAATTTATACTATTCAAATCTAGGGATTTATGAGCAAAAAAAAATCCCCATTTGTAGGGATTTTACAAAAACTTGTTATTGCAAAACGTCAAATCTCAAAAGATTAATTCAAACTCGCCTTGAACATTCTCAATTCTTCCCAAGTAAATTTATCGCCATATTTCTCTTTTAAAGGCGAAATCGATTCTTCTTTGTAGCCATAGAAAGCCTCGGTTAAATCTTTGACTTTATCTTCGGGTAAAACATCGTTGATATTTATAGTTTTGGTACTAATCAATTTGGTCAAATGGCTTAAAATAGTTTCTGGAGTAAACTTTCTAATTTGGGCAATTTCCTGAATGGTATTTTTTTCCAGCCACAATTCGTAGGTTTCCTGAACAGTAGATTTTTTAGGTTCTTTGGTTGCTTTTTCTTTTTTTGCATAACGATTTACATCCGCTTCGTCTTCAATCAAAGTGACATTAAGCTCTTTGAATTGATTGTGAATCGCTTCGGTTTTGTGAGCAATGTATTTTTTGATAACGTCAGACGTTAATTTTTCCTTCGAAATCGTTTCTCCAGCCACTACGGTTTCGATCAATAATTTGGCTTTCATCAATCGCAAAACAGCCTTGGTTTGCAGTTCTTCCAAAACCATTAACTCATCATAAAATGCTTTGGCTTTCTTCAATCGTTTGACTTCTTCAACCTTCCAAAGAATTTCAAAAACCAAATCATCCATCGGCTTGATAAAATAATTGTAAGCCGCTTGAAATCGCTCCGAAACATGATTCAAATCGACAGTTTCCGTGTTGAATATTTTATTCAATTGCAGAATGAATTTTTGGGATGGATCCAAAAGCCTGTCGATTGCTTCCAATTGTTTTGCCGCCCAGTTTGCCTGTTTGGATTTGGCCGAACTTTCGGAATTATCTGAATAACTGAACTTGTGATTGCGCCATTCTTGTGCTAATTCTGCCCAATCAAAACTGTTTATCAAATAGTTATGGATGAAATTTTTGGTTTCAAAATGCAACGAATTTTTCAGAAACTCTTCCGAAGCTTTGTTCAACGAATAATCCATCACGTCCTGATCGTTCGAAATACCATTCATTCGCAACGGAGAAAGTAAAATTAAGCCGTTTAACGAACGTAAACGCGACAAAGCCACATACGCTTGGCCGGGAAGGAAAACTTGCGAAACATCAAGCGCAGCTTTGTCAAAAGTCAATCCTTGGCTTTTGTGAACCGTAATTGCCCAAGCTAGTTTTATGGGATAATGAACAAAAGTTCCTAAAACCTCTTCCTCTATTTCCTTGGTCAATTCATCCACTTTGTAACGAATGTTTTCCCATTCGTATTTTTCGACTTCGATGGTTATGTTTTCTTCGGGAAAATGAACCAAAATCTCCTCTTTCGAAAGGGATTTTATGATTCCCATTTTGCCATTGAAATATTTTTTATCAAAAGACAAATCATTTTTCACAAACATCACTTGTGCTCCTACTTTCAACTTCAATGCTTCATCAACTGGAAATATTTTCTCTGGAAAATCACCCACAATCGACGGTTTGTAAACAACCAACTTTTCTTCCAAATCTTCCAAGGCTTGTGCATTCATCGCATCGGCTTTGGCATTATGGGTTGTTAAAGTGATGTAGCCTTTATTGGCTTTCAAATCGAAATTTGGATTTACGTATTGATTCAAGTTTTGAATGTCTTCCGAAGAAATTTGGTTGTTTCTCAAATTGTTCAAAATCGAAATAAAAACATCATCAGTTTGACGAAAAATCTTCGACAATTCGATGTACAAAGGCGGATTTTGTTGAATAACGTGCGAATGAAAAAAGAATTTCCCTTTGTAATACGTTTTCAAAGTGCGCCATTCCTCGTCTCTAATTACGGGTGGCAATTGCAGTAAATCACCAATATACAAAACTTGAACGCCACCAAAAGGAGTGTTTTTTTTGCGAACGGTTTGCATCATAAAATCCATGGCATCCAGCAAATCGGCACGAAGCATACTGACTTCATCAATAATCAACAATTCCATATTTTTGATAACAGATTTCTTTAAACCGCTCATTTTGAAATGCCTGCGCAAAGTGGCTTTGGTTTCAAACTTGGTACTTTCGGAAAAATGAGGCGATGAATTATCTGGAATAAATCCGCCGAAAGGCAACTGAAACATAGAATGAATCGTAACTCCACCCGCATTCAAAGCCGCAATTCCTGTTGGAGCAACGACCACAGTATTCTTATGTGTAGTTTGGATTATTTCACGAAGCAATGTTGTTTTACCTGTTCCTGCTTTTCCAGTAAGAAAAACAGATTTATGTGTTTGATTGATAAATTGAAGGGTATAAGCAGCGGCTTCGGAAATCGTTTGCATAAGGCGAGTAAATTTGAAAGCTAAAATATTGTTTTTGAGAATATAAAACAAAAAATGCCACGCAATTGCGTGACATTTAATACATTGTTTATGAAGAATTTATTTTTTATCAGCTGCTTTTTCAGAAGAAGTTTTATATTTTTCGTTCAATAATTTAACAATTTCTTTAGTGATGTCTAACTTTTCTTCAGCATACAAAATCGATGCTGGTTCACCTGTTCCGTAAATGTAAGTGTATCCTTTTTCTTTACCGTAATCTTTGATGAATTTTTTCACACCAGTTACCAAACTATCCATTTCGGTACCAGCTTCTTGTTGCAATTGTTGTGCTAACATTTGTTGCGCTTGAGCCAATTGTTGCTCTCTTCTTTGCAATTCAGCTCCTTTCTTTTGAGCCCATTCTTGACCATTAGCTTGCGCTTGAGATTGAAAATTACTAGCTTCTTGTTTGAAACGATTTATTTCAGCTTCCAGTTGTCTTCCTTTCTCTTCTGACTTCGCTTTGAATTTTTCCTGAATATCTTTTGCCTCGGTATATTCTTTCATTAAAACGGAAGTGTCAACATAAGCGGTTTTTGCTTCTTTAACAGTTGCAGCTGGTTTTTCGTTACAAGAAATTATTGAAATTGCTAAAGCAAGAATTAGAACTATTTTTTTACTCATCATTTTAATATTTGTTTTTTGGTATTCGTGAATCTTTGATTTCATTTTAAGATTTTTTTTGATTTTTAAGAATTGGTAACAAAAATATAAAAAAATAGATAGCATTGTCATAAAGTTCGAAAAATGCTACCTTTTTTCTGGTATAATAATTTGCTATTGTAAATATAGAATTGATAATTTGAATTGATTAAAACTGACCTTAATAGCTTTGAAATAATCGATTTTTTCAAAAAAGATAATATAGATAGTTTTTAGCGTAAAAACATCGCTTAAAAACGCTTAAAATGGTTTTTACTTATTTTTTAGGATGTAAATGTGTGAAGAATACTCAAAATCCTTTTTTGCCTTGAAATTAGACTTTAATCCCGTGAAAAAAGCGCTTATGAAATTCATTTTACCCGATTTGTATTTTTCGGAAAGTAAACTCACATAAAAAGAGTCAAATTTCATTGGAAGGATTTTTTCCAATTTCATTTCTTCTTTTTCAAAAAGCAATTGTATCGCTGTTTTAGAAAAATGCCAAAAATGAATCGGCACATCAAAAGCGGCCCAAAATTTTCCGTAGTGTTTTGCATCGAAAGATTTGAAATTAGGAACTGCAATAATTAAGGTTCCAGTTGGTTTCAACAAACGTTTCAATTCTTTTATTTGCTTATCTAAATCCGGAACGTGTTCTAAAACATGCCACATCGAAATGACGTCAAAAGAATGATTTTCTAATTCTGCTGTATTTTCTACAAATGAAATGCCTTTGCTTTTTGCAATTGTTTTGGCTCGATCACTTGGCTCCACTCCTATTGTTTCCCAACCATCATTTTTGGCTACTGACAAAAAATCTCCAGTTCCAGCTCCAATATCAAGAATCTTTCCTTTATTTGATTGAAATGAATTTATTAAATTTAATTTGTTTTTTAAAGCAATGCTTTTTATGAAATGGTATAATTTTTCAAACAAAGAACGTTTGTTGTCGGTGTGGGAAATATAATCTTCGCTTTCGTAGTATTTACCCAAATTTTCCAAACTCGGTTGCGGATGTGTAATTAGCATATCCAAAGTTTCGTCATAATACAAATCGAAAGTTTCCTGTGAAACCGAATAATCTTTTACAGTAAGAAAATGTTTTTTGTTTGAAATGTCCATTTTTAGTATTCAGTGGTCAGTTTTCAGTAATCAGTTTAGCACCGTTACTAAAAAAATTATTTATAAATTATATAGTTTCACGTGGAACAATTTTAAAAATCAGTGTTCAGTATTCAGCTGCTAACTGATTACTGAACACTGATTACTTTTTAACGTCCCATATAAATTAACAATACGGAAATATCACTAGGCGACACTCCGCTTATTCTTGAAGCTTGTGAAATAGTTACAGGACGGATTTTGCTTAATTTTTGCTTCGCTTCAATCGACATAGATTTGATTTTATCATAATCAAAATTTTCAGGAATTTTCACGTCTTCCAAACGAGTTAGTTTATTGGCGTTGTTTCGTTCTTTTTCGATATAACCGGAATATTTCACTTGGATTTCGGCTTGTTCTAAAATTTCCTGATCTAAATCATTCTCTTCAATATAAATCGCAACCTTTTCGAATTTGATAATATCTTCCAATTCAATTTGCGGACGAGAGAAAACCTTAAACATTTTATCGCCTTGCGTAATTAATGCTGTGCCTTTTGATTCCAAAATTGGATTTGTTTCAGCTACGGTAACACTGGTCTCTTTGAAGAAAGCAACCATCTTTTCGGATTCGTTCAATTTATGCTCCATTCTGCGCAAACGCTTTTCAGACGCTAAACCAATTTCATAAGACATTGGCGTTAATCTGAAATCAGCATTATCCTGACGCAACAAGGTTCTGAACTCGGCACGAGAAGTAAACATCCTGTATGGTTCTTCCGTTCCTTTCGTTATTAAGTCATCAATTAAAACACCAATATACGCTTCGTCTCTTTTTAAAGTAAACGGTTCTCTTTCTTGAGCTTTTAAGGCTGCATTAATTCCTGCCATTAATCCTTGAGAAGCGGCTTCTTCATATCCGGTTGTTCCGTTTATTTGTCCGGCAAAATACAAACCTTCAACTAATTTAGTCTCCAAAGTATGTTTCAACTGCGTTGGCGGAAAATAATCGTATTCGATAGCATAACCTGGACGGAAGAATTTCACGTTTTCAAAACCAACAACCGAACGCAGCGCTTTAAATTGAATATCCTCTGGAAGCGATGTAGAAAAACCATTTACATACACCTCGCAAGTATTCCAACCTTCTGGTTCAACAAACAATTGGTGTCTTTCTTTATCCGCAAAACGATTAATCTTATCTTCGATAGACGGACAATATCTTGGTCCAAGTGATTGGATTCTTCCGTTGAACATTGGCGATCGATCAAAACCTTCTCTCAAAATATTATGAACTTCAAGCGAAGTATAGGTCATATGACACGACCTTTGATGAATCAAAGGCGAAGTGATATCTGAATAAGAAAACTTGTCTGGCTTTGCATCTCCTTTTTCTTCGTTCATTTTAGAATAATCCAAAGAACGCCCATCGATACGCGGTGGCGTTCCAGTCTTCATTCTTCCTGATTGAAATCCTGCATTGACCAAATCTTCGGTAATTCCATAAGCCGCACTCTCGCCTGCTCTTCCTCCACCGAATTGTTTTTCTCCAATATGAATCAAACCATTCAGAAACGTTCCATTGGTCAACACCACCGATTTCGATTTGATTTCAATTCCAAGCGAAGTTCGAACACCTTTTACTTTTCCGTTTTCGATAATCAAACCTTTGACCATTTCTTGGTAAAAATCAAGATTTGGAGTTCCTTCCAGCATCAATCTCCATTCTTCCGCAAAACGCATTCGGTCACTTTGAACCCTTGGCGACCACATTGCAGGCCCTTTGGATTTGTTCAGCATCTTGAATTGAATCGCAGTCTTGTCAGACACAATTCCAGAGTATCCGCCAAGCGCATCAATCTCACGCACAATTTGTCCTTTTGCGATTCCTCCCATTGCAGGATTGCAAGACATTTGCGCAATGTTCTGCAAACTCATTGTGACCAACAAAGTTTTCGACCCCAAATTGGCTGCCGAGGCTGCGGCTTCGCAACCAGCGTGACCTGCACCAACTACAATTACATCATATTCTTCTAGAAACATTTTTTTCTTGTTTTTGATTTCAGACTTACGTCTAAAATCATTGTTTTAAACTTTGTTCCACGTGAAACAAACAATTTCAAATTACAGACAAATCATTTTTTGATTTCAAGTTTCCCCAAAATAAAAATCTTTTTCCACACTGTTCCACGTGAAACAAATTAAAATTTATTTTCATTTGCATTAAAAATTCAATTCGATTTTCACGTGTTCCACGTGAAACAATCACAAATCTTTCACGTACCAATCACTACTGTTCCACGTGAAACATAGCGATTTTTTCATCTTCTTTCTTTCTCATCAAAAGTTCATCTTCTTCAGATTTATCTTTATATCCACAGTAATGCAAAACACCGTGAACTATAACACGCTTCAATTCTTCATCGAAAGAAACATTGAAGTCTTGTGCGTTTTCTTTAACTCTATCTATAGAAATAAACATATCACCATTAATTTCGTTACCAACTGTATAATCAAAACTGATAATATCAGTATAATAATCGTGTTGCAAATGTTCTTTGTTTATCTCCAACAAATACTCATCATCGCAAAAGATATAATTAATCTCTCCTTCTTTCTTCCCTTCAGATTTTATTACATTAGAAATCCAACTGCTAATAGCTTCTTCATTCTCTAATGTGAATTCTGTTTCGTAATTAAAGTCTATCATTTTTTATTGAAATATTCTTGAACTTTTTGATTAAAAATGGAGCGCAAAGGTAAGGATTGTCTATTTAATATTTCTATACTATTTAAATAATCCAATAATGCGGATGGCAAGGGTTTAGCTTGGTTGGAAAACTCCTTTTTATTTATTTCTGCTTGGCGTTTATTTTCCTGTCCTTGCTGTTGAATTGCTGTGTTTAATTTCAGCAATTCCTGCTTCACATTTAAGATTCTTTGTAATACATCATTCTTAAAACCTTTGTTCAACAATTGCTTTTCGATCTGCTTCATTTGTTCCAAAGCATTCTGTCCGTTTCCTCCAAGTCCTTTCTTCTCTAGTTCATTTTGTAATGCTTCCCGCAATTGCTTTTGCTCTTTGTAAATTTCCATAATTACTTTTGCATCGCCTTCACCATCTTCACCATCTTCGCCATTGGATCCTCCACCTTGTTTACCACTTTTACCATCCTTTCCTTTCTCGCCTTCATTGCCCTGTTTTTGTCCGGGCTTCTGACCTTTCTTCATTCCTTCTTTCATCTTCTCTCCAAGACCTTCCTGCTTCTTGATGATATCCGGCAATTGCATTCCTTCGCCTTGTCCCTTTTTAGGTTTACCACCACCCATACTTCCTGACATTTGCATCTGCATATTATTCAGAACATCCGTTAGAAAATCAGCTAATTTATTAGCAGAAGAAACGGTGTATTGCTGATGAGAAACTCCTTTTGCAACTTGAGCATCAGCCAAAGTCTCTAAAGATTTATCCAAATTATAATGTGCATTTCCAATTTCTTTAGTGATGTTTTCACCAATTTTTGGGTTACGCAAAGACATCGCAAACAAGCTGTCGTCAATATGTTTGAACTGCAATTTTAAATCTTGTTGGTTTTTCAAAGCTTTATTAAAAGCAGGCGAACCGATTTTATATCCTTTGAATTTACCCATCAAATCTTCTTGTGAAAATGAAAAAGCCAAAAGATTATCCAGAACTTGGCGCAACATCGCAATGTCTTCTTCCAGTTGTTCCATTTCGCCACCTTCCATACTTTGTTCCATTTTCTGAGACATTTGTTTCATCTTTTTGGCAGCACTTTTTTGTCTAGGTTTGGCAGATGATTTACTTTTCTTTTGCAATTCATCCGAAGCTTTTTTCAAATCTTCGTCAATACTTTTTTCTTTTGCTGGGTCAGTTGAAATATCTAACGGTTTTTTCAATTCTTTGTTTTCCTTATCCAATTCCTTTAAATCCTCCTGAACTTTATCAAATTCCTTATTGATTTCGTCTTGGTTTTCTTTGGTGTTTTCTTTGTCTTGATTTGATAAATCTTCCTGCTTATCTGCCAATTTATCCAGTTTATCTTTTAATTGTTCTGCTTTTTTCTGAACATAATATTTCTTGGTCAGCTCAACCAATTGTTCTAAACTCTTCGATTGATTTTTGGCAGTTTGCTTGAACTTATCCATTTTCTCCATCAAATCTTCCTGTTGAATTTTTTCATTCAATTCTTTTAGTTCGTCCAATAATTTTTTATTTTTCTCTAAATCCTTATCTACATTTTCAAGTCTTTTTTGCAACACTTCTTTAAATTCATCTTTCTTTTCCGTTTTAGACTTATCTAAATTCTCTTTCATTTTCTCGGCAAACTCCTTCATCATTTTATCCTGCTGATTTTGACGCTTGATAAAATCATTAATTTTTTGTTGGTCTTTAAACTCCAAATTGTCTTTTTCTTTTCCAGATTTTTGCAACTTATCCATTTCAGAAATTTGCTTGTCCTGATTTTTTAATGATTTTTCCAAACCATTAATGCTTTCGTTTTGCTGTTGGAATTGTTGATCTTCTTTCTCATCATCTGTAGCAATACGATTCGAGAAAACGGAAGATTTTGTGCTTTTGAAATTATGAATCGCATCGTTATCAAAAACCTCAAAATAGTACTCATAAGAAACTCCCTGCTCTACCGGAAGCGAACCTGGAAATGCAAAAATGAACTGATCATACAGATTTGACTTGACAGCTATTGTTCCACGTTTAACCAATTCAGGCTTGTTTTTAGGATAATAAACCACCTGAAGCCTAGATAATCCGTAATCATCGGAAATTTGTCCTAAAACATAGTTTTTGTCGATTTTAAGGCTATCCGGAGCGTTGTTTACATTGATAGTTGGAAACTGATCTTTGATTACCGAAATTTGGTAATTCAATTTCTCGTAGTTCTTCACTTTAGCATTCGAAGTCAGGATTTGGTATTCTGTGTTTTGAGAAATTTGTTTCGATAAAGTAAAATTGTTTTCAGATTTGGCAAAAGTCAAATTAGAAGTCAAATCTTTCCACACTACATTCTGTGTTGCCAAAGTATTAATTCTCCAAGTAACGCGAGTGCCTTCGGGAAGAATCGCGTTTCCATTTCCTTTGATGATTTCCTGTTTCTTTTTCAAGTAATAAGGGAAATTTAAAATCATTTCAAAATTGGCAATCGACGGAACAGTCACCATATTCAATTCATAATCGGAAGAAGAAACTGCATTCGCCTCCACGTGGAACAAAACATTGGATAAAGGCTTTTCAATTCTGTATTGGAACTCTCCAGGTTTGGTTGTTTCCATAAAATAGCTTTCGTCACCAATAAAAATCATTGCATTTTCAGGAACTATTTTTCCTTCGGTCTTGATGCGAATGATGAAATCTTTATTTTGTTCTGTTTGCAAATTACTGTTCAGCATCACGAATTCAAATGGTGCAGGTGGCAAAAACTGATCTCTAAAATGCACTACCCTATTCAAACTTTGAGAAATTATTTTGCTGTTTCCGGAAACATAAAAGAAAACGAAAAACAAAATCGGCAGTATTGCCAAAGGCAAATATTTCCGATTGGTATTAAAATTAATGGCGTTTCCAAAAGGTATAGGCTGCAAAGAATTTGCTTTTTGTTCTATAGAAGCCAATAACAATTCGGATTGATTTTCGTCATTCGATAATTGAAGGAAATTCGTCAATTTGTCACTTACTTCCGTGAAATGATTTCCAATGATGGCAGAGGCTTCTTTGTAATCAATTCCTTTTTGAAGCTTAAATAATTTAAAGATTGGAAACAAAATAAACCGGAACAAAAGGAAAATTTCAACAAAAATAAAAGTCAAAAACAAAAGTGTTCTTCCCATTGGCTTGAGCCAAAGAAAATATTCCACAAAGAGCGTGAACAAGAAATACAACAATCCCAAGCCAACGAAGAAAATCATTCCCCGAATCAGTTCGTTGGTGTAAAACTTCTTGATGAAAAGTTCCAGCTTTTGGTATATGAATTTTGAATGTTCCAAAATCTATAAAAGTGTTTTTATAACCGATAAAAGTAACCATTTTTCAATTCTATTTGATGTTAAAAATTTAATAAAGGCTAATTCTCTAAAAACTTCTGACTTCTAATTATATTTGCATCAAAATTTATACAAATGTCACAACAAGTTCGAGTGCGTTTTGCACCAAGTCCAACGGGACCTTTACATATTGGTGGAGTGCGTACTGCCCTATTCAATTATTTGTTTGCCAAAAAAAACAACGGCGTTTTCTTTCTTCGAATAGAAGACACGGATCAAAATCGTTTTGTTACAGGTGCCGAAGAATATATTATGGAATCTTTAGAATGGTTAGGAATTGCTCCTGATGAAACTATTGGAAAGAATGAAAAATTTGGTCCTTACAAACAATCGGAAAGAAAGCATTTGTACAAGCAATATGCTGATGAATTAATCAATTCAGGTTGGGCATATTATGCTTTTGACACTGCCGAAGCTTTGGATTTGCATAGAAAACAACACGAAGAACAAGGAAAAACCTTTATCTATAATCATCATAACAGAGAAAAACTAGATACTTCTTTGGTCATTTCTGCCGAAGAAACAGCACAAAGAATTGCTGCTGGCGAAGATTATGTGATTCGTTTTAAGACTCCGGTTGACGAAACTTTGCATTTGAAAGACATCATTCGTGGAGATGTAAAATTCGAAACCAATCTTTTGGACGATAAAGTATTGTTCAAAAGTGACGGAATGCCAACCTATCATTTGGCGAATATTGTCGATGATCATTTAATGGAAACGACTCACGTGATTCGTGGTGAAGAATGGTTGCCGTCAATGCCATTACACGTTTTGTTGTACCGAGCCTTTGGTTGGGAAGCACCAGAATTTGCCCATTTACCATTGATTTTGAAACCGGTTGGAAATGGAAAATTATCCAAACGTGATGGGGATAAATTAGGATTTCCAGTTTTCCCATTAGAATGGAAAACCGAAGAAGGCGTTTCTTCCGGTTATAGAGAAGAAGGATTCTTTCCTGAAGCTGTAATCAACTTCCTGGCATTATTGGGATGGAATGACGGAACAGAGCAAGAGTTGTTTACGTTGAAAGAATTAGTTGAAAAATTTGATTTGAGCAGAGTGCATAAAGCCGGAGCTAAATTTGACCCAGAAAAAAACAAATGGTTCAATCATCAATATTTGGTGAAGCAAAATGATACTGATTTGGCAAAAACCTTTGCTCCTATTGTCGCTGAAAAAGGCATAGATTCCTACGGAATGACAAAATTGGAAAAAATAGTTTCATTAATAAAAGAACGAGCTCATTTCGTTTCAGAATTTTGGGACTTGAGTGATTTCTTTTTTGTAGCTCCAACGTCTTATGATGAAAAAGCAAGAAAAAATTGGAAAGAGGAAACACCCGCTTTGATGCAGGAATTGATTTCGGTTCTTGGAGAAATAACTGATTTTACTTCTTTAAATATCGAAACCATCGTGAAAGACTGGTTGACAAAAAACGAAATTGGAATGGGAAAAGTAATGCAACCCTTCCGTTTGAGTTTGGTTGGAGCTTTGAAAGGGCCTCACCTATTTGACATTGCGGAACTCATTGGAAAAGAAGAAACGATAAATAGAATTGAAAAAGCAATAGCTACTTTATAAAACTAAAAAAGCTCCCAAATTCGGGAGCTTTTTTTATAAATACAATATCAAATTAGCATTTGCAATTCCAGGATTTCCTTTAAAATTGACTCCTAAATTTTTGTTGTTTAAATTACCCAACATATTATTGACGCCATATTGATAGGAAACATTCAAACGAACGTGCTTTACTCCTGCTGTAATTCCAACTGTTGGATAAAAATTAAATTTAGAAATATCGACAATATCTTTAGCTAATAAAGTTGTCCCTGTTATAATATTGTTTTCTTTACCCGATTCTACCTTAAGCTTTCCGTTAATTTGAACCAAAGGACCAAACTCTATACTCAAATGATTTTCGACAATTTTATAACTCAATTGTAAAGAAACTTGAGCTGATGCCAACTTGTAATTTACATCTTCATTGAACAAAAGAAGAGAATTTGTAGCCACTGAAAAATTGTTTTCGCTAAACTGCATCGCATAGACCATATCCCAATCGTTATAGAAATTACCTCTCATAGAAAGTCCTGCATTCCACCCCATTTCTGGTTTGGTTTCAAAATTATTGGTGTTCAATGTAAATTGATTTAACCCACCAAAAATTCCTATTCTGTTAGAATCTCTGTACTTGTATTGTGCCAAACCTGCTGTTGCAATTAAGAGAAAAGCAATACTAAAAGCTATCTTTTTCATAAAGTTGAATTTATTCGTCCACAAACCTAAAGTTTTTTTGTAATTTAACAGTGATTTTTAACCTAAATTATACTTCTATGAATCCATTATTAATTTTTATTATTGTTTTTGGTCTTTTTATTTTTCTATCTTCTTTTTTTACTGTCAAACAACAAACAGCTGTTATTATCGAACGATTTGGAAAATTTTTAAGCATCCGCCAATCTGGACTACAACTCAAAATTCCGTTGATTGATAGAATTGCAGGACGTGTGAATTTAAAAATTCAACAATTAGATGTTATTATTGAAACCAAGACTAAAGACAATGTTTTTGTAAAACTTAAGGTTTCTGTACAGTTTATGGTTGTAAAAGAAACGGTTTATGACGCTTTCTACAAACTGGAATATCCTCACGATCAAATCACATCGTATGTTTTTGACGTAGTTCGTGCCGAAGTTCCAAAACTAAAATTAGACGATGTTTTTGAAAGAAAAGACGATATTGCTATTGCTGTAAAAAGAGAATTGAACGAAGCCATGACCACTTATGGTTATACGATTATCAATACATTGGTTACGGATATTGATCCAGATATTCAGGTAAAAAATGCGATGAATAGAATTAATGCTGCCGATAGAGAAAAAACCGTAGCTGAATTTGAAGCCGAAGCCTCTAGAATTAGAATTGTTGCCAAAGCACAAGCAGAAGCCGAAAGTAAAAAACTACAAGGACAAGGAATCGCCGATCAAAGACGTGAAATTGCTCGTGGATTGGTAGAAAGTGTAGATGTTTTGAACAAAGTAGGCATCAATTCGCAAGAAGCTTCGGCATTGATTGTGGTGACGCAGCATTATGATACTTTACAAGCCATTGGAGCTGATACGAATTCTAATTTGATATTATTGCCCAATTCGCCTCAAGCTGGAAGTGATATGTTGAATAATATGGTAGCTTCATTCTCTGCTTCGAACCAAGTAGGCGAAATGATGAAGAAAACCAAAAGAAGCAAACCAACAATAACTGACAATACTCCAGATTATCAAGAACTTCAAGCACCAGAAGAACCTGAAGAAGAGGTTTAAAATCAAGATTATTTCAACAAAAAAGAGGCTTAATTGCCTCTTTTTCGTTTTCTAAACCAACTGATTAAAAATGGAAGTGCTATGTTAAATATCGTTCCTGAATGAT
The DNA here is from genome assembly GCF_027111355.2 of Flavobacterium eburneipallidum. NCBI lineage: Bacteria > Pseudomonadati > Bacteroidota > Flavobacteriia > Flavobacteriales > Flavobacteriaceae > Flavobacterium > Flavobacterium eburneipallidum. The sequence continues at coordinate 337,875 of NZ_CP114291.2, forward strand.
TGGATATAATGGATTTATAATCTCCTAAAATCTCTTTTATTATATTTATTGGAGATAAGCCATCTTTAACATGATGAACATTTAAAATAATTCTTTGAATATTTAACTCCTTTTCTATTTTCAGAATTTCTAATTCCTTTTCTATTTGTGCGTAGGATGAATATCTCTTCTTTTCCATAATTTAATCATTAAAAAAGATTTCTGAAAATTTTTCTAAAATTGGTCCTTCTACTATTTTGTCTTTAATTAAAAATAAAAGACCAGTGGTAACTAAATAAAATCCAGCAATGATAAGAAATCCCAAGGCATAACTACCTATTGCATTTCCAATAGCAAAAGCCGCAGCAATCGAACAAAAGAACAAAACCATGGTCAATGTAATTGCAATTAATGCAAATTTCAAAATCATGGTAGTTGATTTCATTGCTAGTTTAAAAGCTCGCAACTTATAGTATTTTGCAGTATTATCAATATAGGATTGTGCTTCCTTTTGAATTTCTTCGGTGTTTTCTTTTAGTTCTTCAAAAGCCATAAATAGTTTTTTTTAGAATTTTAGCTATGATTAGCAGTTTGTTTTTTCAAATCAGCCAATTTTTTTTCTAAAAAAGAAATAACATCTTCCGTTTTATCACTCGCACTAGAAACCATGTGTTCATACGTTTCCTCTAAACTGTGTTTTTGTGCACCTGAAAATTTATTTCTTAACTGCTGGGTTACATCTTCGTATTTGTGCTTTAAATTGTCTTTGGCTTCATCAAAACCTTCTTTAATTTTTTCTCTGGTTTTTGAACCTTTATCTGGAGCAAATAAAATCCCTACTCCTACTCCTATCGCTGCACCTACTAAAAGTGCCAATGCTGAATTTCCTGTGTTATTTGACATCGTTTCTAGAATTAAAATTAATACTTCTTTAAAGTTAATCAATTTATGAATACCTCGATGTTAATATGCCGTTAATTCGTTTAAAAATTAAAATAAAGGATTCTGTAATTAAAACTTTTTAGAAACGATTAAATACCTGTAAAACTTGAAAAAATCCCTTAAAATCGATTTATGAAGGTTATTTTTAATTACTAAAATTGATATAATTTTTAAAATTAATCGAAAAAACAAATCATAAGAAAAGTGCTTTAAAAAAAGCACTTTCCATAGTTTTTATTTATTTAAAACTTGTTCAATAAATTCCATTTCTCTATCAGTTGTATTTTTCGGAGGATTGGATTTTAGTTTCAAAATTTCTTCTCTAAAGGAATTTATTAAATATGAATCATAATCTCGTAAATTCAAAAGTGCTCTCGAACGAACAAATGATGATTCACTTCGTAATGACATTAAGTACAATTTAGTAACATCTTCTTTTTCAAAATCAGCCGATTTTAAACTGGAATATTTCAAAATCAGTTGGGCAAACAACAAAGAACTTTTGTTGTTGTTGATGTTCTTTTTGAAAGAATTTTGCAATAAACTGTAATTCACAATTCCGGCTAAAGTTTCTCCTATTGCTTTTCTGATAGCAATACGTTCTTCTCTTGTAGCAACTTTGAAATATTTATTGATTTCTTTTAAAGCATTGTTAATACTATTTTCCTCTTTTTTACCTTTTTCTTCCCAGGCATCTTTAAGTCCAACCGTTTTGTTAAATACTAATTTAGAATCAGTTGAATCCTTATCAACATTGAAATAACCCAAACGTTGGAACTGAAATTTATCTCCTGATTTTGCTGTAGCAAGACTTGGTTCTACAAATCCTTTCACGATTTGCAAGGAATTGGAATTCATAAAATCAAGGAAGTTTTTCTCCTTGTGACTGTCTGGTGCTTCGTCAATAAAAAGACGGTCATACAAACGTACTTCGGCTTCCACAGCGTGTTGGATAGAAACCCAATGCAAGGTTCCTGCCACTTTTCTTTTAGAGGCTTCACTCCCACTTCCGCTCAAAGAATCGGTATCATAAGTCACATGAATTTCAGTAATATTTCCAGCTGAATCTTTTACAACAGATTCTCCTTTAATGATATACGCATTTTTCAAACGCACTTCATTTCCAATAGACAAACGGAAAAATTTAGCCGGAGCGACTTCTAAAAAGTCTTCTCTTTCGATGTACAATTCCTTCGAAAAAGGAACTTTTCTGAAACCCGCATTCTCATCTTCCTGATTGTTTTCGGCATCCAAAAGTTCTTCATTTCCTTCTGAATAATTGGTAATAATTACTTTTACTGGATCTAAAACAGCCATAACTCTTGGAGCCGTTTTGTTCAAATCTTCACGCAAACAAAACTCCAAAAGTGAAACATCAATCACATTTTCTCTCTTGGCAACACCAATAATATCACAGAATTTACGAATAGAATTGGCGGTATAACCTCTTCTTCGTAATCCTGAAATCGTTGGCATTCTAGGATCATCCCAACCGTTAACTATATTTTCCTGAACCAATTGCAATAGTTTTCGCTTACTCATCACCGTATAATTCAGGTTCAAACGCGCAAATTCATATTGGTGTGGTTTTACCTTTTTATCATCATAAATCTGGTCTAAAAACCAATTGTATAATTCTCTGTGCATCACAAATTCCAAGGTACAAATGGAATGTGAAATTTGCTCGATATAATCACTTTCGCCGTGTGCATAATCATACATTGGATAGATTTTCCAATCGTTTCCTGTTCTATGATGGTGACGGTGCAACACTCTGTACATCAAAGGATCACGCATGAGCATATTAGTCGAAGCCATATCAATTTTAGCTCTTAAAACATGACTTCCTTCTGGGAAATCTCCATTTTTCATTCCTTCAAACAAAGTCAAATTTTCTTCAACCGAACGATTTCTGTATGGTCCATCAACGCCAGGTTGAGTCGGAGTTCCTTTTTGACTCGCCATATCTTCAGAAGATTGACTGTCAACATAAGCTTTTCCGTTTTTAATCATTAGAATTGCCCAATCGTACAACTGCTGAAAATAATCAGAAGCATAACGTTCTTCGGCCCATTTGAAGCCCAACCATTGCAAATCTTCTTTAATAGCATCAACATATTCTTGCTCTTCATTCGCCGGATTGGTATCGTCAAAACGTAAATTAACTGGCGCATTGTACTTTAAACCCAAACCAAAATTCAAACAAATGGATTTGGCGTGACCAATGTGTAAATATCCATTAGGTTCTGGCGGAAAACGGAAACGTAAATTGGCTTGAGGAAAACCACTTGTTAAACTGTCTTCTAGGATTTGTTCTATAAAATGAAGTGATTTCTCTTCGGTTGACATAATTTTCTGTATTGGATTGCAAAGGTAAAAAAATAGATGATAGATAATAGACTTGTGGATAATAGACTTTCAATTAAATTTATTGCTATTTTTGTATAAATATCGAACGTTATGAGACAAGTTACAGTTACAATTCCGGATGAATACTATGATAATTTGATAGAATTTTTAAAGCCTATTCCTGATACAGTTGTTGATAACAGAGAAGAGGAATATAATAAAAAAATTCAAGAAATGGTTTTAGAACGTGTAAAAAATTCTAAACCAGAAGATTATGTCGATGCTAGAGAATCTGTACAAAGATTAAAACTCAAATATGGCTTTTAAAGTACAGCAACAAATTCGTGCAGAATTAGAACTTGACGAAATTATTTATTATTATGAAAATATTCAAGTTGGCTTGGGAAATAGATTTTTAATCGACTATGTAAATCTAATTGATACATTAGAAACCTATCCTTTTTTTGAGCAAAAATATAATATCATAAGAAAATTACCTTTCAAAAAATTTCCATACACCATTCACTTTCAAATAGATGAATTTGAAAATATAGTTTATATTGAATCTATATCTTGTGATTATCAAAATCCTTCAAATACAAGAATAAAATTATAAAAATGGGAATTATAAAACTAAAAAATATCCGTACTTACTCGTATCACGGCTGTTTGATTGAAGAATCAAAAATTGGTTCGGATTACTTGGTAGATTTAGAAATAAAAGCTGATTTAGAGGAATCTGCAATTAGTGATGATTTAAAAGATACGGTAGATTATGTGCATTTGAACCACATTGTTGTAGAAGAAATGGCTATTCGATCCAATTTATTAGAGCATGTTGCACAACGAATCATCAAAAGAATTTTTAATGAAATTGAAACAGTTTCTAAAATCAAATTAGGAGTTTCAAAATTGAATCCGCCTATTGGTGGTGATGTTGAAGCGGTTACGATTGAAATGAAAGAAAATAGAAAATAAATTCTAAATCTTAAAAATTCCAAATTCCAACGTATGCAAATATTATTTTTTTAAATGGAATTTGAAATTTGCATTTTGGATATTTTATAGTACATTTGCAGTCCAATTAATAATTGGCGTCGTGGCCGAGCGGCTAGGCTGGGCTCTGCAAAAGCTCCTACTCCGGTTCGAATCCGGACGATGCCTCTGAATTAACCTCTCCTTTTGAGAGGTTTTTTTATTTTTAATTTTTAGGAAAAATTATGAAAAATTATGGTTATCAAAAAGTTTTAATTTAATTCAATTCTTATCTCGCTAGATATTTTCCGCAATGTTTCTTGGCTTATTCCCATTGAAAAATGTTTATGAAAATAAATATTACCTCTTTTATTTAAATCAGTTCTATTCATAGATTGCTTATCAATATTAGAAAACTTTTTAAATAATCCAGTTTTTTTATTTAAATATTTCAGATAATTTAAAATTCCCCAAAACAAAAAAATTAGCTTTTCGGGATTATTTAATAGTTTATCCAATTCTATGAGATGTTTTCTATTTTCTTGAGACAGAAGATATTCATTAAATTGTTTGTTGTTTATAGAAGACATTCCTGTTGTTGGAAATCCTACAATTTCTATAAAAGATATTTTATTAGCTAAATTACTTTCAAGATTAAGTTTTGATATTGCCGTATGGTATTTTTTTCCTTCACCATCGTATTTTGGATGTAAAAAAGGATGATGAATATTATATTTTTTCCAAAATTTAACTCCGTCAGTAAGATATTCTTTAACTAGTTCAAATATTGATAATTCCTCAATATTTATAGCCCAATTCGGATCTTTACCTACAAACAAAACTTTTGCATCAATTGGATTTGCACCTTGAAAATTTCTTAAATTATAAAGATTTATTAAAGCTTTTGATGGATGTTTCTGAAAATTACTATTCCCCATTTGAATTTGATTTAATAAAATTACTTTTAAAATATAATTAAGTTTAAAATTAATTACTTATCAATCCTTTCCAAAGCATCTTTCAACTTCTCTTTTTCTTTTGGGAACCAGCCTTGAACAATTAAAGCTACTCCAAAAACCATCAAAACAATACTGATTATTTTCTTAATTTTAAGAATATTAGTTGGAGTCAGTTTCGTTTTTAATTGTTTGGCTAATACTATTTTAATACAATCGACTAGTAAATAAGTGATAATTACAGTGATGAAAAAAGTCAACATTCGTGAGTTTTCCATTTCTAATTTTGGTCCAACCGAAATAATAACAGCTAGCCAAAATCCCAATACTCCAATGTTGATAATATTCAGAAAAAAGCCTTTTATAAATAAACCTATATAGTCTTTTTTGAGGATTTCGTTGTCTATTTTTTTGGTATTTATATTCTTTTCTTTATGCAAACTTATGTATGAAATAACACCGTAAGCCAGCATTAATATACCGCCAAACATAAACAAAGCCGAATTATCTTCCAGACTTTTTATCAATCGATAACTTCCTAAATAAGCAATGGCGATAAAAATAATATCGCCTAAAACTACGCCTAAATCAAAGACTAAAGCAGCCCTGAATCCTTTTATAATACTAGTTTCTAGTAATATAAAAAAAACAGGGCCTATCATAAAACTTAAAAAAATTCCCCACGGAATTCCTGATAAAATATCGTTTATCATTTTTTAGTTGTTGGTTGTAGGTTCTTGATTGTAGGTTGTAAGTTGCTATCCATTTCTAATAACTTACAACCAACAACTTATAACTTACAATAATTTTCTAATTTTCTTTAATTGTTCCGCCTAAAACTGTTTTTTGGTTGATTTGTTTTGGCTTACCATAAATGGTTATCGTTCCACCAGCTCTTGTTTTAGCATCTACTAAATCAGTTGCATACACATCGGCAAAACCTCCTGCATTTACAGATACTGTGGCTTGTGTAGCGTTACAATCTTTTCCTTGAAATTTTCCTCCTGCATTAGTAACTACATCTAAATTTTGAGTTGTTCCTGCTAATTCTACTTCGGATCCACTAGAACTGGTAACACTAATTTTTTTAGCATTAATAGTAGCATTAATACGAGAACCTTCTTTGGCAAGAAGCTTGAAATTTATGGCTTTTATTTCGGTTTCACAAGATATATAAGAACCTTCATTAGCTTCTATTCCTTCTAATTTTTTAAAATAAACTGTTGCTAATAAATCTTCTCCATTCAAAAATTTACCTAAAGGAAGCCTAATTTTTAACTCACCATTATTATTAATAACCTCTGCTTCTCCTTCATATTTTCCTTTTAGCTCTACTTTATTTTGACTTGCTGCTACTAATTTGACTTTAATTTTATCAAAACCAGTCACTTTATCAAAATCTCCAACGTTTTTGGTCACTTGAGCAAAGGTAAATTGCGATACTAAAACTGCTGCTATAATTAATACTTTTTTCATTGTTATTATTTTTTAAATTATTGAATCATTACGAATACAAACGATTCAAAGTTGGTATTATTTTAAAAAAATAGTTCTAGTTTAAAATCTAATTCTTTCTCAAATAATAAAAATCCAATTGTTTTTTGACTAAATCGGCGGTTTTTACTTTTACATAAATCTCGTCACCTAGTTGCAAAACACTTTTAGTGGTTTGACCCACAAGTGCATATTGTTTTTCATCGAATACAAAATAATCGTCTTTAATCTCACGTATTCTTACCATTCCTTCGCATTTATTTTCGATGATTTCTACAAAAATTCCAAATTCGGTAACACCTGAAATCACTCCCAAAAACTCTTCATCTTTGTGATCCTGCATGTATTTAATTTGCATATATTTAATTGAATCCCGTTCGGCTTTCGTAGCTAAACCTTCCATTTGAGAGCAATGAATACATTTAGTTTCAAAAATTTCTTCACTAACTGATTTACCCTGATCCAAATAAAATTGTAATAATCGATGTACCATTACGTCAGGATAACGACGAATTGGCGAAGTAAAATGACTGTAATAATCAAATGCTAAACCATAATGACCAATGTTATCTGTAGAATATTTGGCTTTACTCATGGAACGAATAGCAAGCGTATCGATCAAATTTTGTTCTTTTTTTCCGCGTACTTCTTCCATTAATTCATTCAATGCGTGTGCTACAGAACCTCCTGCAAAATCAACAGTATAACCGAATTTTTTGATTAGTTCCTGCATGGCTAAAAGCTTATCTTCATTGGGTTCGTCGTGAATTCTATAGATAAAAGTCTTCTTTTGTTTACCAATATATTCGGCTACTTTTCTGTTAGCTAAAAGCATAAATTCTTCAATCAAATGATTGGAATCTTTACTTTCTTTAAAATAAACGCCTTCTGGATTTCCGCTATCGGATAAATTGAATTTTACTTCCACTTTATCAAATGATAAAGCACCGGCATCCATACGTTTTTGACGCATAATTTTAGCTAATTCATCTAATTTTAATGTAGCATAAACAATATCATCCGAAACTTTATAGGATTCTCCAGTGATGGATGTTTCCAGTGGAATTATATTTTCTTTAGTTTCAATAATATGCTGCGCTTCTTCATAAGCAAAACGTTGATTGGAATCGATTACCGTTCTTCCAAACCATTGATTTTTAATGACAGCTTTATCATTCAATTCAAAAATAGCCGAAAAAGTATATTTTTCCTCATTTGGACGCAAAGAACAAGCAAAGTTAGACAAGACTTCTGGCAACATTGGTACTACTCTATCCACTAAATAAACAGATGTAGCACGATTATAAGCTTCGTCATCCAAGATGGTTCCTTCTTGAAGATAATGGGACACATCGGCAATATGAATCCCTATTTCGTAGTTTCCATTATCTAAAACTTTAAACGAAAGTGCATCATCAAAATCTTTGGCATCTTTTGGGTCAATAGTAAAAGTTAAGGTTTGTCGCATATCTCTACGCTTGGCAATTTCGTCTTCCTGAATAGAAGTATCAATTTGCTGGGCAAAAGTTTCTACTTCGATAGGAAATTCAGCTGGCAAACCATATTCAGCCAAAATAGCATGAATTTCGGTATCGTGTTCACCTGGTTTTCCGAGTATTTTTGTTACTGATCCAAAAGGAGAATCCGCTTTTTTAGGCCAATCTTCGATATGAACCAAAACCACATCTCCATTTTCAGCACCTCCCATTTTATCCTTTGGAATAAAAATATCGGTGTACATTTTTGGATTGGCAGTAGATACAAAAGCAAAATTAGGTTGAATGGCAATTACACCTACGAAATCAGTTTTGGCTCTTTCGACCACTTCCATCACTTCGCCTTCAGGACGTTTTCCTTTTCTTCGATTATAGATATAAACTTTTACTTTGTCTTTGTCTAAAGCACGATTCAAATTATTGGTAGGAATAAAAACATCTTCTCCAAATTCAGGACAGATGAAATAGGCAGTTTTTCTACCCGTCATATCAATTGTTCCTTCGTAATAATCTTCAGAAATGGCTTTTACCAAATATTTTCCTGGTTCAGATTCGATGATTGCTTTTTGTGCAGCAAGAAGTTTCAGATCGTGAATGATTTCATTTCTAGACTTGGTATCATCCACATCTAGAATAGCTGCTATTTGTTTGTAATTGTAGGCTCTATTGCTATTTTGGGTTAAAATTTGTACAATTTTATTCGAGAAATCTTTAGTTTTCTTTACTGGCTTTCTAGGTTTTTTACTCATAAATCTTTTCTTAAAAGTCTAAAATTACGAAATAGTTATAAGTACTAGCCTATAAGTTGTAAGTTTTAATTAAATAATAACTTTTTACAACTTGACTCAATATTAAAAAACCAAAAGATTTAAAATTCCAACCTTTGTATTAATTCTATTTTTTCAAAATTATTTTTTGTTTTCAAAATTTGAAGTTGTCAACATATATTTAAAACAACAAAAAGAAAAAGGAATTTTAATTAAATTTTTAATGGTTATTATAGTGTGTTAATAGTTGCTATAAATTTATTTTTAAAAGTTGAATTTTCTAGTTATTTTTTTTTATATTGATTTATCAACATAGTTATATCAAACTAAATCTTTCATTTTTAAGACATTTTAAAAAGCTGTTAACAGTTGTTGATAATTCAAAAAAAAGGATTTTTGTAGATAAGTTAGTTCTTGATTTTTGTTAACAAAGTTGTTTTTTCTATCGATAACTTTTCTAAAAATTAACCAAACTAAATTTGGTTTTTTCATCTTGGTTTTGGATTAGGTTTTTATTCGATATCAACAAGAAATAGTTCTAATTTTCTTTCTCAACTTATTAACATTTTATGTTAACACAACGTTAACTGAATATCAACGATTTAGGTTTTACTATTAACAATATAAAATTTTAACTTCATAATTACATTATAATCAGTGTTTTATATTGATTGTTAATTATTCTATATTCTTTAAAATACAGAAGATTAACACTATAGCTACTATTAGATTTAATGCGATATATTTAAAAATTCCATAATTCTTTCCCTAAATTTGCACTTTAAAATTTAATACAAAAGAAATGAAAATCTCCATTGGAAACGACCACGCAGGACCAGATTATAAAAAAGCTATTGTTCAATATTTAGAGTCAAAAGGACATCAAATAACTAATTATGGAACCGATTCAGAAGCTTCTGTTGATTATCCAGATTTTGGTCATCCTGTAGCAACTGATATTGAGGAAGGTAAAGCCGATTTTGGAATCGTAATCTGTGGTTCAGGAAACGGAATTGCCATGACGGTTAATAAACACGCTGGAGTTCGTGCTGGTTTGTGCTGGACAAAAGAAATTGCTTATTTAACTCGTTTGCATAACAATGCTAATATTGTGAGTATTCCTGCTCGTTACACTTCTATTCAGCAAGCGATAGAAATTGTAGATACTTTCTTGAATACTGAATTCGAAGGAGGAAGACATCAAACCAGAGTCGATAAAATAAGCTGTTAAATTTTGGAACACAATCACAATCATAACCACGGTCATCACCATCCTACAGTAGAAGGTAAAAACCTGTTGTTTTCGATTGTTTTGAATATTATTATTACGGTGGCACAAGTCATTGGCGGAATTCTTTCGGGAAGTTTGGCTTTGATATCCGATGCGCTGCATAATTTTTCGGATGTACTTTCTCTGGTTTTTAGTTATGTAGCTCATCAATTATCCAGAAAAAAAGCATCTGTAAATCAGACTTTTGGTTACAAAAGAGCCGAATTGATTGCGGCATTTGTCAATGCCATGACCTTGATTATCGTCGCCTTGTTTTTGGTTTATGGAGCTATCGAACGTTTTTTCAATCCACAACATATTGAATCGGGATTGGTAATTTGGCTTTCGATTTTAGGAATTGTTATGAATGGTTTATCGGTAGTTTTATTGAAAAATGATGCCGATAAAAACCTGAACATGAAATCGGCTTATTTGCATTTGTTTACAGATATGCTGGCTTCGGTAGCGGTTTTGGTTGGCGGTTTGCTGATGAAATATTTCCAATGGTTTTGGGTTGATAGTGTATTGACGTTGTTGATTGCGATTTATTTGATAGTGGTCGGTTTCGATTTACTCAAAAAATCGACTCAAATGTTGATGCTTTTTACGCCCGATCATCTTGACATCAACGAAATTATTAGCGAAGTGCATAAAATTTCGGGCGTAAATAAATTACACCATATTCACGTTTGGTACCTTAATGATGATGAATTGCACCTCGAAGCGCATTTAGACTGTTCAGAAGATATAAAAATATCTGAATTTAATGTACTTTTGGATAAAGTGGAGCAGGTTTTATTCGAAAAATTCGACATCAATCACATCAACATTCAACCCGAATATAAAAAGGAAGAAGATTCGAAGGACTTTATAGTTCAGGATTAGATTCCTCAAAAATAGAGTGCTTCGTACCAAATAAATTAAAGCTTGGTTGATAAAACCTAGCTTTTTTTGTTTTGCATTAACTGTATTAACGTTTTTTATTTTTTAAAGCGGTTCTACTGGAAATATTATGAACCTATTCTTTTTTCATCCATTTAGAAAATTAAGGTTCATTAAGTTGTTTTTGCTTTATTTTGGATGAAAATAGTGTTATTTATTTTCAAACCACTAATAAATGTGACCTAAAAACGATCCAAATCTTCATTTTCTTAATTACCTTAATGGTTTACTTTTTTGTCTTTCAAATTAATGTCATTAGAACTCCTAAAGCTAGTTTAATCGAGATTATCCAAGTTTTGAAAGCTTCTTTTAAAAAATAGTTCATGACACAAACAACAAAGTAAGAATAATTTTTATTTTTACCCCAAATTAAATCCGATGAAAAAATATATTGTATTGTTTTTATTTTCGTTTCAATTGTATTCACAAGAAAAATCAAAAATAGTTTACAGCAACGAAACCGTTAGTATTAATTCTGGTAAAACTTTGGAAATTGAAACTTTTGTAAATGAAAGCAGAGCAATTTCAAAAAGCAAAAATACCCAGGAATATTCTATTCGGATTCCTTTTGATAGTTTTAGCGAAATTTCAAATATTAAAGGATCGACATATATTGCCAAAACAGATAAAAAGGTAGATTTAAGTGCTTATTCTATTGGTACGTTCGATGCCGAATATGAAAATATTTATAAGAGCGACAATAAGTTCAAATATTTTGTGATGCCCAAGGTAGAAGATAATTCTTTAATTGAATTCTCTTATAAAACTAAAATTAAACAACCTCGTTTTTTATCCAGCTTTCAATTTCAGAATCTAATAAAAACAGAAACGGCAAAGCTTCAAATTAGATGTCAATCCAGTACAGAAATAGGATATAAGCTTTTTGGAAATTATCAAGACAAAATAGTCTTTACCAAAACAAAAGAAGGTAATCTAGATATTTATACTTGGGAAGCAAAAGATATTCCCGAATTTGAAGGAGAGGAGGATATGCCAAGTTCATTACATTTTATGCCACATATCATATATTACATCAAAAGTTATGAAATATCAGGCAAAAAAGAAGAATTATTAGGAACGCCAGAAAAATTATATCAATGGTATTATTCAATCACAAGAGACATTAATAAAACCGATCAAACAGTTTTAAAAAATAAAACATTAGAACTGATAAAAGACAAAAACTCCGATTTAGAAAAGGCAAAGGCAATTTACCAATGGGTGCAACAAAATGTACACTATGTGGCTTTTGAAGACGGGATGGGAGGTTTTGTTCCCAGAGAAGCCTCGGATATTTTTCAAAAATTATATGGAGATTGCAAGGATATGGCAAATCTTTTGAATGAAATGTTTCGATACGCTCAATTGAATTCCAATCTTACTTGGATAGGAACACGTAATAAGCCTTATACATACGAGGATGTTCCAACGCCACAAGTAGATAACCACATGATAACGAATCTAGTTATTGATGGTAAAAGTTATTTTATGGATGCCACTGATAAATTTTGTCCGTTTCCGTTTCCTTCTGCTTTTATTCAAGGTAAAGAAGCTTTGATAGGAAAATCAGAAAAGGAATTTAAAATAGAAAAGGTAGCAGAAGTTGTATCCAGCAGTAACAAAACTTCGGTTTCAATGAAATTAAATCTGGAGGATAATACTATTGTGGGAGATGTAACTGCAACTGTATCAGGATTAAAAAAGAGTTATTTGTTAAATAACCTTTCTGCTTACAATCAAAAAGAAAGTGAAATTTGGAAAAACATTATAACTGTAAATAATCAGAAGATATTGTTAGAAGTTCAAGAATTGCAAAAAAATGACTATCAGGAACTACCATCAAAAGCAAGTTTTAAATTGAAATTAGAAAATGGAGTCAAAGATGTTAACGGCAAATTATTATTGAAACCGCTATTGCTTTTTCCTTTAAAAGAAAGCCTGATTGATATTGAAAAAAGAAAACTTTCTATAGAAAATGATTTTGCTTATGTTTATGAAATTCAATATGAGTATCAATTGCCGGTAGGTTATAAAGTAGAATTTGTGCCTGAAAATTCAAAAACTGAAAACGATTTGGGAAGTTTTGACATTCAGTACAAGTTTTCAAACAACACCGTCACGGTAACCCAAAAAACAGAATCCAAAAAATTACTGCTGGAAAACAAAGATTTTGTCCTTTGGAATTCCTTCATAAAAACATTAAATAAACAATACAATCAATCTATAATTCTCTCCAAATGATGAAAAAAATTGCCTTAATTTTTGTCTTATTATTATCCTTTCAAGGTTCTTCACAAGAAATAAAAAGTTACACTTGGGATGAAAAACCAATCTTCAAAGAAATTCCAGATGAGTACAAAAACCAACCCGCAATTGTTTTATTCGACAAGCGTTGGGTGCATACCCGAGTAGGAGCCTATGCTTACGCCACGTTTGGAATGAATCACACGGCCATAAAAATCAATAAAGCCGAGGAAATTAACAATTACAACAAGATTAAAGCCCAAGATAACGGCTATATTCGTGATGTTCGCGATTTTCACGCCCGCGTCATCAAACCAAACGGAGAAATCAAAGTATTGCCGCAAGACAAGATCATAGAGGCAGAAATAGATAAAGTAAAATCGATAGTTTTTGAAGGTGTTGAAGCGGGCGATATTTTGGAATATTATTTCATCATAAAAGAGAATCCAATATCTTATGGTGTAGAAGTTTTCCAAAAAGAAATTCCAGTTTTGTTTGCTGAATTCACACACACTCAAGAAGGGGTAAAATTTGAAACTTTTGCGTCGCCAGAGTTTCAATCAACAGATATTAAACCAAAAAAAGTATTTACTGCATCAAATATCCCTCCTTTTAAAGAAGAATCAAGCGCTCGAAATGTTAAAAATTTAGTGAAATTAATCTATATGGTGTATGTACCACCCATGAATACTTATGGCTGGAATACTTTTTTGCCAGCCAGTTATAAAAAGCCAACTTTTCAGTATTTTAATAAAAGTCAGGCTCGGGAGTTTATCGAAAAAATGGATCTAGGCACGTTATCAACAGAGGAAAAATTAATAAAAATAGACAATTACATCAAAGACAATTTTGATTTTGTTTGGAGAGGAGAAACCGCCAAAAAAGTATCCAATCTCAACGATGGAAAATTAAAATTGACAGCTAATGATATTTTCGATTTGTATGGATTTACACTCAAAGAATTGGGAATTAACTATAAAGTAGTCGTTGGAATGTCCCGTTTTATAGGTGATGTTGATACCGAAAAATTTGTAGTACCTCTGACTCACGAGTTTATGTATTATATTCCCGAAACTCAAAAATTCCTTTCGCCTTACGAGAAACATTTGTGCTATGGCTATCCAATGTATGAAGTACAAGGTTCAACAGCAAAAACTTATGATCCTGCTAACAAAGAATTTCATAAATTGACTTTTCCCATTACTCCAGCCGAATTTTCAGTAAACGAATCGCAAAGCAACGTTTCGCTTTCAGATGATTTGCTTATGACATCCATTGAAAAATTATATTCAAACACAGGATACGACGGACAATTATTCAGAAATTGGATAACTTATTTCAAGGAAAATAAAGAAGAAAAAGACCTTTCAGAATTTATTAAAAATAAAATATTTGGCGATGATTTCGATTTAAAAATGATCAATTATAGTTTTGAACATCAAGAGTTCAAATACAATTATACGAACACGCCATTTACCATTAAAGTGAAGGCCGAAGCCAAAGAATCCTTAACTGAAAATGCCGGAAACCTGGTTTTGGTAAACCTCGGAAAAATGATTGGAAAACAAGCCAATTTATACCAAGAAACGGAAAGAAAATGGGATGTGGACATCAATTACGCTAAAACATTCAAGCACAAAATAATTTTCAACATCCCCAATGGATACGAGGTCGAAAGTTTCAAGGATTTGGTAATCGACAAGAAAATGGGAGGAGACGAAAGCAAGAACTGTTCTTTCAAATCTACCGCAAAAGTGGAAGGAAACCAATTGATTGTCGAGGTTTTCGAGATTTACAAATCCATAAATTACCCAAAGGAAACCTATCAGGAATACAGAAATGTAATCAACGCATCTTCGGATTTTACGAAAGCATCGGTGGTGTTGAGACCCAAGAAATAAAAGGGTTTAATACATTTAAAAAAGAAATTTATGAAGAAAATAATTTTAATTGCTGGAATTTTTGCATTGATGTCATTTAGCTTAATTGGTAATGACAATTATGTATTGTTATTTGAAAAATCAAATAATATTAAAGTATTTAAGTATGGTAAAAAGTATTTTTATGAATATTTCTTGGATGAGAAAAAAGAAATTAACGGAAACGATTATTATGTAGAAATCAGAAAATATTCTTGGGGAGAAATCGATACTACATATATAAGAAAAACGGAGTTTAATTATTTACAATTTAATTCAAAAACGAAAAGTGAATCCGTATTGCTACCGATTCAGCCAAAAGTTGGCGATAATTGGATTGAAAATGACGGAAGTTGGAAATATGAGGTAATAGAATCAGGCGTATCTTTTAAAACGCCTAAAAGAAATTATTACGATTGTATTTTAGTTAGTTGTAAACAAATAACAAATAGAGATTCAGATAAAAGCGAAGAATATTTATTATACTATTCTAAAGAATTTGGATTTGTTGGAAATGTTGACAATGAGAATAATGTTTTAAGCTTTTTAAACGAACTAAAATTGAATACACAAAAAGAAGATAAAATAAATGTAAAATAAAAACGATTGTATAACAGCTAAAACAAGAAATTTTGGTTTAAATTTTTTAGACCTTAATGTAGTAAAGAAACATTCATTACTTAAAAAGCCTAAATCAAAAAATGACCAACATACAATTCATTGCCAAGTCTGTTCAAACAGCTCCCATAAACATTCAAAACACCGTTCAATTATTGGAAGAAGATTGCACGATTCCGTTTATTTCCCGTTACCGAAAAGACAAAACGGGGAATTTGGATGAGGTTTTGATCGAACAAATCGCCAAACTCCAAAAAGAGTATGAAATCATTGTAAAACGAAAAGAAGCGATTTTAAAATCGATTGAAGAGCAAAACTCATTAACTCCCGAATTAGATAAAAAAATTCAGCAGAGCTACGATTTACAGGAATTAGAGGATTTTTATTTGCCATTCAAAAAGAAGAAAAAAACCAAAGCCGATGTCGCTCGCGAAAATGGATTAGAGCCTTTGGCAAAAATCATAATGGAGCAAAATAATGACGATGTCGATTTCTTGGCGACAAAATATCTGAACGACAATGTGATTAATGAAGACACCGCTTTACAAGGCGCACGTGACATTATCGCCGAATGGATTAACGAAAATATTTATGTTCGTAAACAATTGCGAAGACTTTTTCAAAGAAAAGCAACTATCACTACCAAAGTCGTAAAAACCAAAAAAGACGAACAAGAGGCTCAAAAATTTAATCAATATTTCGATTGGTCGGAACCTTTGACCAAAGCACCTTCGCATAGATTGCTTGCGATGCTTCGTGCCGAAAATGAAGGTTTTATCAAATTCAAAGTAGAAGTTGATATTGACGAAGCCTATGATATTATTGACGAATTGGTTTTAAAAGGTCAAAATCCGAGTACACCACACGTACAATTAGCTATTGAAGACAGCTATAAAAGATTATTGAATCCTGCCATTTCAAACGAAGCTTTGCAGGAAGCCAAAGCCAAGGCTGATGCCAATTCCATTCAGGTTTTTGCGAACAATTTGGGACAATTGTTGTTGGCACCTCCTTTGGGCGAAAAACGAATTCTGGCCATTGATCCAGGGTTTAGAAGTGGTTGTAAAATCGTTTGTTTGGATGAAAAAGGGGATTTGTTGTACAACGAAACCATTTATCCACACGCACCTCAAAACGAAACGGCAATGGCGATGAAAAAGATAAAATCGATGGTCAATGCCTATAACATTGATGCGATTTCCATAGGTAACGGAACGGCTTCAAGAGAAACCGAATTCTTCATCAAGAAAATCGCTTTCGACAAGCCTGTTCAGGTTTTTATCGTTTCGGAGGCTGGTGCTTCGGTTTATTCGGCTTCGAAAATTGCGAGAGAAGAATTTCCCAATTATGACGTGACGGTTCGTGGCTCGGTTTCCATCGGGCGAAGACTTTCTGATCCCTTGGCCGAATTGGTGAAAATTGACCCAAAAGCCATTGGCGTAGGCCAATATCAACACGACGTGGATCAAACCAAACTCAAAGAAGAACTAGACAATACGGTAATTCGTTGTGTGAATTCGGTCGGGATAAACATCAACACAGCAAGTAAGCATTTGTTGGGTTACGTGAGTGGAATAGGAGAGAAGTTGGCCGAAAACATCGTAAACTATCGTTCTGAAAATGGCCCTTTTGAAGACAGGAAACAATTGAAAAAAGTGCCTCGTTTGGGCGAAAAAGCCTATCAGCAAGGCGTGGCTTTTATCCGAATTTCGAATGCTAAAAATCCTTTGGATAATTCGGCTGTACATCCTGAAGCATACTCTATTGTAGAAAAAATGGCAAAGGATTTAAAACTCTCTGTAAATGATTTGATTGCCAATAAAGAGAAAACGGCTTTGATTAAAGCAGAGAATTACATCACGCCCGAAATAGGTTTATTAACCCTGAAAGACATCATCAAAGAGCTTGAAAAACCGGGATTGGACCCAAGAAAATCAGCCAAAGTTTTCGAATTTGACCCGAATGTAAAAACGATTAAAGATTTGAAAACTGGAATGATTTTACCCGGAATTGTCAACAACATTACCAATTTCGGTTGCTTTGTCGATATTGGTTTAAAAGAAAGTGGCTTGGTTCACATTTCCCAACTCAAAGCCGGTTTTGTGAGCGATGTGAATGAAGTGGTCAAACTACACCAACACGTTGAGGTAAAAGTCACAGAAGTAGATGAAGACAGAAAGAGGATTCAGTTGACTATGATTTTGTAAACTAAAAAAGACAATTTCAAAATTTTGAAATTGTCTTTTTTTAATTGATTCTATTAACTATAACTGAATTACACCACCAAGGTTGAAACTAAAACCGCCATTTGTTATATCATTTTGATTGGCTTTGTTGATATTTGTTAATCCATTAAACCATTGAGCATCAATTAAAATTCCAAATTTTTCAGTAATTCCTATCTTATATCCAATTCCGAAAGACATACCCAATTGAAAAGTCTCGATTGTATTACTTGGAATTTTACTAGAGAAACCATTTTCAACTAATGTAGCTTTTGTCAAAAAAGAAGGACTCAAACCAAAATTCAAATTCCATTTTCGGGTGCTACCAAAATGCCAATTGGCATTAACTGGAATACTAATATAATTTAATTTATCTTCGTAATGATTAGTAGTATATGGAGATGCAGGGTCATAATCTGTATTAGTTAACTTGTACTCACCTCCCATTTTATCAAAAATTAATCCAGAGCGTAAACTCCATCTATTATTGAAATAGTAATCAATTGTTGCTCCTAATTCAACTCCAGAATTAGAGTCTGTAGAACCATCATCATTGTACTCTGAAAAACTAGAAGTTCCAATTTTTGGAGTAATTTCAATAGCTCCTTTTTCTTTAATTTGTGCGTTTGCTGATCCAAAAATAACCAAGGCTACTATTGAAAATAGAATTTTTTTCATCTTTTATTTTTAGCGTTAATACTACAAATATAATTGTATATATTAGATAACAAAATTTTGTAATGTTATTTGTTTGTAATTTTAATCAAAGATTCAAAAAAATGAAAACAGTATAAAATTAAAAATTCCAAACCTCAAGGATATAAATACTTGTGATTTGGAATCTATTATTTTAAAAAGTTGAGAAATTTATTCTTTAGTTTCTTCTTCTTTTTTATCGGCTGGTTTGTCGTCTTTAGCGGCATTTTTGAATTCTTTCACTCCACTTCCTAAGCCTTTCATTAGTTCTGGAATTTTTTTACCTCCAAAAAGTAACAGAATAGCTATTCCGATAATAATCCATTCAGAACCTCCAGGCATTGACAAAAAAACAATTAGATAATTCATCTTATATATTTTTAATAATAATTCATAATTTACATCGCAAAGATAAATAGAATTCTTTAACATAAATTCAAATCCGCCTAATTATTTAATTTCAAAAGCGTTAAAAATTTCGTAAAATAGTTCATTAGGACAAAGTCAAACAAGAAAAGAAGCAGAGGATTGCATTAATTATTATATTTGTAACATAAACTCATAAGATGTCTGAAAAGAGGCTTAAAAGAAAAAAACTTCGCAAAAAATGGTTCACAAAAAACCGTTTGGTTATTTTGAATGAAGATACTTTTGAAGAAATTTTTTCTTTCAAACTAAATCTGATGAATGTTTTTGTGGTAGCCACTTCGGGTGCTATTTTATTGATTTTTTTGACCACAGTGATTATTGCTTTCACCCCTTTGCGTGAATTCATTCCAGGTTACTCTTCTTCTAAATTAAAAAAAGATGCTACAGAACTAGCCCTAAAATCCGATTCTTTAACTACAGTTTTGAAACAAAATGAAGCCTATATCAAATCCATTCAAAAAGTATTGACAGGTGAGTTAGAATATGCCAAATTCAATAAAGATTCTATATTGGAAACAGCTGAAGAATTACCGTCTAAAGAAGACTTATCTGCTTCTAAAGAAGAACTAGAATTAAGAGAACAAGTAGCTAAAGAGGAATCTCATATTAACTTTTCAAAAACTAAAAAGTCTAAATAATTGCAATTATTTAATGCTATTTTTTTATCGTAATTCGTAATTTTTAATTCGTAATTGATACCTCACAATGTCTTTAAAATCTTTTTTTGCTACCATTTTTGCCCAACATATTTACCGAAAAACCCAACTTTGGGCAACAAATCCTTTAGAAATACAGCAGCAAGTTTTCGAGGATTTAATCCGTCAGGCGAAAGAAACTCAATTTGGAATGGATCATCATTTCGACCAAATCAAAAATTTTCAAGATTTTACCAAAAATGTACCAGTTCGGGATTACGAAGGTTTGAAATCATACATAGATAAAGTGGTAAAAGGCGAAGAAAACGTCCTTTGGAAAGGCAAACCGCTTTATTTTGCCAAAACTTCAGGAACGACTTCGGGAGCTAAATACATTCCGTTAACAAAGGAATCGATGCCTTTTCATATTGAAGCGGCACGAAATGCCATTCTGCATTATATACACGAAACCGGAAATGCAAGTTTTGTCGATGGTAAAATGATTTTCCTTCAGGGAAGTCCAATTTTGGAAGAAAAATACGGAATTAAATTTGGGCGACTTTCTGGAATTGTAGCGCATTTTGTTCCGAAATATTTACAGAAAAACCGAATGCCATCATGGGAAACCAATTGTATTGAAGATTGGGAAACCAAAGTAAATGCGATTGTAGAAGAAACTTTCGATCAAAATATGACTGTGATTTCCGGGATTCCATCCTGGGTGCAAATGTATTTTGAGAAATTGCATCAGAAAGGGAATAAACCTGTGGGTGAAATTTTCAAAAACTTCAATTTGTTTATTTATGGTGGAGTCAATTATGAACCTTATCGCGCCAAATTCGAAAACTTGATTGGACGAAAAGTAGATAGTATCGAATTGTTTCCCGCTTCGGAAGGATTTTTTGCGTATCAAGATTCCCAAAAAGAGAAAGGAATGTTGCTATTGTTGAATTCTGGAATTTTCTACGAATTCATCAAAAGTGACGAATTTTATACCGAAAATCCAAAAAGGCATACCATTGGCGAAGTCGAATTGGGTGTAAATTATGTCTTGATTATTTCGACCAATGCAGGACTTTGGGGTTATAATATTGGCGATACCGTTCAGTTTACGAGCTTAAAACCTTACAGAGTTATCGTTTCGGGAAGAATCAAGCATTATATTTCTGCCTTTGGTGAACACGTTATTGGAAAAGAAGTCGAAAGTGCATTGCAAGAAGCCATTGTTGGCACAAATATTCGCATTAATGAATTTACCGTTGCACCACAAATCACGCCAAATGAAGGATTGCCCTATCACGAATGGTTTATTGAATTTGAAAACGAACCTGAAAATCTTGATGCTTTTGCGGAAGCTTTAGACGATGCGATGCGCCAACAAAATATCTATTACGATGATTTGATTGTAGGCAAGGTGTTGCGAAAAGTGGTGATTTCAAAAGTAATCAAAAACGGTTTTCAAGACTATATGAAATCCATCGGAAAATTGGGCGGACAAAACAAAATTCCGAGATTGAGCAACGATAGAAAAATTGTGGAAAAATTAGTTAAATTAATTTAAA
Organism: Flavobacterium eburneipallidum; assembly: GCF_027111355.2. Taxonomy (NCBI): domain Bacteria; kingdom Pseudomonadati; phylum Bacteroidota; class Flavobacteriia; order Flavobacteriales; family Flavobacteriaceae; genus Flavobacterium; species Flavobacterium eburneipallidum. Next base: position 359,373 of record NZ_CP114291.2, read on the forward strand.
TTATAAAATTATTCATCTTTGTAAGTAACAAAGATTACTTTTATAACTTTATAAAAAGTTTCAAAAAATGAAAATCGAAAAAATAAGAATAAAAAATTTCAAAGTATACCAAGATACCGAGATAAGAGATTTACCAAATATGTGTGTCTTTCTTGGAGCAAATGGAGCAGGGAAATCTACGCTTTTCGAGGTATTCGGTTTTTTGAGTGATGCGCTTAAAAGTAATGTGAAAACAGCACTTAATAAAAGAGGTGGTTATAAAGAAGTTTATTCAAGAAACGGAGAAGGAGATATTGAAATTGAAATAAAGTTTAGAAATCCCGATATTGATGGTAAAAAGCAACCTTTGATAACATACGAATTATCGGTTTGTTTAGGCGAAAAAAATACACCCGTAGTTTCTAAAGAAGTATTAAGTTACAGAAGAGGAAACAGAGGGAGACCATATCGATTTTTAGAATTTACTTATGGAAAAGGAAATGCAATTGTAAATGAAAGTGAATTTGAAACCGCAAAACAAGAATTTAAAGAACAAAGAGAAGAACAAACTTTAGACAGTCCAGATATTTTAGCAATAAAAGGGTTAGGGCAATTTCAAAAATTTAATGCGATTAGTTCCTTTAGAAGATTGTTAGAAAATTGGTATGTTTCTAATTTTCAAATTCAAGCAGCTCAAAACATTGAAGATACTGGTTTGAGTGAACATTTATCAACTTCGGGGGATAATTTGGCTCAAGTAACCAAATATATATATGAAAACTATCCAGAAACTTTTCAAAAGATTTTGGATAAAATGAAAGAAAGAGTTCCTGGTATTGATAAAGTGGAAGCGACAGAAACTATAGATGGTCGAATTGTTTTGCAATTTAGTGACGGTAGTTTCAAAGATCCTTTTATTTCTCGATTTGTTTCTGACGGAACGATTAAAATGTTTGCTTATTTGGTTTTACTTAACGATCCAAAACCTCATCCTTTATTGTGTATAGAAGAGCCTGAAAACTATTTGCATCCCGAACTTTTGATTGAATTAGCAGAAGAATTTAGAGATTATGCTAATAGAGGTGGACAAGTTTTTATATCGTCACATTCACCAGATTTTGTAAATGCTTTAGAATTGGACGAACTTTTTTGGTTGAATAAAGATAAGGGCTTTACTAGTATTAAAAGAGCGTCAGATGATGAAGCAATATCTACTTTGTTTGACGATGGAGATAAATTAGGCTATTTATGGAAACAAGGCTATTTTATTGGTAGTGGACCTAAAAATTAATCTATGGCGAGAATAGAAATATTAGTGGAAGAACCGTCAATGAAAGAATTTTTAACAATCCTATTACCAAAGATTCTTGATCATCATTGGGGCTTGAATGAAAATTACTTTATTAGAAGTTTTGAAGGCAAAAATGATTTACAAAAAAACATACCATCAAAAGTAAAATTTTTAAGTAATTGGAATCATGAAGCGGTTGGAGTTGTTATTATGCAAGACCAAGATAGTTCAGATTGTAAAGTTCTTAAACAAAAACTCATAGCTATTTGCAATCAAAATGGTAATTGTCCTAAATTAGTTCGGATAATTTGTAGAGAACTAGAATCTTGGTATTTGGGTGATTTTGTAGCTATAAATGAAGCTTATCCAAACTTTAAACATCAAAATTATATAAACAAATCTAAATTTAGGATTCCAGATAATTGTAATGCTTTCGATGAATTAAAAAAAATACTTCCTGAATTTCAAAAAGTAGGAGGAGCAAAAAAAATTGCCTCTTTTATTAATATCAACGAAAATAAATCGGAAAGTTTTAAGCAAACAGTTACAGGTTTGATACGATTTTTTGAAAGTGTAAAGGATTAAAAAATTAGTTGATTTTAATCTAAAATATTGCAGATTTATTAAAAAGAAATAAATCAAAGATGATAGAAAAAAGATTTTTATTGGCATTAATATTATTTACTTGCTCCGTTTCGGCACAAATAAAAGGAGTTATCAAAGACAGTCTTACAGGAAATGCAATTCCGTATGTAAATATTGCGGTAGAAGGCGAAAATATCGGTTCAACTTCTGAAGAAGATGGGACTTTTTTTATCAATATACCTTCAAAAGAGCAATATCTTATTTTTTCGACTTTAGGATTCGAAAAGAAAAAAGTCAAGGTTTACAAGGCTTCAGAAGTGTATTTAAAACCCGAAGCTTATGCATTGAATGAGGTAGTGATTTCAAAAAGTATTGGAACTAAAAAAATAGAAATTGGTAAAGCCAAAAACGAAATCTACCAAGCTTTTGATAACGGACCGAAGATTGACACTAAATTTTTCGCCTATCTTCCGTCATACAAAAAGACAAAATACTTAAAGCAAGTGAGTATTTACACCGATAGCAAAATTGAAGAAGCGATTATTAAAATTCATTTTTATGGAATAGATTCCAATGGTTTTCCTGGTGAAGAATTGCTAGACAAAGATTTTGTGGTTACGGTCAAAAAAGGAACCAGAATTCACCGATTTGATTTGTCTAAATTCAATTTGAAATTTCCAAAAAACGGACTTTTCGTTGGATTTGAAAAACTATTAATCGAAAAAAACAAAGTCGAAAAAACCTTTACCGATTCCAACACTAAACTGACTCAAATCCAAAAAACATATTATCCTTTTGTATTGTACAATTATGTAGAAAGGGATTTTTTATACACTTTTTCAGGAGGAAAATGGCATAAACAAGCCAATGAAGTTTCAAATAGTTCCACAAAAAAAATCATGATAAATGAACCAGTGATAACACTAATTTTATCTAACTAATATATTAAAACTCTATATTTGTAAGGATACAAATTAAGAATTAAATGAAAGAGTTTAAAAATATATCAAGAACTAGAGCACAAGAATCCTCGGCAGCCATCGAAAAAATGTACATTACGATGCGTCATTTATTCAACCGTGGATTTTATAAGCCAATGGGAGTTTCGGGCGAAACATTGCGAGAAGCTTTATTGTCTTTGCGACCAGAAATTTATGGAAATATCGCCGAAGAAAAAGTAGAACTCAACGGACTTTTATACGTAATTGAAAGACTTCCAACCGGAATTGAAGAATGCAGGTTCATCAATTTAACTTCTGACGAAGGCTATTCGAAATCCCATTTTAAGGCGATTGTTCCACCCAAAAGAAAACGCAATTGTTATCGCATTGACGAAGAACAAATGAATGTTGAAATCACTCGTGGACGTTCGGATATTTACGATATTCTAACGCATTTGACCTTCATTTTTATCGAATCACATAAGATAAAGGATCGAATTTTACTGGATGATGGCGGGGAAGTTTCTCGTGATTGGCAAAAATTAGAACAAGCTGTTTTACAAAAGAAAAAGCTTTCGCAAATCGAAAAAGAGAAAGCCGTTTCGCACGCATCCAATATTTTAGGGAGAACATTTATAGAAGTTTTGAATATTTATGATTCTTTTGGATCGGAATTATCGCCAGATCGTTTTCTGCACGTTATTTATTGGTTAGGAAAATTAGCTATCGAAGAAATGGTGGAAGACACCAAAAGAATCATAACCTTTAGCCCGATTTTGAGAGAACGATTGGGACATCACATTCACGGTGAAATTTGGGCAAACAACATCAAGCAAACCTTAAAAACGAACAACCTTTTAGATCGACCAATCCACGTTATCAGTGCCAATATGCACAGCGTGATGAATTCCATTTTCGCCACGACGGTATTAAAAACCAAGTTCAAAGACCAATCGGATTTCTTTATCTATGAAGAATTGAGCAAATCTGGAGCCAATGAGTTGAGAAATAAAGTCGAAGAATTTGCCAAAACGCAAGGAATGATTTCGCTTCCAGATGCCGCTTCAGGAACTAATATTGACGTTCAAATTTTTGACACCGCCAAAATAGATTGGAAAAAAACAGCCTTTCCAACAGCTAATACTGGAGATAAAAAACCAGTAATAATTGTGATGGATTATGCCTTTGGCGAGCAAGCTTATGAAACCATTGACGAATTATTGAAACCATTCAAAGAAAACAAAAGTTTGCTTAATGTAGAATCGGTTTCCATAATGGGAAAAGCAGGAATTCTGGAGGGTGGCAAAGGCGATATTATGATTCCATCGGCTCACATCAACGAAGGAACGGCGGACAATTATTTCTTCGAAAATGAACTATCGGCAGCAATGTTCGAAAATGATGGTATTCCCGTTTTCGAAGGACCAATGGTTACGGTTTTGGGAACTTCTTTGCAAAATAAAGATTTATTGAAGTTCTTTCACGAATCGACTTGGGGCGTAATCGGACTAGAAATGGAAGGTTCTTATTATCAAAAAGCCATTCAATCGGCATCCAAAATCAGAAAAAGTATTCCTAATGATGTGAAAGTAAGATACGCATATTACGCATCGGACAATCCTCTGGAAACAGGAAGTACATTGGCTTCGGGCGGTTTGGGAACAACAGGAGTAAAACCCACTTATTTGATTACCATCAAGATATTGGAACAAATTTTTAACGTCAAATAAAAGGCAATTTCATTCAAAAAAAGTATAATACCAAGCATTAAAAGAAAATACATAGATTTTTCTAACTCTATTAATTAGTGAAAACAAAAACCGGAAGATATTCAGGCTACATTCGTCCATTCTCTTACTTGATCGATTTAATTATCATCAATGTGTTGGCGTATTATGTTTTTTTCTTTCATGACAACCAAGTGTTTTATTCTTTTTGTATCAGTATTGCGTGGTTTGCAATTGCTATTTATTTGGGTTTTTATGAGGTATATCGTTATACCAAAGTAATCGCAATATTAAATTGTGCCTTAAAACAAGGCATATTATTTAGTTTGTTTTGCTTGGGATTAGAGCTGTTTTATTCAGATTTTTTCTTCCAAAAGAGAGTTGTGTTTTTTGTTTTTCTCGCCCTGTTTTTTGTTCTCTTATTCAAACTTTCCATTTATTATTTCTTGAGGAAATTCAGGGTTTTGTATGGAGGAAATTCCCGAAGCGTAGTTTTATTAGGCAATCATAAAAACATTAATCCACTAAAAAACTTTTTTACCGAAAATCCAGATTATGGATACAATTTGGTAAAAATATTCACTTTAGAAAGTCAAAAAAAAGAAAAAATAGACAACTGTCTTTCTTTTGTTTATGATTCTGATATTGATGAAATATATTGTGCGATGGCCGATTTGTCAGACAGTCAAATCAACGATATTGTTGACTTTGCGGATAATAATCTTAAGACATTAAAGTTTATTCCAGATCAAAAACAAATTCTTTCCTTAAATGCGAAATATGAATATTACGATTATATTCCTGTAATTTCATTAAGAAATATTTTGCTAGATGAAACGATTAATAAAGTGATTAAGCGGATTTTTGATCTCGTTTTTTCTACGGTAATCATTCTAGGTTTATTGTCTTGGTTGGTTCCTATTATGGCAATAATCATAAAATTAGACTCTAGAGGTCCAGTGTTTTTTATTCAAAAAAGAAATGGATTAAATTATAAAGAATTCAATTGTTTTAAATTTCGATCAATGAAATTAAACGACAAAGCTGATATTGATTTAGCTTCCAAAAATGATGTTCGAATTACCAAAGTAGGCAAGTTTATCCGCAAAACCAGTATTGATGAACTGCCGCAATTTTTTAATGTTTTCATGGGCACGATGTCGGTAGTTGGTCCAAGACCGCACATGGTGAGCGTTACCAATTTATATGCGATGCAAGTCGATAAATTTATGGTACGTCATTTTATAAAACCAGGCATTACTGGACTGGCTCAAACCAAAGGATTTCGAGGCGAAGTAGAAACCGATGAAGATATTATCAATAGAGTAAAGTACGATATTTTTTATATAGAAAATTGGTCCATTTTATTAGATATTGAAATCATTTTCAAAACCATTATCAACATTATGAAAGGGGATGAGAAAGCCTATTAAAACACTTCTTTTTGAATCAAATTTTTAATTTGAAAATCCAGATTGAAATTCTTTTTAGCACTCTCAAAAATGGCTGGTTTCATGGTTTGAATTTCACTTTTTCCTGTTTTTGAGATTGTTATTAAAGCTGAATTCAGGCTTTCAAAATTCCCAACAGAAGCAATCCAACCCAAATTATTTTTCTGAACAATCGTTTCGCCTTCGCCACCGCCAAAATAAAGCACAGGAAAACCTAAAGCTCCATATTCGAATATTTTGGAAGGAACGGATCCATAAATTCTTGTTTTTAATGGAATAAGAGCTATATCAAAAGTTTTGAGTTTTTCGTGTAGAATATGACGTTCTAGCATTCCGTGGAAATAGATTTTTTTCTGCGGATTTTGCTGGATTAATTCTTCAATTTGCGATTTCTCGGCTCCATCGCCAAAAATGTGTAACTCGATATTTAAATTCTCTAATTCAATGTTTTGACACAATTCAAAAACGCCTTGAGCAACACCCAATAATCCTGCGTAAAAAAGTTTGATGGGTTCGTTTGTATTAGCAACCAAATCCATTTTTGCCACTTGATGATCGGGGAAATTGCGGTACAAATGACATTCTTTTTCTGGAAAAATCGAATGAATGTGGGTAATAATTTCGTCAGACTGACCGAAGATTAAAGTCGCTTTCGAATAAATGAATCGTTCCAAAAACAAAGAAACGCGATGCGAAAAACTGTCTTTTTTCAAAGCGTTCAATTCAATTGCTGCCAATGGCCACAAATCGGAAACATTCAAAATTATTTTTTTTCGCAGTAGCGAAAGAACCAAAACCGAAACAAATGACAACAACAAAGGTGGCGATTGAACGACTATTTTGTGAGGCGTTTTTTTGAATAATAAATAAAAAAACAAAACCGAAGCAAAAGACAAAACCGAAAGCGTTCTTTTGAAGATATTTTTGCTCACGCTGGGATAAATCCAAAGTCGTTTTACCGTAATATTTTGGAGCTTTTCTGTTACTGAAAACTTGCCTTTATACTCTGAAAACAATTCGCCTTTAGGGTAATTTCCCAGCGGACAAAGAACGGAAACCTTGTAATTATTTTGATATAATTTCAATGCCAATTGTTCAATTCTATTGGCAGCAGCTCCTTTTTCTGGCGGATAATAATTCGATATGATGAGGATTTCTTCCATTTTTTTTACTCTTTTTGTCATTCCGTAGGAATCTAATATTCCTGATTTAGTGTGTGTTGAGATTCCTACGGAATGACAAAATTGCGGTTTTATTTTTGAAGTAGAATTTCAATAATTCGTTCCGAAGCTTTTCCGTCCCAAAGTTCTGGAATTCCTGCTTTTCGTTTTCCGTTTTTAAGAAATTCTCCAAATAGTTGTTCCAAATTTTCTATCGAAGTTCCTACCAAAGTATTGGTGCCAATGCTTTGTGTTTCGGGTCTTTCAGTATTATTTCGCATCGTAAAACAAGGAATGCCCATAACGGTAGTTTCTTCCGATATTCCGCCTGAATCCGTAATAACTGCAAAACTATTTTTGATGAGGTACATAAAATTCAAATACCCTTGTGGCTCTACAAAAAGAATGTTTTTCAAGTCTAAATTCGTTTCCCCTAAAATTGCTTTCGTTCTGGGATGAATCGGAAAAATTACTTTTTTGTCGCCAGCCAGTTTGTCAATTCCCTGTAATAATTGAATTAAAGATTGTTCTTCATCTACATTTGACGGACGATGTAGTGTTAGAACAATATAATTCCCAGTTTTTAATTGAAATTCTGTCCAGAAAACAGGCTCAAAAATCCGGTTCAAATTTTGGTATAAAGTATCAATCATTACGTTACCCACAAAATGAATATTATTTTCATCAACTCCATATTTCAACAAATTCTCTGATGCCAATGTTGAGGTTGTAAAGAAATAATCAGTAATGCTGTCGGTAACGATTCGGTTGATTTCTTCGGGCATTGTCATATCGCCAGAACGAATTCCAGCTTCGACGTGAGCTACTTTTAGGTTCTGTTTTTTGGCCACAATCGCACAAGCCATCGTCGAATTGACATCGCCAACGACCAAAACCAAATCACAAGGATTTTGTTGTAATTCTTTTTCAAAAGCCACCATAATACCTCCTGTTTGTTCTGCTTGCGAACCACTTTTTACTTCCAGATTGCTGTTGGGTTTCGGAATATTCAATTCCTCGAAAAAAGTATCGCTCAAGTTCTTGTCATAATGCTGACCTGTATGCACCAAACGATAGGAAATAGTGGCTCCTTCGTTTTGTTTTTTTTCAATCGCTTTGATGATGGGTGCGATTTTGATGAAATTAGGTCTTGCGCCTGCGACTATGGTTATTTTCATTTTAAATTATCTTTTAATTTCTTTAAGGTCACAAATTGTGACCTTAAACGTTTTGATGTCATAATTTGTGACTTCAAGATTCAATTTGGAGGTCACAATTTGCGACCTCCAATTATTTCAATAACGAAACAAACTGTTTCAATTTGCCACTTTTACTTCGCTCCAATTTTTCTTTTCTGATGAATGTAAAAATCAATCCTTTTTCCAAATATAAAGCAATTGCGGCTTCAATTTTCTGGATTTGTTCCTGATTTAATTCGGTTTTGCTTACATATTCAATTTCAAAAGTATCGATTTTTGTTTGTTTTATGACAAATTCTTTTACGTTGCCATCGTCTTCGATGATGCTTTTGGTTACGTAATAAAAAGTCAATCCAGGCGATTTTTTCCCGCTTGGTAAAATAGCAATATCATTGGTTCGACCAATTAATTTTTTAAGAATTGGTTTTTTGGTTGTGCTTTTTTCGTCCAAAATTCCAATGTCACCGATGTCATATCGAATAAAGGGATGCGCTTTGTTGAACAAGGAAGTGATTACAATTCGACCTTCCTTTCCATTCGGTAAAACATTATTTTCATCATCTAAAATTTCCACAAATAGCGTTTCGGAATTTACTTGCCATTCTCCATCCCGATTTTGAAAAGCAATCAAATCCAGTTCCGAAGCACCGTATTCATTCACAACAGCAACTCCAAATTGTTTTTCTAACAGAATTTTATCTTCATCAAAAAGCATTTCAGAAGTAACAACGCAGACTTTTAGAGTTGGACAAATGGTTTTTAAAACAATATTTTTCTGCTGTAGAAATTTAGCAAACAAAACAATGGAACTCGAATATCCGTTGATGTAATCGAATTTTTTAGTTTCAAATTGTTGCAAAAAGCTTTCTAAAACAATATCCGACAAATCGAAAATCGAAAACCGAAAACGTTTGGTCAAAAAATCCTTGAAACGTTCTTTTCGATTACCGATGAAATCCAATGGAATTCCATAAAATCGAGCCTGATAGGAGGAATTAAAATCAATTCCGTGCCAGCCAAAACGATTGATGATATTCGCCCAAGTCAAGGCGTGAGAAAATTTGTCTTTGGCAAAAATAAACGGATCACCACTGGAACCAGACGTTTTGTTGACGTACACATTTTTAATTGAAAACCCAGTTGAAAGTCTTTCCATCAAAGGTTTCTGAAAGGCTGCCTTGGTCATTATCGGCAAATCGTTCCAAGTATTGAAACTGGTTTTGCCAACGAGATTTTGATAGGATGAATTGTTTTTTAAATGATATTCAACAATTTCTTGTTTTTTGTTTTCGATAAAAGCTTCAAATTCCTGCTCGGGAATAGCTTGGATTTTTTGCAATTCGGCTTTGGCTTCCTTCATTGGAAAACCATTTATTAGTAGCGAAAAATCGAAAAGTGGAAACATTAATTACAAATATATTTTACCAAAAATAATATTTACCAACAACTAATGACCACCAACCAACAACTTTTTGAAAATTAATTATTTTTTAAGTCTAAAAGCAATTATTTTTGCCAAACTTAAAAACTACATCATGAATATTTTACTTTTAGGTTCTGGAGGAAGAGAACACGCTTTTGCTTGGAAAATGGTTCAAAGTCCGCTTTGCGACACCCTTTTTGTAGCACCAGGAAATGCAGGAACGGCAGCTATTGCAAAGAATTTAGATTTTAGCGCTACTGATTTTGATGCTATCAAAGCATTAGTGATTAAAGAAAATATAGAATTGGTGGTTGTTGGCCCAGAAGATCCATTAGTAAAAGGGATTTTCGATTTTTTCAAAAATGATGCTGATTTAAAAGATATTCCAGTTATTGGACCATCAAAATTAGGTGCAACTTTGGAAGGAAGTAAAGAGTTTGCCAAGGAATTTTTGATGAAACACAAGATTCCAACTGCAGCTTACGATAGTTTTACGGCTGAAACAGTGGAAAAAGGATGCGAATTCCTTGCTACTTTGCAACCGCCTTATGTTTTGAAAGCAGATGGATTGGCAGCAGGGAAAGGGGTTTTGATTATTCAAGATTTGGCAGAAGCCCAAGAAGAATTGAGAAATATGTTGGTGGGTCAAAAATTTGGTGCCGCCAGTTCCAAAGTGGTAATCGAAGAATTCCTGGATGGAATTGAATTGAGTTGTTTCGTATTGACTGACGGAAAAAGTTATAAAATATTGCCAACTGCTAAAGATTACAAACGCATTGGCGAGGGCGACACTGGTTTGAATACAGGCGGAATGGGCGCGGTTTCTCCAGTTCCGTATGTTGATGCTGTTTTGATGGAAAAAATAGAAACACGTATCGTAAAACCAACAATCGAAGGTTTTCAAAAAGACGGAATTGAATACAAAGGATTTGTATTTATTGGATTGATCAATGTGAAAAACGAACCAATCGTAATTGAATACAATGTGAGAATGGGTGATCCCGAAACGGAAGTGGTTGTTCCAAGGATGAAATCGGATTTGGTGGAATTGTTTTTGGCTGTAGCCAACGAAAAACTGGACGAATTCGAATTAGAAATTGACGAAAGAAGTGCTACGACAATTGTTGTTGTTTCTGGCGGTTATCCTGAAGATTTCGAGAAAGGAAAAGTAATTTCGGGCTTGGAAACCATAGAAGATTCGATAGTTTTTCATGCCGGAACAAAACTTGATAACGGAAACGTAGTATCTAATGGAGGAAGAGTTTTAACAGTGACTTCTTATGGAGACAACTTCGAAGAGGCCATAAAAAAATCTTACCAAAACATAGACAAGCTACATTTTGATAAGATGTATTTTAGAAAAGATATTGGGAACGACTTAAAATAGTTCCTAATATTTTATTCAGTTTTCTTAAAGTATTATTTTAAGAAAGAGTGAGCGGTAGTATCTTGGTTTTCTTCTCCTTTTTCGTCAAAGATCACTAATTGCTTGCACCAATATACGATGGCAACTGCACAGATAATCATAAAAATCCAATTGATAGTATTAGCAGCAAACCAATGAGTAAGCTCTAATTCTCTCAAAAAATTTTGTGGAGCGAAAAAAATTGTTTCAAATAACCATTGAATTCCTTCAAAAAATGCTTTCATCTTTGTACAAGTATTATATTTACAATCACAAAAGTATAAAATATCCTTATGATAACAAGTGTTTTTAGAAAATCTACACCATTAAATTTACTTTTGGTTGTAATTTTAATGCTAGTTTTCTTTTTAGTGTACCAATTTCAAGATTTTTCTTGGCTGAATTCCCTTGTTTCAATTCTAAAAACATTCGGATTATTACTGCTTTTATTAGGTTCTATTTTCATTACGAATTTTGTTGCGAAGAAAAATGGATTGAGCAAAGACAGCTGTTACACGATTTTTTTCTACTTTTTGTTTCTGCTTTTTTTTCCTTCGGTATTGAATAATACTAATTTGATTGTATCCAATTTTTTCATTCTTTTAGCACTTCGCCGATTAATTTCATTACAATCCTTAAAAGCTTCTAAAGAAAAGATTTTTGATGCTTCTTTATGGATTTTTATGGCTTCACTATTCCATTTTTGGAGTATTCTTTATATTGTTTTGGTATTTATTTCTATAATTTTTCATGTTGCCAAAGATTATAGAAATTGGGTTTTACCTTTTATAGCGCTTCTTTCGGTGGGGATTATTGCTATGGTTTTTTCTATAATTTTGGACACAAGTATTATTCAATTTGTTAAAACCCATGCAACGATTAATTTCAAATTGGATTATTTTACTAATAATTATCAAAATGGAGCATTTTCTATCTATATAACAGTAGCATTGTTTTTTGTAATTTCAATGTTTGCTTCACTTTCTAATAAGCCATTATTACTGCATTCTTCTTATAAAAAAATTGTTGCATCCTTCTTTATTGGAATCTTAATTTTTATTATTTCGGCCAATAAAAGCAATGATTTGCTGATGTTTACCTTTGCACCTTTGGCCATTATGGCAACCAGTCATATCGAAACTAAACAAATACAATTGAAGCAAGAAATGGTTTTAGGAGTGTTGATTCTTTGTTGTTTATTTACTTTTTTTTCTCAATTATAATTTAGTCCCGTAAGCCAAGTCTCCTGCGTCGCCTAATCCAGGAACGATGTATTTCTTATCATTCAATTTTTCATCTAAAGAAGCTATCCAAAGATGGCAAGAATTGGGTAAATGTTCTTCAAGATAAGCCACACCTTCGGGAGCGGCAATAATTACGGCAATATGAATTTCTTTTGGTGTTCCTTTTTCTATTAATTTATTGAAGACAGCAACGACTGATTGTCCTGTAGCCAGCATGGGATCAACTAATAGTAAATTTTTGTTTTCGATATCGGCAACAGCCTGATATTCAACTAAAATATCAAAAGAATCATCATCGTTAGGATGGTGTCTGTAAGCCGAAATGAAACCGTTTTCGGAATCGTCAAAATAATTTAAAAATCCTTGATGCAGTGCTAGTCCAGCTCTCAAAATGGAACAAATAACCAATTGGTTTTTGATTTCGGACGTTTTCTTAATCCCAAGCGGTGTTTGAATCTCAATATTTTTATAATCTAAAATTTTACTCAATTCATAGCTCATTATTTCGCCAATACGTTCTATATTTCTTCGAAAACGCAGACTGTCTTTCTGAACGTTTACATCTCTAATTTGAGCCAAAAAATGATTCAGAACACTGTTTTTTTTAGATAAATTATGAATTTGCATAAATTGAGGTTTAAAGTTTAAAGTTTAAAGTTTCATTGTAAATGTATAAAAAGTATCTTTGCCTTTTAAAATAAGTAAGATATGTTTTCAAAATTAGCGTATTCGGTTTTCGAACAAAGTATTCAAGATTATCACAAATTTGATAATGTAGATCAGCCCATAGATAATCCTTTTCCGAAGGAAAAAATTGAACATTTATTATATCTAAAAAATTGGATTGACACAGTGCAATGGCATTATGAAGATATTATTCGTGATCCGAATATTGACCCAGTTGCGGCATTGACATTGAAAAGAAGAATTGATGCTTCGAATCAAGAACGTACTGATATGGTAGAATACATTGACGGATATTTTCTTCAAAAATACAGTCATGTTGCCGTAAAAGATAATGCTAAAATCAATTCCGAAAGTCCAGCTTGGGCATTCGATAGATTGTCTATTTTAGCTCTGAAAATTTATCACATGAACGAAGAAGCTATTCGTGCTGAAGCTTCGCAAGAGCATAGAGACAAATGTCAAGCAAAATTGAACGTCTTATTAGAGCAAAGAACAGATTTGTCCACTGCCATTGAAGAGTTGCTAACTGATATTGAAAATGGTGATAAATTCATGAAAGTGTACAAACAAATGAAAATGTACAATGATGATGATTTGAATCCTGTTTTGTATCAGAATAAAAAATAATTATAAATTAGTATCTTATCTATGATAACTATAGATAAACTTAAAAAACTCAAGGAGTCAGAAGACAAGGTTGAATTTAAAAAAGGTGAAGGAGGTAATATATCTTATGATGGTGGATCTAAACCAAAACCAAGTGATAGACGAAGATGTATTTTAGGATATGTTACCGCCTTATGTAATGAAGGAGGAGGATATTTAGTCATTGGAATGAGTGATAATTATCCTCATGAGGTCATTGGTACAAAACAAAATCTAGGTTCGATAGGAGAATTAGAATCTAAAATATATACAGATACTGGAATTCGTCCAGTTTTATATGAACTTTATGAAAATTTAAAAAGAGTTTTAGTAATAGAAGTTCCTTGTCGTCCAGCAGGAAAAGTTTTTAAATTTGAAGACGTTGCTTTAATGAGAGTTGGTGAAGAATTGAAACCAATGTCAGATGAAGTTTATTTAAAAATAATTAATGAACAAGAACCTGACTTTTCTCAACAATTTTGTGAGGGTTTAATGGTTTCTGATTTAGATGAAAAAGCAATTTCCGTCTTAAAAGAAAAATATGCCTTAAAACAAAACAATCCTATTTTTAAGACACTTTCTCATGAACAATTGTTATCTGATTTAGAACTTTTGAAAAATGAAAAACTCACTAATGCTGCGTTAATTCTTCTTGCTAAAAAAGAAGTTCTAAACGAAAAACTTCCTCAAGCGGCTGTGATGTTGGAATATCGTAATGCTGAAAATCAAATCCCTTTTGATAATAGAATTGTTTTTTCAGAACCTTTTTTTATACTAATTGATGAACTTTGGAGTACTATTAATTTAAGAAATGGTAGTTTTCCAATTCAAGACGGGGCATATATTTTTACAATTCCTTTTTTTAATGAAGAAGTGATTCGGGAGTCTATTAATAACGCCATTACGCACAGAGATTATAGGAAAACGTCTGAAATAGTTGTGAAACAATTTCCTCAAAGATTAGACATAATTAACGCAGGAGGATTTCCAATAGGTGTTAATTTGGAAAATCTATTAAAAACACCAAGTACTCCTAGAAACAGACTTTTGGCAGATGTTTTGCAAAAAACAGGAATTGTAGAACGCTCTGGACAAGGAGTTGACAAGATATTTTACAATACACTTATAGAAGGAAAAGCAGAACCAGATTATTCAAAATCCGATTATTTTCAAGTAAATTTAAAATTATCAGCCGTAATAGAAGATAGAGCTTTTGCATTATTTATTGTTGCAGTGCAAGAAGAATTACCAGAAACAGAAAAACTATCTGTTTTAGAAGTAATTGCTTTAAATATGATAAAAAAGAATGCAGCTAAAAAAGATTTGGATGCTGAAATAGTTTCTAAACTTTTAGAAAAAAAGTTAATAGAAAAAAGAGGTAAGACGAATGCTGTTTATTATATTCTTTCAAAAGATTATTACGAGTTTACAGATGAAAAAGCAAAATATTACAATCTTCAAGAATTAGATGATAATCAGGTTTTAAATACCATTTTGCAATTTTTATCTAAAGAGAGTAAAGCAAAGATGAAAGATTTTGTTGGACTTTTTGAAGATAAATTATCAAGAAAACAAGTAAGATTGAGAATTGATAAATTTGTTATGAATAGAATATTAGAGCAAAAAGGTGAAGGCTCTGCTTCGATCTATAAGTTAAGTGATGATTATATTAAAAGAATTGAAGTTATATCTGAAGCAATAAATATTGGGATGAAAGAGATGGAAAGGAAACAAAGTCAAAAGATTGAAAGGGCCAAAAAAAGACCAAAAAAAGACTAGTAATTGTTAAAAACCAACAGTTTTTGTTAATAAGTCTGTCGTTAGGGCTTGATTTTCAAGAGATTTATATAAAATGAAATGGCCAAAGAATGGCCAAAAAATCACCACATTTTGCCACATTCCGCAACATTTTTAAATAATATACAAATCAAAGTATTCTAACATTGTCAGAAAAAATTAAACATATAGCCGTCATGAGACTTTCCGCAATGGGAGATGTCGCCATGACGGTTCCTGTTTTGAGGGCTTTTGTCCAGCAAAATCCCGAAATAAAAATTACGGTGGTTTCCCGCCCGTTTTTCAAACCTTTTTTTGAAGGAATTCCTAATCTTTCTTTCTTTGCTTTCGATGATAAACAACGTCACAAAGGATTTCTTGGATTATTGCGATTGTTTCAGGACTTAAAAGCTTTGGAGATTGATGATTTTGCTGATTTGCACAACGTTTTACGTTCCAAAGTAGTTCGATCGTTATTTGCTTTAAGCGGTAAAAAAACAGCTTCTGTTGATAAAGGAAGAGAAGAAAAAACAGCTTTAACTAGATCCGAAAACAAAATCTTCAAACCCTTAACAACCATGTTCGAAAGACACGTAAAAGTGTTCAGTGAACTAGGTTTCGCAGTAGATTTATCCAATCCAATATTTCCTGAAAAGGCAATTTTAGACCCTGAAATTTTAAAATTAATTGGAGAAAACAATCAAAAACTAATTGGAATTGCTCCTTTTGCGCAATATGATTCCAAGGTGTATCCTTTGGATTTGATGCAGGAAGTTATTAATCAATTGGCTTCCACTAAAACGAATAAAATATTGCTTTTTGGCGGTGGAAATAAAGAAATAGAATTGTTGAATTCGTTCTCAAAAGGGAAAGACAATGTAATTGTTGTTGCGGGAAAAATTAAGTTTCAACAGGAATTGCATCTTATTTCTAATCTCGATGTGATGCTTTCTATGGATTCTGGAAATGCACATATCGCAGCCATGTTGGGTATAAAAGTCATTACGCTTTGGGGAGCCACGCATCCTTTTGCGGGTTTTTCGCCTTTCAATCAACCCTTGGAAAATGCTTTGGTTTCCGATCGGAATTTGTTTCCAAAGTTACCTACTTCGGTGTATGGAAATAAGATTATAGAAGGATATGAAGATGCAATGCGAACTATTCCAGTTGATAAGGTAGTTTCGACTGTATTATCATAGATTTTCTATTAACGAATAAAAAAGCCTATTCATTTTTGAATAGGCTTTACTTTTTATAGTGACTCTATGAGTACCCAAGCGTCAGGGTTTTCATTTTTAAGTATTTCTTGTCTAACTTTTTCGGCTTCGGCAAAAGTAGCATAACTTCCATAAAGTACAGGGAATAAACCATGTTTGTTTTGTGGAATTCTACGTGCTTTATATCCTTGAATGGTTAATTTTTTGAATATTTTTTCGGCATTTTTCTCATCTCTAAATGCTCCTGCCATAATGTGATAGGACATTTTTTCCTCTTTCATTTTTACCGTAAGAGTTACCGCTGGAATGGGATTTTCGATAAAAAAAGTCGCTTCTTGAATTTTGTTTTGTACTTGTTTTTGAACTGATTTCTCCACAAGAATGGTTTCGGAAGCAATTTTTTGTTGGTAAAGCGGATAGCCAATAGAGCCTGCAACCCCCAATCCTAGAACAAAAACGGCAGCGTATTTTAAATAATTACTCGTTCTTCTTCTTTCAGGGATAAATTCAATTACTGCTTCTTGATCAATATTTTCTTCAAGAGCTTCTATTTTTTGTTCGAAAATTTCTCTTTTTATAACAGGAGAAACAAAAGCACTTAACCCAAAAGAATTAGTTAAATAATTGGTTTGGTCAAAAGGTGTGAAAATCAAATTTTTGTCAGCATTCAACTCAAAATTCCCAACGTTTTTTATACTTAAAATTCCGTCTAATTGAATGTTTTTTTTCCAGTTTAAAACCTGATATTGAATCGCACTTACTACATATTCGTAAGATGTTTTTTCCGCTTGTGCAATGTGATTTGCCAATAACCCATCATTGTTTTTGATATGAGCATTAAAAGAAATGATTTTCTTTGGTGGAAAAAACGAATGCGAACTTTCAACTAGTTGAGCCGATTGGATTTCAGTCAAAAATGCTCCAAAACCAGGAACGGTTACACATTGGTAACGGTATAAAAGCTGTGCAATGTAAGGTTCGATATTCATAGTTACAAAGTTATACATTGAAAATAGTTATCAAAATTTTATTCACAATTTTTATTAACAATTCACATAAAATTTTATACTTTTCAGCCTCAAAGAATTAGTATGACAGATCAGGATTTATTTCATTTATTGGCATTGCAACAAGTAGAAGGAGTGGGCGATATTGTTGCCAAAAAACTAATAACCCATTGCGGAAATGCTACCGAAGTTTTCAAAACTAAGTCTTCTCAATTGGGTACTATTGATGGAATTGGTTCTGTTTTACTTCAAAAATTAAAAGACAAAACCGTTTTTGAAAGAGCAGAAAAAGAGCTTCAGTTTATTCAGTCCAACGAAATTAATACTGCTTATTTTCAGGATGAAAATTATCCGGAACGATTGAAACATTGTATCGACGGACCAGTTTTATTGTTTACGTCGGGAAATATTGATTTAAAAAACAGAAAAACCATTAGCATTGTAGGAACTCGAAAAATCACTTCTTATGGAATGGAATTCTGCCGAAAACTGATTGAAGATTTAGCACCGCTGGATCCTGTAATTGTAAGTGGTTTTGCTTATGGCGTTGATATTTTTGCCCATCAATTGGCAATAGATCACAATCTGCAAACGATTGGTGTTGTAGCACACGGTTTGAACCAAATTTACCCAAAAGACCATAAAAAATATGTGTCAAAAGTAGAGCAAAACGGAGGTTTTATGACTGAATTTTGGAGTTCGTCCAATCCTGAAAAAGAAAATTTTGTTCGTAGAAATCGTATTGTCGCAGGAATGTCTGAAGCTACCATCGTTATCGAATCGGCTGATAGAGGTGGCTCGTTGATTACCGCCAATATTGCTAATGATTACAATCGTGATGTTTTTGCCGTTCCGGGTCGAACCACGGATAAATACAGTCAAGGCTGCAATAATTTGATAAAAACCCAAAAGGCAAATGTATTAACCAGTGCAGCCGATTTGATTTATATCTTGAATTGGGATATCGAAAGCAAAGCCAAACCCGTTCAAAAACAACTTTTTGTCACGCTCGAAAATGACGAACAAAAGATATACGATTATCTCCTAAAAAACGGGAAAGAATTAATGGATATTATTGCTTTGCGTTGTGATTTCCCTATTTATAAAATCTCTGGAATGTTGCTGAACATGGAACTTAAAGGTGTAATTCGACCTTTGCCTGGGAAATTATTTGAGGCGATATAAAAAAACACCGCAGATTCGCAGATTTTAAAAATATTAATTATTTAAAAATCTGCGAATCTGCGGTCATTTTATTTTTATTCAAACCCCAATTTTTCTCTAACTCTTGCCAAAACGCCACTGGCTACAACTCCAGCTTTTTCGGCACCTATTTTCAATAAAGCATCTACTTCTTCGAGGTTGTTGATGTAATAATTGTATTTTTCTCTTTCGGTTTTGAATTTTTCTACAATCAATTCAAATAAAGCTTGTTTAGCATGACCGTAACCGTAATTTCCACCTAAATAATTTTCTCTCATTTCCGCAAGTTGTTCTTCATTGGCTAACAAAGAATAAATAGCAAAAGCGTTGCAAGTATCAGGATTTTTCGGATCTTCCAATGGTGTGCTATCGGTTTCGATGCTCATTACTTGTTTGCGCAAGGCTTTGTCATCCAAGAAAATATTGATAATATTATTGGCCGATTTACTCATTTTTCCACCATTGGTACCAGGAATTAGCATACTGTTTTCCTGAATTTTAGCTTCTGGAAGTACAAAAGTTTCGCCCATCTGATGATTGAAACGAGAAGCCACATCACGTGTGATTTCCAAATGTTGCAATTGGTCTTTTCCAACGGGAACAAACTGCGCATCATACAACAAAATATCAGCAGCCATAAGCATTGGATAGGAAAATAATCCTGCGTTAACGTCTTCCAATCTATCGGATTTGTCTTTGAAAGAATGCGCTAATGTCAATCTTTGAAAAGGAAAAAAACAACTCAAATACCAAGACAATTCCGCAGTTTGTGCCACATCCGATTGACGGTAAAAAACTACTTTGTTTACATTCAAACCACAAGCCAACCAGGCTGCTGCTGTGCTGTAGGTATTGGCTCTTAATGTTTTTCCGTCTTTTATTTGGGTGATCGAATGCAAATCGGCAATGAAAAGAAAGGATTCATTTGCTGGATTATTCGATAATTCGATTGCTGGAATGATTGCGCCAAGTAAGTTTCCTAAATGTGGTGTTCCTGTACTTTGAACGCCTGTGAGTATTTTTGCCATTGTTATTTTTCTTAACCGTGAAGTTTGTTTTTGTTTTTGAGTTTCCAAATTTACTGCTTTTATAAATAATAGCATAGTTTTCCTTACTTTTGACCTTATGAGAGTAATAAAAATTATTTTTTGGGTATTCTACCGCATCTGGTTTTATATTTTATTAGGGGCGCCAATTTTGGTTATGTTCCCGTTTTTGGTAATTTCTATTCTGAAAGAAAGTTATTATCCTTATTTCTTTAAAATGGCCAGAATTTGGGCAAAAACCATTCTTTTTGGAATGGGATTTTATTATAAAATTGAAAGACAACAAAAACTTGAATCAGGAAAAAGTTATATGCTGGTTTCCAATCATACTTCTATGGTGGACATTATGTTGATGTTGGCAACGATAAAACAACCCTTTGTATTTGTGGGAAAACAAGAGTTGGTAAAAATCCCTTTGTTTGGCTTTTTCTACAAGCGCACTTGTATTTTGGTTGATAGAAAAAGTTCCAAAAGTAAGCATGGCGTTTTTGAACGTGCTCAAAAAAGAATCAAACAAGGCAATAGTATTTGTATTTTTCCCGAAGGAGGAGTTCCTGCTGACGAATCCATACGATTAGATTCTTTTAAAGATGGTGCTTTTCGATTAGCGATTGATCATCAATTGCCCATTGTTCCTATTACTTTTGGCGATAATAAGGCACATTTTTCTTATACTTTTTTGAGTGGAGGTCCAGGTCTTTTGCGAGTAAAAGTACTTCCTTTTATTGAAACTGAAGGTAAAACAATGGCGGATAAGAACAATCTTAAAGACCAAACTTGGAATGTAATTAACGAGCAATTATTGGTGTTTGAAAAGAAAAAATAGCCAATTAAAACCCATAACTTATACCAGAATACAATCCGATGAATAAAGGTTGAAAGTTGCCCGAATTATTTGAAAAGGTGTTCAATTGGTATTTAAGCATTGGTTCGAGATTAATTTGAAAATCTTTTATAATCTGGTATTTGAATCCTAGACCAATATTTGTACTAAAATGGACTTGATTCAAGTTTTTTGCTTCGCCAAGTTGAATACTCGATTGAGGTGATAGTAACGAAATCCTATTCTCATTCAAGAACAAAGTACTGAATCCTCCAATTAGATTTATTCCAAATTTTTTGTCAAAAACGGCATAAGAAACTTCCATTGGCAGTTCATAATAACCCATTTTTTGATTTAAAGTACCCTTATTGGTGTTTTGTATTGCTTTTTCAAAAGTTGGCGTTGCGCTATAGTTGTCTTGATTTACAAACTTAACTACATTGTCTGATAGATAGTTAATGTTTTGTAAATTGTTGGCGGTTAATCCTGTTGAATACAATACATTACTCGTATTGTAACCTAAAACTACTTTATTGACACCAGTTCTAATGACTATTTTATTGCTCACTGCATAGCGAACACCTAGACCAAAGCTAACTGTATTCTCTGAATTTTTTTTATAATTTGACAGTTGGTTATCAATGGGAGAACCGCCAGAGTTTGCATTCAGATACACTGGAGCAACGTTGGGAGTGATTTGCCATTTGTTTTTAGCACTAGATGTTAATGCTTTTTTTGGATCGGATTTGGCTTTAAGAATTTCTTCTAACTCGTTTGGCTGTTCTAGATTTGTTGATAATTCTTTTTTAGTATCTTCACTCTTTTTGTCTAGAGTTTGATTTGTTGCGTTTGCTAAAGAATTTGAATTGGCAATACTTTTTTTCTCGGCATTTAATGTGCTGTAATCAGAATTGCTTTTATTTGTTGCGGGTTGTTTTATCGGCAAATCACTTTTTGGTAGAAAAACGTAAGCATTATTTTGATTCTTTTTATGGACACCAAGTGCATTTGAGGAGCGATAAGGTTTAGTTTCTTTTTCATCTTTTACAACTGATTTTGAAAATTTAGTAATACTTATTTCTTTTTTATATTTGATGTTTTCTTTAGAATGGTTGACAAGTTGGGTCTCTTTTTCGGCTTTTTCAGAATTATTTTGAGGATTATTTTGGTTTTTACTAGACCAATTTTTCGAGTTTTTAGAATCCAAAACAAGAGGATTTTCTTTTTTAGAATTAAAAATGGAATTGGTATTCAAAACAAATAAACCCAGAAAAAACACGGCAGCTATTCCTGCATATCTAAACCATATCGGAATAACTCTTCGTTTTTTATCTTTTTTTAATTCGGCTTCGATATTGAGCCAAACCTGATTGTCTGGAGTCGCCTCAAAGTCTCTTAATTGTTCTTGAAATAATCGGTCTATATTTTTTTTCTCTTTCATTTTGCCGATATTTTTAAATTAGACACGGTTTTTTTTTCAATTTTTTCTTTCAAGATAAGCCTTGCTCTGTGCAAATTCGATTTAGTTGTACCAGTCGAAATGTTGAGCATTTCGCTAATTTCTTGATGAGAATAGCCATCCAATACATATAAACTAAAAACAATTCGGTATTGATCGGGTAGTTCCTGAATAATTTGCATTAAATAATCTAGTGGTATTTCTTCTTCATCAATGGCTACATCAACATCTGGAATATTATCGTTGATTATTTCCATAAAACGCACTCCTTTGAATTTTTGGAGTGCGTTATTAATGAGTATTCTTTTGGCCCAGCCTTCAAAAGAGCCTTTTCCGTTGTATTGATTTATTTTCCGAAATATAATTAAGAAGCCTTCTTGAAAATTATCTTGTGCATCAGCATAGCTAGACGAATATTTCAAACACAACCCAAAAAACTTTTTCTCGAACAATCGGTACAATTGTTCTTGAGCTTTGGGTTGGTTTTTTTGACATTCGCTAATTAGCTTTTCTAACACCACTGATTTTTTATTTATTGAACTACCGGAATTTCTACATCTTCAAAAATATCTTTACCATCAGCATCTTTGCCTTTATAAAATTTAAACATATAGGATCCAGTATTGGTAACGATAAAGTTAAATGAAACTTCTGAAATAGGAGGAACTTCTGTTGTACAAGCTTGATTGTTTTGCACCGCAGTTTGAATAGCAATCGTTCTAGTGTTTAAGTTTTTGTCATAATAAATTCCTTGATAAATATGACAAGAACTAGGTTTTTGGTACTTTAATTTAATCTCATAGGTTTGTCCTAAAGTAAAACTGGCTGGCACAACATAGCTATCAATAGGAAGTACATGATAGGTATAACTTGGATTATCATTGTCAATACTACAACTCACCAAAGAGATAATTAGCACTAGGAATAATACAATTTTTTTCATTTTAAAAGATTTTAAGGATTTAACTTTTTTCATTTTATATAAGATTAGAGCCAATGAAAAAGGTTGCGTTGGTCCTCAAAAAAAAATTATCATTATTTAAAAGTTGATTTCAAAGAGCTTATATCGATTAGAATTAGACCAAAAAAAATGCCCGAATAAAAATATCCGAGCATTTGATTTTTTTATTAAAAAAATATTTTAAGCTTCTGCTAATTCTTTGATTCTAGCTTTGATTTTTACTTCTAATTCCTCGGCTAGTTCTGGGTTGTCTTTGATTAAAGATTTAACCGCATCACGACCTTGACCTAATTTGGTTTCGCCATAACTGAACCAAGAACCTGATTTTTTTACAATTTCAAATTCTACAGCCAAATCCAAGATTTCACCCGTTTTTGAAACACCTTCGCCATACATAATATCAAATTCAGCTACTTTAAATGGTGGAGCGACTTTGTTTTTTACGATCTTCACTTTGGTTCTGTTTCCAATTACATTCTCACCGTCTTTGATTTGAGTAGAACGACGAATATCCAAACGAACGGAAGCATAAAACTTCAAGGCATTACCACCCGTAGTGGTTTCTGGATTTCCAAACATAACTCCAATTTTCTCTCTCAACTGATTGATGAAGAAAACGGTACAATTGGTTTTACTAATCGTTCCTGTCAATTTTCTCAAGGCCTGTGACATCAAACGAGCGTGTAATCCCATTTTAGAATCTCCCATTTCGCCTTCAATCTCACTTTTTGGAGTCAAAGCAGCAACGGAGTCAATCACGACAATATCAATAGCTCCGGAACGAATTAAGTTCTCGGCAATTTCCAAAGCTTGTTCCCCATTATCTGGTTGCGATATGATTAAGTTTTCGATATCAACGCCCAATTTTTCGGCATAATTTCTATCAAAAGCGTGTTCAGCATCAATAAAAGCAGCTATTCCACCCGCTTTTTGTGCTTCGGCAATAGCGTGCAATGTTAAGGTTGTTTTTCCTGAAGATTCTGGACCAAAAATTTCGATAACCCTTCCTTTTGGATAACCGCCAACTCCCAAGGCTAAATCGATTCCTAATGAGCCAGAAGAAATGGTTTCTACTTCTTCAACGGCTTTGTCGCCCATTTTCATTACGGTGCCTTTTCCGTAGGTTTTATCTAGTTTGTCAAGCGTAAGTTGTAGTGCTTTTAATTTGGCTTCTTTGTCTGAACTCATCTCTTTTACCTTTTCTTTCATTTATATTTTGTACTTATCTTTTTGTAAAAATACTTCTTTTTTTGGAAGAAGCAAGGGGAATGTTTTGGGATATTTATTTTGTTTTTATCTCATCCAACCTTCAATAATGAAATTTCTTTCGGCAATTTTATAATCCTTATTTTTATTTGAAGGCTCAAACCATAATTCAATTCTAGCGGCATATTTATCGCCCCAAGAACCTTCATAAATTGTGAATTCTCCTGAATAAATTTTAGATTCAATATTTTCTACTTTTATTTTTGAACTTATTTTTATTCTTTCTTCGGATAATTTATCATTCGAATTTATTTCAAACGCTTTGATGTAGAAATTGCCTAATTCTTTAGGTTTTTTAGCCGTATAATAGTTATAAATTCCAGGTTGAAAAGATGAAGATAAAATAAAATCATACTTATCTAATTCCTTTTTAGTTGGTTTATTATTAATAGGTACTGCTATTTCTATATTTTCAGGTATTATTTTATTGGCTCCATAATAATCGGGTGGTGAAAAAGTAAAATAAATTGAAACACAATAAAAGAGAAATATAGAAATTCCAATTTGAGGAATTGAGAAATACCATTTTCTTATTACTATCTGAATAATTGATGAAATTATATTTCCTAGAATGTTGAGAAAAAACATCAACAAAGAAAAGTCTATTATATCATCACTTTTAAAAGCATTGCCAATTAAAAATATTCCAAAAGGTATTAAATAAGAGAGAATTGGAATCCACCAAATTCTAAAATATTGACTAATTATATTTTTTAGCTTTTGTAAAGTCATCAATTTTTTTGATTTATAGATATTTAAAAAAATTAAACAAACAACGCCTTCAACTCCGAAGCATCATGAGGATTCATTTTTCCTGCCAAAACCAAACTCAATTGTTTTCTTCTCAAAGCCGCTATATAACGTTCTTTTTCCAATTCAGTTTCGGGAATTAATTCGGGAACTTCAACAGGTTTTCCGGTTACATCAACAGCTACGAAAGTATAAATGGCTTCGTTGGCTTTGGTTCTTTTTCTAGACTCTAAATCTTCGACCCAAACGTCAAGGAAAATTTCCATCGAGGTTTTGAAGGCTCGGGATACTTTAGCTTCGATGATAACAACACTTCCCAATGCAATCGATTTGTTAAAAGCGACATGATTGACCGATGCCGTTACACAAATTTGATGCGAATGTCTGCCTGCAGCAATGCAAGCCGCACGATCCATTCGAGCCAGTAATTCGCCACCAAAAAGGCTGTGCAAAGCATTGGTTTCGCTAGGTAAAACTAAATCAGTCAATATGGTCAAAGATTCGGAAGGGTGTTTTGGAGTCATAATTTATCGTTTTTTAAACATATAAGTCATATAAGTTTGTTAATGCGAAAGCTGTTTTTTATAGTAAAGCAAAAAGTTCATTAAGTTTTTTAAAAACTTATATGACTTATATGGTAAAGTCTAATTCAGCCAATATACTGCCATCACAGCTGGAATAAAGTAAATAACAATGGTTCTGGCGCCGTCATAATCCTTGGCTAATCGTTGTCCGAAAAGCATCATTAGTAAAGTAATACTCGAAAAAATAGCACCATAAAAACCAAAAGTTCTACCATTGCTTACCAAAAGTTCGATAACACCTACTACAGATAAAATCCCCGAAATTAATTCTAAAATAACAAGATGAACTAATGCTAAAGGAACCAAATTTTTGAGTCGGGTTTTGGCAAAATGTTCTTTCAGCCAATCGACATTTTCTTGCCAATAAAATAATTTTTCGTAAGCCGATTGTATAAAGGTAAGAGCCAAGAAAATCAAAAGCAAAATGGAAGCAGCGTTATTCATAAACTTATTTTTTGTGTATTAAACGAGTGAGTTTGATGGACAAATCGGTCAGGATTATTTTGGCGTTTCCGTTGCGTTCAATGTGGTAAATGGCATCGGACAATTCTTGAAATATTTCGTGAATGTTATTACCGTTTACGAAAGGCGCAAATTTGGCAATAGTGAAATTCTCGACAGTAGGTTCCATATAAACCAAACTCGGAGTTTCATAATTGTGTAACAAAGCTTGACGGAAAATATCAATGCAAAACTGCAGGAATTTCTTTTGTGTTTCTCTTCCCAAAGCAGCAATTTGTTCGCTCCATTGAATCAAATCGGCAATTACGGCAGCATTTCCTTTGGCTTTGAAAGCGGCTCGAACCCAAACCACAAACCATTGTTCGAACGGAAATTCCTCGCTATCGTCTTTGAGCAGATGCAAGGCTTTGTTGTAATTTCCTTGTGCTTGATGGGCAATTTTCGTGGCGATTTTAGGTTCAATATTTTCACGAGAAACCAAGGCTTCAGTAATCGTATTTTCACTCAATCCAATGAAATGCAAAACTTGACAACGCGAACGAATGGTTTGAATTATATCTTCTTCGTTTTCGGAAATGAGTAGAAAAATGGTTTTCTCTGGGGGTTCTTCGAGTAATTTCAACAATTTGTTCGAAGCGGCCGTGTTCATTTTGTCGGCCATCCAAATAATCATAATTTTATAACCACCTTCATACGATTTTAACGAAAGCGATTTTAAAATTTCCTGCGCATCATCTACCCGAATTTCGCCTTGCTTGTTTTGAACGCCTAAATTGGAATACCAATCAAACAAACCACCGTAAGGATTTTTTTCGATAAATGTTCTCCAATCGGCAATGAAATCAATGCTTTTGGGTTTTGTTTTTACATCTTCGGTACTTACTGTTGGATAGACGAAATGCAAATCGGGATGCGAAATTTTTTGGAATTTAAGATTGCAACTTTCATTGGCTCCTGAATTTTCGCCCTTTTGATTGTTGCACAAAATGTATTGCGCGTAGGCAATCGCCATTGGTAAAGTGCCACATCCTTCGGGGCCTACAAACAATTGAGCGTGTGGAATTCGACCTAAATCGGCACTTCGGGTCAAATGATTTTTGATGTGTTCCTGTCCTAAAATTTCTGAAAACTGCATATAGCAAAGATAACAGAAAATGGATAAGTCTAAAATTTTAGATTACAAAGTTTCGGGTCTAAAAACAGACTTTTTTATCAATAATCAAAATTTAAAACTGCAATTGAAATACTTGTCCCGCTTTACTATTTGGAAGTTTGAATTGACCATTAGTAGCTTTCAAAATAGTTGACTTACCATCAATAATACATTCTATTTTTTTGACTTTATCATAATGAATAGTCGTTTGTTTTCCTGTAACATTCAAAATTTTGGCATTTTCTAATTTTCCATTCTTCCATGTCATTTCGATTTGAGCTCCGTTTTTAGTAATAATTCCTTTGATTACTCCTTCTTTCCAAGCGGATGGCAAAGCAGGCAAAAGATAAATATTCGAATTATTACTCTGTAAAAGCAATTCTTGAATACCCGCTGCTGCTCCAAAATTCCCGTCAATTTGAAATGGCGCATGGAAATCGAACAAATTCGAATAAGTGCGTTGTGCTAATTGGTATCGTAATAGTTCCAAAGCTTTATCTCCTTCCTGCACTTGTGTCCAGAGTAAAAACTTATTAGCAATTGACCAACCTGTAGCATCATCGCCTCTTTTTTGCAACACAATTTTAGCTCCTTTTTGAAATTCGGGAGTTTGCGGATTAATTAAATTTCCGGGATACAATCCCACTAAATGGGAAATGTGTCGGTGGTACGGATCGCCTAAATCTTTGCCATTATTATCTTTGTTATAATTCGTTTCTTGAATCCATTCTTTTACTTGTCCGTCTGTTCCAAGTTCAACTGGTTTTTCGATATTGGTTCTTAATTCGTTCCAAACTTGTTGTTTTTCAATATCAATGTTCAAGATTTTTGCTGCTTCTAAAGTATAATCCAGAAGTCCTGCAATTAATTGTAAATCGTATTTCACACCTGTTTGATAAGGTCCGTGTTCGGGTGATCTTCCTTTGCCTGTGGTATAAAAATAACCGTTTGGATACTGTTTCAAATCTTCTGTTTTCACCTTATTGTTATTAAGATAAGCAGCATAAAAATTAGCTGATTTTCTTAAAATAGGATACAATTGATTGGCCAACCATTTTTTATCCTGACTGCGCTGAAAAAGATCCCAAACATTATACATTAAAAAAGCCGTATTCCCAGGAGATTGTATGTTTGTAGAACCTGTTAAATCAGTTTGACCATTGATGGATTGTTTGGTGTGCATTACAAAAACACCGTCAACCCCTTCATTTTTAGAAGGCGTAATAACAATGTTGTTTTGTTTATCCAAATGATAAGACGAAGCATTTACATTATACATATTGCGAGCCGTTAACGAGCCAGCAGGAATTTGTGTTTCAATCCAGTTTACCAACGCTTTTCCACTATCAATAAGATTGGCTCCGCCTGCAAACCAATAATTCATTTCTAAATTGATGTTGATGCAATAAGTAGATCCCCAAATCTCGGCTACGGATTGATTCCATTTTCCTTGCAAAGTCGATGGCAAAGTTTTTTCACGCGAGGAAGCAATCATCAGATAACGACCATATTGATAAAATAATTCTTCCAAATGAGTATCGAGATTATCATATTCGGCTTTTGGATAGGAAATACTTTCTCCTGCTTTTATGCCTTTAATCACTTTGGCATAAGCTGCTACACGTTCATTTGTAGGGATTGGTTTTGATGCTTCTTTTTCGCCTAAATTAAAACTCACACGATTAAATACAGGTTGATAATCGGCAATGTGTTCTTTTTTAAGAACTTCATAGGTTTTTCCATCAGTGTTCGAAAGTCGGTTTTCTGCTTTTTGAATTGCGAATTGTACACCATCTTTGTGCTTGAATTGAGGAATGTCCAAGTTTACTTTTCCATCAGCATTGATACTAAAAGCATTCGGATCATAATCGGTTGCCGAAGTAATAATTATGGTTACTCCGCTAGCATTTTTGACTTCGATATTGCCGTAATGGTTTATAAGTTCGCCATCATCAGCAATGACTTTTATTTTAGTACAATACTCTAAATCAGAAGCTTGATTATAAGTTGCTTTTCCGCCACCGGTATAAGGTTCAGAATCTTTTAATTTGCCTGTTATAGTAATAACACCATTGTTAACAAAAATATTTCCGGGATGTGCCGATACTGATTTTACACTAAAGTTTAATGCTTTTGCTTCATCGGCGGTGTATCGTAAAACTATAACTTCAGCAGGATAACTGGCAAAATATTCTCTTTTATAATTTACTTTTTTGTACTGATAACGCACGGATGAAATGGCGGTATTCAAATCCAAATCGCGATAATAATTTAGAATTTCAGGGTTTTGAGGCAAATTAAAATCAACAAAAACATTCCCGCTGTTCATAAAACCGTTTATGCCTTCGCCCATTTTTTTGTTCACATTGTCTGACGGAACTTTTTCCTGA
Organism: Flavobacterium eburneipallidum; assembly: GCF_027111355.2. Lineage (NCBI taxonomy): Bacteria > Pseudomonadati > Bacteroidota > Flavobacteriia > Flavobacteriales > Flavobacteriaceae > Flavobacterium > Flavobacterium eburneipallidum. The sequence continues at coordinate 389,207 of NZ_CP114291.2, forward strand.
ACGCCCCGATAACCTGCTGCCCAAAAAGTTTCTTCATTAAACTGAATGTGATCTTTTCCAGGCATTCCAAAAAGCATCGCACCTAAATAACCGTTACCGATAGGCAAGGCTTGTTCTTCCCAATCTTTTCCATCACGGTCATAAATAGTGGAAGTTGGGTCATAAGCTCCAGTTTTATACCATAACAGATTATCTTGTTTGCCAATTGGATAAGCATCATCATAAAGATAATTGACATTAAGGTTTTTTGTGTTCACAACCGCAGGGTCAACGCCGGCGGGAACTTTTTCTGGGTTCATTACACTGGGGCCATTTCCATATTTTGGATGTGTAATCCAGTTGGAATAGACGGGGATCCCTTTATAACTTCCGTTTTTGAAATTAGCTGAAAAAAGATTTTTTCCTGCTTTTGAAACTATTGTGATGCGTAAATAATCAGCTTGGGATAAATCTATTTGTTTTTCCAAAGGAATAAATTGATAGCCTTCTGGAAGTTTGTTGAAATCTAGTTCGGTTTTAAACTGATTAATCTGTTTTCCTTTGGTGTCAAAAGCTTCGAAAATGATTGTAGTTTCTGACCAATTTTCAGCTTTTACATTTTTAAATTGTAGTCCCAGAATTTCACTAGCTTCTTTCAAATTGGTAAAACCGCCTTCTAAAACTAGACCGAGAACAGCACTTTTATAGTCTTTTGTTGGTTGAGCGAAAGTGGTAGAAATTACTAAAAGGATAAAAGTTAAATTTAGAAAACGATTTAGAATAGACTTCATTTGAAATGATGTTGATTAATTTACAAACAATGCTATCAAGAATTATGCTGCTTTTTTAATTTACTTAAAAAGCGTAAAAAAATCATTCTAATTTAAATTTTCTTATCTAGGCAAGCTTTATCATCAGCATTTATATTCTAATTTTTTAAAATTGATTTTACTCAATTTTAAAAGTTACAGCGGTAGCAAATGGCATATTTTTAGGACAAGTTATTACTAATCCATCAGTTACTTCTTTCCACTTTAGTTTTCCTTTGTAACCCAACAACTTAACTGTTTTAATTTTTTTACCATAATGTTTTGCATCTGTAGCTAGAGACTTAATTTTTATTTGAGTATTTGGAGCTGGTACGTTCATACAAAAAGCGTATAGTTTGTTGTTTTTCCCAATTGTAAATCGAATATCTTGAGCGTCAAACTTAAATTCGGCATGTTTGTTTCTCAATGCACCTCCTGGGAGCATTTTTAATTTTCCATTAATCATTTCACCTTCGGCAGGAATTACCCAAGCTTTACTTCCATACACTCCTTCGCCATTAATTCGCATCCAATTTCCAACTTCTTTCAACATTTTTTGGCTCTCTTCATTCATGGATCCATCAGGTAATAGAGAAATACATAATGCTGCGTTTCCATCTCGCGCTATTGCTTCAATTACGTAACGAATCATCATACCTGAATCATAGGTAAAATCTGGAGCATAAAACCAATCTCCTACTGGAGCTTCGGCAATCCAAGGCTGGTCTTTTTTAATGTCTGCTGGAATTCCGTGTTCTTCGGTATTTACTGTCCCATTTGTTTTCTTTCTAAACTTAACAATACTGAACGTATTTACCTCACCTCGACGTTGCAAACTAGTGTTGTAAAAGTCGGCCATTACCGTTTGCATGGCATTCGCTTTTAAACCCGTTCCGGTTCCATTTCCTGTAAAAGGACCTTGAACAGTTCCGTCTGTATATATAAAATCTGGATCATAATTTTTTACAACATCCATCATTCGTAAAGCCCAATTGGTAGCATACCATTTGGCGTAGCCTAAATGATTACTAAAAATTCCTGCGGGTGCAGGTGACCAATCATTATGCGCTTTCTCGTCAACTCCTTTATATTCTCTTAAGTCAATTCCATAAAGCATTTTAGGATCATAGCCTTCCCACCATTTTCCTTTACCATCAGCAAGTGTTAGATTACCATCATAGGGAATTCCTTTTTTTTGGACTTCTTTATCACTACCAAATGCTGTTTGCCACCACCACCAAGTGTATTCATGATGAAAAGTCACGCCATAACGCATTCCGTTTGCTCTACAGGCTTTTGCCCATTCGCCAATTAAATCTCTTTTGGGGCCAATATTTACGGAATTCCATGGTTGGTATTTTGAATTCCACAAATCGTAATTATCATGATGCACTCCTTGAATCATTAAAAAACGAGCTCCTGCATCTTGATAAATTTTTGTGAGTTTCTCTGGGTCTAGTTTGGTAGGATTCCAGTCGCGTAATACTTCTTTATAACCTACTTCAGATGGATGTCCATAACTTTTAACATGATTTTGATACGCTCTTTTATCTGATTTGTAAAGATTTCTGGCATACCAATCCCCACTTTCTCCAGCTGATTGTGGCCCAAAATGAACCCATATACCAAACTTTGCTTCACGCAACCATGCTGGTTCCCCTGGATAATTTTTCTCGATTGATTCCCATGTAGGTTCAAAAGGACCTTTAGCAATTGGAATTTCTAATTTTACCTCTGGAAATGTTCTTGAATCTCCCATTGGCAAGCTATTCAAAGCTAATGGAGCTGGTATAGCAGATATAGGATTTTTTTCTTGGGCATAAACACTAAACTGAAGTAGAGATAATAGCGTGAATAAAATTTTCGTTCTCATTTTTTTTTTATTTATTATTTGAATCATTTTGTAACTAAACGTTCCAAACTGACAACCTGAATTATTAAATTAATTATTCCAATTTATATATCTGTTCCATCTGCAACCATTTTTCGCCCTCTTTTGCTCCTGGAGGAGCTTGTTGAAATTTCCACATCAACTCTTCCCATTCCTGAACTTTTGGGTTAGCGGCATCCATTTTTTGTTTGTGTTCGGGAGTATAACTTTCATTCACTTCCATAATCATAAACAATCTGTTGGCTAAAAGGTAAATTTCCATATCTATAATACCTGAATCTTTGATACTTTTAGTGATTTCAGGCCAAGCACTATCTTTAGAATGATAACGTTTGTATAATTCTATTAATTCTGGATTATCAACCAAATCGCAAGCGTAACATATTTTTTTTGAGTTCATAAACTAAATTTATATAAAGATAAATAGGGCTTTTCTATCTGGAATTTATTTTTCTACAATAGCTACAAATCCTCCTCTTGGCAAACATTCCACATTCAAAACATCTCCTTTTTTTACTTTTATAACTTCAACAGCAAATGACTTATCATTTTCTCCATCCTTAATAAGTTTTAATTTAAAATCTCCAGTGTCAAGAAAATCAAAATTTATTTTTAATGTTTGCTTTTCTTCCTTACCATTAAGCCCGCCTAAATACCATTGATTCCCTTTTTTACGAGCGACAATAACTTTCTCTCCTGGATATCCGTCCAAAAGTTTGGTATTATCCCAACTTACAGGAACATTTTTTAGAAATTCTTTAGGTTCTGGAGGTAAGTTTTTATACCCTTCTGGTCTATCGGCAAAATGCTGAAAACTAGATTCAAAAACTACAGACAATGCCAATTCATGAGCATAAGAAGTAATATGGGGATGTTGCGAATTTGTAAAAGTTACCGGAGTATAATCCATTGAACCAATTACATTTCTAGTAAAAGGAAGTGTTGTATTGTGTGCCGCAGCTTTAGAAGTAAGAACAGGTTTATTGTTATACCATTCGGCTCCATAGACAGCCTCGGTAGTCATCAAATTCGGATACGTACGCGCCCAACCACGCGGTACTGTTGCGCCATGAAAATTTACCATTATCTTATATTTTGCTGCATCTTTCAAAATAGCAATACAGTATTTCATCATATCCTGTTGGTCTCCAGCAAAAAAATCAACTTTAATTCCATAGATTCCCATTTTATTAAGCCATTCAAATTCTTCAGCTCTTTTTTCAGGAGTTAACAAACGATCGTTAGGCGTTGGCTCAAGCCAGGATGTGCCCGAATTATACCAAATCATAGGTTTAATCCCTTTACTTTTAGCATAATTTACCGCATCAGTTATATTTCCACCATTGCCCATAACATCCCATTCCCAGTCAATGAGAACATAAGGCCATTTCATTTCTACTGCCAAATCGGTATATTCCAAAGCTTTTTGATAATCTTTAGACCCACGATTATTTGCCCAATAAATCCAAGCAACCGCACCGGGTTTTATCCAACTCGTTTCTTCTAATCTATTAGGTTCGCTAATGTCGGTGATTAAAGTCGATTCAACTACATCAGACAATTCACCAATGATTAACGTATGCCATTGCGAATTCCATGGCAAAGTGGTTTTGACTCCTGTTTGCTTAAAACTATCTCTTGGTGAAGCATAACTTACTTTGTATTCGTTTGGGTTTTTAGCATTATTCAATTTTGCAGCACAATTATTTTCAGAAATATTTGCTTCAGAAATTAATACCCAAATAGGATTATTATTCACTTTGAATAAGGCTGGAAATCCCCATTCTTGTTTATTATTATTGGCCTTTCCTGTTTCTGAAAAAGGAAAAAAATCTTCATAAGAGTCCGTATATGCCTGCACCCAACGATTTGTAGCCGATGGGAAAACATAAGTGGTGCTTTCGTCAATAATATTAACTAATGAATTGCTTTTATTGGTGAATTCATAACGAAATGCTACTCCATCATTATAAACTCTAAAAACAATATTCAAGGGTTCATTATTTGAATTTACATATTTGAAAACTTTTTCAGTTCCTAAATTATCACACCATTTTTGTTTACCGGAAATCATTTCATATTGCTGATTTACATCTTTTGCTTTAGATTCGCTTACCAATTTTAAATTATCCGTAAATTTTTGGTCGTCTCTTGAAATACCCAAAGGCGAACTTGGCATTATTTCAATATATTCCGATTTGTTTTTATACAAAACCTTGAAATATACCTGACCAAAAGACTTTTCATCTGATCCTTTTTTCGAAACAATTACCTTAATATTCTTATTTGGTGATACAATTTCCTGAGCATTTATTGTAAACGCAGTTGAAATAAAGAGAGATAATAGCAGATAAATGTATTTCATTGATATTTGTTTTTATATAAAATTCCAAGTACAATTAGCTTAAAATTCAGATGATTTCCAAAGCATTAGCATAAGAAGCTTCAGGTTTTTGACTAGGAAAATACACTTCAAGCGAATCTGAATTTTGTTTGAATTTCAGTTTTTCACCAGTACTTACTAGTTTTATTTGTTTTATTTTTTCTGTGTGATGTGGATTCGATTTTCCTAAACTTTTAATAATGGCAATACCATTTTCTGGCCACCCCATAACCGTTGCATAAAGTTTGTTGTCTTTTTGTGCAAAACGAAAATCTTCGGATGTAAACGGTTTTCCTTTTCCTTCGTTAAAACCTTGAGCTGTTAAAGCTCCTGCACTTCCTAATTGTGGACCTTCACCAAATAGTTTCCAAGGGCGTGTACCATAAATACTTTTGCTGTTTAGTTTCATCCAAATTCCTATTTCTATAACAATTTGACGTTCCAATTCGTCGATGCTTCCGTCTCCTCGCACTGGAATATTGAGCATCAAATTTCCATTTTTACTGACCACATCTATCAGCGTATGAATCACTGTTTTGGCTGATTTGTATCTTTTTTTATCGTAAACTCCACGATCATAATGCCAGTTACCAAGACAAGTATCGGTTTGCCAAGGCAAAGGCTCGATTTCGTTACTTTGTCCTTTTTCGATGTCCCAAACGATAGCTTTTTTTTGCTGTTCATTTAAAATTTTACCTGTAATTACAGCCTGAACGGTTTTGTTTTTTTGAAGACTTTTATTATACATGTGCGCCGCAATACGCAAACCTGCATCACTAACAGGCCACAATGGTAAAGCTGTATCGTCAAAATAAATCATATCGGGATTGTATTTATCAATCAGATCAATTGTTCTGTCATGAAATTTTTCACAATAAGATGAAGTTGGTATTGAAGCTCCATCTGCCCAATCCCATTGGCTGTGTACAGATGACTTGTCCGAAGGTTTTGCACTTAACGGATGGTTTTGTGCATACAATTCTTGAGGGTCTAAACCTTCCCACCAAGTTCCTTTTCCATCCGCTTTAGTCAGTTTTCCGTCATAAGGAACTCCTGCCAATGCACCGTTTTTATCGGCACCTTGAGAAGTATCAAACCAATTCCAAGCGTGTGCAGCGTGAACACTTACTGCAAAAGGCAAACCTGCTTTGCGGGCTGCTTTTTCCCAACCCGCAATAATGTCTTTTTTGGGACCCATTTTGGTCGAGTTCCAATTGGGCTGGTATTTGCTATCATACAAATCCAAATTATCGTGATGGTTTGCCATTGCCATAAAATATTTGGCTCCAGAATCTTTGTATAAATTGACTAACTCTTCGGGATTCCAATTGTTGGCTTTCCAAACATTGATTACATCTTTAAAGCCAAATTTAGAAGGATGACCGTATTTTTCGATATGGTATTTGTATTGGCGAGAACCTTCCTCATACATTCCACGTCCATACCAATCGCCAGCTTCTGGTTCGCATTGTGGTCCCCAATGTGCCCACATTCCAAATTTAGCATCCCGAAACCAATCTGGTATTTGGTATTTTGCCAACGAATCCCAAGTGGGTTCAAAAGTTCCTTTGAAAGCAGGTGTATTAAGAATTTTGGATTGTCCTAATAATGGTGACAAATAAAGTCCAGCTAATGCTGATATGCCTAGTTTTAAAGCTTTTCTTCTTTCCATAATTTTTTATGATTTGGATAATTTATACATTTCCGTTTTTATCTTTATTTTTCACCATTCAATTCTTATATTGAAACAAGAGTCAAATTGTTTTTATGTTGTGTTTTTTGCTTATAAATAGGATTATTGTTTTTTTAATACCATAATTTTGAATAAATAAAAACAAATGTAACTTTGTTATAGTTTATGTGTTTTATTCAAAACCGATTTTTTATTACTCAAAACCGATTTTTTATTTTTTTAATCCCATTATGTCCAAAAGTACTTTCAAACATTCATTCTCTTTATTGCATATAGATTATGCGAAACTGAATCACAATTGGAATTTCGACAATGTGATTAGTCCATATTATCGACTGTATTATATTGATGAGGGAATGGGAACTATATCGAGCGGTTCGGATAAATTGATTTTAGAAGCTGGTTATTTATACTTAATTCCGAGTTTTACCATTTGTAATTTGAATTGCGAGACCTATTTGAGTCAATATTTCATTCAGTTTTTTGAGGAATCTCCCGATGGCATTTCGTTGTTTAATCAAAATAGAAATCCAATAAAATTAGCTGCAACCGAAACGGATATTGTTCTTATCAAACAAATGCTTCAGAACAATCCTGGAAGAGGAATTAATCGATCGGACAATCCGAAAGAGTACGAAAAAGAAGCCTATTACAAGGAATATCAATCCTTGAATAACGAACTCAAACCGCATCTGAAATTTGAAAATCAAGGTGTTCTATTGTTGCTGATTTCTAGATTTTTGAATGCTAAAAATTTCAAACAAAATACGCCTCAAAGTACGCCTTCAAAAATTTTGGACACGATGAGTTATGTGCAATTGCATTTGGACAAAAATTTAACTGTAGCGGAATTAGCTCAAAGGGTGAACCAAAATCAGGATTATTTTTCGAAACAATTTCTACTTCATACAGGGCAAAGACCTTTGAATTACATTCACGAAAAAAAGATAGAAAGAGCGCAATATCTTATTGCCACCACCAATAAGAGTTTTTTAGAAATTGCGTTGGATACCGGATTTTCAAATTTACCTCATTTTTCAAAAACATTCAAGCAAATAGTAAGTCTCACTCCAGGCGAATACCGCAATAAAAATGATTTCTACCTCAATAATTAGTCCTTTTGTAGCGAGAGTTTTAAATTTGATGAATTAAGTCAATCTTATGAAAAAAACAGTTTCTTTTTACGCCTTGCATTTGTCTATTGGTTTGGCTTTTATGCTATTGCCTTATTTGCTTACTAGTTCGGGAAGTGTTTTTAATTTGCCGGATCTATCCAATAATGGTCACGATAGGATTTACTTTTTTACGTATTTAATGTTGTTGATTTTCTTCTATTTCAACTATTATTATTTAATTCCTAAAATCTATTTTTCTAAAAAACGGGTTTTATACTTTTCGTTAATTTTCTTGTTTTTCTTGTTCTTTCTGTGGATTTCGGTCTATTTTGATAATCCCGAACGCAATTTTCTCGATTTTGGTCACGGAGCCCCTTTTAAAGATAATTTTCCGCCACCAAAAGGGAGATTTCCACCGCCCAATCATTCTAATTTTGAACCAATGAATGGTCCTCAAACGCAATACGGACATTCTTTATTGGTTTATTTGATAGGGGTTGTTACCAGTTTGTTGTTTGCGATTAACATTCGTTTGCAAAAAGTAGAAAAAGACAAAATGAAATCGGAATTGTCTTTTTTGAAAGCCCAAATCAATCCTCATTTTTTGTTCAATACCCTCAATAGTATTTATGCTTTGGCGATAAAAAAAGACGATAAAACCGCCGATGCCGTGGTGCAATTATCCGAATTGATGCGGTATATCATCACGAATGCCAATGATGACGTGATTGGATTAGAAAAAGAAATCAATTACATCAACAATTTTGTCGAACTTCAAAAAACCCGTTTGGGCAACACCGTTCAAATTGAATATACTGTAGAAGGAAATGCTCACGGCAAATGTATCACACCATTGATTTTGATTTCATTTATAGAAAATGCCTTCAAACACGGCGTCAATCCCAATCAGAATTCCGAAATAGTAATCAAAATCATAATTGTTAATGACTATTTGACTTTATTTGTTTCTAATTATAAAGTAGAAAATCTGCAATCAGACAGCGGCATCGGATTGCAAAATACCATTGAAAGATTATCACTTTTGTATCCAAATAATCACGTATTGACCATTGACGATAATCCGGAAAATTATATTGTAAACTTAACCATCAAAGTAGGATGATAAAAGCAATTGCACTTGACGATGAACCGCCAGCATTGGATGTTTTGCAAAGTTTTTGTGATAAAATTGACTATGTTGACCTGCAAAAAACATTCACAAAATCAGATGATGCTTTCAAGTATTTGAAAAAATATCCTGTAGATTTATTGTTTTTGGATATCAATATGCCGTCTATTTCTGGAATTGATTTTTATAAAAAATTGCCACATAAGACAATGGTTATTTTCACCACAGCTTATTCTGAATACGCTGTCGAAGGCTTTACTTTGAGTGCTACGGATTATTTATTGAAACCCTTTTCGTTTTCTCGTTTCGAACAAGCTGTCGAAAAAGCCTATTCGCATTGGAAAATTCAAAATCAAAATCCCGAACAACAATACCTTTTTATTCGTGCCGATTATAGTTTGATTAAAATCCCAATTGCCGATATTTTATTCATTGAAGGACTGGATGATTACTTGAAAATTCACATTCAAAATCAAAAAACCATTGTCGCCAGAATGACTTTAAAAGCCATTTTAGAAAAACTTCCTGCTTCTGAATTTGTTCGTGTGCATCGATCTTTTATTGTTCCAATTTCTAAAATAGAAAAAGTCCGAAACAAAATTATTTACATCAACGAAGAAGAAATTCCGGTTAGTGCGAGTTATGAAACTGCTTTTTTTGCGTTGTTGAATAAGGAGTAATTCTGGTTTTAAGCATCATTACTATATAGATTATTAAAACAGGTCGCTCCTACGGAGCTTGTCTTGTTTGTTTAATTATTGCTACAAACAGCAAGTCCCGATGGGACTTTAAATAACTCCGCTAGGAGTTGGCTGTTTGTAGTTGTTTATAAAAATATTTTTTTTAGCTCCATAGGAGCGACCTGTTTTATGATCGAAAACATTGTTAAAAAACTACAAATACAATCTATTTTTTATCATTTTACCGCACAAAAACATTCCATTACCTCATAAATTTTATTCTTTTTAAGGGTTTGAATACTTTTATCACTGTAACCTTAAAATAGACCATTATGGAAAGAAAAGAGTTTTTAAGAGGATTGGGTTTAGCAGGATTAGGCGCTTTGACTATTCCTGTAATCAAAGCCTGTAGCAGCGATGACAATAGTTCTTCATCTGCAGCAACAGATACTACTCCAGCCACCAATACAGGCGGTTCGACTTCTACGACTTGTACCGTTACTTCAACTGAAACCGCTGGTCCGTTTCCTACCAAATCGCCTTCGTCATTAGTGACAGCTAATATTGTTAGTGACAGGACAGGAGTGGCATTTACAATCAATATTACCATCAAAAACACCAATGCAAGTTGCGCTGTTTTGGCTGGAGCCATTGTCGATATTTGGCATTGCGACAAAGACGGTTATTATTCTGAATATGGAGGAACTGGAATGCAATCTGTCGATTTTACCACGGTTCATTTCTTGAGAGGAAGACAGACTACGAATGCTAACGGTAAAGTAAGTTTTACGTCTATTTTTCCAGGTTGGTACAGCGGAAGAGCCACACACATTCACGTGCATATTTATAACGCTTCGGGAAAATCTTTATTGGTCACTCAAATTGCTTTTCCAGAAGGTTCCGGAAGTGCTGTGGCATTGGTTAACGCATCAACAGCCAATGGCTATACCAAAGGATTGTCGGGTTACACTTATAACGCTTCTGACAATGTGTTTTCAGATGGAGTTTCGAATGAAATGTCCACCGTAACCGGAAGTGTTGCTACCGGTTTTGTGTTGGAACATACCATAAATGTTGCGGGATAATTTTTTGAATTAGTAAAAAAAATAATTCCAAAACCTGTAAGATCGTCCAGTTTTGCATGTTTGTTTTTTAATTTCAAAAGCCATTTTTTATGATACAACAACATCTTGTTCAAATATATAAAGCTGATTTTAGAGGAGAAAATAGTTCTAAAAATTCCCAATGTTTATCGACATTTAATTTTCAAAATTATCAGGACGATTCCAGAAAACCGTATGGTTCTTTGCAGTTTTTGAATGAAGAAATATTGGCACCAAAACAAAAGCGAACCAATATTATCGCATCGGATAAAGATATTTTTATTTTGCCAATTTTTGGCGGAATAGAATACAAGGATAATTTAGGAAATCAGGAATTTATTCGAGTAGAACAAATTCAGCATATTATTGCTCAAAAAGGAATGTCGTTTGAACTTTCGAATCCTTTTGAAGAAGATAATGTAAGTTATCTGCAAATGGGTTTTGACTTCAAAAATCGAGGTTTTCAAAGTAATTTCAAACCATTTGATTTTGGTTTAAATCAAAAAAATGAATTGATTCCGCTATTCGAAGTCGAAAAAACTTTGGGTTTTATCGGAATTTACGAAGGCAGAAAAGAAGGTTTTTACAAACTGAAAGAGGCTTCAAACGGAATTTTTGTTTTTGTAATCAACGGTGCTTTTGAAGTCGAAAACCGATTGTTAGAATCCAAAGACGGATTGAGTTTGCAACAAATTGAGGCAATCGAATGGGAAGCATTATCCGAAAATGCCATTCTTTTAGTTTTGGAAATTCCGTTGTAATCCGTCACTTCGAGTGATTTAGAATAGTAAAGCTATCGCATTACTATTCTAAATTGTATCGAGAAGTTTTTGATTTGGATGGTTCTCGATACAATTTTTAAAGCAGGACGTTATTTCTATTTCAGTATCATTTTTCAAGCTTTAAAAATCACTCGAACTGACGGTAAAATAAAAATTAAAAAGGTAAAAATAAAGCTTATGAACAAACCAAAAATCAGATTAGCCTACCGATTAGTGATTGATAGCAAGTCAACATTCACTTGGGATAAATATGTTTTTGAAGATACCTTTCAAGAATATTTGATGCAAAGCCAGCAATTCAATACCAAAGAAAATCCGAAAAACACTTTTAGAGAATTATTGTCCGAGAACGAAAAAGCAGCTCAATTGCATTATTTGGTTGGCATTGCTGCTAATAGTTATGTAGAACAGCTCAAAGGGCATTTTCACCGTGTTGCGGATGTTTTAGGGAATCAGTATTTTCCGTTTGTCAATTATCAATTGGATATTATCAATACTGACGTTACCTATATTTCAAAACACAAAATCGGAATTACTTTTTATTCTCCCTTGCTGACTTATTTTGGAATTATTGAAAATCATTATTTAGTCTCAAAAACCACCGATGAGGTCAATGGTTTTGAAACGATTATGTTTCCTGTTCAGCGGAATTTGGGAATTTGTTATTATGAGGGGTGATATGGTTTGCGTTAAGCAGATGCTAATTCAAATATCTAAATTTTGTCTTCGATAAATTAATATTCTATTTTATGAAATTTAATAATCTATTGAACAGTCTGTTGGTTAAAATTAATTTTTATGATTTACTTTGTTTTATACTGTGAGCAATTCCAGAAATATAATAAAAAACAATCATTATACTCAACCACGTTGATAACCAAAAACACAATTTTCCAGTTAAATTATTATAATAATTATTATGCAACTCAATCAACATTTGGATTAATATGTAATAAGGCGAAAGACCAATTAAAATTAATGGAATAAATAACAGAAAATTAAATATTACTTCAATTAAATTAGTATTCTCGTTCATCGTTATCAAGTTTGCTAAAGAATTTGATAGATTAAAAGGATTAATCATTTTTATAATAAAAATTTTTGTGTCTTCACTTTGTGTTTTTTTTGCGAATCTTTCTTTTGATATTAAATCTATTATTTTTGTCGTCTCTAATTTTTGTAATGTGATAGATGTCAGAAAATAAATAATTGTAGCAAATATTACTGGTAAAATTTTTAGTAGCTCGGTGTTTTCCGAAATTGAGATTACGCCGAAATTGATTTCATAAGATTTTAAATTGTTAGAAAAGTAATAAATGAATATAATTATAACTTCCCATAATAGTAATTTTTCTTCTTTAGAACTCAAACTTATTAGTTTTTCATAAAGTTTATCGTAAAACTCTTTTATAGAATTTTCATCATTACTATTGATGAAATCTTGAATTTTGTTATCATAACTCATCTTTTAATTTGGTTTATTTTTAAGTGTTTATAAGATCCCCAATGTTGTCCAAATTGCTTCATTGAGCTATTATTTTATTTGATTAGCTATTTAATCATTATTTCTAGATACCATAAACTAACCAATGATGAATTTATCCTGATTCAATTAGTACATCCATTTTAATCAATCCAAATCCATAATTATAGATAAATTTTCTTTAATTTTTTCTATGAAATCTATTGGTAATATTCCCACTTTTTTAATTAATCTTTTGTTGTCAATGGCTCTAATTTGATCCATCATAATATCACAATTCTCGTGTAGATTTGCCATTCCTTTTTTCAAATGAACTCGTAAAATATCCGAATCATTTTGAACATTGGTAGTTATCGGGCAAACAATCGTTGATGGATGTGGAATTTTATTCAATAAATTAGTTTGAACAACTAAAACTGGTCTGGTTTTCCCCGCTTCGGTTCCTATTTGTGGATTCAAGTCAGCTATCCAAATTTCATATTGATTAATCTGCATAGTCTATTTTTTCAAAATCCTTTAAAATATTCATAGACTCTTTTTGAACTAATTCAGATTCTGCTTTAAGCCTTTTCTCCAAAATTTGTCTTTTTTGGACCTTGTTGTAATATTCAATTGCTTCATTAATATATCTATTTCTAGGAATACTTATTCTCGAAAGGATTTTTTCAGTTTCTCCAAATATGGAATCATCTATTTTTAACGATACTGTTTTCATGTATTTTTATTTAATATCACAAAGGTATGTCTTTTTTGTATATCAAAAGTAGTTTTTAATTTAATTTAATTTTGATTCAATATCTGTACAATTTTAATTTTACCATCCTGTTTAATTAAAAATACAAATACATTTTTTTTGAAGTAAGTTTATGAAAATTGATATTTGATCAAATTACAACGTTTTCGCCAGCGAATTGTCTTAATTTTAGAACTATTCTTATTTTTTAGTTCCTGAAAAGTTCTATATTTGTTTTTCTTTCAAAAAAACTAAAAAAAACTTCAATGAAAACTATAAACGATTTCGATTTCAAAAACAAAAGAGCCATAATCCGTGTTGATTTTAATGTACCTTTAGATGAAAATTTTAATGTAACAGATACGACACGTATTGATGCTGCTAAACCTACAATAGATAAAATCCTTGCCGATGGGGGAAGTGTAATTTTGATGTCACATTTAGGACGTCCAAAAGGATCTGAAGAAAAGTATTCATTGAAACACATCTTGAAAACGGCTTCAGAAATTCTTGGCGTTTCGGTAAAATTTGCTACAAACTGTGTTGGCGAAGAAGCAAAAATAGCTTCGAACGATTTAAAACCTGGCGAAGTTTTGTTATTAGAAAATTTACGTTTTCATGCAGAAGAAGAAAAAGGAGATGTCGCATTTGCCAAAGAATTAGCTTCTCTTGGAGATATTTATGTAAACGATGCTTTTGGAACGGCTCACAGAGCACACGCTTCAACAACAATCATTGCACAATTTTTTCCAACTCAAAAATGTTTTGGATTATTATTAGCAAAAGAAATCGAAAGTTTAAACAAGGTTTTGAAAGATTCTGAAAAACCAGTTTTAGCCGTTCTTGGCGGTTCTAAAGTGTCTTCTAAAATTACAGTTATCGAAAACATTTTAGACAAAGTAGATCACATGATTATTGGTGGTGGAATGACTTTCACTTTCGTAAAAGCGTTGGGTGGAAAAGTTGGTGAGTCTATTTGTGAGGACGACAAACAAGAATTAGCTCTTGAAATTTTGAGATTGGCTAAAGAAAAAGGAGTTCAAATTCACATTCCTGTTGATGTTGTTGCTGCAGATGATTTTTCTAATACAGCTAACACTCAAATCGTAGATGTTCGTGAAATTCCTGATGGATGGCAAGGTTTGGATGCAGGTCCGAAATCTTTGGAGAACTTCAAAAAAGTAATTTTAGAATCAAAAACTATTCTTTGGAATGGTCCTTTGGGAGTTTTTGAAATGGAAACTTTTGCTAACGGAACTATCGAATTAGGTAACTTTATTGCCGAAGCAACTGCAAACGGTGCTTTCTCTCTTGTGGGTGGTGGTGACTCTGTTGCAGCAGTAAAACAATTTGGTTTTGAGGATAAAGTAAGTTATGTTTCGACTGGAGGAGGAGCAATGTTAGAGATGCTAGAAGGTAGGATTTTACCTGGAATCGCAGCCATTTTAGACTAAAAAATCCACTTTTAACAATATTTAGTGAAATTTTTAGTTATTACGTATTAAGTTTGCAACCGACCCTCTGTTTGTAATCATTTGTATAATAGTACGTTGATAAAAAAAGTATGAGTATAAAAAAAATTTCCATATCGGTTTTTCTATTATTGTCAATTTCTTTGTTTTCGCAGAAATCTTATGAAAACAAAGGAATTGTCAAAATGGAAACCAATCGTTCCTATTTAGATTCCATTAAAAATACATTTGTAAAAGATGATCTCGCAGCCTGTGTTGATAGTCTTTGGATGAAGGAATTAACCAATTTAGACATTTTCGAAGATATATCAAATGATATAAAAAACGTAAATACCGACCAAAAAGTCGATTATGAATTGCCAACAGACTTGTTAAAACAACGATTGACAGAAATGGATTCTAAATCGCCATTTAATATCGAATACAATCCAGGTCTGGAAAATATTATCAAGTCATTTCTTAAAAACAGAAAGAAATCTTTTGAACGCTTGATGGCCATTTCTGAATATTATTTTCCTCTTTTTGAAGAAGCGCTGGCTAAAAAAAATGTCCCTCTTGAAATAAAATATTTAGCCGTTGTAGAATCAGCTTTGAATCCTAAAGCAGTCTCTAGAATGGGAGCCACAGGACTTTGGCAGTTTATGTACCATACCGGAAAACAATACAATCTAAATATTGATTCTTATGTAGATGAACGAAGCGATCCGCTAAAAGCCAGTGAAGCTGCAGCTCAATACATGAGTAATATGTATGCTATTTTTGGCGATTGGGATTTGGTTTTAGCTTCTTATAATTCAGGTCCAGGAAATGTTTCCAAAGCGATTCGTCGTTCAGGTGGACAACAAAATTTCTGGAATATCAAAAAACATTTGCCACAAGAAACTCAAGGTTATGTACCCGCTTTTCTAGCCACAATGTACATCTACGAATACCACAAAGAACACGGAATAAAACCTACCAGAGCAGCTATTCCGCATTTTGCTACTGATACTATTTTGATTAAAAGAGAAATGTCGTTCAAACAAATTTCAGATTTATTGGATGTTCCCGTTGCACAATTGCAGTTATTGAATCCGTCTTATAAAATGAATGTGGTTCCTTTTTATCAAGATCAACCTCACTACTTACGATTACCTGCGGCAAAAATAGCAGTCTTTGCTTCTAATGAAGACAAGATTTATGGATATGCGCAGCGTGAATCTGACATGCGTGAAAAACCATTTCAGGTTAATAAAGCAATCGTAGTAAAGGATTCTTCAAATTATATCCAACAAAAAATCACGTTGCCGAACACCAAATATTACACTGTTCAACGAGGTGATAATTTAGGGCAAATTGCTGATAAATATAATGTAAGCATAGCCGATATTAAAAAATGGAACAGTTTAAAGTCTAGTACAGTAGCTAGTGGCAAACGTTTGAAAATAATTGCTAACGAAATTGATGTTCAAGCCAATAAAAATGAGGCAATTGTAGCTAATGATACCAAAATTAGTAAAGAAGACAAATCCAAAAAAATTGTAAAAGCAGATACATTATCAACTACAGCAGCTACTTATTATGTAGTTCAAAAAGGAGACAATTTGAGCGCTATTGCCAAGAAATATGATGTTACTGTAGCGGAATTAAAAGAATGGAATAATCTTGCTACTGCGGGAATCCAATTGGGTGCTTCGTTACAAGTTGCCAAAAATGAGGTGATTGAGAAACAAGAAGTAGCCGTTGCTCCAAAGATGGAAAACGTAGAATACATTGTTAAAAAAGGAGATAATTTGGGAACTATTTCCAAAAAATACGGTAGTTCTATAGAAGATTTAAAAGAGTGGAATAATTTAGAAAGCAACAATATTGCGTTAGGAAAAAGTTTGATTGTTGCCAAAAGCGAAATCAAAGAAGAAACTAAACCTGCCGAAACATTTAAAAGAAGCAATAATTTAGCTTCGACTTCCAAAAAGAATGCTTCGGATTATTATGTTCAAAAAGGCGATTCATTGTACAGCATTTCCAAAAAATATC
The DNA here is from genome assembly GCF_027111355.2 of Flavobacterium eburneipallidum. NCBI lineage: Bacteria > Pseudomonadati > Bacteroidota > Flavobacteriia > Flavobacteriales > Flavobacteriaceae > Flavobacterium > Flavobacterium eburneipallidum. Next base: position 406,475 of record NZ_CP114291.2, read on the forward strand.
CTGGTGTAACTATTGCCGATATTAAAAAATGGAACAACATCAGCTCCGAAGAATTGAAACCAGGCATGAAATTGAAAATCAACGGATAGTTAGCAATTTTAGATTTCTGATTTTAAATTAAAAATAAAACCATTAAGCGAATTAAGAAAATTAAGAACAGACTAATCTTAATTTTCTTAATTCGCTTAATGGTTTAAAAAATACAGACTTGTCGTAATTAGAGTTTAGCTAATTGTATCAATTTTTCGTGTAAATTTGCTTTGTTCTTAACTAGTTCGTTTTAAATAAAATCACACCAATGTTCAAAAAAATAACCACTGTTTTTGTTTTCGCTTTACTTTTAAATTCTTGTGCTGTTCAACAAAATAGTATTGCTACAAACGATTGGTATGCATTTACTAAAACCAGTACTGAAAGACAAGAACCTGCCAAAATATATGAGTTTACCGATGGAATGATTCGAATGCACGGTGAAAATATAGGTTATTTGATGACCAAAAAAAGCTATAAAAATTTCGAGTTGAGTTTGGACTTCCGATGGAATATTGAAGAAAAATACAATAGAAAAGGCAAAAAAAATAGCGGTGTAATGTACAACATTCCAGTAGATTCGCCTGATAACATTTGGCCAAAAGGAATTCAATTTCAAATAAAAGAAAACACTACTGGCGATTTTATCTTTTTAGACAAAACTACTGCTGTAATAAACGGAAAAATAATAGAGGCAGGCGCAAGTGTTACTTCGGCAAAATTTATCGAAAATGAGAAGCCTTATGGCGAATGGAATTCTATTGTGATTAAATCTTTCAACGGTAAAATCACACAATATTTGAATGGAAAATTGGTCAACGAAGGAACAGAATCTTCTACTGTAGAAGGAAAAATTTCTTTGAATTATGAAGGTTCGCCAATTGATTTTAGAAATATTATTTTAAAAAACATTCAGAAATAAAAATTGGTATAACATTTTAGCCATTCAATTAATGAATAAATACCTTTTATTAGCACTCTCCCTTTTCACACTTTTGTTTTTTTCTTGTAAAAAGCAGGAGAATTTGCCACGAAAAGCAACGGGCAAAATCAATACAATTTCGGTTATTATTGATGATCAATTGTGGAATGGCGAAGTAGGGGATCGCATTCGAAATAAGTTTGCATCGCCCGTTATTGGATTGCCACAAGAAGAACCACTTTTTACCATCAATCAATATCCAGCCAAATTGATGGAAGGATTTATGACCGATAATCGTACGATAATCGTGGTCAAAAAAGAAAATAAAACAGCATTCGAAATCAAGAAAAATCAATATGCCGAACCGCAAAATGTATTTCATATTTCTGGAAAAACCATCACCGAAATTTTAGATATTATTGAAAAAAATACACCTAAAATCATCAAGATTATAAAAGAAACTGAAATTGCTGAAAGCCAAAGAATTCACAGTAAATCTTTGATTCAAACTGTTCTAATTAAGAATAAATTTCAGATTACATTAAATATTCCTACTGGTTATTCTTATGCGTTTCAAAGTAAAAATTTTATTTGGTTGAAAAAAGAAATCATCAGCGGTAATACCAATCTTTTGATTTATCAGGTGCCAATAACGGCTATCAAAAAGGATGCTGATGCTATTATGAATATTATCAAAATGCGAGATTCTATTGGCAATTTATTCATTAGAGGAACCGAATTAGACACTCAAATGATTACCGAAGAAGGCTATTCTCCTTATTTTTCGGAAACCAAAATCAATGATATTAACGCATTCGAAACCAAAGGAACTTGGGAGCTTAAAAATGATTTTATGTCAGGACCTTTTGTGAATTATGCCATTGTAGATGAAGCGCACAACAGAATTCTGGTTTTGGAGGGATTTTGTTATTCGCCTTCAAAAGAAAAAAGGGATTTGATGCACGAGTTAGAATCTATTATTAAATCAATTGTTATTTTGAAATGATGGAATTGCAATGGAAAATAAAGTCTTTTGAAACACTTTCGGTCAATGAACTTTACGCGATTTTAAAGTTAAGAAGCGAGATATTTGTAGTGGAACAAAACTGTGTTTACCTAGATATTGATGGAAAAGACCAACTAGCTTTGCATCTTTTCGGTGAATTCGAAGGCAAAATCGTAGCCTATTCCAGACTTTTCAAGCCCGGAATTACTTTCGATAACGCATCTATTGGAAGAGTAGTGGTTGATGCTAATTATCGAGACAGAAAATGGGGACATGACTTAATGCAAGAATCTATTGCTGGAATTCAGTCGCAATTTGGTGAAAGCAAAATCACCATTGGAGCGCAATTATACCTCAAAAAATTCTACGAAAGCCACGGATTTGTTCAAACTAGTGAAATGTATCTAGAAGATGATATTCCGCATATTGAGATGGAAAGAAGATAATAATCTAATTACATCTTCAAAATACTTTTATACTCCACATTATTATTCAAAACGCTTACTGCTTTCTTAATTTCGGCGTTGTTTTTTAGGTAATATTGGTACAATCCTTCTTGGTATTGATAGCGTTTGATAATTTCATCTAGGATTAAATTCTTAATTTCTTTCTGGCTTTTATCCAATAATTTCTCTTCACTTTTTTGCAATGCAGTCAGTAATTGTTGGTATTCTACGCTAATACTTTCATCTACTTTTTCTTTTTTGGCTACAGCCAAAGTATTTTTTAGAGCCAGTTCTGTTTCGGTATCAAAAGAGAATTTCTGAACTTTTAGATAATTTTTAAAATCAAGAAAATCGGCATCTGTAAAGGTTGGAATTTTATCGCCAAGATTCGGATTTTTATAATAATAAGCCGTTGCATAATTGAAAATTCCATCATTTTTCTCTAAAGCTTCGGTTATCGGACTCAATTTAGTTTCCTCCATTTCAATGTCGGGTTGAATTCCTCCACCATCATAAACCGTTCTTCCTTTTCGGGTTTTGAAAGCATTGTAATTCTTGGCTTCGGTTTTTTTAGCCACACCATTTTTATCTTTTTGCGAATAATCCAAAGCCTGAATACATCTTCCAGAAGGCGTGTAATAACGAGAAATAGTTACTTTTAACTGTGTTCCATACGTTAAATCGACAGGTCTTTGAACTAATCCTTTTCCAAAACTTCGGCTTCCAATAACCACGGCACGATCCAAATCCTGCAAAGCTCCCGAGACAATTTCCGATGCCGAAGCACTTTTTCCATCTACCAAAATAGCCAATGGGATTTCAGTATCTACAGGTTCTTTAGAGGTTTTATAAGTGTTGTTGTGTTTTTCTATTTTCGATTTTGTGGTAACGATAATTTCATTTTTCGGAACAAATAAATTACAGATATTTACTGCTTCGTTCAAAAGTCCACCCGGATTTCCCCTTAAATCAAGAACAATTCTTTCGGCACCCTCTTTTTTTAATTGTTCCAATGCTTGTTTGGTTTCGAAAGAAGCTTTTTGGTTGAATTTTGCCAAAACGATATAACCGGTTTTGTCGTCTATTTTTCTGTAAAATGGAACGGATTTGATTTCTATTTCGTCAAGGGTAATTTGTGCGGTATTGGTTTTGCCTTGTCGAATGTATTTGACTTCGATTTTAGTGTTTTTGGCACCTCTGAAAAGTTGTGAAGCATCATCTTTGAAATCAGACAAAAGAACATCACCAATTTGAATAATTTCATCTCCTGCTTTAAGACCTGCTTTGTCGGCGGGAAAATTTTTATAGGGTTCACGAATGATTATTTTATCCTCTTTTCGAGTAATTATGGCTCCAATTCCAGTGTATTCTCCCGTATTATTGATTTTAAATTTTACAACATCCTGCTCGTTGAAATAGACCGTGTACGGATCAAGACTCGTCAACATTCCCTTGATGGCTTTGTCCATTAAATCACCCGGATTGGTTTCGTCCACATAATTCTTGTTCAATTCTTTGAAAAGGGTGGTGAAAATTTCTACTTGCTTGGCAACTTCAAAAAAATCGTCTTTGAAACTAACGCCTACAAACAAAAATGCCGAAGCTACAACAGGAAGTATGAATTTTTTTTTAGGGAAAGGAATCATAATTGTGGGCTAAATTTTAGACCACTAAAATAGGAATTAATAACTAATAAAATACAAAATCGATTATTCCTCACGGAATTCACATTTAAAAAAGGTGGCCACGAATTACACAAATAAACACGAATTATAATCCGTTTTAATTACACGAATTATAAAAATAATTTGAATTCGTGAAATTCGATTTTAATTTTGATAAAATTAGTGACAATTGGTGTAATTCGTGGCTAACTTTTTTGGGCAGTCTATGTTACTCCTGATTTTTCAGCTGCAGCACAAACTTTTCAAAAAGCTGAATGGTTTTGGTATTGATTTCCTCGTAAGACAATCGGTCTTTGGTTTGGTAAAAAAACATAAAAGCATATTTTTTGTCCAAATTATCAACTAACAAATGTTTGTTCAATCGATAGGTTTCACGAAGCACCCGCTTGAAATAATTGCGATCTACGGCATGTTTGAAGTTTTTTTTAGAAACTGAAACACCCATTTTTATTTTTTGGTCTGAATCTTCAGGAATGCCAAAATCACTTTCCACATACACCAGTCTCAAAGGATATTTCGACACGGACTTGCCTTTGGAAAAAAGCAAATCTATAGTGATTTTACTTTTAAGCTTTTCGGTTTTGGGATAAGTGAAATTCATTTATTTTGAAAAATAATAAAGATTGGATGAGCAAAGGTACAATTAAACCCTAAATAGCATTGTCGATTTATGTAAATACCAACAAACAAAAATTTATTTCTTATTTTTGCAAAAAAATATATAATGCAAAAAATCATATCGTATCCCATATCCTTTATTGCAATTTTGTTATTTCTTTTAACATTAGTTATTTTTCATCCTATTCAATGGATTTGTCTTAATGTTTTTGGCTATCAGGCGCATAAAAAATCGGTAGATTATTTGAATTTAGTCTTGTTGCGAATCGGGCATTTAATGTTCAATACTTTTAAAATCGAAGGAAGAGAAAACATCCCGACTGGAGTTCCTATTATTTTTGTAGCCAATCATCAGGGAATGTATGATATTATTGGAATGATTTGGTTTTTGCGAAAATTTCATCCTAAATTTGTAAGTAAAGTAGAATTGGCCAAAGGAATTCCGAGTGTTTCTTATAATTTAAATCACGGAGGTTCCGTTGTAATAGACAGGAAAGATCCGAAACAAGCCATTCCGTTAATCAAAGGATTGTCTCAATACATTGAAAAAAACAAACGTTCGGCAGTTATTTTTCCAGAAGGAACAAGAAGTAAAACAGGAAAACCCAAAGAATTTGCTCAAAGCGGATTGAAAATGCTCTGTAAATATGCGCCTTCAGCATATGTTGTGCCAGTGACAATCAATAATTCTTGGAAGTTTTTTAAATATGGTTTTTTTCCTTATGGTTTAGCAAATCATATTACCTTTACCATTCATGAAGCAATGGCTGTAAAAGACTATTCTTTTGAAGATATAATGGTAAAAACTGAACAAGTAATTATACAAAGTATTCAATATTAAAATACAAACAGATTTTATATTTCGTGCGAAATCTAAAATCTAAAATCTAAAATTAAAATGTCTATAAAAAACATTCGTCTAGAAGTAATGCAATTTCTAGAAAACAAAGTAGAAGGATTTATGGATCAATATCTGATTCCAGTGGAGCAGATATGGCAACCTTCTGACTTTTTGCCTAATTCCGAAAGCGATAATTTTCTGGAAGAAGTAAAAGAATTGAGAGAAATCTCTAAAGATTTACCTTATGATTTTTGGGTGGCTATGGTAGGTGATATGATTACCGAAGAAGCTTTGCCAACCTACGAAAACTGGTTGATGGAACTTGAAGGAGTGGATAACGAAGGTAGAAATGCCTGGTCTGCTTGGGTTCGTCAATGGACGGGAGAAGAAAATCGTCACGGAGATTTATTGAACAAATACCTTTATTTGTCGGGTCGTGTGAATATGCGTGAAATCGAAATGACAACTCAACATCTGATAAGTGATGGTTTTGATATTGGAACAGGAAGAGATCCATATAAAAACTTTGTTTATACTAGTTTTCAGGAATTAGCCACTTATGTTTCGCACAATCGAGTGTCACAATTGGCAAAATCGTATGGAGATAAAAAATTATCCAAAATGTGCAAAATGGTTGCTGGAGACGAGATGCGTCACCACCACGCCTACAGCCATTTTGTAACCGAAATTTTCAAATTAGATCCAAGCGAAATGATGCTTGCGTTTCAATACATGATGAAAGCCAAAATTGTTATGCCAGCGCATTTCTTGAGAGAATCAGGTCAAAAAATTAGTTCGGCTTTTGAACATTTTTCGGATTCTGCACAACGAATTGGCGTTTATACCGCCAATGATTATGTGGACATCATGCAAAAATTAATCGATAAATGGGAAATAGATAAAGTTACCGGTTTGACTGCCGAAGCCGAAAAAGCCAGAGATTACTTGATGAAATTACCTGCTCGTATGGCTAGAATTTCAGAGAGATTGGTCATTCCTCAAGAGTCTTTCCAATTCAAATGGGTAGAACCTGCGAGATTGTAGATTGCCGAATTTAGATTTCAGATTAGTTGGAATTGAAATTACCATTAATTTATATTGCTGATTTTTGAGGTTTTAAACTTTAAAAATCAGCTTTTTTTATAAACACGTTCCCAATATGAGTACTTTAGATTTAATAAATAATACGATTCTTTTTGTCAAACAAAAACTAGAAAATGCCGAAGGCGGACACGACTGGTTCCATATCGAAAGAGTCTATAAAAATGCTCTGCTCATTGCCGATGGCGAAGTTTGCGATTTAATGGTGGTGAAATTAGGAGCCTTGCTTCACGATATTGCTGACAGTAAATTTCATGCTGGAGACGAAACCATTGGTCCCAAAATTGCCCGTGAATTTTTAAGTTCCAATGCTGTTGATGAAGTAACAATCCAACACGTGATTAAAATTATAGAAAACATCTCTTTTAAAGGCGGAAATACCCAAAAGCTATTCTCGTCTATCGAATTGGATATCGTTCAGGATGCCGATCGTTTGGATGCTATTGGTGCCATTGGCATTGCCAGAACATTTAATTATGGAGGTTTTAAAAACAGAACTTTATACAATCCTGAAATTGCTCCAAATCTTAAAATGAGCAAAGAAGAATATAAAAACAATGAAGCACCAACCATCAACCATTTCTACGAAAAACTATTGTTGCTTAAAGACAAAATGAATACCAAAACAGGAAAACAAATTGCCCAAGAAAGACATTTGTTTATGGAAAAATTCCTTTCGCAGTTTTATGCGGAATGGGAAGGGGTGAAGTAAGTTGGTAGTATTCAGTAGCAGTTTTCAGTTTTTGCAGATTTAGCTCTTTAAAACATATTTATGTTGTTTTTCATCAAATTTTAAAATACTATTTTTTGTACTCTCTTTTTTGATTATTTCTTTTTCACAATCTTCGTCCAAAGAATAGTCTTTCAACTTTGTTTTAACGGTAATATCATTGAATTTTGTTGTCAATTTATCACTTATGATAAATACACTTTTTGATGTTTCGAACCAAGCATCTTTACAACCACCATTACCTCCACTATCTCCGTTGTATTTTTCTAATTCAAAATCATTTAAGACTTCAATTATTTTATTGTTTTTAAAATAATAAAGGTTAATAGAATTGGAACCAAAAGGATTAACCCTAGAACTTCCGCTATAATGATATCTTATACCAAAAGCTCGGGTGTTTTTATTCAAATAATAAAGTCCTGTGTCGATTTTTAATTCATCAAGATACATCGCATCCGAAGACCATTCTGATTTTTTAGTGTATTTAGTTTCAATTGATTTTGTAGATTTATTCCAAACCAAAATATTATTGTCTATATCAAAACAGTAATCACATTCAGGGTCTAGATTTGTTTTAACAGGTAAAAGAATAATTACTTTTTCTTTTTGGTTAGGAATAACTTTTAAGCATATTTTATCTGATAGTAAATTTTTTTCCTTGACCTTTAAAAATTCAATTGCATTTTTAATAATGTCTTTGTCTGATAATTCTTGTCCGAAAAATGAACTTGTAAAAAGAAATAGAGCAACTACTAATATATTTTTCATAAATGCTAAAGTAAATTAAAATTGAAGACTTTTCCAACCCTGAACACTAAAAACTGACCACTGATCACTTTTTTTAAAGTCCTTTTTCCTGCATCGCAATAATCACATCCGAAGCATTCTTGAAAGTAGGTGCTTGTTCGATAATAGTTCCCACACGTTTTTTATTGAGTTTGAAAGTAATGTCGTTTTCTGTGGTAAATAATAATGCCGTCAAAAATGGATTATTCATATACGGAGCCAAAACAAAAAAAGCTTCTTCCAGTGAATGAAAACTTTCTATTTCTTCGGTTTTGTAGCGGGCGATAATGGAAAGCTTGAACTCGTCATTTTCCAATAAAACCGGACGCACATAAATGTTTTTCAATTCGGTGTCGCCAATGGTTTTGGCCAAAGTTAATTTGGCGTAGGTTTTATTTTCGATGCTTTCTTTTACTTTTTCCCAGAATTGGGCAAATACAGGCTGGAAGGACATAAGTTTTTTTTTGGAATGAGGGTACAAAAATATAATGATTTGATATTACAATCCTAAATAATTATAATAATTTGATATTTGTAAGCTAACTGAACACTAATTTATGACCACTGATTACTTAAAATTAGCTTTTCTTTTCTCTAAAAAAGCGGTTGTCCCTTCTTTGAAATCTTCGGTAGCAAAACAACTTCCAAAATTCCTGATTTCCACATCAAATCCATTGACATCCGTTTTAAAATTGGCATTTACTGCCTCGATGGCTTTGCCAATGGCAACGGGAGAATTTTTCATAATTTTATGGGCAAGCGTTGTGTAAGTTGCAACCAAATCAACTTGTGGAACCACGTGATTGACTAATCCATAATTTTTTGCAGTTTCGGCGTCAATCATTCCTGCGGTTAGAATCATTTCCATCGCACGGCCTTTGCCAACCAATTGCGACAAACGTTGCGTTCCGCCATAACCTGGAATTACACCAAGAGAAGTTTCCGGCAAACCCATTTTGGCATTATCCGATGCAATTTTGAAATGACAAGCCATTGCCAGTTCCAGTCCGCCACCAAGGGCAAAACCATTAATTGCAGCAATCACAGGCGTTTTCAAATTTTCGATAAAGTCGAATAAAATTCGCTGTCCTTCTGAAGCTAATGCTGCGCCTTCTTCTGCCGAAAAATAAGCAAATTCGGCAATATCGGCACCAGCCACAAAAGCTTTTTGGCCGCTTCCTGTTAGGATAATGACACGTATTTCTGGATTATTTTCGACCAATTGCAAAGTATCGTGCAATTCTTGAATGGTGACTTTGTTCAAGGCATTCAATTTCTCCGGACGGTTGATAAAAATAGTAGCAATGCCTTCTGCTTGTTCCAAAATGAGGTTTTCCAGTGCCATAATTCAGAAGTTTATTGGTTGATGGTAAAAGTTAGACACAAATTACACAAATTACACGAATTGTCACGAATTTTTTTGACTTGAAAATTACACGAATTCCTATGAAATTAGTGTAATTAATTTAAAATTATTTTTATTCGTGCAAATTCGTGCAATTTGTGTTTAAAAATACTTATTTAATCCGTGGTAGAATCGTTTGTAATAGGCAAAGAAACGGTAAAAGTAGTCCCTTTTCCTTTTTGAGATTCGAAGGTAATGGTTCCGTTATAATTTTCGATAATGTTTTTGATGATGCTCAAACCCAATCCCATTCCGCTGGTTTTTGTGGTGAATTTGGGTTCGAAAATGCGATTGAAATTTTCGGTTGCAATTCCAATTCCATTATCGGCAACATTGATAACTACATTGTTGGATGCTTTTTTGATATTGACACAAACAGCCTTATTTTCCTGATTTTCGGGAATCGCCTGAATCGCATTTTTAACCAAATTGGTAATAATCCGAATGAGTTGTGTTCGGTCAATTATCGAAATAATTTCTTCTTCTTCTGCTTTGAAATGAATGTATTCTTCGTTGAAAATATCCATAGTCAATTCGACCACATCAACTACATTTAGGGTTTCGTTTTGTTGCGCAGGCATCGAAGCAAAGTTAGAAAATGCCGAAGCTACCGAACTCATCGTATCGATTTGCTGAATCAAAGTTTCAGAATAATCGTTGATTTTTTGTTTTAGATTTGGATCGTTTGGATCAAATTTTCTTTGGAAACTCTGTACCGTCAATCGCATTGGAGTTAACGGATTTTTGATTTCGTGAGCGACTTGTTTTGCCATTTCTTGCCAAGCTTCTTCTCGTTCACTTTGAGCTAATTTCAAGGCACTTTCTTCGAGTTCGTCCACCATTCCGTTATAGGCATTGATCAAAAGATTGATTTCTTTGCTATTGGCTTCCAGAACAATCTTTTCGTTTTTTTGATTCAAAGTCGTTTCGCTCAATTTGTCCGAAATGGTTTTTAGCGATTTAGTGATATAGGATGAAAGAAAATAAGCCACGGCAAAAGCAACCAAAAGCATAAAACTATACACCTGTGCCAATCGAATCAGGAAATTTTGCAGTTCAGCCTGATAGTAGCTATCGTCTTCTACATAAGGCAGATTCAGGATTCCTAGGGGTTTGAATTTATCGTCTTTGATTAAACTATACAAAGACCGTTTCTTTTTTCCGTTACTGTTTTTGATGTCAACATAGCGTTGGTCAACTGATGATTGTACTAGTTTAATAATGTATTTCGGAATGGGTGGCGCAATGGGATCAATCGAAAATCGGGATTTGGAAGATTTCAAAAGTCTTCCGTCCAAACTATAAATATTGATTTCAAGATTATGAATATCAGATAATTCGTGAATTTTATCCTTGAAAATCAATGCTAAATTACCCTGTGTTAGCGGATAAGTGGTGTTCGAAAGTACATAAATGATGTTCTCTTTTATGGCGTCTTCTTTGTGCTCCAACCGTTCTATATGGTATTGTTTCGCCTCATTCTTAAATTGAATAATCGAAATCGAAGCCAATAATACCGAAGCTACAATAATCAAAACAATCATCGAAAGGAATATCCTAATTCGCAAGGAAAGCATTGATATCTTGAAGTCTTTTAACATAGTGTTCAGTGTTCAGTATTCAGTAATCAGTGTTCAGTTCTGCAAACTGACCACTGATTACTGACCACTGTTTTTTTCTCTTATTCGTTTGTAAAATTTAAAGCCGAGCATGAGCAAAACCGAAAACAATAGAATCCCGATTACACCATAAATCCAGTTGAAAGCATTTTTTAGAACGACTAAAAATACTACAGCGAACAAAATAATAGTTGCACCTTCGTTCCACAAGCGCATAAAAGTGGTGGTGTATTTTACTTCGTTTCTTTGTAATTGACCGAAAATTTGCTGGCATTTTAAATGGTATAAATACAACACAAAAACAAAGCCAAGTTTTACGTGCATCCAAGGCATTTTGAGCCAAGCATTGCCCATTGGCGTAAAAAACAACATCCAAAATGCAAAAAAACTGGCCAAAATTGCTGATGGCCAAGTGATAATGTACCACAAGCGATAACTCATGATTTTGAATTGTGCTTGTAAAATTTCTTTTTCGGGCGAGGGTTTATCGTTGGCTTCGATTTGGTACACAAACAAACGAACAATATTAAACAAACCCACAAACCAGGTTAAGACAAAGATGATGTGCAGGGATTTTAGATAGTTGTAGTATTCCATTTTTTTTGTTTACGGTTTAGAGTTTACGGTTTAAGTTCGTTAAACAACTTTAAACCTTTAAACTTTTAAACATTTCTATTTCGCCCAATCCTTTATCCAATTTCCAACCACACCACACCATTCATCCTCATCATTCATACATGGAACAGCCATAAATTCTTCGCCACCATGATGCAAAAATTGCTCGTTGGCTTCCATGGCGATTTCTTCTAGAGTTTCTAAACAATCGGCTACGAAAGCTGGAGTTACAACGGCTAATTTCTTGATGCCTTGTTCGGGCATTTTGTTGATTTCGACATCGGTGTAAGGCGTTAACCATTTGTCACCTGCTAATCGAGATTGGAAGGTTTGACTGTATTTTCCCTCTGGAATTCCTAATAATTTTACGACTTGTTTGGTCGTTTCATAACATTGATGGCGGTAGCAAAATTCGTGTGCTGGCGAGGGTGTATTGCAACAAGAACCATCAATTTTGCAATGTGATTTGGTTACATCCGTTTTGCGAATATGACGTTTTGGAATTCCGTGATACGAAAATAACAAATGATCGTAATCAAATCCTTCCAGATGTTTTTTCATCGAATTGGCCAATGCCTGAATATAATCGGGTTTGTTGTAAAATGCAGGAACATTGGTAAAAGTCATTTCTGGGAAAAATTCCTGACGCAATTCTTCTGCCAAAACCACAATGGTTGTAGTAGAAGCCATAGCGTGCTGTGGATACAAAGGCATCAGCATTACTTCCGTCACGCCTTTGTTTTTTAATTCTTGAAGCCCTTTTTTGATGGTCATGGTTCCGTAGCGCATAGCCAAAGCCACAGGAATATCGACCAAGGTTTTAACTTTTTGGTGCATTTTTTTCGAAATCACTATCAATGGCGATCCTTCATCTGTCCAGATTCGAGCATAAGCTTCGGCAGATTTTTTGGGTCTGGTTTGCAAAATGATTCCACGAACTAATAAGGCTCGTAATAAAAAAGGAACATCTATGACGTATTTGTCCATTAAAAATTCGTCTAAATACGGTTTTACATCTTTTGGCGTTGGACTTTCTGGCGAACCAAGATTGACTAGTAATACTCCTTTCATTTTAGATTTTTGTTTTTTAAATTTTTATCAAAAGTAGTTCAAGCTACTTTTTAGAAATATGATAAATGTTATTTTTTATTGATTGTTGGATATATAAAATTGATTAATCCATTAATTTTTTCAGCGTTTCCGCATCGGGTAATAATCCTTTTTGTAAATCTCTAATTGGTTCGTTGCTGACGAACTAATTACACATTCGTATTAATCGACATCAAATATTTTTTTGGAGTAGTTCCGAATTTCTTTTTGAAAGCCGCAATAAAATGACTTCCGGTGCTGTAGCCAATTTTCAAACCGACTTCGTTCACATTATATGATCCGCTGTCCAATAATTTTCGGGCATAATCCATTTTGTGATCGAATAGAAAGCCATAAACGGTGTCGCCATAAATTTGCTTGAAACCCATTTTTAGTTTTTTCAAAGTCAATCCTATTTGATCGGCTAACTCTTGTAAACCGGGTGGTTCAGCCATATTAGCGATGATGATTTCTTTGGCTTTCTTAATTTTTAGTACATTTTCTTCATCAACCAGAAACGGACATTGTTCGGCATTTGGATCTTCGTTTCTATTGAAAAACAAACTCAATAATTCGTAGCCTTTGCCTTTGTAATACAAGTTTTTTATGGACGGATTCAGGTTGTAATGAAACATTTGGTTCAAAACAATCGCCATTGATGGACTTATATCACTTTCGTTATAATATTTTTTATCTTGATTTTCTTTGCTCAAAAACGGAATATGTTCTGCATCAGTAGTAAACAATCCATGGAATTTCCGAATGGAAACAAATATAGAAATCAACCAAGTTTTAGGTTCAATTTGTACATTTAGAGGCAATTCTTTTTCGGTGTTGTAAAACAATAATGCTTTTTCTTCTTTTAAATTCAAGACATAATTGCCTTGATTAAAAATATAATTGGCATTCCCTTTTAGACTGAAATGAAACTGGATTAAACCCAACTGAACCGGACGTTGAAAGGTTAGAACTTCATCTGTATTATTTTGAAAACGAATTAAAATAAAATCTTCATCAATTTTTATTTCTTCTTCCATTCTTTGATTTTTTTTTAATTCAACTTAATAAGGTCGTTTATTGGCAAGCGACTTCTTTTTGCCTTTCAAAAATAAATCTTTTTGATGGTTTATTGTTTGTTTCCTTCTAATTTTATAAAATGTTTATCGTTATAGTCTTTATTTGAACACGGCAGTGAGTTGGATTTTAATTTTATTGGATACTTTATTTTTGACAATCGTTGGAATCGAAATATCAAAATCGCTCGCATTTACTGAAAAATTGGACACTAAATTTATCCCTGAATTCGATTGACTTATTCGGGCAATGGTTTTGATGGCAACCGTTTTTCCGTGAAGTTCTAGTTTTCCGTTGATGGTAAAATCCTTGGGTGTTGAAGTTAGACTTTTGGTATCAAAATTTTCTATTTTACCCTTGAAAACAGCTTTAGGATATTGATCGCTTTCTACATAATTTTCGTTGAAATGCTCTTCCATCAAAGCGACTTTAAATCGGAATCCTTTCAGTAAAGCCAAACTGGCAATTTCACCCGTTTTTGGATTTAGAACTACAGTAACGCTATTGTTTGTTGCTTTTACTTCTTCAAACGAAGGAACAGAAGCTTCAAAAGTAATCACTCCTGATTTGCAAATCATTTTTTCTTGAGCGACAGTCATAATTGAGGCCCACAGCATTACTAATGTGATAATTTTTTTCATGTTTTTTATTTAATGATTACTCTAATAATCCATCTTGTTCCCATTTTGCTACAATATCAATCGTGGCTTGAGGCAATCTTGGTCCGCCTTGTGGCATTAAGGAACTATTGCCATTATTTAATGAAATTCGACTTAACAATCCACGGTTTTGAATGGCATTTTTTACTTGTGCATACGTCACTAATGACAATGAAGTACCATTTCGAGGCGTTGCAGCATGGCAGGAAACGCAATTGTTATCAATAATGGATTTTACATTTTGTTGATAGGTTATTTTAGTTCCACTAGTGGGAGGTGTAGGAGTTTCTTCCATCAAAGAATCGGGATTGTCATTGGAGCAAGACATCAAAATGCTGGTGCAAAATAGTAGTGCAAAACAGTTTTTAGTTTTCATAGCGATTGGTTTTTAAGTTAAAAAAAGGATTCGATCTGTTCGATGAATGATATACGTCGAAATTCAAATTCTAGTTTTAATTCACTTTTCTTTTTTAGAAAAAACCAATAGTTGTCTTTTACCGTACATAAGATGGACTCACTAAAAACTAATCTTATGAAGAAAAAAATACTATTCGGAATTGTCATTCTACTGGCGATTTCCTTTTTCGCCTATCGGTACACTTACCAAGACCACAGAGATATTAGTTCTGAAGAAGCTACTTATGTGGTTAGCATTCCTGAATTGAAAAAAGAATTTTGGACAAATGATAGTTTGGCTTTAAGCAAATACCAAAACCAAACCATTGAAGTAGCAGCAACTGTAACCGCAATTGATTCTGAAAATAAAGCTGTCGTTCTTGACAACAATCTCTTTGCTACGTTCACCGATAGTTTGCCCAAAGCCATTATTTCAGGCAAAAAACTAAAAATCAAAGGACGATTTCTTGGCTATGACGAACTGCTGGAAGAATTCAAAATGGATCAAAGTTCGATTATTCAATAAAAAACATCTAACAAACAACCTAAATTATATATTATGAAAAAGCTCCTTTTACTCTTATTATTATTCCCTTTAGCGTCCTTTTCGCAAGACGATTTATTAGCAGGAATAGACACTGTTGCTTCAAAAGAAAAAGTAACTTCTGCCTTCAAAGCCTTGAAAATTGTCAATCTAGAATCGACAAAACTAGCTGCCAAAGGCGATTTGTATTTTATAGTAGCCCATAGATTTGGTTCTATAAAAGACGGCTTCGAAGGTTTTTATGGATTAGACAATGCAAACACCCAAATAAAATTTGTTTATGGATGGACAGATTGGTTAACCGTTAGCGCTGCCAGAAGCGAATTGGCTTACGATTTTTCTACAAAATATACTTTGATGCATCAATTAAAAGATGGTTTTCCGGTAACGATTGTAGGTTTTAGCAGTTTGGCGATAAATAATACGCTTAAAGAAAGTTTGTATCCTCAATTAAAATTTGACGATCGTTTTACTTATGTACAACAATTATTAATTTCTAGAAAATTTTCCGAAAAATTATCGCTTGAAGTTGCACCAACTATTTTCCATGAAAATTTTGTAGATAATGCCCAACAAGACAATACCCAATACGCTGTTGGAATTGGAGGACGCTACAAATTCGCCAAACGCTGGTCGCTCAACATTGATTATGCTGCTCATGTAAACCGAGCTTCTAATTCAATGTACAAAAATCCGCTTTCTATAGGTTTTGATTTAGAAACAGGAGGACACGTTTTCCAGATGCACTTCACCAGTTCACAAGGCATTCACGAAGCTGGTTATTTAGCACAAACTACTGGAGATTGGACAAAAGGCGATGTGTTTTTTGGATTCAATTTGTTGAGAGTTTTCTAAAAAATTCTTTTTAAAGGTGATTTATTAAATAATATTATTTAAAACAATTCTAAATTAATGTTAAATAAAACCAAAAGTGAAACCCGAACGTAAATGACTTCAGAACCTTTAAAATTTATGAAAAATGAACAAGACAATCAAAAAAGGATTTTATGTAGTTGGAGGAATTGCATTCCTTTTTATCGCTATTTTAATGTTTCACATTATTACAGCCAAACCAGCAGTTTATGATAGTGCCAATTTACAAGTGAGCCGAATAGATTTTAAATCGAATATCGATTCAGTCCAAGCCAAACAAATTGCTGCCGACTTAAGAACCATCAAAGGGTTGACATCCGATTCTATTATTATAAAAAGAAATGTTGTGGTTTATTTCCACAATAATAAAATTACTAACTCCGAAAAAGTTTTCAATGAGTTGATGACCAAAAGATCCTATGAGGCTGAACGATTTGTTTTGCCTGCAAATATGGCAAGTAAAGAAGTTTGCCCAGTAGATCAAAACAGTGTGAGCTATAAAGTATCTAAATCTATAAATCAATTTTTTAATTAATCCTTAAATTTTATTATCATGACAAATTATTCAAAAATTACACTCGGTGTATTATTTCTTGCCTCGGCGGCATTTATTTCCTGCGATAAAGACGACGATGCTCCAGCGCCAGTAAAAGCGTCGATTTACACTCGTTTGGGCGGAACAACTATGGTTGCCGATCCAGATAATTCAGGACAAATGATCGAACAAGGTCGTTTATCATTCCGTAAAGTAGTAAATTCTACTGTAGGACTTATTGTTGCTGATGTTCAAAAAAATGCTTCCGGAAATCTTGGAGCACATTTTGCACCAGTTTTGACAGAAGTTGGAGCAGGTAATACTACTAAATTAGCAGTATTGGTTGATAATTTAACTGATTTCTTTTCTTTCAATACTGGAGGAACAAATGCTGTTAATACTTATTCTGGTCTTAACATGGTAGCGGCTCACGATCCAGCGACAAACCCACGTATGGGAACAAAATCAAGCAATGCTGATTACACAAAATTTGTAGGTTATGTAGGTGCTGCTGCAAATGCAAATGGAGTAGCTTCGAATACAGAACTTTACACTGATGTGGTTGCTGTTTTAGAATCATTGAGAACTCCTATTGTTCAAAAATAATGCTATTTGCAGACAAAAAACGCTACTGTAATAAGTAGCGTTTTTTTTCAAATTAACGAATAGGCTTAAAAATTAAAACAGGCTTTATCTCGAACCCAGAGCGATATTTTTTCGTAATTAATATACAATCAATCGATATTGTTATTTAGAATAAATCTATATAAATAACAAAAAAAGGCTTGATTTTGCTATATTCCCACCCATAATCGATTTTGTAATTCCTATTTTGAATCAAATTATCATAAAGCGATACAAAAAGAACTTACAGCGTTGTTTTTATAAAATAGATAATAATAATTTTGTTGAACTTTTTAAGGAAAGTATAATATGGAAAATTTTAATATGTCCAGAACCACCACTTTTTACGCTATAGGTATAAGTTACAAAAAAGCAGATGCCACGATTAGAGGAAAATTTAGCCTAGACGCGAAGACAAAATCTATTTTATTAAAGCAAGCCAAAGCCGAAGGAATCGAATCATTGATTGTAACTTCTACTTGCAATAGAACCGAAATATACGGTTATGCCAATCATCCTTACGAATTAATCAAATTACTTTGCGAAAACAGTAATGGTTCCGTTCAGGAATTTCAAGA
Organism: Flavobacterium eburneipallidum; assembly: GCF_027111355.2. NCBI lineage: Bacteria > Pseudomonadati > Bacteroidota > Flavobacteriia > Flavobacteriales > Flavobacteriaceae > Flavobacterium > Flavobacterium eburneipallidum. The sequence continues at coordinate 424,651 of NZ_CP114291.2, forward strand.
AGTAGCTTACATTTATAAAAACCAAGATGCTATCAATCACATGTTTCGAGTTGGAACAGGATTAGATAGCCAAATTCTAGGTGATTTTGAAATTATTGGTCAAATAAAAACCAGTTTTGATGAATCAAGATCATTGGGATTAATCAACACTTTTTTAGATCGTTTGATTAATGCTGTGATTCAAACCAGCAAAAGAATAAAAAACGAAACCGAAATTAGTTCGGGTGCCACTTCTGTTTCTTTTGCAGCCGTTCAGTATATAATCCGTAATGTAGAAAATATTGGTAACAAGAATATTTTACTTTTTGGAACTGGTGAAATTGGAAAAAACACCTGCGAAAATTTAGTAAAACACACTAAAAACGAGCATATTACATTGGTCAATAGAACTAAAAGTACCGCCGAAATTGTGGCTGGAAAACTCAATGTAATTGTAAAAGATTATGCTGATTTACAAGAAGAATTACAAAAAGCCGATGTTTTGGTTGTAGCCACTGGCGCACAAAATCCAACTATCGATAAAGCACTTTTGAATTTAAAGAAACCGTTGTTGATTTTGGATTTATCCATTCCAAAAAATGTGAACGAAAACGTGCAACAACTACCTGATGTAACCCTAATACATTTGGATTATTTGTCTCAAATAACGGATGATACGCTCGAAAGAAGAAAACAACACATTCCTGCTGCCGAAGCTATTATCGAAGACATGAAACTGGAATTGAATACCTGGATGAATGGTCGTAAATACGCACCAACCATCCACGCATTAAAAGCCAAATTAAACGATATTGTAGCCAGCGAATTGACTTTTCAACGTAAAAAAATATCTAATTTTGACGAAGAACAAGCTGAGTTGATTAGCAATAGAATCATCCAAAAAATTACCAATCATTTTGCCAGCCATCTCAAAGACGAAAACACTTCAGTAGATGAAAGCATTGAATTTATCGAAAAAGTATTCCAAATTGGGCAACTGGCTCCTAAAAAAACAACTTCGGCTGCCGAAGAAAAATATAAAATTACCCTTTCATAGAGAGATTAAAACCTCATAATCCTTAATTTCTTAATGGTTCAAAAACAATAAAGAATGGCTCAAAAAGTTATTAGAATAGGAACTCGCGATAGCGAATTAGCACTTTGGCAAGCCCATACCGTCGAAAAGAAACTAAACGATTTAGGATATAAAACCGAAATTATTGCCGTAAAATCGCAAGGAGATATTATTCTCGACAAACCCCTTTACGAACTCGGAATTACAGGAATTTTCACCAAAACATTAGACATTGCCATGATAAATGGTCAAGTTGATATTGCTGTACATTCTTTGAAAGATGTGCCAACAGCTTTACCAATTGGGATTGTTCAGGCGGCGGTTCTCGAAAGAGCTAACACTTTAGATATTTTGGTTCACAAAGGAAACCTTGATTTTCTGGAAGAAAATGGAACAATCGCTACAGGAAGTCTGCGTCGTCAGGCGATGTGGTTGAATAAATATCCTAATCATACCGTAGTCGATTTGCGTGGCAACGTAAATACGCGAATGCAAAAACTCAAAGAAAACGATTGGAATGGAGCCGTTTTTGCAGCTGCAGGTTTAGAAAGAATCAACCTCAAACCAACCGATTTTATCGATTTAGACTGGATGATTCCCGCACCAGCTCAAGGTGCAATGGTAATCGTAGCGATGCAAAACGACGATTTTACTTTGGATGCTGTTTCTCAATTGAATCATGTAGAAACTGAAATCTGTACTTATATAGAAAGACAATTTTTAAAAAAACTAGAAGGCGGTTGTACAGCCCCAATTGGAGCATTGGCAACTTATTGCGAACTGGAAGACACTTTCACTTTCAAAGGTGTTTTACTGTCTATCGATGGAAAACAGCAATTGGAAATTGAAAAAACTGTAGATGTCAGCGAATGGAAAAAACTAGGATTTAATTGTGCCAATGAAATCCTCGAAAATGGTGGTGCGGAGTTGATGAAAAAGATTAAGGAAAGTTTGAAGAATTAAATAGTATAAATAAAATTGCTAGATAATAATTAGAAATATGATTTCAAATTAATGGATTTAAATATAACAGCAATTGTATCAGTAATTCCATTATTCATAAACTTTATCTTATTGTATAATAGGAAGAAAAAGTGGGTCAAAAATAAATATAAATGGTTTGCTGTAATGATATTTTTTTTAGTCGGAATTTGTCTTTATACTAATAGTAATGAATTTGACGAGAAATCTTGTGGCTGGGCATTTGTTACCCCTTTTTTGTTTTCTGTTTTTGATTTTATAATTATGAAATTAAGTTACGCAATTCACAATAGAGATTTATATCTATGGTTAAGAGGTTCGAGTGATATTGATGATAAAAAATTTAGTGGAGGTAAAAAGGTAAAAACATCTGATAGAATATTTTCCTTTTTTTTACTGTTTTTAATTATCATACTGCCTTATGTGTTTTTCTTTTTTTAAAGCAGAATAAAATATTAATTGAAAAATTTGATAAACAAATAAATGACTAATTCAATCAACATTCTTTCCACAAAAATACTTTTGAGCCATCAAAAGCTAGCCTTATTGAATGCTGGTTTTTCAGTAATCGAAGTCAATTTTATCAAAACCGAAAACTCGGATTTTGATTTAAAAGACATCAATGATAATTTAATTTTCACGAGTCAAAATGCGGCTCAAAGTGTATTACTTCATCCAAAAAGTAATGAATTAAAATCCAAAAATGTGTTTTGTGTCGGTATGAAAACCAAAGCATTATTGGAAGAAAATGGTTTTACGGTTGAGGTTTACCTTGATTATGCTGCCGATTTAGCCGAAATAATCACTTTAATTTATGCCAACCAAAGCTATACTTTTTTCAGCGGGAATCTCCGAAAAGAAACTTTGCCAAAAGCCTTGAAAGCAGCCAAAGTCAACTTCAATGAAATTCAGGTATATGAAACCACTTTGACGCCACAAAAAGTAAAAACTCCAGTGGATGGAATCCTATTTTTTAGCCCGTCAGCCATTGAAAGTTATTTGAAAGATAATAAAATAAAAAATGAAATTTGCTTTTGCATTGGCGAAACCACCGCAGAAGCTTTAGATCATATAACAAGAAATATAATAGTCGCAGATCAGCCTTCGGTTGAAAATGTGATTGAAGATGTAATCCAAGAATATAAATAATTTAGACCTAACAGGTTTTCAAAACCTGTTAGGTTTTTTTCAAAATAAAGAAACCAAAATGATAAAGAACGACCTATTTTTAAAAGCATTAAGAGGAGAAACAGTTGAACGTCCACCAGTTTGGATGATGCGTCAAGCCGGAAGATATTTACCAGAATTCAGAGCTTTGCGTGACAAATATGATTTTTTTACGCGTTGCGAAACTCCAGAATTGGCAGCAGAAATCACTGTTCAGCCTATTCGTATTATCGGACCAGATGCAGCGATTTTGTTTTCGGATATTTTGGTTGTGCCAAGAGCAATGGGAATTCACGTGGAATTGAAAGACAATTTGGGGCCAATTATTCCAAATCCAATTCGTACAATGGCACAAGTAAATCAGGTTTATGTTCCAGATGTGAATGAAACTTTAGGTTATGTTTTTGATGCCATCAAATTGACAAAAGAAATGCTGAACGATGAGGTGCCGTTAATTGGTTTCGCAGGTTCGCCTTGGACGATTTTCTGTTATGCAGTGGAAGGGAAAGGTTCTAAAAGTTTTGATACAGCTAAAGGTTTTTGTTTCTCAAACCCAGCTGCAGCGCATACTTTATTGCAAAAAATTACCGATACGACTATTTTATATTTAAAAGAAAAGGTAAAAGCAGGAGTAAACGCCGTTCAGATTTTTGACTCTTGGGGAGGAATGCTTTCGCCAGTAGATTATCAGGAGTTCTCCTGGAAATACATCAACCAAATCATTAATGCCTTGGCAGACGAAACACAAGTAATTGTTTTCGGAAAAGGGTGTTGGTTTGCCCTTGGCGAAATGGGAAAAAGTAGAGCTTCGGCTTTGGGAGTTGATTGGACGTGTTCGGCTAGAAATGCAAGATATTTATCTGGAGGAAATGTGACTTTACAAGGAAACTTCGATCCATCAAGATTGTTGTCGCCAATTCCTACAATCAAGAAAATGGTTCACGAAATGATTGACGAATTTGGAGCAACCAAATACATAGCCAATTTAGGTCACGGAATTTTACCTAATATTCCTGTAGATCACGCCAAAGCTTTTGTGGATGCTGTGAAGGAATATCAAAAGAAATAAGTGCCTTATAATAATGGAAAAAGTTATATTTGGAATTAAAATAATATTAAAACTTGTTTTTTTTGGGTTTTATTATTTTTGGATTTTAAGTGCACTGAATTTTTTTCTCTTCCCAAAAAACTATATGAGTTCAAGTGAAGCTTGTGCAGCGGGATGGAAGACAATTGGATATCCAATTATAACAGTCATTCTTACCTTTTTATATTTATTAATAATTTTGATTTATAGTAAATGTTTTAAAACTAAAAACAAGACAATTTATTTTAAATTAATAATTTATCCATTAATAACAGCAGGAATATTATTTTGGGTTTTTGGAATATTTTTTTCCTTTTTAAGGAAATAATCTAGTTTTAAATGAAAAACAAATTTTACCAATACATACAAAACCTCCAAGACACCATAGTTTCAGGATTAGAAGCTGTTGATGGTCAGGCTAAATTCCGTGAGGATATTTGGGAACGACCAGAAGGCGGTGGCGGAAGAACTCGTGTGATAGAAAACGGAACCGTTTTCGAAAAAGGCGGTGTCAATATTTCGGCAGTACACGGAAAATTGCCGGATAGTATGCAGAAATTGTTCAATGTAGGCGAAGCTGATTTTTTTGCCTGTGGATTGAGTTTGGTTTTGCATCCTAAAAACCCAATGGTGCCAACGGTTCACGCCAATTGGCGTTATTTCGAAATGTATGACGATAATGGAAATGTAATCCAACAATGGTTTGGAGGCGGACAGGATTTAACACCTTATTATTTGTTTGAAGAAGATGCAACTCATTTTCATCAAACCTGTAAAACCGCTTGCGACAAACACAATCCAGAATTTTACCCAAAATACAAAAAGCAATGTGATGCCTATTTTTGGAATGCACACCGCAACGAAGCCCGAGGAATTGGCGGATTGTTTTTCGATTATTGCAAAGCAACCGAGCAAATGCCAATGGAAAATTGGTTCAGCTTTGTTACCGAAGTAGGGAATAGTTTCTTGGAAGCATACGTTCCAATAGTTGAAAGAAGAAAAAAATTGCCTTATACACCAGAACAAAGAACTTGGCAAGAAATTCGCCGAGGACGTTATGTCGAATTCAATTTGGTACACGACAAAGGCACTTTGTTTGGACTAAAAACCAACGGAAGGATAGAAAGTATTTTGATGTCTTTACCACCAAATGTACAATGGGTATATGACCATCATCCAGAATCGGGAAGTGAAGAAGGAAAATTGATAAAAGTATTAGAAAACCCAGTTGATTGGGTATAAAAAAGTCCCGAAATTTTCGGGACTTTTTTATGTTTTTAAATACTATTTTTTAGTAATTTCTTTCAACAAATCTAAAGTTTGCAACATTACGTTTTTATCCGTTTCAACCGTGTTTAATCGGAATTCCACTAGCAACTTATTATCTGTGATTTTTTTGGGAGAGAGTACTACCATATCCTTAAATTTGGAAGTTACTTTCGTAAAGGTTTCATTGCTTTTTGAAGTTGTTTTTTCTACATCAGAATAAGTTTCAATCGCTTTTTTAATGTTTAATTTGGAGGTAAAATAATTGCGTTTCAATTCTTTTTTCAATTCTTTTGCAAACTCACTTTTGTTGTTTTTAAGGTTTTCATAACTGTTGCTAATTACAATTACATCTTGGTCTTTCAGTATGAAAAATTTTCCATAAGTCGAATCTCCAAGAATTTCATAATAATTTTCTTTTTGGATTAATAGTTTTTTGCGAAGCCCCAATTGAATTAATTTATCTCCAAAAGTTGGATGTGTTGAAGTGAAAATCATAGAAAATAAAGGAACTGATTTGTTTACCGTTTTTTCTACCGTAGTAGCTTCAAAATTATCATCATATTCAGTGACTTTTGTTTTCACGGCTTTGTTTTGAATGTCTTGTAAAAACAAACTCAAATCACCATCAAACAAAGTAGCTGTTGCTTTTTCGTCAACTATGGTGCTAATTAAATCGGTAACCATTGAAAAGTCTTCTTTAGAAATATAGGCATTAGCAAAAATTTCACTCGTTAATTGTGGAACGTTTTTCAGCATTTCTTCGGAATCAAAATGATAGGAAAGGAAAGCCAATGGTTCTTTTTCAGGGAAATAGTCAAATATTTTCTTGTTGATTTTTCGGTTGTTGACCTTGCCTAAAATAGCAGCAACAGATTCTGAATATTCCACTATTTCTTCGATGCGAGCATTGTCATTATCAAAGTAGAAATCAAAATTGACTCCTTTTATAAAACTGCCAAAGCCCTGTTGAAAAGGAAAATATTTTCCATAGGTATTGATTTTACTCAATGAACCGAATGCCGAAGTGAGGTTAGACAAAACGCCACCATAATTTACCCAAGATGAAATATCGGCTTTGGGGTTTACTTTGGTCGAAGTAGGCATTACAAAGCCATTTTCGAAAAGAGATTTCAGAAACGCAATTTGGTTTGTTTTTTGAATACTGTCAAAAGCAATTTTTCTGTTTTGGTATTCTGTATCATAATTAGAATCGTTTGCAAAAAAAGCATCTGACTCAACGGTATTTTCGCTAGCAGTCGAGTCAACAGCTATTTCTTCAACAATTTCTGTTGGAGGCTCAACCGCGGCAGAATCGACAGTCATTGCGGCTTGATCCAGTATCGCTTTTTGATCTACTTCACTAAATTTTTTTGTGAATTCAAAAATTACTAAATAGCCATCATTCCAAGCCATAGAAAATCGCTCATTACTAGAAGTAAATAGCGAATAATTTGGAAAATCCTGAATTTCATACTTTGCCAACGAATCAGAGACTTGCTTTTTTTGTTGGTTTTTAATCAAAAATTGCTTGATATTCTCTCTGTTTTTGATTGGAATACTAATGCGATAATACGGAATGCTGTCGGTAAAATTTCCAACAATACTGGCAGTTTGATCTAATTTAAACAAAGCCGAAAATTCGGGACTTCCAAAATCAGTAGGTTCTTTTTTTAATTCAGTCAAAAAAGGATGGTGGACAATTTGATCAAAATTTACTTTTTTTGCCAGTGCATTGCCGTTGTATTGCACGAAATAATCGTATTTATCCGAAGGTGTTTGGCAAAAACCAAAATTGCTAATCAACAGGATTAAGAAGAGTAAAATGTTTTTCATAAACGTAAAAATTGTTTTGTTATAATTCATAATATGTTGTTGCTCTTTATTTGATGGCATTGCATAAATTAAGGTGTTAATTGGATGGTGTTATTCATTAGTGCCGATTTCTTAAGCACATTATAGACATTGTGTTTCAAAAAGATAGTTTTTTTGTTTTTTGAAATCTTACTATTTCCGTTATTTACCGAGGCGACATCGCGGTCAAAAGTATAAATAGCAATAACATTCGCTTGTTCTAAATCGGGTTTTTTCTTGGGATCTTTGAGTAAATTTTCTGGAAAAGAATAACTAGCAATGCGCTGAAAATTGTTCTTGTCTGCAGCAAAATAAACCTGATTTTTTTGTTTGTTGATGCTATTTAGTGCGCTGTTTAACGCTTTTAGATTTTGATAATCAAGACGAATGGTGAAGATATAATTATCAAAATCAGTTTTGGTAATGACATTCGAAATACCTTCAATTTTGGAAGCGGAATGTTTAAAATCGAGTAATTTTTGAGTAATTTCTTGCTCACTTGGAATTTTTACGCCATCTACTTCCTCCAGTAACATCGCCGATTTGGTCTTGAACCAAGATTGCGAAAAATCAACAGTGACCGAGTATTCTCCACTTTGATTGTCGTGATGCTTTATTTTTTCTGTAATTTCAAAACAACTACAAAGCAATAAACAGCAAGTTAAGACTAGAAATTTTTTCATTAAAAGAAATTAAGCATTCTTAAATAGAATACATTTTTATTTAAAAAAGTAAATGTATTACAAAAATCAAAATAATGATTTCTATTCCTGTGACAAATTTCGAAAATATGGGTTAATTTCTGTAAATTTACGACCTCTTTCAAAAAATTAATTAGATGTTCCCATTACACAGAGGTAGAAGATTAAGAACTAATGAATCCATTCGTTCATTGGTTCGTGAAACCAGTTTGAGTCCCACCGATTTTATGTTTCCGATGTTCATTGCCGAAGGCAAAAACATAAAAGTTGAAATACCGTCAATGCCAGGAATTTTTCGCCGTTCGATTGATTTGACTGTGGAGGAAGTCAAAGAAATTTATGCTTTAGGAATTAGGGCAGTCAATATTTACGTAAAAATAAGCGAAGATTTAAAAGATAACGCTGGTACCGAAGCTTGGAACAAAGACGGATTGATGCAACAAGCCATTCGTGCCATCAAAACTGCTTGTCCCGAAATGATTGTGATGCCCGATGTAGCTTTGGATCCGTATTCCATTTATGGTCACGACGGAATTATTGCTAATGGCGATGTCGAAAACGATTCGACTGTTGCTGCTTTGGTAAAAATGGCAGTTTCTCACGCCGAGGCTGGTGCCGATTTTGTTGCTCCATCCGATATGATGGACGGACGTGTATTGCGTTTGCGTGAAGGATTGGACGCTGCAGGTTTTCATAACGTGGGCATTATGAGTTATTCGGCTAAATATGCTTCGGCTTTTTACGGCCCATTTCGTGATGCTCTGGGAAGTGCTCCAAAAGATGCTGATGTTGTTGTTCCAAAAGATAAAAAAACCTATCAAATGGATTATGCCAACCGCATTGAAGCCATTCGTGAAGCCGTTTGGGATGTCGAAGAAGGTGCTGATATGGTTATGGTAAAACCAGGAATTGCCTATTTGGATATCGTTCGTGAAGTAAAAAATGCGGTGAATGTTCCAGTAACTGTTTTTCACGTTTCGGGTGAATATGCGATGATCAAAGCTGCTGCTGAAAGAGGCTGGCTCGACAATGATGCTATTATGATGGAACAATTAATGTGTATCAAAAGGGCAGGAGCGAGTTTGATTTCGACCTATTTTGCCAAAGAAGCAGCTATAATCTTGAATCAAAAATAATAATATGAAACAACTAACATTAATAGTAATAGTTATTCTTGTATTTTCTTGTAAGAAAGAAAGTGAAGAATCCTTTGGAAAACCTGAAGTAACAGCAACTGAAGAAGTAGTTACTAATCAAACTCCAGAAGCTCTGGGACAAGAAATTTTCGAAGGCAAAGGAAATTGTATCTCCTGCCATCAAGTGGATCAAAAACTGATTGGGCCAAGTTTACAGGAAATTGCCAAAATCTATAAAGAGAAAAGTGGCAATATGGTTGGTTTTTTCAAAGGCGAAAGTGAAGCTATTGTCGATCCTTCTCAATTTGCTTTAATGCAAGCCAATATCGAATTAACAAAAACATTTTCAGACGAGGAACTGAAAGCTTTGGAAGGATATATTTATTCGAATTTGAAATAGATATTTAAAAACCGCAGATTCACAGATTTTTAAAAGTATTTTGTGAAATCTGTGAATCTGCGGTTGATTTTTTTAATTGAAAAAGTTTTTGTGCTTTTAAACAAACCTTTTGTGTTCTTTGTGCCTCCTTCGTGTTCTTTGTGGTTAAACTACTTTATCCCTCCAAAAGCTCCAAAACAACTGTTTTTATGCAAAATTTCGGTACTCGAAAAGCCTACTTTTTTCATTAAATCCAATTGAAAAGTCATTGATCTTGGCGTGTCTTCCTTTTCGATATAATCAAAGACTTTTTGTTGGTATTCCTTTCCTCCAACTTGCGTTAGATAATCGCCATATCTTTCCCAAACCAATTCATTGACAGCTAGGTTTTCCTGAAAAATCAAATCTGAAATCATCAAACAACCACCGAATTTCAAGCTGTTGAATAATTTTTGAAACACAAATTCCCAGTCCGAACCTTCTCTTAAATGATGCAAAACGGCACCTGCCAAAATAATGTCAAAATGATTTGTAAGCAAATCGATTTCTCGTATATCACCTTGAATGATTTCAATTTTTCCAGAAGTAACTTCCGAAACCCGTTGATAGGCTTTGTCCAACATATTTTGACTTAAATCTACCAAAGTACAATCTAGGTTTGGCACTTTAGACAGCATTTTCAAGCTGTAATTTCCAGCACCACAACCCAAATCCAAAAGTGTTGTAGCATCGGGTTTTATAACTTTTGCAGCCGAAGTTAAAAGTTCCAACGAAAGTGTTGCATCTATCGTGGCAACTTGACCGGTTTCTAGATTTGAGAAGCGTTCGACCTCATTATCAAAACGTTCTCTGATTTCTGTAACTGTTGATTTTTTCATAGCTCTTGTTTTTTTACAAACCTATAATTTTTATATATGACTTAAAAATACTTATTTTGTCATTAATTAATACTTAATAAGTATCTATGGAATTGCGTCACATCAAATATTTTCTAAAACTAGCCGAAGAATTAAGCTTTGTTCGTGCTGCCGAAAAACTATTTATTTCACAACCCCCATTAAGTCGTCAAATCAAAGAATTGGAAACTGAAATTGGCGCACAACTTTTCGAACGGAATAATAAACGAGTGGTTCTTACTGAAGCGGGAAAATTCTATGAAAAAGAAATGCGAGAGGTGTTGAAAAACATCGAACGCATTAACATTAAAACCAAAAAAGTAAGCGAAAATCAAAGTGGCGAATTCCGAATTGCTTATGTGAGTTCTACATTTTCGGGAGATATTTCAACTTTAATTCAAAAGCTATCAGAACAATTTCCGTATGTGAATTTCAGGTTGTATGAAGTGCCAACAGTCAAACAAATAAAAGCATTAGAAGAATTTAAAATCGATTTAGGAATTGTTCGTGCGCCTTTGTATTCACCGAAAATTGAAACTCAATTATGGTTTAAAGACAATTTTTCATTAGTATTCAACAAGAATTTGTATTCCATTGAATCGGAACAGCAAATTGCTAGTTTGAGTGAAACTACTTTTGTGTTTTTCAACAAAGACTATTCGCCACAGTATTATGATAATTTGCTCGAAATTTGCGCTCATTTTGGCTTTGCACCCAAAGTAGTTCACGAGTCCAACAATATTTCTTCGATTATACAATTAGTCAAAAATGGATTAGGGGTTTCCATTGTTCCAACAACTATTCTAAAAAGTCATAATTATCCCGAAATTGGGTATATCGAAATAAAATCGGTCAATCTTTTTACGGATATTTTATTGGCAACACCCAAAGGACATTCTTCTGAAATAGCTAAAACGGCTATTGAATTTTTGAAAAGTAAATAATTTGAAAACAAAAGAAGCCGTTTCAAATTTTTGAAACGGCTTCTTTTTTTATTGTTAGAAAGATGATTTATTCTACCACAACTTTTTTAGTAGTTGAACCATTTTCTGTTTTAACGTTTACTAAATAAACTCCTTTTGCTTGGCTTGATAAATCAACAGTATTGGTTTTGCTTGCAGAAACTTGTTTTCCTGTAGTGTCAAAAACAGTAACTGCTTTTACCGCAGAAGTACTAGTTACAGTTACCAAACCTTTAGTAGGGTTTGGAGATACTGAAACGCTATTGTCTGCCAAAGTGTTTTCCTTTATACTTAATGGTTTTTGGTATAAAGTTGTAGGAACAGTTCTTCCAGTTAATATGTGTGCAGCATTTCTCCAAACAGTTAAAAGTTCATTTGTAATATTTGAACCATTTCCAGCTGCAATTGCACCATAATTTAATGCAAAAAGAATCATGTCTTTTGTAGCTAGTTTGTCTAAAGGATCTGTTCCAATTTGAGTTCCAGCTGGAATATGATTAATAAACAATGAAGTGTCATTAGAAGTAGTTGCAATAGGTGTACCAGCTGCAACGCTTCCGCTAGTTCCTGCTAACAAAGTCCCAAGTGCACCAATTTCTAAATCATTCACAAGAGATAAAGCTTTAACAGATGTAGCAATACCCAATTGTCCTGTATCAGTAGCTCCCGCATTGAAAAAAGGAATACTTGTACCAGTGATTCCATTAAAAATTGGGTTAGACTCTTTGCCTGAAACTACTTGACCTGACAAACTACTTGCACTTGTAACATCATAAGTAGTTCCTGTAACAGAAGTAATAGCTCTAGTGTTTACTTTTTGAAAAGCAAATGATTTGTTATAAATTACAGGTATGTTTAATAATGATAATTTTCTAATGGCTAGTACTCCTGTAGGTTTAATAGCTGCAGCTGTAGAACCCCAAGTTTCCTGCATTATTATTAAATCTGCTCCTGTAATTTCTGTATCTACACTCACATTCGTAGCAAGATTTTTACCATTTGCATCACAGGCATAAACTGTTACATCAAAGCCAGTGTCTGTAAGCATTCTAGTAATGGCATCACTTCCGGTAGCGGTTGCGTTACCTGTTTGTGATGCTGTAGCATCCATAGCCTTGCTAAACTGTATGTAAGCTACTTTTTTCGCTTGTGCTATCGATTGCATTGGTACAAATGTGGCAAACAGCATTAATGAAAGAGCGGTTGTCAATTTGTTTTTAAGTAATAGTTTGGTCATAATTTAAGGTATTTAAAGGTTAATTAGTTATTTGATAATTTTGATTGTAAAATTTAATTTATAAAAATATAAAAAATATTTGTAAAAAAAACATATAGTAAAAAAAATATCATAAAAAATAAGGATTACTGTTTTATAGATACGAATATTAACTTTTTAGTGTATTTGGTAAAAGTCGATGTTAGAAACTTTATTTATCGTCATAACTTTGTTTAATTTAGTATTCAATTTAAATTTATGGAAACAGCTTACCTCAAAACGCCTTTAGGAGTCGCCAAAATTATGGGCGATGAAAAAGGAATTGCTGTAATTTCTATTGCTGATGAAGGCGAGATTTCTTCAATTATTCCGGTTATTTTAGAAGAAGCGGTTAATCAACTAAATGATTATTTCGATGGAAAAAGAATTGATTTCACTTTTCAATTAAATCCATCAGGAACCGAATTTCAACAAAAAGTTTGGAAAGGATTACTCGAAATTCCTTTCGGGAAAACCATGTCTTATTTGGAATTGTCCAAAAAATTAGGTGATGTCAAAGCGATTCGGGCTGTGGCATCTGCCAATGGGAAAAATCCGCTTTGGATTGTGGTTCCCTGTCACAGAGTTATTGGAACCGATGGTTCCCTCACGGGTTACGCTGGCGGATTGTGGCGCAAAAAATGGTTGTTGGAACATGAAAACCCAACTACTCAACAAAGTTTATTTTGAAATATTTGTAACACGTTAGCATTATTTTTATAAATTCGTAAACCATTACTTTCAATTTATTTATAAAAGGAAATCTGCGTAAATCTGTCAAATCAGCGTCATCTGCGTTCCAATATTTAATTTATGATCGAAAAAATCAACCTCAATAACATTCTTTTTTTGGATATTGAAACTGTTCCAGAAACGGAAGATTTCAATTCGTTAGACGATGAAATGAAAACGCTTTGGGAACTTAAAACCCAATACCAACGCAAAGACGAACACACGCCAGAAGAGTTTTATGATCGGGCTGGAATTTGGGCAGAGTTTGGAAAAATTATTTGTATTTCTGTGGGGTATTTTGTCATCAAAGGTGACATTCGAAACTTTAGAGTGACTTCATTTTTTGGCGAAGAATCCCAACTTTTGAAAGATTTCAATAATTTGTTGAACAACCATTTCAACCAACCGCAACACGTTTTGTGCGGTCATAATGCCAAAGAATTTGATATTCCTTTCCTAGCACGACGAATGATTATCAATCAGATTCCTATTCCTAACAAGTTGAATTTATTTGGCAAAAAACCTTGGGAAATTCCGCATCTCGATACTTTAGAATTATGGAAATTTGGCGATTACAAACATTTCACCTCATTAAAATTAATGTGTAAAGTACTTGGAATTCCTTCTCCCAAAGGCGATATCGACGGCAGCCAAGTAGGTCATGTTTTTTATGTGGACAAAGACATCGACCGAATTGTAACCTATTGCGAAAAAGATACGATTGCCGTAGCGCAGATTTTCCTTCGATTAAGACGGGAAGATTTATTGATTGAAGATGAGATTATTCATGTTTAATTAAATGATTTGCGACCCGAGCGATAGCGATAGGCGAAGCAATTTGCGGTTAATTTTTTTCTTAGTGTACTTTGTGAAAACCCTTTGTGAACTTTGCGGTTAAATATTTACATTTACAAAAATTATAAATTATGGTATTAAGTAGATTTTGGCTGGTCATTTTCATTTCGTCGATTGCATTTGTGATTTTCAGTTTGTTTTCTGGAAACAATTATACGATTGACCATGTTTTGAACGGAAAAAAAGACGATCCTATTCTGATTTCAGAAAAATATATCGATCAGATTCCTGCATTTATAAAAGACAGCATCAATAAATCGGACGCGAAAGCTTTTACTATCAATAGAGATACGTTGAATGCCGATACTACTTATGTATATAAAAATAAAACCGTAAAAATTTTTAGCGGAGTTCAAAAATCAGACGGGTTATTGCCTACTTGTAAAAGTACTTTACTGGATTTGATTTTGCCATTGATGGCTTATCTCGCTTTTTTCTGTGGCTTGATGGAGCTTTTAATCATTTCCGGAGTGTCTGAAAAACTAGCCAAAGTATTGAGTCCGGTATTTGTAAAAGTATTTCCAAGCATTCCCAAAAACCACCCTTCAATTTCCTATATGACCTTGAACTTTGCTGCCAATTTCCTAGGATTGGATTCAGCCGCGACTCCATTTGGATTAAAGGCTATGGAAAGTTTACAGGAAATAAATCCTGAAAAAGACAAAGCCAGCGATGCCCAAATTATGTTTATGTGTCTGCACGCTTCGGGACTTACCTTAATTGCAACTTCAATCATTGGCTATCGTGCTGCTGCGGGTGCTGCGAATCCTGCAGATGTAATGTTACCTTGTATTATCACTTCTTTTATTGGTACAATCGCAGCCTTTCTTATTGTTGGAGCGAAGCAAAGAATTAATTTCAAAAGTGCATCTTTAGTTCTTGGACTGATTACTTTAATTGCTGCGATTATTGGTTTGTTGATGTATGTAAATCATTTGGATTTAATTGGAAAAAACTATTTTACCTCTAATTTATCGGCTTTAATATTGGTTGGGATTATTTTGGCTACTTTGATTTTTTCTTTTCTTAAAGAGAAAAAATTTACAGATGCAGATACAACTGTTTACGAAGCTTTTGTGTCAGGAGCCAATAATGGGGTGAAGACTGGTGTGACTATTTTTCCGTATGTTTTGGGAATGTTAGTGGCTATTTCTTTATTCAGAAACAGTGGTTTGTTTGAAATTATTAGCAACGGAATTGCTTTTGTTTTTTCAAATATTGGGGTTAGTAAAGGGATTACCGATGCTTTGCCAGTAGCCTTATTAAGACCCTTTAGTTCTGCAGGATCACGAGGATTTTTGATCGATTCGATGAATACTTTTGGGGCCGATTCAATGACTGGAAGATTGAGCAGTATTTTTCAATGCAGTGCCGAAAGTACTTTTTATGTGATTGCGGTTTACTTTGGTTCCGTTAATATAAAAAACACAAGATATGCTTTAGGAACTATGCTTTTGGTCGATGTGATTTGTGTGATTACAGCGATTTTTGTGGCGAGCTGGTTTTTCTAAATTCAATTTTAAAATTATAAATCTAATATTCATTTAAAACATTAAAAAAAATGTCAAAATACACTAAATACATTGCCATAGGATTGATTATCCTTTTCTTACTTACCAGCATATTAGCCTAATTATTACAACAAAACAAATTATGAAATATACATTTTTAGCTCTCATAGTCGTTCTTTTAATTTCTTGTAATGATAAGAAAAAGGAAGAAACAGTCATTCCTAAAATCGATAACGAAACAGAGATTTTAAAATACATTGCTGATAATAAATTGAAAGCAAAACGAACTGAATCGGGTTTGTATTATGTAATTGAAAAAGAAGGAACGGGGAAAAAACCTGATGCAAATTCGGAAGTTACTGTAGCGTACAAAGGCTCTTTTACTAATAAAGAAGTCTTTGATCAAAGTGATGCAAAAGGAATTTCTTTTCCATTGCAAAATGTGATTCCAGGCTGGACAGAAGGAATTCCCTATTTCAAAGAAGGAGGAAAAGGAATTCTTTTAATTCCATCTGAATTAGGTTACGGTCCCGATGGCGCTGGTCCTATTCCAGGAAATTCCGCTTTAATATTTGAAATTAATCTGATTTCGGTAAATTAATTTTCAATTTAAAAAGAAAACAAAAGCTGCAATTCTGAATGAATGTAGCTTTTTTTGTTTCCAATAATTAAAAATCATTGTTCTCATTAATCCAATTTTGTTAATTATGTCACTAATTTATAGCGGTTCTTGATATAAATCGCTATTCATTCTTTATACAATTCTTATATTTGGCGTTCTTAAAAAACATCATACTATGGACTTTATATATCAGGATCCTTATCCCATTTTAAAAGACGATACACAATACCGAAAAATCAGTTCTGATTTTGTTAAAGTAGAACAATTCGGAGATAGAGAAATCTTAAACGTTGACCCAAAAGGTTTGGAATTGTTAGCTCAAGAAGCTTTGAAAGACGTTTCTTTTATGTTGCGTACTTCGCATTTAGAAAAACTGAAAGCGATTTTGGACGATCCAGAAGCAACAGACAACGACCGTTTTGTAGCTTATAATTTATTACAAAATGCAGTGGTGGCTATTGATGGCGAATTACCTTCTTGTCAGGATACTGGAACGGCGATTGTAATGGCCAAAAAAGGAGAAAATGTATATACAGGAGCCGATGATGCCGAATGGCTTTCTAAAGGGATTTTTAACACCTACCAAGAAAGAAATCTGCGTTATTCTCAAATTGTACCCATCAGTATGTTTGAAGAAAAGAATTCAGGTTCCAATCTTCCTGCACAAATTGATATTTATGCTAAAAAAGGAGCTTCTTACGAGTTTTTGTTTTTAGCAAAAGGTGGAGGTTCTGCCAATAAAACCTATTTGTACCAACAAACGAAATCTCTATTGAATGAGAAATCATTGGATGCTTTCATCCGTGCTAAAATAATGGATTTGGGAACTTCGGCTTGTCCGCCGTATCACTTGGCTTTAGTGATTGGAGGAACTTCAGCAGAAGCCAATTTAGCTACGGTCAAAAAAGCATCAGCAGGTTATTTTGATCATTTGCCAACAACTGGAAATATGTCTGGTCAGGCTTTCCGTGATTTGGAATGGGAAAAAAGAGTGCAACAAATTTGTCAAGAAAGTGCCATCGGAGCGCAATTTGGAGGGAAATATTTCACACACGATGTTCGTGTGATTCGTCTGCCACGTCACGCTGCTTCTTGTCCGGTTGGATTGGGAGTTTCCTGTTCAGCAGATAGAAATATCAAAGGAAAAATTACCAAAGACGGTATTTTTGTAGAGCAATTGGAAGTCAATCCAAAACGTTTGTTGCCAGAAACACCACCACATTTAGAAGAAGCGGTTGAGGTTGATTTGAACCAGCCAATGGCAGATATCCTTAAAAAACTATCACAATATCCAATCAAAACTCGTTTGAAACTAAACGGAACTTTGATTGTAGCTCGTGATATTGCGCATGCCAAAATCAAAGAATTATTGGATGCCGGTAAACCAATGCCTGAATATTTTAAAAACCACCCAATCTATTATGCAGGTCCTGCAAAAACACCAGAAGGTATGGCTTCAGGAAGTTTTGGACCAACTACTGCGGGAAGAATGGACGTTTACGTAGAAGAGTTCCAAAAGAATGGTGGAAGTATGGTTATGCTTGCCAAAGGAAACCGAACCAAAGATGTCATGAATGCCTGTAAAACTTACGGTGGATTCTATTTGGGATCAATCGGTGGGCCTGCAGCAATCTTGGCCAAAGAAAACATTCTTTCAGTTGAGGTAGTAGATTTTGAAGAATTGGGTATGGAAGCCGTTCGTAAAATTACCATTAAAGACTTCCCTGCTTTTATTATTACGGATGATAAAGGAAATGATTTCTTTTCTAATTTGTAATATAAAACTTTAAATAATATATTAATAATTCATTAGATGTATTATATTTGCTTAAATGTTACTAACTTGTAAATATATTATTTCATGAAACCAGCTGTTGACGGAACAATTCATAAATTATTAAATGAAAAATTAATAGAATTAGAAAAAAAATTTGATGCTGATTTTTTCGTTTATTATGGGCCAATATTGGATGGGAATGAGAATAGTATTTTAAGAATTATTGAAGATTTAGCTAATGATGCAGATAAAAAAGAAAAGATTTATGTATTATTAACGACAGGAGGTGGAAGTGCAGTTGCAGTAGAGCGATATGTGAACATCTTGAGACATCACTACAATGAAGTTAATTTTATAATTCCTGATTATGCATATAGTGCAGGAACTATATTTTGTATGAGTGGCGATAATATATTAATGGATTATTTTTCCGTTTTAGGTCCCATCGATCCACAAGTGCAAAATAAAGACGGTAAATGGGTTGCGGCTTTAGGCTATTTAGATAAAGTTAATGAACTTATTGAGAAAGCAAAACTTAATGAACTAACACAAGCTGAATTTTTAATTTTAAAAGATATTGATTTGGCTGAATTAAGAGGTTATGAACAAGCAAAAAATTTAACAATAGAACTGTTAAAAAAATGGCTCGTTAAGTATAAATTTAAAAATTGGAACAAGCATAATACTAATCCAGAACTTTTAGGTCAAGACGTTACTATTGATGAAAAACAAGAAAGAGCTAAACAGGTTGCAGACAAATTAAGTGATAGCAATTTATGGAAATCTCATGGTAGACCGATTAACATTGAGATACTAGAAAGTGATATTTTACGTTTAAAAATTGAAGATTATAGTTCTATGGATTTCAGACCTCTAATAAGAGATTATAGTGATTTATTTTTTGATTACGTTAAAAAAAATCAAATTCAAATTTTTATTCAAACAAGAAAATATATCTAATTATGAAAACAACAATCGAGCAAGAATTAACAATGGCTATTGAGAATTCTAGTAAAAAGTTTAAAGATGAGGTTCTTTTGAATCAATTTGAAAAAGCTTCTGAAGAGTTTGAAAAATTAGTTTCATTAGGAATTGTTAAAAAGAGAGGAAATAATTTAATTTCTATAACTGACACTCATTTGCATAAATCTAATTTGAATAAACCTAACGTAAAAGATAAATACCCGAATGATAATTTTTACTTATCAAACATTTAATTAGAAGAATTTCTCAATTATTATAAATTGGAATTTCTTTTAAATTTCTTTTTTGACCAGCATATAGTAATCGTCTTCTAAAATACGGTATCCTTGGTCATACACAAAGTAGTAGGTGTTTCCAGTTTTAGTTTGCAAAATGTTTGTGAAAAATTCAAAATCAAAACCTTTACTTAATAATTTAGACTTGGTAGTTTTGCCTTTTCCATCCACATTTAGTTCGGATAGAATGCGGTAATTCTTGCGTAATTTGTTGTTCACATTGCGCATAAAATTAGTGCTGTCTTTATTTATTTTGTTGTTATAGGCGTTGCGACAGCCATCGCTACAAAACTTTTTGTCTTCGCGTCCTACAATTTTATCTCCACATTCTAGGCAGGTTTTTTCCATAACTTTCTTTTTTCTTAAAATTGACCTTTGTGTGCCAAAGCTTGTTCGATATGTGCTAAATGATGGTTACCATGCCAGGCATACATTCCAATGGTTTCTTCTAAAGTTGAAGTTTTCTTGTTCGAAGGATGAATAAATAGACGCTTTAATTCTGTTGAACTAAAGGATTTCAAAAGTAAAACCCAACGTTTGTGCAACCCTTCGATAAGTTGAAGCGAGGGTGAAATGTCATTTGAATTCCCATCTGCTAATTCTGCCCAAAGTTGTTCTTCATAAGGTTTTATGGTAGGAAGTTCTTCTGTCAAAGCCAATTTGAAACGAATTAAACTATTTATGTGGCTATCGGCACAATGATGTACTACTTGCTTGATGTTCCAACCTTGTGGGCGGTAAATCCAATTGAGTTCTTCGACTGTAAGAGATGAGGTTAAGTTCTTTATTCTGGACGGAAAACTTTCGATATCGTTTATCCAACTATCCAAATCATTTTGCGAAATGGTTTCTGGTTTTTGAAATTGTCCAATCGGGAATTTCAGTTTTTCGAGGTTAAATGTGTTTTCCATTATGCTTTTTTCTTTCTTCTGATTTCGTATAAATCGGTTCGGCGGTCTTTCAGTATTTTGACGCTTCCGTGTTCGTGTAATTCTTTCAATAAATCCAAATCAACATCAACAATTAGAGTCATTTCAGTATTTGGAGTGGTTTCCGCTTTGATACCATTGCTCGGAAAAGCAAAATCGGAAGGGGTGAAAACAGCAGTTTGTGCATACTGAATATCCATATTATTTACCTTGGGCAGATTTCCGACGCAACCCGCTATGGCTACATAACATTCGTTTTCAATAGCTCGTGCCTGTGCGCAATGTTTTACTCGTGTGTACCCATTTTGTGTGTCGGTCAGGAAAGGAACAAAAAGAATGTTCATTCCTTCGTCTGCCATCAAACGGGATAATTCGGGGAATTCGACGTCATAACAAATCATAATGCCTATTTTTCCACAATCGGTATCAAATGTCTGAATGGTATTGCCTCCAGTTATTCCCCAATGGAATACTTCATTTGGCGTGATATGAATTTTTGTATAGGTTTCGTATGTTCCGTCTCTTCTGCATAAAAATCCTGAATTGTATAGCGTTCCGTCAATTAATTGAGGCATACTTCCAGTGATGATATTGATGTTGTAGGAAATGGCCAGTTCCTGAAAGCGTTTGCGAATGGGTTCGGCATATTTGGCAAGTTCCCTGATGGCATCAGCTTCAGATAAATGATTGTAATCTGCCATCAACGGAGCGATAAATAATTCGGGAAAAACAGCAAAATCGCTCGTGTAACCTGAAACGGCATCAATAAAAAATTCGGATTGTTCGAATAAGGCTTCCAAATTCCCTAAAGGGCGCATTTGCCATTGGATCAATCCTAATCGGATAACGCTTTTATCGAGATTAATGATTTTTGGACTTTCATTATAATAGATGTTGTTCCATTCCAATAAAACGGCAAATTCCTTTGATTTTTTATCGCCTTCCAAGTAATTTTTCATCACACGCATGACGTGAAAATCATTACTCAACTGAAAAGATAGTACTGGATCGTGAATTTCTTTTCTTTTTACTTTGTCGATGTATTCTTTTGGTGTTAATTCTTGAGCATAATTCACATAATTCGGAATACGTCCTGCAAACACAATTGATTTCAGATTGAGTTGTTCACAAATTTCTTTACGTGCGTCATATAAACGTCGTCCCAAACGCAGACCTCTATACTTTGGAATTATAAATACATCAATTCCATATAAAATGTCTCCTTTGGCGGTATGAGTTGAAAAAGTATAATTTCCCGTAATTTTGGCGTAATCGTGATTTTGATCTACCAAATCTTCGAATACAATAATCGACAAAGCGGAACCCACAACCACATCATCTACTAAAATTACAAGCTGTCCTTCTGGAAATAATTTCAACAATTTTTTGATATCGGATTCATTCCAATAATTATCTACCATCTCTGGATAGGCTTCTATCATTGACTTTTTCAATTCTTTATAGTCGGCTATCTTTAAATTCCGCAGTTCTACTTTATTGATTTCGGTTTGCATAAGTATTTAATTTCTACTAAGATAGTAAAAAATAATTTCCATTTACAAACGGTTACAAATAGTTACAACCGAAAGTAAGTAGTTATCAACCGAATAAATTTTTGAAGCTGTTGCATCTTTGCCCTGTTGATTGAAACGTATCACTCAACAAAATATATACTAACAATTAAATATTACACGCCATGAATGCAATGAAAAACAAAGTACAGTTAATCGGTCACGTAGGACAAGAGCCAGAAATCAAAACTTTTGATGGAGGGAAAAAAGTAGCCAATATCACAATGGCAACAAATGAAGTTTATTACAAAGAAAACGGAGACAAAGTAGAAAAAACCGAATGGCACAAAGTGAAAGCTTGGGGAAAAGTAGCCGAAATTATTGAAAAATATGTAGTGAAAGGCAAAGAAATTTGTATCGAAGGAAAACTAACTTATAGCGATTATTTGGATAAAAATGGAGAGAAACGCTATGTTACCGAAATTGTAGCCAATGATATTTTGCTTTTGGGGAAATAGGGATGTTTCAACCAATTGTATAAAAAATGCCCTTTCTATTTTTATTTAGAGAGGGCATTTCTATTTTAGGATGCTTTTTTTATCAAATCGAACATTGGGCATCGTGCACAACGCTTTTTTTCGCCTTTGGTATATTTATCACAACATTTAGATTTGCAGTTTGCTGCAATCTTGATGTTAGCAAGAAGTTCTTTTTTCTTGTTTTTCTTTTTGTCTTTTTCCTTTTCTTTCTTGCTCACGTTATAAAGATTTAAAAACCAAGGCAAATATAAGTTATCTTTATCTGTTCTAAATAAAATTTAACATATTTTAAAGCAAAAAAAATCCTTTAAAGAAATTTTGGGTTCTTTAAAGGATTTTTTTAATTCCAAATAAATTGGAGTTGTATGCTATTTTGGGGTTATAGCAGCAGCACTTACTACAGCTATTTGTTGAATGTCTCTGTCAAATAAATACAATCCACCTTTGTCATCACCAATCAAATTGATTTTGTCCAAAATTGTTTTAGCCGTAGCTTCTTCTTCGATTTGTTCGGCAACATACCATTGCAAGAAATTATGAGTAGCGTAATCTTTTTCAGAAAAAGTAATGTGTACTAATTCGTTGATAGAATTAGAAACAAAAATTTCATGTTCGTATAATGCTTCGAACATTCCTTTAAATGTTTCATAAGTGGTTTTTGGGGCTTTTAGATCGGTAATTTGAGCATGACCTCCACGTTCGTTAACGTATTTTATTAATTTGAGCATGTGTTGGCGCTCTTCATCAGATTGAGCATACATAAATTGTGCAATTCCCTCTAATCCGCTAACTTCTGCCCAACATGCCATTGACAAATAGGTTTGAGAAGATTCTGCTTCAATGCGAATTTGTTTATTTAAGGCTGTTTCGATATTTTTTGATAACATAATTGTAAGTTTTTAGTAAAGTTAAAAAAATTAATTCAGAACCAATTCAGGCATTAAGAAAAGTTTCACGTGAATTCTATTATTTAAAACCAATAAAAGAAAAAAGCCTTAAAGAAATTTTTCCTTTAAGGCTTTCACAAATTTTATAAAACTAGATTATTTTACTCTGAAAGTAACTTTTCTAACTAATTTTCTGGCAGCATCAGAATTTTTGTTAACCGAAGTATCCTCACCTGCGGCAACGATAGTTAATCTTGATTCAGCAATACCAGCAGCAGTTAAAGTGCTTTTTACATTAGTTGCTCTTGCTTTAGACAATTTATCGTTGTAAGCAGAACTTCCAATTTCGTCAGCGTGTCCTGTAATTTCAACTGAAGCACTAGGATTATTTCTTAAATACGTTAAGATAAAATCAGTGTTTCCAGTAGAATCGCTTGTTGGAGTAGATTGATTAAAGTCATAATAAGTAGCAACATAACCACCGTTGATCAAGCTAGTGATCAATTCGTTATTGCTTAATAATGGAGAAGTGTTTCCGCTACCATAGTTTTTCAAGATGAAATCTTCTGTAGCATCAGCAACACCATTATTGTTTTTGTCGATAGATTTTCCTTTAGTATCAACTAGTGAACCAGCTGGAGTATTTGCTTCTTCGTCTAAATAATCAGCTACACCATCTTTGTCAGAATCTAACATTTTGTTTTCGATAGCCATGAATCTAGCATCAATTGCAGAAAATCTGTCATCGTTCAAAACAACCCAGTCAGCATGTTTAGCGTTTTTACCCAAGTAAACAGTAACACCTACTGTTCCGTTAAAAAGGATTCCTTCGAAACCTCCACCAGGGCCAGTTAGTGCTGCGTCAAAGTTTGCATTTTGTTTTGCATTAAGTATGGTAGTTAAATCTGCTGTTAATGCAATTCTGTTAGTTAATTTGACTTGTCCAGTTACACCTACAATAAAGTTCGCCATTTTGTCTGTCAAAGCAGAATTTTGGTCTTCTAATTGAGCAACACCAAAACCAGCGTGACCTAATAATCCGATAGTGTTTGTCCAAGTTTCAAAATTCATGATTCTTCCCAAGTTAGCAACTCCTTGCAAATCTACTCTGTAGTATCTAGTGCTAAAATTGTTAGTACCGTTTTTTTCTTCAAAGGTGTTGCAACCAAAATCAGCTTTCAAACCAAATTGGTTGTTAAACATGTATCGAACTCCAAGGTCGCCTACAAAAAAGTTTGGTGTATCAGTTCTGAATCCAGAAGTCCAAGGTCTTTGTGCTTTATTGAATCCACCAGCCAATTCTATAGACCATTTATTGAAATCACTGTTTTTTGTTTCAACAGTTTCTGTTTGTGCACTAACTGAATTTAGAGCTAATGCAAATGTTAAAGTAAGTAAGATTTTTTTCATGATGTTAATTTTAATTTAATGCAAAATTACGTCATGATCTTTAATAAAAAAGAGGAATCAGTCAATTATGAAACTATTAACTTAAATCTTGTAAATCGCCCCCTGATTTTTAAATAAAATTAACAGATTGATAAATTTTAACAGAATGAAAAGTTAATCAATCCAGCTTTTTCAGGACATCAGCTATTTTTTCTACTGTAAAAAAGTGCTCGTGCTCCACTTTATGGTTAATTTTTTCGTGTTCCCAAGTGGTGTGAAAAGGAATATGAACCGCATAACCGCCAATAGCTAAAACAGGCAAAACATCTGATTTTAGAGAATTGCCAATCATGAAAAACTCCTCGGGTTGAATTTCCAAACGTTTTAATAAATCTTTATAATCCACTTCTTGTTTGTCGGACATCACTTCAATATGATGAAAATAATGACCCAACCCTGAATTATGTAATTTTCGGCGTTGGTCCAATAAATCGCCTTTGGTAGCGACAACCAATTTGTATTTTCCGTGAAGAGCCTGTAATGTTTCTTCAACTCCGTCCAATAACTCAATAGGTTTTTCGAGTAATTCTTTACCGTATTGGATGATTTTTTCAATGACTTCAACAGGAATCGTATTATTCGAGATTTTTATCGCCGCTTCAATCATCGAAAGAATATACCCTTTGATGCCGTAACCGTAAATCTTTAAATTGTCGATTTCTACTTTAAACAATTCTTGTGAAATGCCTTGGTGTGACAAATAGTCTTCCATCAAAGCACAGAATTTTTGTTCCGTTTCCTGAAAATAAGGTTCGTTTATAAATAAGGTATCGTCAGCGTCGAAGGCAATTACTTTTAGGTTCATTAGAATAAACTATATTGAGTTTTAATTTTAGGATAGAAAACACCAATTATAACAAATGGATTATTTGATCTTCTTCTATGCCATTGCATTGTAGTTCCCAAAAAAAGATAGAGATCCTTTTTTTGAGTAAATTCATCAAAGTATCTTTCTCTTACTTTTTGAATTGCTATTTCTTTATCATCGTTGTTATCTTTCAAACAATTTAGATAGAGTTGAAAAATTTCCCAATCTTCAATCATTAATTTACTAGGTACACCTTCGTCATCTTCAAACACATAATAGAATTTATATGGAACTTTTGGAATTAACTTTTCAGGATCCGTCTGAATTTCCGCAAATAAATCTGTTTGTTTTCTTATCTCTTTCCATTCATCTTTCCATTCTTTTGCATCGTCTTCAACAATAAAATCAGTTATCCTTGAAGGTTTAAATGTAACTAGAGAAACGTTTTTCGGATGTTTAGAGTCTTCAATAAATCTTGATTTTTTTGTATAAACATTTTTTAGACAAATTTCTTTTCGCTCTTGCCAAAAATTATCAGTATTTAAAGTTTTGATAATTTTGATGTCATAATTATTTGGTGAATGACTTTCTGGGCGAAAATCATCTGTTCGTTGGTTAACATCGAGTTCAATCCAAGTGTATTTTTTGAAACTTGTATTTTTTTTGACTTCCTTAAGAAAACTTAAAGGTACTGGATATATTCTTATCCAAGTTCCATCTTCTAAAAATCCAGCAGTACAAACCAATTCATCATAACTTCTTGATGGTAATGGATATGTAGTAACAGATATTAGAATTTTCTTTTTAGGCATAGACTACAAATGCTCAAGTTTATATTTAAAATCTTTTAAGTTTGTTATTGCTTCTGATAAATGTTTTCTGTGGCATTGACAAATATCTGCTTCGAAGCAAGTTAAAGCAATTCTTTTATTATTTGTAAGTAAATTTAATATTTTTGTTTGACTGTCAATAGATTCTTTTAAGTTTTTTTCTTTATATATTTGAAATAAAGAATCGTAATCTATTTGAGTATTTAATTCTTGTCTTTGTTCGGAATCGATACCTACTTCTGGGATATGAATATATTCAATACCTACACCATTACAAGCATTTTTCAATTGGCTTTTACTAAACCCATATTTCATACTTAAGGCATTTTTACGAACATCGCAAAGAACCTTAATGTTGTTCTTTATCAATTTATTTAGATATGCTTCTAGTGTAATTCCTTCATATCCAATTGTAAATAGAACAATTTCGTCATCAAAAGACCTGTAGTTGTCAAGGTTTTTAAACTCTTCATCTGACAAATATTTATCAGCAACTGTACTATTGATAGAATAATAAGGATACCTTTTATAAGTAAGTTTTATTAAATCATCACTAGTTTTGTTTGCATAAATTATTTTGAAGTCATTTATTGTCTTTTTATCATCGCTTTTTAATTCGTTTAAGTAATTGACTTCATCTTCTTTTTTCCAAAATTTATCTGTTTCACTGACGATTCCATATTTTTTTAAAGTTGATAAATCTGCATTTGCTTGAAATGAAAAACAACCAAATTTATATGGTACAAAGTCGAATGATTTTTTGTCTTTTTGAAATCTTGTAAAAAGGAAAAGTAATTTTTGTAGTTGAATTTTTTCCAATTCACCACCAAAAACTTGAAGCACAGATAATATTATTTTTCTTCGGTAATACATTACGTAAAGGTAAGCTTTTTAATTTATAGTCTCTCCATTTCCAACGCCATCCGCATCAGGATTTACAAATACCAATTTTCCTTCAGCATTATTGGTCATCAAAATCATTCCTTGACTTTCCACTCCACGAAGATTTCTTGGAGCTAAATTTACTAAAACTGTCACTCGTTTACCAATAATATCTTCGGGTTTAAAACTCTCTGCAATTCCAGAAACAATAGTGCGAACATCAATGCCAGTATCTACTTTCAGAATCAGTAATTTATTAGCTTTTGGCATTTTTTCTGCTTCTAGAATGGTTCCCACACGCAAATCCATTTTAGAAAAATCCTCAAATTGAATCAAATCTTTTTGAGGTTCGGCCACTTTTTTTTCTGCATCATTGGCAGTTTTGGTAGCTTCCAGTTTGTCTATTTGTTTTTGAATTTCTTCATCTTCAATTTTGGCAAAAAGCAATTCAGCTTCGCCAATTTGGTGTCCCGCAGGAATCAAATCAAAATTTGTAGCAACATCATTCCAGGTCGTAGAGACGTTGCATTGCAACGTCTTTACCAATTTAGCAGCTGTAAAAGGCAAAAAAGGTTCGCACAAAACCTGCAAAGCCGCAGCAATTTGCAAAGCCACATACATTTGAGTTTGCACGCGAGCTGGATCGGTTTTGACCATTTTCCAAGGCTCTTCATCAGCAAGGTATTTATTTCCTAATCGGGCAACATTCATCAATTCGCCCAAAGCTTCACGGAATCGGTAACGCTCTATCGAACTTGAGATTACCGCTGGATAGGCTTTTAATTCTGTTAAAGTTTGTTCGTCAACTTCTGATAATTCATTCGGTTGAGGTACAATTCCTTCGTAATACTTATTGGTCAAAACCACCACACGATTAATGAAATTTCCAAAAATCGCTACCAATTCATTGTTGTTTCTAGCCTGAAAATCTTTCCAAGTAAAGTCGTTGTCTTTAGTTTCTGGTGCGTTTGATGTCAATGCATAACGCAAAACATCTTGTTGATTCGGAAATTCTTCCAAATATTCGTGCAACCAAACGGCCCAGTTTTTAGACGTAGATAATTTATTTCCTTCCAGATTTAAGAATTCATTTGCAGGCACATTATCTGGCAAAATATAACTTCCTTCGGCTTTCAACATTGCAGGAAAAATGATGCAATGGAAAACAATATTGTCTTTCCCAATAAAGTGAACCAATTTCGTATCCTGATCTTTCCAATACGGTTCCCAATCTTTTCTTTCTCTTTGAGCCCATTCTTTGGTAGAAGAAATATAGCCAATTGGGGCATCAAACCAAACGTATAATTTTTTTCCTTCGGCACCTTCAACAGGAACGTCAATTCCCCAATCCAAATCACGGGTTACCGCACGAGGTTCCAATCCGCCATCAATCCAGGATTTTACTTGTCCGTAAACATTCGGTTTCCAGTCATTTTTATGTCCCACAAGAATCCATTCTTTCAAGAAATCTTCGTAACGATCCAAAGGCAAAAACCAATGTTTCGTCGATTTCAAAACAGGAGTTTCTCCCGTAATGGTTGATTTTGGATTAATCAAATCCGTAGCATTCAAAGTTGAACCACATTTTTCGCATTGGTCGCCGTATGCTTCTTCGTTACCGCATTTCGGGCAAGTTCCCACCACAAAACGGTCTGCCAAGAATTGGTCTGCTTTGGCATCATACAATTGCTCGGTTACTTCTTCGATAAAATCACCTTTATCATACAGCTCTTTAAAAAATTCCGAAGCCGTTTCGTGATGAATCTTTGCCGAAGTTCTTGAATAATTATCAAACGAAATTCCAAAATCCGAGAAAGATTTTCGGATAATTCCATCGTATTTGTCGATTACTTCCTGGGGCGTAACGCCTTCTTTTTTGGCTTTCATTGAAATCGCCACGCCGTGTTCGTCGCTTCCGCAAACAAACAAAACGTCTCTTCCCTGTAATCTTAAATATCTGGAATAAATATCCGAAGGCACATAAACACCCGCCAAATGCCCAATATGAATGGGTCCGTTTGTATAAGGCAATGCCGCCGTAATGGTATATCTTTTTGGATTCTGTAACATAATTCAGTTTAATTTTGGGCAAAAATAAGGAATTATTTATTGTCATCCTGAGCGCAGTCGAAGGATTAGGAGCTGTTTCCCGCTATTCGTTACAAATATATTCACTGAACTCCGCTAAAAATAAATGTTTGGTGAAGTAATCTTCTTGTTTTTAAAGAAAAAACAAGAAGGATTTCCACTGCTATCGGGGCTAGGGGATTTTGCATTATAAGAATATTTTATCCAAATGAGGAAAACCGTAAAGGAATGAATTTCCTTTTCTGTAAATTTGAAGAAAGAATTTAAAGCTAAATAGAAGCTTTTCAATAAACATAAGAGATTTAATGAAATCACAAGCCTACTTCGAAAAAATCCATAAACAAATTGAAATTAGATTAAAAGAATCCCATACAAGTATTAGAATTGCGGTTGCGTGGTTTACAGACACTAAATTATTCAATGTTCTTTGCGAAAAAGCTAAAGAAGGAATTCAAGTTGAACTGCTTATGGCGAATCACGAAATAAACCTTGATAGTAATATAAATTATCGGGAGCTAATAAATAATGGAGGACAACTATTTTGGATTGGAAAAGACACTGCCTATGCTCCATTAATGCACAACAAATTTTGTATAATTGACAATACTGTTTTAATTTTTGGTTCATATAATTGGACACAAAAAGCAAAGACAAATCACGAAAGCATTACCGTAATTGAAGAGGATTACAATCTCATTTTGGATTTTAATCAGGAATTTGATAAGATAAAAGACAAGTATTACAATCCAAATGCTGAGATAGATTGGATAAAAGTTGTAATCCGTTTAGAAACATTATTAAATGTTATTAAACTTGAAGATTTAGAGGATATTAATTATCAGGTTGAAAAAACAAAAAGTCTAATTCCAAAAAACCATTCTGATAAAAAGCTTGATTCATTAACCATTATTTTGAATCATTGTACAAAAAAAGAATTCAGTCAAGCAGTTAAATTAATTCAAACTTTTACAAGTGATTATAAAAAAATCAGTTTGTACAGTGACCCCGAAATTCCTGCTTTACAATTAGAAATTAGAAGCCTTGAATATCAAATCTCTAGTTTATCTGATGAAAAAACAGATATAGAAAAAAACATTAGAAGTTTTGAATTAAAATACAATGAAGAATTAGGAGAGATTATTACAAAAATTCTTCTTTACAAAAAGATTTTAGCCGAGAAAATTGCCAATAAATCAAAGGAAGACAAACAAAAACAGCATGAATATGAAGAAGCAAAATTTGATTACGAAGATTTCTCAAAATCATATAATGATAAATTAAACGAGCCAAAACCTTTAATTTTAGATGAAGAAAAACTAAAAGAATTAAAGAAAAATTATCGTAAAGCAACAAAACTTTGCCATCCAGACAAAGTAACAGACGATCAAAAAGAATTAGCGACAGAAATATTTACCGATTTAAAAAACGCTTACGATAATAATAACCTTGAAAAAGTAAATCAAATTTTAAATGATTTAGAAAAAGGAATTTTTAGCTCACAGGGTGAAACAATAAACGAAAAAGATAAACTTAAAATAATTCTAGAAAATTTAATACGCAAACGTAATGAATTAGAAGAGATGTTATTATCAATTAAGAATACTGATACTTTCACCAAAATAAGTAATATTAAGAATTTGAATAATTATTTTCAGGATGCAAAAGAAGAGTTCACTAAAATCCTTGAAGAATTAAAAAAAGAAACAACAGTCTAGAATATGGAAGAAAATAAGAACTCTTTAATTTCTGTAAATAACTCTTTACACAAAATTGAGAAACAAATTGCTATTGGAGATAAATTACTTGGGAAAAGTATATTTAGCAATAATCGGTTAAAAATCAAAATTTTATTGTTGAAATATTCAAAAATAGATAATTTTTCGATAAAATTATTATCGCATTTTTATTTATTTAATTTAATAACAATTGAAAAAAATTTAAATAATTTAGATTGGATATATTTATCAAGCAATAAAAATATTATTTGGAATGACGAAATGATTGAAAAATTTTGTAATCATTTAAATTGGGGAAGAAATTATGTCCATTATGATTATAGTGATAGAAATGAAAAAGGTTTTATTATGGATTATTCATTAAGAACAAACTCATTTTCATCAAATTCAAAAGTTATATGGACTTTACAGAGTGTTGAAAAATATAAGGATAAAATTCATTGGGATGCTTTTGCAGGAAATGCAAGAATTCCTTGGACAGACAATATTAGAGATAAGTATAAATTAGTCAGCCTTTATTTAAGTGGTAATCCTTTTTTACCTTGGTCAGAAACTTTTTTAAAAAAAGAAAAGTTGTGGGCAATTTACACTTCACGAAATTCATCAATTCCTTGGACTGTTGAATTAATTAAAAATATAGATAAAGTTGAGTTTAGAGGTATATTAGAAAACGAAGGTATTAAATGGTCAGAAAATATTTTTTGGCAAATTTTAAAAATTTGTCAAGAAAGAGGAAAGAATGATCTCAATAAAAAAAATTTAGAATTAGAATGGCGAAGTATATCGATAAACAAGAGTTTTACTTGGACTGAAAAATTTATAGAGGACAATGAAATGAAACTATCGTGGGGATCGCATTGGTCTGAAACACAAGGAGGATTAAGTAGAAACGAAGGATTACCTTGGACTAAAGCATTTATTGAAAAATATTATGATCGATGGAATTGGATTTTTTTAAGTAAAAACTCAAAACTACCTTGGTCAGAAGATTTTATTATAAATTATATTGAAAATTGGGATTGGGATAAATTAAGTGAAAATACTGGATTACCTTGGAGTATTGAATTTATAGAATTATATATCGAAAAATGGAATTGGAAAAAATTAAGCAAAAACCCCAATTTACCTTGGTCAGTTGAGTTTTTTGAAAAATATTCAAATAAATGGGATTTTAATATTTTGCTTTTCAATAGTGCATTTTTTGAAATATTTAAACCTTATTTAAACGATGATTTAGTTAATGAAATATTTTTAGAAATTAAAACCAAAAAAAACACAAGACTTATAAAATGAAATTTTAGTCGAAGTACATATTTTACAACCTAATAAAATATATAAGATTTAATTATTGTTTAATTGAC
Organism: Flavobacterium eburneipallidum; assembly: GCF_027111355.2. Classification (NCBI taxonomy): domain Bacteria; kingdom Pseudomonadati; phylum Bacteroidota; class Flavobacteriia; order Flavobacteriales; family Flavobacteriaceae; genus Flavobacterium; species Flavobacterium eburneipallidum. Next base: position 457,165 of record NZ_CP114291.2, read on the forward strand.
AAATTTAAAAATGCATAAAAAAATATTAGAAGCAATTTTCCTTACATACGAGCATAGCAAACAGTTATTTGAAGATGCAGAATTCTTATACAAGCATCAAAAACCTGAACGAGCATATACATTTTATCATTTTTCGTTTGAGGAAAGTGGAAGATTATTTATTTTAGCACGGACACTTTTTAATTACTTAAAAGGAGAAATTCCTCTAAATAAATTAAATATAAAACTATTAAATGAAAATGGTTATCGAGATCATATTATTAAACTTAAAGAAGCCAGTTTGAAATTAGTTTCATTTTCATATTATGATAGTATTTTACAAAACAACAAAGAGAATGAAGACAATTTATTGAATTTCTATGACAACCTGAAAGAAAAAATACCTAAACTAAATAATAATAAAAATAAAAGTATCTATTTATGTTTTGAAAATAATAATTTTAAAAAACCATCTGATAACATTACAGAAGATGATATATTTTACATAAGAGCAATTGCAGAAATGCAGTTAATTAATATTGAGAAAAATCTATTTATTTTCCTAAAAAAAGACACTAATTTAATTGAAATGAAAAATGAAATTAAAGAGAAAAAAATAAATAAACAAAATTTGGCAAAATTAAATAATAATGGCAAGAATTGATCATTGTAGTAATTTAATACATTTTACAAAAGGAAAAAACAATCCTTTAGACTATGAAGAAGCTTACCAATCATTCAAAAGAATAATAAAATCTAAAACATTAAATAGTGGTAATGGAATGATTCTAGGAAAACATAAATGTATTTGTTTTACAGAAATCCCTGCCAAATGTTTAACTATTAACGGAACACTAGATAAAAAATATTTTTCAAGATATACACCATTTGGGTTTCAATTTACAAAAAATGACATTTATAATTACGATGGAAGACCGGTAATATATTCGCATAGAAATGAATATGATTTAGAGAAAAACAATCCAAACTTAAATTGGAGATTTGTATCATATAATCCAAATGAAAAAGGAAGGTTAGATTTTACTTGGGAAAGAGAATGGAGAATTAAAAATGACTATGTCAAATTAGATAATGAAAAAGTAAAATTAGTTTTTCCTAATATGGGTTGGATAAATCGATTCATAAATGAACACGAAAAAGAATATCATAATTTAAGTTTAGATGATGATTGTGAAAAATGCTATTGTAAAAGAGATGCAACAATCTTAAAAATAAAGGACATATTAGAAGATGAAAGTTGTGAAATTTCAACAGGAACTTGTATAAATTCTGATGAATTTCCTTGGATATTAATTGATATGAATGAGAAAGAAATCGCCAAATCCTGAAAACTTCCTAGTTTCATAAGAAAGAAGATTTAATTGAACAATTTAAAAATGGAAACTATCCATCAACAAATGTTCATATAGAATGCAATGTTTAAAATATCGATTTGCTTACAACAACTCTATTCCTTCAAACTCCCCAAAATCCCTTTCAAAAACCCATTAAAATCAAACTGATTATCATCTGTTAATCCCATTCGGACAATGACCATATCTTGGGAAGGAAGTATAAATATTTTTTGCCCTTGGTAGCCGCTGCAATAAAACATATTTTTGGGTGCGCTTGGATATTTTCCGGCCACATTGAGCCAAAATTGACCTCCATATTTTCCGTTGGAAGTAGGAGTTGGCGTGGTTACAAATTGCATCCATTTTTCATCAAAAAGTGGTGTGCCATTCCAATTTCCTTTGTGCAAATACAGTAATCCAAATTTTGCCCAATCTCTTGTAGTTGCCCAACCGTAAGACGAACCCGCATAATTCCCTGCCATATCAGTTTCAACTATCATCGAGTTCATTCCAATTTTGTCAATCAGGGCAGCATACCAAAAATCTAAATATTCCTGATGCGTTTTGAATTGTTTTCGTAAAATTCCCGACAATAAATTTGTCGTTCCCGAAGAATAATTCCAGTGTGTATTGGGTTTGAATTGTGCAGGTTTTACCAATTGCGATTGACTCATATCTTCTGTTGCAAAAAGCATTAAAGTGGCATCACAAATCTTGGTATAATCCTCTTCCCATTCCAGACCAGAGTTCATATTAAGCAAATTGGCGAGCGTAATTTTTGCTCGTTCGTCCTTTGCCCATTCCGTTACAGGAGCGGGTTTGTTGATGTCTAATTTTCCTTGTTTTTGCAAAATACCAAATAACGTGGCAGTCACACTTTTGGTCATAGACCAGCCCAAAATTTTTGAATCTTTATTAAAGCCAGTATCGTATTTTTCGGCAATGATTTTGTCTTTGTAAATGACCAAAACGGCACGTGTTCTATTTTTTTTAACTCCTTTTTTGTCAAAAACATTGGCTACAGCTTTTTCTAATTTGGCATAATCAATGTTAGAAAATAGTGTGTCTTTCGGTTCATTATTTCCATAAGGAAAAGGTAAATTATTGATGAGTTTTGTTCTTTTTGGAACTTTGTATGGTTTTGTAATATCAAAATCATCGTTGATTAGAGTCACTCCCAAACCTTCTCGGTAAATGGCTTTGCGTTCTTTTAGTCCATAAACCGTTGAGGTGGCAAATTTTCCGTTTTCGTCAATTTTGTTGGTTGCCCAATTAATTTTTGGAATATCGTTGTCGCCTTGTTCAATCATTTCTTGTGAACGGGAATCAATAAAATGTCCTGAAGCCATACTTTTAGCCGAAAATCCTGAAATTAGATCCAGTTTTGGATAAGTAATGTAGCCAAAATAAATCAGAAAAAGTAAAAGAGCTAAACCAAGAAACTGGAATATTTTTTTCATGACGAACAACATTTGAGATTTGAATAATGCAATTTAATAAAAAATCAGCCACCGATTACATAGCTGTAAAGTATTCAATTCTAGTTTTTTACCACAAATTACACAAATTAGCACAAATTCTATCAATTTAAAAAAATGAATCTCACCAATTAGTGAAATTTTTCAAAACAAAACAATTTGTGTTAATTCGTGTAATTTGTGGTTGATTTTTTTTTAAATTTTTCTGAACATATTAAATCCTAGTATCCGCGTTATTCGTAGACAAAAAACTATAACAATTATTTAGTAATAAACCCTCGAAGTTTTATTACTTTTGTACGTAGAATTTTTCTAAATAATTATGCTAGACATTCAAAAAATAAGAGCCGATTTTCCAATACTTTCTAGAACCGTAAACGGAAAACCATTGGTCTATTTCGATAACGGAGCTACCTCGCAAAAACCACAAATTGTGATTGATGCGATTTCAAAATACTATCAGGAAATTAATGCCAATATTCATCGTGGCGTACATACTTTGAGTCAATTGGCAACTGATGCTTACGAAATTTCGCGTGGGAAAATCCAAAATCACATCAATGCCAAATTCGCTCACGAAGTAATTTTTACTTCGGGAACGACCCACGGAATTAATTTGGTTACCAACGGATTTGCTTCGATAGTAAAACCAGGTGATGAAGTTTTGGTTTCCGCATTGGAACATCACAGTAATATTGTGCCTTGGCAAATGTTGTGCGAGAAAACAGGAGCTACTTTGAAAGTAATTCCAATGAATGAAAACGGCGAATTGATTATGGACGAATACGATAAATTGCTTTCGGATAAAACCAAAATCGTAACCGTAAATCACATCTCGAATGCGTTGGGAACTGTGAATCCTGTTAAATACATGATTGACAAAGCACACGAATTTGGCGCAGCGATTTTGATTGATGGAGCACAGGCTGTTCCGCATTTGAAACCTGATGTTCAGGCTTTGGATTGTGATTTTTATGTTTTTTCAGGACATAAAATGTGTGGTCCAACTGGCGTTGGGATTTTATACGGAAAAGAAGCTTGGTTGAACAAATTACCGCCCTATCAAGGAGGTGGCGAAATGATTAAGGAAGTCAGTTTCGAAAAAACCACTTATGCCGATTTGCCACACAAATTTGAAGCGGGAACGCCTGATATTGCTGGTGGAATTGTTTTGGGAACAGCTGTAGATTATTTGAACTCCGTTGGTTTTGACAACATTCAACAACAGGAATTGGAATTATTGGAATATGCTACCAAACGATTATTAGAAATCGAAGGTCTAAAAATTTATGGCACTGCAAAGGAAAAAACTTCGGTAGTTTCGTTTAATATTGAAGGCATTCATCCGTATGATATTGGAACGATAGTGGACAAGTTAGGAATTGCGGTAAGAACAGGTCACCATTGCGCCCAACCAATTATGACTTTTTTCGATATTCCAGGAACGATTCGTGCTTCGTTTTCTTTTTACAATACCAAAGAAGAAATAGATCTTATGATTGAAGCTTTGAAAAAAGCACAAATGATGTTGTCCTAAAAAGTAAAAAAATGAAACTATACGCCCTGATTGTATTGAGTATTTTTCTTGGAAAAAGTTGTGGAAGCCAAACCAAAAATGATCTGAAAACGGCTGTTTTGGAATACACCGCCAATACCAGAGGTTTCTATCAAAAAATTACGATTCAAGATCAGACAGTTTCAGTTTCGAAAGATAGAAGTGGTAATGACAAACCAGTTCCGACAAAAATTTCGGATGCTGATTGGAAAGAATTAATTTCGGATTTTGAAACCATCAATTTGGATAGTTTGGTAACTTTGAAAGCGCCTACCGAAAAACGTTTTCACGATGGTGCTGCCATTGCGAATTTAGAAGTTAGATATAAAGATAAAGAATATAAAACCACCTCTTTTGATCATGGTTATCCACCGGAAGCAATCAAAAAATTGGTAGTAAAAATAAATTCATTTGCAAAAAAAGAATAATGAGTATTAAAAAATTACAAGACGAAATAATTGACGAATTCGCCATGTTTGACGACTGGATGCAACGTTATGAATACATTATTGATTTGGGTAAAAACCTACCATTAATCAAAGAAGAATTCAAGACGGAGGACAATATTATCAAGGGATGTCAATCGAAAGTGTGGCTGAAAGGAGAACAAAATGATGACAAAATTGTCTTTACAGCCGATAGTGATGCGATTCTGACCAAAGGAATTATAGCAATTCTAATTCGGGTTTTTTCCAACCAAAAAGCTACGGACATTCTGAATGCTGATATGGATTTCATTGATGAAATTGGTTTAAAAGAACATTTGTCGCCAACCCGCGCCAATGGATTGGTTTCGATGATCAAAAATATAAAAATGTACGCATTGGCATTCGATGCAAAAAAATAATTTTTTTTAAACCATATAAGACATATAAGCACATATAAGAAAGTTTAATACTATCTTTATGGCACTACATTTAATATATGTTTTATGGTAACAAAAAAGAACTAAAAAATTTAGTTTACAGAGTTAATGGAGCGGCAATCGAAGTTCATAAACATTTAGGCCCAGGACTTTTGAAAGCATATATCACAAGTGCATGATAAAAGAACTGTCTTTAAGAGGAATCTGTTTTGTGTCTGAATTAACCATACCTATTGAATACAAAGGTTTAGAATTAGAATCTGATTTAAGATGTGATTTATTTATTGAAAATTGTTTAGTTTTAGAACTTAAAGCTGTTGATAAAATACTACCAATACATAAAGCACAGCTAATTTCTTACATGAATCTTCTAGAAGCACCAATGGGCTTATTAATTAACTTTAATGTAGGTAATATTTTTCATGAAGGTCAACAAACATATCTTGGTGATTTTTATAAAAGATTAGACGAAGAATAATAAAAAACTTAAATGAACTTATATGACTTATATGGTTCAAAAATAAAAAAAAACTATGGAAACATTTATAGACACAGACCAAATAGGATCTGACATTGTAGCGAAATTAAAAACCATCTACGATCCAGAAATTCCTGTTGATATTTACGAATTAGGATTGATTTATGACGTAATGGTAAGTACCGATTTCGAAGTGAAAATCCTGATGACATTAACTTCTCCGAACTGTCCTGTGGCAGAAAGTTTGCCAAGAGAAGTAGAAGAAAAAATAAAATCTATTGAGCACGTAAAAGGTGCCGAAGTAGAAATCACTTTCGATCCGCCTTGGAGCAAAGATTTGATGAGCGAAGAAGCCAAGTTAGAATTAGGAATGCTTTAAAAAAGTAATCAGTGTTCAGTAGTCAGTGCACAACTGAACACCGAACACTGATTACTGAACACTAAATTATGGAAGAAATAGAAAATAAAGTTGCCAATAGCATTTTGGAAGTTTTCGATTTAGAAGACTATTATCCAAAGGGAGTTCGTGCGCAAATTGATATTTCGCAATGGCTTCTGGAAGGTTTTTTATTGAAAGAAAAAGACTTTAGAGAGCATCTTAAAAATCAAGACTGGTCGCAATATCAAGATCAGTATGTGGCAATTCATTGCAGTACCGATGCTATTGTTCCGGCTTGGGCTTCTATTTTGGTGGCGATTCAATTGGCACCTTTTGCCAAAAAAATTGTCAATGGCACTATCGAAGATTTGGATGCTGCTTTGTATGAAGAAATTCTTTCCAAATTGGATTATTCGGTTTACGAAAACAAGCCAGTTATTATAAAAGGCTGTTCGAAAAAACCAGTGCCAATGCGAGCCTATATTTTGGCAGCGCATCATTTGCAGGCTTATGCACGGAGTATTATGTATGGCGAGGCTTGTTCCGCAGTTCCTTTGTATAAAGCACCCAAAAAATAAGTTGTTTTAAGTTGTTGAAATTTTAACATTTTATTCTTTTCATTACATTTGTAGTATAACTAATACTCTTATGATGAAAAAAGTAATCTTATTAGCGTTTCTGCTATCTGTTTCAGCAAAAATTAAAGCGCAATCTACCGAAAAGGAACTATTAAAACATACTGAAAATTCTGTTAAGGTAATCGCAGATACCTCTGGAAATGGATGGACGAAAAAAGGACTTATCACTTTTTTGTTCAACCAAGCCAATTTTAACAACTGGGTTGCCGGTGGCGAAAGCAGTCTTTCGGGCAATTTAGGAATCAATTATGATTTCAATTACAAGCAAGACAACATGACTTGGGACAATCGCGTTTTGGCTTCTTATGGTCTGCTTCAAACCCAAAATGCTGATTTCGAAAAGAAAACAGACGACCGTTTTGAATTCAATTCGGTTTACGGAAAAAGAGCTTCTGGAAATTGGTATTACTCCTTTATTTTAAATTTTAGAACTCAATTTACAGACGGCTATATTTACAGCAAAGATGCTGGTGGAGCCGAAATAAGACAAGAAAATACAGGAATATTCTCTCCTGCTTATCTTACTTTTGGACCTGGTATTTATTGGAAAAAAAGTGATAATCTAAAAGTAAATTTTGCGCCATTAACCTCTAAAATGACTTTTGTTAATAACGATTATACTTCATTGCCAGGTTATGTTGACGGATCCTATTTTGGTGTAGATGCCAACAAAAGTTTGCGTTATGAACTCGGTTTTTATGCTTCTGGATATTACAAATTCAAATTGATGGATAACGTAACAGCCGAAAATATTTTGAGTTTATATTCTAATTATTTAGAAAAACCAGGGAATATTGATTTGGATTATCAAATTAATATTGTGATGAAAATCAATAAAACACTTTCGGCTAATCTTACGTTCCAAACCATATATGATGACAATGCTTTTGCAGGTTTTCAAACCAGACAAGTATTTGGTGTAGGCGTTAATTATAACTTTGTACACTAAATAGATTCATCGTTAAAGTTCTACTAAAAACTATGTACTTCCGTGCATAGTTTTTTTATTGTCTATGCTTTATTTGTAACTTTACGCCCTAATAAATTCGAAATGAACTTTAAATTTGCTTTTCTTTTTTCTCTTTTTTTTATTTTGAATTCGTGTAAAGACGAAAACGAAATACGTATTGTCGAAACCAAGAAAGATGTTCAAAGAAAAGCAGTCATTTTTGCTAACATCAATAAAGCATGGATTTTTAATGCCAATCCAATTAATGCAACAGCAAAAGCCAGTACCAACACTTGGGCCGAATGGCGACACTTTTTAGGCGAATTAGAACACAAACCCCAGAAAACAATAGGTGCTTTTCAGAAAAAATCAGCCGAACTTTCCAAGAAAGTAATGCTCTTAAATAACACAATTCCTCTAGAATTTGACAAACCTCAAATGAAAGCGAGAATTGCTATGTTGATTACCAAAGTTAGAATGCTTGATTTATACATTCACTTAAGTGACATTCCGTACAAGAAAGTAGTGGTTTTAATTCCTGAAATCAATAAAGAATTAGTGTCTATGCAAGATCAAATGGACAAAATTGTTCAAAAAAGTAAAATTCCGCTCGAAGAAGGAGAGTCTGATTTAATCAAAATGCTTGATTCTACAAGAGCCATTCCAAATTCACCACAATTTAATCCAAATACACCTCGCGTTGAGTAAAGCAAGCTTATATACGATTTACGATAATTCGCCAAAAATCAAGCAAATATCCGATAGTTTGCAACAAGCCGAACAAAAAATCCAGTTGAATGGATTGATAGGTTCGTCGCTTTCGTTTGTGGTACAATCGCTTTTCAAAAAGACGGAAAAACCATTTTTACTTATTCTAAACGACAAGGAAGAAGCGGCTTATTATTTGAATGATCTTGAGCAAATGATAGGCGAAGAAGACGTGCTTTTTTATCCTGGATCGTATCGTCGTCCGTACCAAATTGAAGATACCGACAATGCCAATGTTTTGCTTCGTGCCGAAGTGTTGAACCGCATCAATTCCCGCAAAAAACCGGCGGTTATTGTCACTTATCCTGAAGCGCTTTTCGAGAAAGTGGTAACTCGAAAAGAATTGGACAAAAACACCTTGAAAGTGGCTGTTGGCGACCAGATTTCGATTGATTTTATCAACGAAGTCTTGTTCGAATATGAATTCAAAAGAGTGGATTTCATTACCGAACCGGGCGAATTTTCGGTTCGTGGAGGAATTGTCGATGTGTTTTCTTTTTCGAATGACAATCCGTACCGAATTGAGTTTTTTGGCAACGAAGTAGACAGCATTCGAAGCTTTGACGTGGAAACCCAATTGTCCATCGAAAAGCAAAAGAAAATCACGATTATTCCCAATGTAGAAAACAAATTCTTTCAGGAAAACCGTGAAAGTTTCTTGGAATACATCAACAATCAAACGGTTATTTTCATTCAAGATGCCGAAGGTTTATTCACAAAACTAGACCGTCTTTTTGCCAAAGCCACAGAGATTTTTGAAAATCTGAATGCCACAGTAAATCACGTTTCACCAAATCAATTATTCCTGAATCAGGCAGAATTCATCAAGAAAAGTCTCGATTTTTCGGTTGTGGAATTGAGTTCCAAAGCGATTTATAAAACTAAAAAAGCATTTGATTTTCACATCAAGCCCCAACCGTCGTTCAACAAACAATTCGATTTGTTGCTGAATAATTTGAATGACAATCATTTCAACGGGTACAAAAATTACTTGTTTTGTTCGAATGATGCCCAAGCCAAACGTTTTCACGATATTTTTGAAACCTTGGACGAAGAAAATTCAGAGAATATCAGAAAGCAATACAACACGATTGTTTTGCCTATTTACCAAGGTTTTATCGATGAAGAAAACCAATTAGCTTGTTATACCGATCACCAAATTTTTGAGCGTTATCATAAATTCAACATCAAAAATTCGGTTTCCAAAAAGCAAAATATTACTTTAAAAGAGTTGACAACTTTGACAGTTGGTGATTATGTAACGCACATCGATCACGGAATTGGGAAATTTGGAGGTTTGCAAAAAATTCAGGTCGAGGGCAAAACTCAGGAAGCGATTAAATTGGTTTATGCCGACAATGATATTGTGTATGTGAGCATTCATTCGCTGTACAAAATTTCGAAATACAACGGAAAAGATGGAACACCACCCAAAATTTATAAAGTTGGGTCGAATGCCTGGAAGATTCTGAAGCAGAAAACCAAGGCACGTGTCAAAAATATTGCGTTCAATTTGATTCAGTTGTACGCCAAAAGGAAATTGGAAAAAGGATTCCGTTTTGCGCCCGACAGTTATTTGCAAAACGAATTGGAAAGTTCCTTCATTTACGAAGATACACCCGACCAAACCAAATCAACTGCTGAAGTCAAAGCCGATATGGAAAGCGACCGTCCGATGGATCGATTGGTTTGTGGAGATGTAGGTTTTGGAAAAACAGAGGTTGCCATTCGTGCCGCTTTCAAAGCGGTAGACAATTCCAAACAAGTGGCGGTTCTGGTTCCAACCACGATTTTGGCGTACCAGCATTACCGTACTTTTTCGGAACGATTGAAAGATATGCCCGTTTCTATTGGTTATCTGAACCGTTTTAGAACAGCCAAACAAAAAGCCGAAACCCTCAAACAATTAGCCGAAGGGAAACTCGATATTGTTATTGGAACGCATCAATTGGTCAACAAAAATGTGGTTTTCAAAGACCTCGGATTGTTGATTGTAGATGAGGAACAGAAATTCGGCGTCAACGTAAAAGATAAACTCAAAACCATTGCTGCCAATGTCGATACGCTGACCTTAACAGCAACGCCAATTCCGAGAACTTTGCAGTTTTCGTTGATGGCGGCACGCGATTTATCTGTAATTACAACACCTCCGCCCAATCGTTATCCTATCGAAACGAATGTGGTTGGTTTTAGTGAAGAGATGATTCGGGATGCGATTTCGTATGAAATTCAGCGTAACGGACAGGTTTTCTTTATCAATAACCGAATCGAAAACATCAAGGAAGTAGCCGGAATGATTCAGCGATTGGTTCCTGATGCTAGAGTTGGAATTGGTCACGGTCAAATGGACGGAGCCAAATTAGAGGAATTGATGTTGGCTTTTATGAACGGTGAATTCGATGTTTTGGTTGCTACAACGATTATCGAAAGCGGATTGGACGTTCCGAATGCAAATACGATTTTCATCAATAATGCCAATAATTTTGGATTGTCTGATTTGCATCAAATGCGAGGTAGAGTAGGGCGCAGCAACAAGAAAGCGTTTTGTTATTTTATTTGTCCACCATATTCCGCAATGACAGATGATGCCCGAAAACGAATTCAGGCTTTGGAACAATTCTCGGAACTGGGAAGCGGTTTCAATATTGCGATGAAGGATTTGGAAATTCGTGGTGCAGGAGATTTATTAGGAGGCGAACAAAGTGGTTTCATCAATGAAATTGGTTTTGATACCTATCAAAAAATTATGAACGAAGCTATCGATGAATTGAAGGAAAATGAATTTAAGGATTTATATGAAAACGAAGATAGCGGAGTCGAAAAGGAATATGTAAAAGACTTGCAAATCGACACCGATTTTGAGTTGTTGTTTTCGGACGAATACATCAATAATGTGACGGAGCGATTGAGTTTGTACAACGAATTGGGCAACGTGACCAACGAAGAAGAATTGGTTGTTTTCCAAAATAAATTGATTGACCGTTTTGGTCCAATGCCGCCACGTGCATTGGCTTTAATGAACAGCATTCGCATCAAATGGGTTGCCACCAAAGTAGGAATCGAAAAACTGGTAATGAAAAAAGGCAAGATGATTGGCTATTTTGTGTCCGACCAACAATCCGATTATTATACTTCAAACCGTTTTCAAAAAGTGATTGAGTTTGTTCAAAAAAACAGTTCTATCTGTGTAATGAAAGAAAAACAAACGCCTGCCGGATTACGTCTTTTATTGACTTTTGATAATGTAAAATCTACTCGAATAGCTTTGGAGTTGATGGAGCTGTTGGGAGGGGAGTAAAACGCTTAATTGAAAAAGAAGGCTTTTTAAACATTTTCATAAATTTTTGAAAAAATAATTAAATCAGTTAGTTAAAATTTTATGAAAACCAATGAATTAAACAGATTATCAGAAGAAGATGATATCATTCTGCAAATTGAACAATTTAAAATGGGACTTGTTTCTTTGGCAACTGGTGGAAGACTAGAACAAAAAGAATACAGTACATTTAGAAAATTAATTTTATCCCAGTCCAATTTAGAAAAAGTAATTCCAAGGTTCTTAAAACTTTGTAGAACATCTGATGAGTTTTGGGCATGGATAAAATCTGAAGCTCCTACATATGCGGAAAGAAGAGTTATAATTAGTGAAGCAATAAATCCTATATTAGAAATTCTTGAATATGAAACAGGTGAAGGTGCTTTAGAATTTAGTAAGAATTATGAAGAAAAGGAAATAATTGGAAATGGTGGTTTTGGATTAGTTTATCTATATGAACATAGACTATTACAATTGCCTTTTGCAGTTAAGGTTTTTGCTCCAGCTTTTTATGAAGGTGGGGGAAAAGAACTTGAAAGGTTTTTTCAAGAGGCTAAAATGTTATTTAAATTAAACCATCCTTCAATTATCAAAGTTTATGATGCAGGGATGATAGGGAGCAGACCTTTTATTAGAATGGAATATTTTAATGGAAGAAATTTAAATCAAATTTTAAATGATTTTGGCACTTTAAAACAAGACAAAGCATTAGAATTAATAAAAAATATTGTAAAAGCATTAAATCATGCTCATGAAGAGATTGGAATTATTCATCGAGATTTAAAACCAAGTAACATAATGGCATCTATGCCAAATCAATTTAGAATTATTGATTTTGGTTTAAGTATATTTATAGAAAATGAACTTCATTCTAGGTTTACAAAAACTGGTGAAGGAACAATAAGCGGTTATTATAATGCTCCTGAATTAATACAAAATCCAAGATTAATAGATAAAAGATCTGATATTTATTCAATTGGAGCAATTTGGTATACTTTATTGATTGGTCAACCTCCAGCAGGAAGCTCATTTCTAGATATTTTATATGAAAATCCAGAAATCAGTAATGAATATGTAAAATGTATTGAAGGTTGTTTGAAAAATATTGAAAATCGAACAAAAAGTTGTACAGAATTACTAGACCAAATAGAAAAACTTTAGTAACACAATTTTTATTTTATTACAAGGGTTCATTTAATTAAAATTTCAAATATTCCTACATTTTAATTAAAAATTATTGATGGAAATTAATCAAAAAACCCAGCCAGATTTTTTTCAAATCCTGACTGGGGTTTCTAACTAAAACAAAATGAATTTTTATTTCTAGAATCCTAGACCAACTGCCATTGCAGTAGCAGTGATATTAAAATCCTTAATTTTTGTAGCAGCTCCAGTGGTCAAATTCACAGAATATACGCCTGTCATTCCTCCAACTTTAAACAAACCAAAAGCTTTATTAGAGCTTCCTCCAATATCAAAACCATTATCCGCATCCACATCAATTCCTAAAGCGCCTACAGCTACTAAAGTTCCGTTGTTAGGAGGATTTTGGTTGTAAAGCATATTCGTTGTATGATCTACAACAAATAAATTAGTGCTAGCAGTAGTAGCAAAACTATTCGTATAGGCAGCTCCACTAACAGCTGGTGTTCCTGGGTTTAGGACAAGATCTGTTGCAACAACGGTCCCTAAATCAGGGTGTAATCTTAAGTTTTGACCAGTGTTGGTTACTAGTCTTATTCTATCTACCATTGGGTTAAAATCAAATCCGATAGAAGTTCCTGATACAGCAGGTGCTAAAGAAGTTCCTACAGCAGTAACTTGTCCGCTGGCAGTATTTACAGTCAATAATCTACTTTGATTAGTGATGGCAAATAATGTCCCGTTTGCAGGTCTAAAATCCAAACCAACAATAGTTTCACTAGCCAAAAGTCCAACAAAAGCAACAGAATTCATCATTGGATTGGTTGGGTCAAATCGGTATAATTTATTATCAGACGAAGCTGCATAAGCCACAGCATTGGTTTTGAAAGCAATTCCGATAACCGCTAATCCAAAAGTACCTACTTTTTCTGCTTTTCCAGTTTTTAAATTAACAGTGAATAATGAAGATACATTATTGCTGTAAGTAACGGCCAAAGCTGAACTGTTATCTGGAAGGATATCGAAGTTTCCAACTCCAGTAAAATCAACACCTAAATCACCAATTTCTTCTAAAGTTCCATTGTTTGGTGGATTTTGTAGGTATAATTTATCTTGTGCGAAGTCAATATCAAAAAGTTGTGTGGTTGAAGCACCTGCAACACTATTGGTGTAAGCCACCGCTCCAATGCTAGGAGTTGATCCTCCATTTATTGCACCATCAGTTGCGGCAACAGTTCCTAATTCAGGGTGCAAACGTAAATTTTGTCCCGTTGGAGTTACCAAACGAATTCTATCAACAGTTGGATTAAAGTTGATGTTAGCACTAGCTCCACTTATTGCTGGAGTAAAAGCAGCAGATCCTAAAGCGGTAGCCAAACCCGATTCTTCGTTAATAAAATAAAGACGGCTTGAAGTTCCTACGGCATACAATTGTCCAGTTGCTGGTCGGTAATCGATACTCACAATTTTTTCTCCACTAGGCAAACCAGTAATAGCTGTTGTCGAAGTTGGTGTTGCTAAATTTCTAGCATTGTATTTTACAATGGCATTAGTATTGGTCAATGCTGTAAAATTCACATCGGGAGCCATTGGTGGCATACTTGATGAATCATTGTCATCATTATTACAAGAAAGAATTGTTAGTGCTAATGTTCCTAAAAGGAAAAAAGAAGCAAGGCGATTGTTGAAATTTGTTTTGTTCATGATATAAAATGTTTTTGTTATAAAGCCATTTACGAACAAAACAGAAGTATGGTTTTAAAAAAAGATAAATTTTTTAATTTTTTTTTAAAAAGATAAAAGGATTTAAAACAAATATACATTTCAATTAATTCGTATATTTGATTTTTACAAATTTACTTCCAATGAAATCAAAATCAATCGACGAGTTTTATGAAGACATTTCCAGCGACAGTTTTGCTAATCCATGCGAACTGTTGCCTAATGGAATTCAAAAAGAAATTGGACATTTTAATGTTTTTAATATCAAAGAATTATACGAAAGATTGAAGGGACAATGCAATATGCCATACGACCGAAGAGCCTATTATAAAATAAGTTTGATTCGAGGCAAAAACAGAGTAGAGTATGCTGATCGAACCATTGAAATTGAAGAACAGGCTCTTTTGTTTGCAACGCCCAAGATTCCGTATAATTATCTTCCCTTGGATATGCAACAGTCAGGTCATTTTTGTGTTTTTACCAGTGAGTTTTTAACCAAAGACAAAATCGGGATCGACTTGGAAAAGCTGCCTATTTTCCAAACAGATGGTTATCCAGTATTTCAGCTGACAACAGAAGCGGCTAATGAAATGGACTTAATTTTCAAAAAGATACATCAAGAAATTAATTCAGATTATGTTTATAAATACGATTTGATTCGGAATTATGTAGCGGAGCTGATTCACTTTGGGCAAAAATTGCAACCCATAACCGCCTTGTATTCTAAGCACAATTCGGCAGCCAGAGTTTCTTCTTTATTTGTAGAATTATTGGAAAGACAATTCCCTATTGAATCTTCTCGCCAACGATTGGAATTGAAATCGGCCAAAGATTTTGCGGATCGTTTGTCCATTCACGTCAATCATCTGAATAAAGTTTTAAAGGAAAATACAGGTAAAACGACCACCGAATTAATCAGCGAACGATTGATTCAGGAAGCCAAGATTTTATTAAAAGAAACGGATTGGAATATTTCGGAAATTGCCTATTCACTCGGTTTCGAAGAATTGGCACATTTTTCTAATTTCTTTAAAAAACAAACTGCTTTGTCGCCTTTGTCTTTTAGAGTTTAAATAATTTGATTTGAATTTTGCAAATTCTGGATTGATATTTACAATAATGGAATTTTAGAACTCCACTAATTTTGTCTTACATAATTTAAAACAAAATTTAAGATGCAAAATAAAATAGTGCTGGTTACAGGAGGAAGTCGTGGATTAGGAAAAAATATGGCTTTGAGTCTTGCCGAAAAAGGATTGGATGTAGTGTTAACTTATCACAGTAAAAAAGACGAAGCAGAAGAAGTTGTAGCTGAAATCGAAAAATTAGGACAAAAAGCAGTAGCAATCCAATTGAATGTTGCAGAAGCAAGCAGTTTTGATTCCTTTTTTCAAAATGTAAAATCAACTTTGCAAAACACTTTTGGTACAGATAAAATTGATTTTTTAATCAATAATGCAGGGATTGGAGTTCATGAAAGTATTGCCACAACCACCGAAAATCAATTGGACAATATGGTTGATATTCATTTCAAAGGGCCTTTTTTGTTGACTCAAAAAGCATTGCAATTACTGAATGACGGTGGCGGAATTGTAAATATCTCGTCTGGATTGACCCGTTTTTCATTTCCAGGATATGCTGCTTATGCTAGTATGAAAGGAGCAATAGAAACTTTGACTAGTTACCAAGCAAAAGAATTTGGGGATCGAAAAATTAGAGTAAATGTAGTAGCTCCTGGCGCTATAGAAACCGATTTTGGAGGTGGTGCTGTTAGAGATAACGAGCAACTCAATCAATTTGTTGCTTCTTTAACCGCTCTAGGACGTGTTGGTTTACCAGATGATATTGGCGGTGTTGTAGCTTTTTTATGCTCCGAGGATGCTAAATGGGTAAATGGTCAACGCATAGAAGTTTCGGGCGGAATGAATTTGTAATTATCCAGTAAACATAAAAAATCCAACACGAATTTTTAAATAAATTTGTGTTGGATTTTTTTATTTCGTCACTTCATCCACCAAATAAAAAATAGATTTAAAATCAATGCCACTTACATTTTCTAGTCCAATTTCACAGGTTCTACTCGTGGAATAACCTTCTTTGCAATGAGTCGGTATTTGTTGTTTTAAATTCCGTAATCCGTGTTCGCGCAATTCTGGAACCAGAAAACCTCTGTCGCCTGCAAAACCACAACAATTACTGTCAATTATAGTAACATTATCAGCACAGAGATGAGACAAGGCAATAAGTTGGTCTGTTTTTCCAATTTTTTTGACCGAACAAACGGGAAAAATTGCAACGGTATCTTTTTTGTTTTTTACAGTCAAATGTGGCATCACATAATCCAACATAAATTCGATAGGATCCATAATTTTTAAGACATTCGAAAATTCTGCTGCCGAATGATAAAAACATGGACTCATATCATATAGAATGGGATATTTTCCGTTTTCCGAAGCTTTTAAAAGGGCGTTTTCCAAGGCACCGGATTGTCTGTGATTGGCTTCTGCAAAACCTTTACTCGAAAATGGCATTCCACAGCAATGACTATCTATTGATTCGGGATAGATGATGGTAAAACCGGCACGGACCAATAATTGATGGGTTAAGGCAGTCAACTGAAGATCGTCTGCAGTTTGAAAACTGTTTTTACCCATACTTCTGTTGATGCAGGAAGGAAAGTAAACTACTTTTAAATCAGAGGTTGTGTTCATTGTTTTTTATTAAAAGTTTAACCGCAGATTCACGGATTTTTTAATTGTAAATCTGATAAATCATTTATTGAAGTCAAAAAATAATCTGCCGAATCTGCGGTCAATTTTTTGTCGTTATTTTGTCGGCTCCTTTTGGCATTTCTGGAATCCATTTTGGCACTTTTCCAAAACTTATAAAATGCAATCCATTGGATAAAGTATTCATAATGGTATTTCCAAATAGTGAATGAAAAAAAGAAACTGATTTTAATCCCATTCTTAAAACTGTTGTAGTTCCAGCCATATGTGAACCTATGTAATTCGCAACATTTTTATCGCTGGCATTTAATTCATTCGCACGCCATTCTTTTACAAATTTCCCGGTATCAATATAAACAGGACAGGCCAAAGCACAAAGTCCATCGGTTGCACAAGTTTCGTCCAGCTGATAAGTTACGTCTTTTCTAATGTCAGCCAATCGTTTTGGATTATCATTCGTTTCTTCCAAACGGCTGATTTCCCGGGCAATCACAATACGCTGTCTTGGCGATAAGGTCAGACCTTCGGAAACGCAATGGGGTTCACAAAATCCACATTCCATACATTTGTCAACAATGGCATGGGATTCGGGCATTGGTTTTAAATTTTTGAGATGTGCCTTCGGATCGGGATTGATTAAAACATCGGGATTAATTTTATTATGAGGATCAAAAATAGTTTTGATGCGTTTCATAATTTCGTAAGCCTTTGTTCCCCATTCTTTTTCGACAAATGGAGCCATATTACGACCTGTTCCGTGTTCTGCTTTCAAAGATCCATTAAAACGATCTACGACCAAAATAGCCAACTCTGACATCAGTTTTTCGTAACGATCCACTTCGGTTTGGTTCGAAAAATCTTGAGAAAAAACCAAATGCAGATTCCCTTCCAAAGCGTGTCCAAACATCACGGCATCGTGGTATTCATGTTTTTGGAACAATTCTTTCATTGCCACGCAAGCATCGGCTAGTTGAGGCAATGGGAAAGCGACATCTTCAATAATTACAGAAGTTCCATTTTTTCGCAGTCCGCCAACGGTTGGTAGTAAACCTTTTCTAGCTTTCCAATTGAAATAATATTGTTTGGGATTTGAAGTAAATTCATATTCCGCAAAGGTTGGAATCGATTCAATCTCTGAACGGATTTTAAGCTGTTTGAGCAGCATATTATCTAAATCATTATCGCGGCATTCGACCAATAAAGCACAGGCCGATTCGGGTAAAGTTCTAAAATATTCTGGAGCATCAGGATCGAATTCTACCGAGCGAATGGATTCCCTGTCCAATAATTCCACCGCTGCAACCGGAGCTGATTTTAATAAAATAGTGGCATTGCAGGCATCTTGAATGCTGTGGAAAATTATCAAGGAACAAGATTTATGCTTTTCATCAATAACGGTTTTGAAAGTCACATTCGAAATAAAAGCCAGAGTTCCTTCTGAACCTACCATCAAATGTTTGATGATTTCAATCGGATCCTGATAATCGACCAGGGCATTGATGCTGTAGCCTGTGGTGTTTTTTATTTTGAATTTATTTTTGATGAGATGATAGAGCGTTTCATCACTTTTGATAGTATCTCTTAAGTTTTCAATTTCCTGAATTAAAGCCTTTTGATTGTTTCTGAAATCCGTAACACTTTCGGTATCTGCAGTATCCAAAATAGTTCCGTCATTCAATACAATTCGGATATCGGCTATGGTTTGATAGGAATTTTGAGCGGTTCCGCAGCACATACCACTAGCATTATTGGCAACAATTCCGCCAATCATCGCCGCTCCGATAGAAGCAGGATCTGGACCAATTTTTAATCCGTGTGGTGCCAAAAAAGTATTGGCTCGTGCACCTACAATTCCGGGTTCTAATTTTATTTTCTGATTGTTTTCTAAAAGTTCAAAACTTTTCCAGCCATGCGTAGCCACTACCAAAACAGAATCGGTAATCGCCTGACCGGACAAACTCGTTCCTGCGGCACGAAAAGTCAAAGCAATATCAAGCTTTTTGGCTTGCTTTACTATTTCGATTACTTCGGCTTCGTTGTGAGCCAGAATTACAATTTTAGGAATGAGTCTATAAAAACTGGCATCGGTTCCATAAGCAAGGGTTTGCAATGAATTGGTCAAAATACGTTTGGGATCGATAGAGGTCGATAAAATGTCTTTTAACTTTTGATAAGATGGAGTTAGCATAGGTAATCTAATTTCTAAAATCCAAAATTAGTTAAAAGTAAAGTCTTTTGGATGATTTTGATTTTAGTTTATAAAAAAGTTAACCGCAGATTCACAGATTTTAAAAATCAGCGAATCTGCGGTTAAATGAATTATTAAATGAGTCTATTAGTTTTTCAAATCTTTAATAACCTTGAAAGCCACATCTACTTCATCTTCACTTACTAAAATCGTAAATTCATTAGAAGTCGAAATTACTTCATTAATGATGATTCCTTCCCACGCTAAACGCTGAAAAATGAAATAATAAATTCCAGGAACAACGATGTTTTCTTTAGGTAATTTTACCGTAATCGAAGCTAAATTTTCCAGTTTTTGAATCAGTTTTTCGTTGGCAAAATGTTTGTCAACCAAATGATTTACGGTGTTGCTAACTACAATATTGGTTTCGTTTACGCCTCTTGAAGACGTATAAAAAATATCTGCAAAAGTGTTAATGTCTGTGATCAAATCGGCTTGTTTGTTCAAAACGGTATCTGATGCAGCAAAAGTATAATCGGTCAGTGCTGAACGGACAGTGATTTCACCAATATTCTTGATTACTTTATTGATTTTGTGGTTCAGTCTAAAGTCGAGTTCTTCGGTCAGTCTTTTTAGCGCCATTACAACAGCACCTTGTTTCACTTCTTTACCAAATTCACTCTCCAATTCGACCATGATGTTTCTGGACAAAGAGGTTAAATTGATGATTCCTAACGACAAAGCGTTTAGCAAAAATGGTTTGGTTTTGATGTAATTTTCTACAATAGAGGAAACTGTTTTCATAAAGCTGCTTTTTGATGTTTTTGTAACCTAATAAAATCAGTATTTAAAAATCAGTATTTGCAAACCAATCTCAACTATCCTTATTTTACAAGGGATTAAGTGTTTTTACGTAATTTATACGTAGTTTTTTTGCCTTAAATCTGGGCAAAGATACATAAAAAACAATTTGTTACAAATATAACATCAATTTTTTTTACTAAAAATGATAAAAAGCATCGATAAGGTGTTCAATTACAAAAGATTTGCCTTCTTTGTGAATGGCAATTATGTCAAAACGAACGTCAACATCTAAATTTTTAAAAACTACGTATTCGTTTACAGCTTTTACCAAAAGTTGAATTTTTTTGGGCTTCACAAAATCTTGTGGTAAACCAAATTCGAGAGAGGAACGGGTTTTTACTTCCACCACGGCAAGTGTATCCTCTTTTTGGGCAATGATGTCGATTTCGGCTTTTTGAAACGTCCAATTGGTTTCCAGAATTTCATAGCCTTCTTTCTGAAGATATTCTATAGCTAATTCTTCTCCTAATTTTCCTAATTCGTTGTGTTGAGCCATAGTTTAGATTGCAGAATTTAGAATTTAGATTTCAGAAAAAAGAGAAGAGACTGTTGTAGCTATTATGGGTTTGTTCTTTTGTCAATATTCCCTTTTATAACTCTGCGACAAAATATTAAGTTTAATATTGAACCAACCACTATTAGAGAAATAAAAAAAACGCATAACGTTGTTAAATACATCCATACTTCACTGTCTTCAAAAATATCTTTAAAGAAATTATATTTTGTCAGATAATCGGGAAATATACAAGCTAATATAACTGATATTGACCAATGAAAACCTACCAAAATATTTACAGTGAATTTAGATTTAAAGTTGTCTAAATAATTATAAAGGATATTGTCTGATAAAACTTTGGTTAAATAGGAAAGACCAATAATTAACAAAGCAATGCTAAATAAAAAAACTCTTATTCTGGGATCATTATTAAATGTCATATCTCAATTTTGAAGTCATCTTTATGTTTAAAAGTTTTTTCTCATTCAATAACTTCAAATATTTTATTGAATTTTTGCACCAATTTTTTATTTTCTCGTTTCAAACTCCATCTTAAGTGAAGAAAACTAAAAATAGTAAATAAATTAAATAGGATATATA
This sequence comes from Flavobacterium eburneipallidum, assembly GCF_027111355.2. Lineage (NCBI taxonomy): Bacteria > Pseudomonadati > Bacteroidota > Flavobacteriia > Flavobacteriales > Flavobacteriaceae > Flavobacterium > Flavobacterium eburneipallidum. Next base: position 478,667 of record NZ_CP114291.2, read on the forward strand.
CAAAAATTGGGGTATTGTTAAAATTAAAATAGAAAAAACTATTGACGCCAATTAGTGCAACAAATGGGAAATATTTCATCCAAATAATCCCTACTTTACTTAAAGGTTCAACAGTATAATTTAATTTTAGTTTGTTATCAGTATTTTGATATTTCCCTTTAAGTATGTATATAGCAGAAGTAAAATTATAGTTTATTGTAAGGCGAAAAGTTGAATCATCAAAATTTCCATAAAAGCATTTTGAATTAAAAAAAAATATAGAAAAAATCCCAAAGTTTACTCTTAATTGTGGTAAGCCAATTTTCGTATTTTCTGTTAATTTCGCTCTAAATTCTGTTATATTAAGTTTAGATTTCATTAAAAATTATTTTCTTATTTTTTATAGGAACAAAGTTATTAACTATATTCTTTACTCAAAAACCACCATACCTCCATTCTCATTCACATCCAAACTCACAACATTCCCCATTATCAAAGCTCTGTTGTCTTTCACGTGACCTGCTGGGAAATTATAGAGAATTGGAATATTGTATTTTTGGGTTATATCCTGAACAATTTCATTGGCGTTTTTGCCCCACGGAATGTCATTGTCTTTCATCTTGGTCATTCCGCCCACAATAATTCCTTTGATGCTTTCGAGACAGCCGTTGCGTTTTAGGTTCATCATCATTCGGTCAATGTGATAGAGGTATTCGTCCAAATCTTCTATAAATAAAATTTTATCCGTACAATCAATAGCCGATTTAGAGCCGAATAAACTATACAAAATAGATAAATTGCCGCCTACCAATTCGCCAGTAGCTTTTCCAAAACGATTCATCGGGGATGAATTAATTTGATAGGTTAATGGTTCGCCAAACAATGCTTTTTTTAGAGTAGCAATCGATTCGGGAGCTGTCGTGGCAATACTCACAGGCATCGTTCCGTGAATGGATTTGTAACCCAAAGTATTCAAATGATTGTGCAAAACCGTAACATCGCTAAAACCTACGATCCATTTTGGGTTTTGTTTGAATTGGGTAAAATCCAATAAATCAATCATTCGAACGGTTCCGTAACCACCACGAGCACACCAAATAGCTTTGATATTCGGATTGTCCATTTGCTTTTGAAAATCGGAAGCACGTTGTTCATCGGTTCCTGCTAATTGATTATTGTCTAATCCGATTGTACTTCCAATAACGACTTCTAAACCCCAAGATTTTAATAAATTTATAGTAGGTTTTAGGTTGTCGTCGATGTTTTTTCGGGCAGTTGCGACAATCGCAATGGTATCTCCTTTTTGTAAATAAGGTGGTGTAATCATAGTAGTTTGAGCTTGAATATTCGATAGTTGAAAAACAAAAATAAGCATTAGAAGTTTATAAAAAACAGCCGAATTGGTTTTAAAAAGACTTCTAATGGGAATCATATTTTATTCAATTATTATTTTTTTGACAATGGTTTTATGCTCTGAATTGATTTTGGCAAAATAAATTCCAGTTGGTAAATCAATGTTTATTTGGGTTTCGCCAATGAAATTCGTTTCCAATACTTTTGCTCCAAGGCTGTTGTATATTTCGATAATTCCCTTTTCGTTCAATCCAGAAATGGTAATTGTTTTTTGCGCTGGATTTGTAAAAATGGTTGCTTTTAGACTCGCATAATCATTCGTTGCTAGATTCGAATGCCACGCTTGTCCTACTTTCGAACCCCAAATATAATTCGCCAAATCGGGATAATCTATAAATGGATTTCTATTGACTTGCCAAGTGTAAATGTAATTATTTCTATTCATTTCGAAGTCATCTGATGGGTCTAAAGTATTCCAAGTTAATAAAGATGTCAAGTCGCCCAATTGTCCGACGGTTGTATCCGCAATATCGCCGTTGATAACACTCAAGGCATTATAGCGAACAGCCATATAAAATACGGAACGAGCGACATCACCTTTCCAAGAATTTTTGTTACCCGTTGGTCCATTATAACCTGTTAATCCATAATCTTTGTTGCTACGCAAACTGTTTTCGGCTCCGTCTTCGGCTCGAAGATGATGCGCATCGGCGTGACCGGCCAGAATATCGTTGGCATTGGTAGGCAACCAAATATCGATTCCATCGGGAATGCTTTCGGTTCCGTCGGTAAAACCACCACGAGATTGTGGGTAAATGTGTTCCCGATTCCATTTTCCGGTATTGATTCCAGTATCTTGAAATTCTAATTTGGAACGGGATTGCTCCACATACATCAACCAAACCTCGTTGCTGTTCAGTGGGTTTTGATCGGCAGTTTTTAGAATTTCGATAACGTCGCCATAATTATGAGCGTGCACAACGGCTGGATTGGCAATAATATCTTGAAGTGCTTGCTTTAGAGCAGTTCCAGAAAGTCCTTCGAGAGTGGAATAATATCCCGCAGGAGCTGTGCTGGAAACAATTCCGTACGTTGGATTTAAAGGTGTTCCAAATGGAGCAACGGTAAAATCATTGTCAATAATTCGAATTTCGATGTTATCATTGAGTCGTTTGTATTGTGATGGAATTGTGCCAAATTTAATTTTTAGAATTTCATCGCCTTCATCTAAAATATCGTCAATAATGGTGATATTCGCCACGAAACTATTGGAACCCGCAGGAATAAAAACGGTTGTGTTACCTGTGAAATCTCCAGTCGTGAAAGACGAATTATTCAAAGTAAAATTGAAAGTCAAATCAGTCGTAACATTGATTTGGGTGGTGAAAGTAATTGGGAAACTTGCGCCTTCATTCTTGTCGGTAGTGTTAGCAGTTATCGTGATTCCGTTGAAGATGATTCCGCTTCCATCATTATTCGCACCAGGCGTTGGATTTTTGGTTTCATAAGTTCCGTCATTTTTTCTTTGAACGGATTGGGTGGTTTGAAGACTGTTTGCATTTTCATTAATTTGCACACTGACTCCCAATAAATTCATTAAAGCTGTAGCATCGGCATCATTGGTGTCGTACATTAAAGCATCAATTAAATTTACCGATGTTGCCAAAGTATCGTCTGGAAAATCAGAAGCATTTCCTAAATACAATGCAACTCCATCGGCACCATTTTGGATGATATTATCTGGAAATATTTTGTCTGGAGCAGGAGAAATTTGCGAATTTCCAATAAGAACAATTCCGTTAGCATCGGTGATTAATCCATCTAAATCAATAGTGTAATAACTTCTGTTAGCGGTTGAAGCTGTAGCATTTCCGTTGAAAAAAACCAAAACATAGCCATCTAAAGGAAAGTTGGGCGTTACTGATTTTAATTCGATAAATTCTTTGTCATCTGTACTCGGCGTATCCGAATCGAGTTCGTTGATGACGACTTGTGCATTGGACGCAAAAGCAAATAGAAAAAGGAGTAGGGCAAGTAGGTTTTTCATGAGAATTGAATTTAGGGTACAAAAAAGGCCTCCATAAAGGAAGCCTTTTTGAACTTATTTTTTGCAATAATTAATTTACTGTAATGTTATCCAATTGCAAAGTGGTGGTTACGGCAGGAAAAGCCGAAGCACTACCAGCATATTCAAATACAAAATAGCCGTTGCCAGTTACAGTTGCTGGAATAGCATAATTGCCACTTGCTGTAAATGTAGCTCCATAACCAGAAGTAGGTGTAGTAGGAATGGTAAAACTAGAAGTAATATTGGTCATTTTGGTAACATCAATTGCACCTCCAGGAGTGTAATCAGCAGCTAAAACGTAATATACTTTCAAAACTGCTCCGTTCCAAAATCCCATATTCGAACGAAATGAAAAGTTGCTTGCAGCTGTCATATTTACTGGAACAAATAAATAAGAATTATTGGTGCCACCTGATCCAAACGATGTCATTTGGATGTATTTATTTCCACTAAACGATGTAACTGCAAAATATCTAGAACCCACTGACGAATCACTAATATAATTTGGGAAATTAGTTAGTGCAACAGCATAACTTTCAAAAGTTTCGTTTACAGTTGCTGGGAAAACAGTAGAATTTGTTCCTACTAATGCTGGAGTATAATCCACTCTAGGATTTGGCATATTGGCATCACGCTCGGTTCTCATTATGATTTGATAAGTAGAATTGTATCTGGTCAAAACTCCTCTTATTTTTCCTTTACCAGATGGAACTTTATATCCCGCAAAATTAGCAAATCTACTGGTTCTAATCGTTAGATTACTGGTTCCGTTGGTTACAAAAATACTAGAATCAAAATCGTCATTTCTATTGGAATCATAAGTTCCTCCAGCCGATTCATCAGCAAACTGCACATCATCAATTTCTACTAAAGTATTCAAATAATTAGCTCCGTTAAGCGCTTGGGCTAGTGTTATTTTTTTGACAATTGCATCTTCACTTACAATATCACAAGAAGGGATAAGGTGTTTAGGATAATCTGAAGTTGCTAGTCTATCTACGGCAAACTGTTCTGTAGGAGCTGCTCCAAATATTAATCCTCTTCCAAAACCTGTTGGGTTAGCATAAGCCAAGCCGTTTAGTTTCAAAAACACTTTTTTACCCGGTTGAAAGTCTTTGCCATACATATTTACTTCATCAACAGACAAGTTGAATCCTTTAGAACCATCAGTGGGTTGAAAGTACATGCTCTTATAGAAATTTCCTCCTTCGTCACTTGAAATTACATAAGCTTCGATGTAATCGAAAATTTCTTTACCTGTTACAGGATCTTTTGTAGCTGCGGGATAAATTAGTGTTGTTCCATTTGCTGGAGCACTGGTGTATAAAGCTGCTACTTCTTTGGTTTTTGTCAAACCAGGATCTACACAGTCAAATGTAGGAGTGTCGTAAGTATCGTTTACACAGCTTGAAAGCAAAACAATGGATGCCAAAACGATGCCGCTATATTTTAGTATATTTTTCATAAGTTGATATTTATTATAACGCTTAATTCTTAAAAGTTTAAATAGAGGTTAACCATAAATGTTCTTCCGTATCCGTAGAAATATTTTGAACCGAAAGAGCGTGTTGGTCCCTGATGATCTTTGTATAATTCGCTATAAGTTGCGTTACGAGCTTGCTCGAATCCACCGGTTTTGTAAACAATATCAAATACATTGTTAACGTTAGCAAACAATCCCAAAGTTTTGTCTTTAATTCTCCAAGATTTTCCTCCTACAAGGTTTACAAGAATGAAAGAGTCAAATTTTTCTTGGGCTAAATAGTTTGCTGCCAAATCAGCATCATAAGGAAAATTAGCTCTGATTTGAGCTGATTCTGTTGTGAACTTTGCTGTTCTTAATAAAGGTGCAACATCTAAATAATTATTAGACAAATAATTGGCATTGGCACTAATCCACCAGAATTTTGGATCACGGTATTCTAATCCAACAGAATAAGCTTGTTGTGGCATTCCACCTTGTTTGTAGCCTTCCATATTAGCCGTTCCGTTGAAAATGTCGTCTATTTCTCCATCAGCATGAATGGCTAAATTAGGGTTGTTGGTATAAGTGTATTCTCCAAAAGCAGCTACTGCAGTAGCTTTCAAAGTAGAAGTAATGCTGTATTCTATACCAGCTTCTACTCCTTTGTTTCTTTTATTTTGACCAGTAACAACTTCTGAAACAAACTCGCCAGTTGGAGCGGATAAAGTACCACCAATATTATCTGCATAATAAAAAGAAATATCCGTAGTATTTTCGGTTTCGTTAAAGTAAGCAGTAAAACGAGCTTTAAGGCTTGGCATTCTGATGATGTAACTGGCATCAACACTTCTTATCATTTCGTTTTTGATGTTGTCAGTAATGTCGTTACTCAAACGAGCGTTTGGAAAAACGTCTTTAGTATTAGGCGCTTTGGACATATAAACTCCGTTGAAATCTAAATAATGTTGACCAGATAATTTATAAGTCAAGCCTCCTTTGAATCCAAAATTATCGAAGTGTAATTTTTCGCTTTTTCCAAAGGAATTCGTTGGATAAAAACCATTTTTGTACAAACCTTCTCTTTGATAAGAACTTCTGGTAAAAGATTGTCCAAGGTAGAAATCGACTTTGTCGTAAGTGAATTTAAACTGCGTAAAAGCATCTATTTTAGTAGCATTTACTATGTAATTGTAACCGTATTTATCGCCTACAACTGCTGTTCTTTTTGGGTTATTCAAATCGGCTTGTTGTTGATCTTCATCGATTCCAAAAATATTGATGTCATTAAAATAGGTTCCTCCTAAAAGATCCAAAAGATTTTTGAAGTTAGAAGATCTAGAATTAGTATAACTAGCTCCAGCATTCATCACAATATTATCCGCTAATTGAGACGAAAGAATGGTATTGGCAATAGCCGTTTTATCATCGGTGCGGTCTTCATATAAAACATAACGACTTCCGTTAGCAATATTTTGATTGTTAATGCGGTACATTGATGTCCAATCTACTTGAGGCTGTGCCAAAAAATTGGCTTTGGCTTGTTCTGCTGCTATTAAATTTGGAGTGTAAGTAGCTACATCATTACTATAAGTATATAATGTTGTGTAATAACTTGGTAAGTTTCTGTAATAAGTTGGGTCAGGATTGTCAGCTTTTTGAAAATCGATACGACTGTTTCCTATTTCTCCAAATTGGTAGGAAAGGTTGGTGTGCAATTTCGTTTTAGAATTGAATTTCCAGTAGTGACTTAAAGTAAAAATAGGCTCTTCGACATCTTTATATCTTGAATTTCTTTTTTCACCTTCTTGATAACCCCAGTATGAATTGTATTTATAGCTTGTTAAATCAGTAACTTCTTGGGTGTTTGGTGAATTTTTTCCTCTTCTATTCTGCGCATAAATAGAAGTAAAGTTAATGCTATGGTGGTCGTTAATTTTCTTTTCGATACTGGCAAATAATGAATTTGCAGCATAATCTGTTCCGTCAAAAAAACCTTCTTGAGCCCATCTTCTTCCTCCAGAAATAACATAAGCCCAGCCGTTTTTATCCATCCCTGAAGCGTGAGTTGCCATCGCTCGGTAACTGTAGTTGGTATTCGTTCCTAAAAACGAGATTCTAGTTCCAGGTCTATAAATCGAAGCTCTTGTACTAATGTATTGTGTTCCTGCAATTCCTCCAAAAGTATAATCCGATGGAGCTGAACCATTAGTAAATTCTTGATTTCGAGTGGCGTCATTAAGACCTCCCCAGTTGCTGTATTGTGGTCTTCCGTCAGATACACGATTCATAGAAATTCCGTTAATCAAAATACTAGAATACTCATTGTCAATTCCACGAACATTAAATCGAGCTTGACCAAAATTGTAAGCAGCCGCTTGTAAAAAAATATCTTTTGATGCCTGAAGCAATCCTGCAGTACTTTCTGAACCTCCATTATCATCACTCAAGTCATTGTCAGTAATGGTAATTAAAGTGTTTTGTTTTTCTTGTGTTTGGTCTTGTTCAAAACTAACAACTCCCATATCCAGTGTTTGTCCTTCGATAATCTCAATCTGAATAAGTTGATCTTTGTATCCATCACTTCTTAAATGAACCAAAAGGTTTCCAGGTTCAACTTTTTTAAAAGAAAATTTCCCACTGGCATCCGTAAGTTGCATCAAATTGGTGTTTTGTATCGTTACAATAACACTTTGAAGAGGATTCTGCGTTTTAGAATCGACTACTTGTCCAGAAATACCCGTTTGAGTTTGGGCAAAAGCAAAGACTACTTGTATTACAAATAATGTACTAAGTAAAATTTTTTTCATAAATAAAAATGGATTTAGATTTTGCCAAAAAAATAATGATTTCTTGACGAATACAAAACTACATTATTAATTATTATTATCTACTTTTGCATCTGAATTTTTATCAATCTTTACGTTAAAATAATATAAAAGTATGAGAATAAAAAACCTAATTGCAGTTTTGCTTATTTTTTCTTCAGTAATACAGGCTAATGCACAACAAAAAAAGTATATCGTGCACACGGTTGCATTTTATAATTTCGAAAACTTATTCGATACCATCAACAATCCTAATTTTGACGAAGAATGGACACCTAAAGGATTGCAACGATGGACTGCTCCAAAGTACAAACAAAAATTAGAAAATTTATCTAAAGTGTTGATGCAGATAGGTACTAACGATCAGCAAAAAGAGGCACCAACGCTTATTGGAGGTTCAGAAATTGAAAACCGTGGTGTTCTCGAAGATTTAGTCAAACAGCCAAATATTGTGAAAAACGATTATGGAATTGTACATTTCGATTCGCCAGACAAACGTGGAATTGATGTGGCTTTGTTGTATCAGAAAAAACATTTTAAACCGACGAGTTCTGTTAACATACCGTTAATTATTTATAGAGGAAATGCTAACGAAAAAGACAAAGAAACCGAAGAGGATAGAATCGATAAAGACAAAATCGAAATCACTCACGACAACCGAGTTTATACCAGAGACATTCTATTGGTAACCGGATTTTTAGACGGAGAAGAAATTAATATAATGGTCAATCACTGGCCATCACGTTCGGGTGGAGAGAAAAAAAGCAGTCCTTTTAGAGAAGCAGCAGGAAGATTGAGCAAAAAAATTATGGATTCTATTTATAAAGTCAATCCCAATGCCAAAATCATTACAATGGGTGATTACAATGACGGAAGCTATAACAAAAGTATCAAAGAAGGCATTGGAGCCAAACTCAAAAAATCGGAAGTGAAACCATTTGGCATTTTCAACCCTTTTGAGCAAATGGCAAAAGACGGGCACGCTTCCTTATTCTACAGAGATTCAGGCGATATTTTCGACCAAATTATGGTTTCCGAAACGTTAATTAAACCTGATTTTTCTACTTTTCAATATTGGAAAGCAGGAATTTACAACAAACCTTTTATGATCGAAAAATTCGGAAGGTATGCGGGTTATCCCTTGCGCCATTCCGAAAACGAAATTGGTTACAGCGATCACTTTCCGGTTTACATTTATTTGATAAAAGAAGTGAAATAGTTTAAAAATTAGTTTCAAGAAAAAAATCACTTTTAAAGTCCGCCACAGGTTCACTGATTTTATTAATCTGTGAATCTGTGGCGTTTTATTTTATATTGTTGCACAATGGCTGTTTAATGCTATTTAACTCAACAATGTGTATCTTTATCCATCCAAATTAAAAACAAAATGACAACATTAGCAGCACAATTCGGAATCAAAGAAGCTCTGGATCAATTGGGCATAAAATCTATAAATGAAGGAACGTCAACAGGAAATACTAGTTTTTCAAATGGAGCAATTCTCGAAAGTTATTCGCCAGTGGATGGAAAATTAATAGCTTCTGTAAAAACTACTTCTGAAGCGGATTATGAAAAAGTAGTGCAAACGGCTTCCGAAGCTTTTAAAATATTCCGACTAATGCCAGCTCCCCAACGAGGCGAAATCGTGCGTCAGTTTGGAGATAAATTGCGCCAAAATAAAGAAGCTTTGGGCAAATTAGTTTCCTACGAAATGGGAAAATCCTTGCAGGAAGGGTATGGCGAAGTTCAGGAAATGATAGACATCTGCGATTTTGCGGTTGGGCTTTCTCGTCAATTGCACGGCTTGACCATGCACTCGGAGCGTCCTGGACACCGAATGTATGAACAATATCATCCATTGGGAATTGTCGGAATCATTTCGGCCTTTAATTTTCCGGTGGCAGTTTGGGCTTGGAATACGGCCTTGGCTTGGATTTGCGGTGATGTCTGCGTTTGGAAACCTTCCGAAAAAACACCGCTTTGTGCGATTGCCTGTCAAAATATAATTGCCGAAGTTATCCAAGAAAATAATTTGCCAGAGGGAATTTCCTGCCTCATCAATGGCGATTATAAAGTGGGAGAATTAATGACAACCGACAAGCGAATTCCATTAATTTCGGCAACAGGTTCTACTCGAATGGGAAAAATTGTGGCGCAAACTGTTGCAGCTCGTTTGGGAAAATCATTGTTAGAATTAGGAGGCAATAACGCGATAATTGTAACGCCAGATGCTGACATCAAAATGACTATCATCGGAGCCGTTTTTGGTGCGGTAGGAACAGCAGGACAACGTTGTACTTCAACACGAAGATTAATTATTCACGAAAGTATTTATGATACAGTAAAAGACGCCTTGGTTTCAGCTTATGGTCAATTAAAAATCGGAAATCCTTTGGACGAAAAAAACCACGTTGGACCATTAATTGATGTCCAAGCTGTTGAAATGTATGCCAAAGCATTGGAAAAAGTCGTTGCCGAAGGAGGAAATCTTATTGTAAAAGGTGGCGTACTTTCGGGTGAAGGTTATGAAAGTGGCTGTTATGTAAAACCTGCGATTGCGGAAGCGGAAAATTCATTCGAAATTGTTCAACATGAAACTTTTGCACCAGTTTTGTATCTTTTGAAATATTCTGGTTCGGTCGAAAATGCTATCGAAATTCAGAATGGAGTTGCCCAAGGATTATCATCAGCCATTATGACCAACAATTTGCGTGAAGCGGAATTATTCCTGTCAGTCACAGGTTCCGATTGTGGAATTGCCAATGTCAATATTGGAACTTCAGGAGCCGAAATTGGTGGTGCTTTTGGCGGCGAAAAAGAAACAGGCGGCGGTCGTGAATCTGGTTCTGATGCTTGGAAAGTTTATATGCGTCGTCAAACTAACACGATTAATTTTACCACGAGTTTGCCATTGGCACAAGGAATAAAATTTGATTTGTAATTTAATTGAACGCAGATGACGCGGATAAACACGGATAAAAAAGTTTAATATTTAACTTTATAATTAAGAAATCAACGAATATCCGCTAAATCCGCGTCATCTGCGTTCCATTCACTACGAAACTGATAACCACCAAAAAAAAGCGGCTCGATTTTCATCAAGCCGCTTTTTGATTTATTTGAAATTTCTTTATTACAAATTAAAAGAAGCTCCAATACTAAAAGCAGTTCCATTGTTGTATCTTGAAGAAGCATCCTTGTCATATTTTGCAAATGGAGCAGAAAATTCAGTAAAAACACCAAATCCTTCTGAAAAGAAATAACGAGCTCCAACATGACCACCAAAGTTTTTAATACCTAAATTCAAACCTGGATACAAATCGAATTTTGGAGAAACATTTAAAACATTTCCTAAATTAGCATTGAATCTTGCTTTTGCATCAAAGCGATATTCAAAAGCTACATCCTCAATATGACTTCCACCTAGTAAATAAGAACCAAGAATCCCAATTGAGAAATTTTCTCCCAAACCAAAATCAGTCGAAGCTTGAATACCACTTCCTCCGTTTTGAGCCGTTAAACCAATGTTTAATTTAGTATCCCCTTTTCCTTTAAAAGCTTGGGCATTTACCATAGAAAATGCACTTAATAATACGATTGTAAAAATCTTTTTCATAGTTATTCTAATTATTTTTTTTGCAAATATAGTCTTTTTAATTTCTTCCTTTTTCGGTTGGATACAAATTAGGAAGTGGTTCGCTTTGCCAAAATTCTTTGGTATCGACATCTAAAATTGTTAATGGTCCTTTGAAAGCTGCTCCTGTGTCCACATTCCAAACATTTGCCATTTGAACTGGCGTTGTTTTTTGAATTCTAGAAACGGGAGTGTGACCAATGTAGATTTCGTTGTACAAAGTCAATCGTTTTGGATAGGCTAAATCCTCTTTTTTCATGGTTTTATCCAGTGCCAATGCTGTTTCCCAAAGCGATCTGTCCCAGTAAAACAACCTCGGATAATATTCAAAATTAACGCCATTCATATTGGTAAAACCAGCGTGAACAAACAAGCGATTTTGGTCGTCAAGATAATAAGTCGCTAAAGATTTTATAAAATCAATATGTTTCTGAATCGTTTCAGGACTTACTTTTTCGTAGGCTAAAACCGTGGCCTCACCACCATGATTGTACCATTCTAAATTATCCTTGGTTTTAGTCAGCCAGTCCAACAATAATTCATCGTGATTTCCTAGAATACAAATGCAATTGTGAGTGGTTTTCAATTCGATTAAAAAATCAATTACCTGTGGCGATTGACTCCAGCCATCTACATAATCGCCCAGAAAAATCAAAGTATCTTGTGGAGTAACATTGGCTCTTTCCATAATTTGGTGTAGCGCACGTAATCCTCCGTGAATATCTCCTATAACTAATGTTCTCATTCTGTTTTTTATTTACCGCAAATTCGCAAAATATTTATTAATTTAAAACATTAATTCACGAATATGCAGTTAAATTTTTATTTTACTGTACATCATATTTCATTTTTCTCAAGATTCTCAAAGCTTCCTTGAAAGACAAATATACAGAAGTGAACCGTTTCAAAAGCAATTTCGCGTCAATCAATTTTTGTTTCGCATCTTCAAATTCGTTGAGGTAACAAATCATAAAAGTAGAAGGTAAATTTTCTAAATCTTTAAATTCCCTTTCGGTTAATGCAATATTTTTTTGAAGTTTATTGAGTAAAGAAATATTCGAATTATAAATATGAAACAACATTTTTCGGTTGAATTCTGGCGGTTGAAAAAGAAATTCTCGTTCAATTTTGTAGTATCCATTGTCTTGAAAATGAATGGTTTGTTTTTCCAATGGATAGTAACTTGTTTTGTCATTCAAACCCAAAGGAACATATTCCATAATCGTAAAAGAATCATCGTCAAAAGTAATCGTTACCACATCTTGAGCAGAATAAAATAACTTGATTTGCTCGTTGATTAATTCAATATCAACTCTCGAAAGAAAAGTTTTATCTTTTGACTTTTTAGGAACTCCCGCCCAGCAAATCACAAATAATTCTTTAAAAACTTTGTATTTTGGAGCCATATCCTTGTGGCGAAAATTCATAAAGTCAATCACGCCATCAAGTGTGTATTCAATACTGTTTCGGGAACTATTTTCAATGCCAATAACGGTTTCTGTGTTTTGATAATTTTTCTCCACTTCAATTTCGTTTTCAATAGGCATCGTGTTACTGCCTCTGCGAATAAAAACGCTATTGACAGGAATGGTGTGAATTCCTTTTTTGAAATGCGAAGTTTTGTTTTTGGCTTTTATAGTTACCAATCCAACTACTTTGTCTTTGGGCAAATTGGGAAAAGGCACGTTTTCGTATTGAATTTTCGGTGGATTTTCCAAATAGGCATTGACCAAATTCTGAATGCGACTGTCGTCAAAAAAATCGTCGCCTATAATTTCATTATCATGATCTTCGACTCCCACAACGATATAGGAATTATTAGCCGGATTGGAGTTCGATAAAGCACAAATGTGTTTCAGAAATTTAGCTTTTCCTTCGCGGGTATGCAAATTCAACTGTCGTTTTTTGTCATAAAAACTGCTCTCATCATTGTGAGCCAAAAGGTTTTTAATTAAAAGACGCTTATTAATCATTTTTTAAAATAAAAAAGAGCAATGATTTGCTCTTTAGGTTTCAATCAAAGCCATTTCGATTCTTCAGAATGGCTGTTTATGATATTCGTAATAAGGTAATTGTTCTTTTTACTTTCAAAAAAAACATACCAAGTGGTTCGTTGATTTGATTTATAGAAAATGTATTTTGATCCAAAATTTTTTAATGCTGACGGTGTTTTTTTTGATGGAAAAGTAGCAATATCATTTTCTATGAAATCGATTATTTTATCTTTATATAAAATGGAATTTTCCAAATAGCTAAAATAATTTTCTTTAAATAAAACGAAAATCAATTCATTCAAATAACTCTCTACTTCGGGTCTATAAAGAATATTTACTTTTTCCAAGGTAAGGTTTTTAAAAATTCGGTAGTTCGTTTTTTTAATTCTTCTCCTGAAATTCCTTTTTTAAATTCTTCGTCAAAATTAAAACTAACTTGATTTTTAAGAATTTCAATTTCATTCAAAACCGACTGGTCTTCAATGGATAAAATCCAATCTATAATTTCTTTTTTTTGTGCTACAATTTCCATTTTTATAGAATTTAGACTCAAAGTTACTGATTTTATTTTTTAAAGTTGGCCACGAATTACACCAATTGTCACTAATTTTTATCAAATTTAAAATTGAATTACACGAATTCAATTTATTTTATGAATTCGTGTAATTAAAAACTAGTTGTAATTCGTGTTTATTATTGCAATTCGTAGCGGAAAATTTTAAATGCAGATGCCTTGAAATTAATTGCTTCACTTTTTAATTTAAATTCAAAAATTTTTGATTTCACCTTCCATTTTTTGGAAACTTTAAAATTATTAAAATACTATCACAAAACATCCTTAAAATACAGGAGTTATAACAAGTTTTAACCATTTTTTAACATCTTACTTCTAAAAAAAAATTCAATTTGCACCATCTAAAAAAAAAGAACCCAACTTACAGTAAATAAAACAAAGAAATGGAAGAGAATACAACTTTGGACATTAGAGCAATCAATGAAAAAATAGAAAGAGAAAGTGCTTTTATTGATTTGCTTACCATGGAAATGAATAAAGTAATCGTGGGTCAAAAACACATGATCGAGCGATTGTTAATCGGACTTTTGGGACAAGGACATATTTTATTAGAAGGAGTTCCAGGATTGGCAAAAACATTAGCCATAAATACGTTGTCACAAGCTGTTCAAGGTTCGTTTAGCCGAATCCAGTTTACTCCGGATTTACTGCCTGCAGATGTTGTGGGAACAATGATTTACAACATCAAATCCAATGAATTTTCTATAAAAAAAGGACCTATTTTCGCTAATTTCGTTCTTGCGGATGAGATTAACCGTGCGCCAGCTAAAGTGCAATCGGCATTGTTAGAAGCGATGCAGGAAAAACAAGTTACCATTGGTGACACTACTTTCAAATTAGACAGACCTTTCTTGGTTTTGGCAACTCAAAATCCAGTAGAGCAAGAAGGAACTTATCCTTTGCCGGAAGCGCAAGTCGATCGTTTTATGTTGAAAACCGTTATCGATTACCCTAAAATGGAAGACGAGAGATTGGTGGTTCGTCAAAATCTAAAAGGAAGCTTCGAAAAAGTAAATGCTGTTGTTTCTGTAGAACAAATTTTACGTGCGCAAGAAGCCGTTCGTGAGGTTTACATGGACGAAAAAATCGAAAAATATATTCTAGATATTATCTTCGCAACCCGTTATCCGGAGAAATATAAATTAGCTGATTTGAAACCATTAATCAGTTTTGGATCTTCTCCACGTGGAAGTATCAATTTAGCGAATGCTGCAAAATGTTATGCTTTTATCAAACGTCGTGGGTATGTAATTCCAGAAGATGTTCGCGCCGTGGTTCACGATGTATTGCGTCACAGAATTGGAATTACTTATGAAGCCGAAGCAGAAAACATCACTTCTGTTGACATCATCAACAAAATCGTAAACGAGATTGAAGTACCGTAAATAAGTTGGCAGTGTTCAGTATTCAGTTCACAGAGCTGACCACTGACCACTAATAACTGACCACTGACTATGGAGACAAAAGACCTCTTAAAAAAAGTACGAAAAATAGAAATCAAAACCCGAAGATTGAGCGATCATATCTTTTCGGGAGAATACCATACATCGTTCAAAGGTCGTGGAATGACTTTTAGCGAAGTGCGTCCGTATCAATATGGCGATGATATTCGTGCTATTGATTGGAATGTGACGGCGCGTTACAATGAAGCTCACGTCAAGGTTTTCGAAGAAGAACGAGAATTGACCATGATGCTGATGGTTGATATTTCGGGTTCAGAAAGTTTTGGCTCCAAAAATCAATTCAAGAAAGATGTCGTTACTGAAATTGCCGCTACAATGGCTTTTTCAGCAACAAATAACAATGATAAAATTGGTTTGATTTTGTTTTCGGATCAAATCGAATTGTATATTCCTCCAAAAAAAGGACGTTCACACGTTTTGAGAATTATCCGTGAATTGATAGAATTCGAACCAAAAAGCCACAAAACCGATATTGCCCAAGCTTTGAAATTCCTTTCGGGAACGCAAAAAAAGAAAGCTATCGTGTTTGTCATTTCTGATTTCATTTCTGAAAGTTATGAACACACATTAAAAATAGCATCCAAAAAACATGACATTACTGGAATCCGAGTGTATGACATTCGCGAAGAAAAAATGCCAAATTTAGGAATGGTTTCTATGCTTGATGCCGAAACGGGCGAAACACAATTGATTGATACTGGTTCAAAATCGGTACGAATGAATTATGAAAAATACTATCAGGATAAATTGAAATATTTCAAGGAAACTTTTAGTAAATCGGGTGCAGGGGTTGTAAATACAAGAGTTGACGAAAGCTATGTGACGAAATTATTAGGTTATTTTAAATCGAGATAAAGATTGTTCCCCAATAAAGAATGAAAAAAATACTATTATACTTTCTGTTTACCGCCACGGTTTTTGCTCAACAAAAACAAGTGGTAACCAGTATTGATACTACTAAAAATAAAATTGGAGCCGAGTTTAAACTTACGTTTAAAACTTCGGTAGATACGGCTTCGAAAGTGGTTTTCCCGAATGTGAGAAACTTTGGTGCTCTTGAAGTGATTCAGTCGTATCCAATAGATACTATTCTTAAAGATGACCGTTACGAATTAATCAAAAAATACGGTCTGATACAATTCGATTCGGGAAGATACACCATTCCGAGTGTAAAGATTTTAATCAATAACAAGGCTTATTTATCCGATTCAATCAAAGTTGAGGTTGCGAATGTTCAAGTCGATACATTAAAACAAAAAATGTACGACATCAAAGATATTGTTCAAGCCGAGGATTCGATAGGCGATTGGTGGAAATATCTTTTAGGATTTCTGTTGCTTGCTGGACTTGGAGCTTTAGGATATTGGTTTTATAAAAAACGTAAAAGAGTTATTGTAGAAGAAGAAATTTATAAAACACCGATAGAAAAAGCGACTAGTTTGCTGAATAACCTAGAAAAGAAAGAACTTTGGCAACACGGCGAAGTTAAAGAATATTACAGTGAATTGACTGATATTGTTCGAAATTATATTGAAGAAGCCATCGAAATTCCAGCCATGGAAAGTACAACTTCTGAATTGATTGAAGGATTGAAAGGCGCTTCACAGAAAAAGAAAATGAAACTTTCAAAAGACACTTTCGACAATTTATTGGGTGTTTTAAAACAAGCCGATTTAGTGAAATTCGCCAAATCAAAACCATTGGATTTTGAAATTACTGAAGACCGCAAAAAAATAGAAAGAGCCATCGTTACTTTGGACAAAGCGATTCCAAAAGTGGTTGAAGTAGAAGACGAAATGCTGCTCAACGAAATGCAACGTCAGGAACAATTGAAAAGAGAATTAGCAAAGAAAAAGAAGAAACGCATCCAGACTATAGTTGTTTCTGTGTTTTTATTGCTTTTTGCGGTAACTACTTTCTTTGTTGTTGCCAAAGGTCCAGCTTATGTTATCGATAATGTTTTCGGAAATTCATCTAAAGAATTATTGGAAGGCGAATGGGTTAAAAGTGAATACGGAAGTCCGAGTATTCGAGTTGAAACTCCAAAAGTTTTGGTACGAACTGATTTGAAAAAAATACTTCCAAAAGACGGTTTGGCTTTGATTAAGGATATGCAATCGTTCACTTACGGTAGCTTTAGCGATAATTTTTATATCATGCTTTCGACCTTGCAATACAAGCAAGACCCGAGCGATAGCGAACAGGCGAAGCAAACCAAAATTGATTTGGCAAAATCATTAGAATCTGCTTTACAATCTTTAGAAGCGCAAGGAGCACAAAATATGATTGTTAAGCAAGAAGATTTTCAAACCAATGAAGGTGCTGTAAAAGGAGTTAAAGGCTACGGAACGTTTTCTAAAATTGATGGAGAAAATCAGAGCAGTACAAAATACTATTATGAAACATTGATTTTTAGTCAGGATGGCGGATTACAGCAAATTATAATTGTTCACGAAGAAGGCGATCAATACGCTAATGAAATTTCAGATAAAATATTGAACTCTGTCGAACTTCAAAATGCACAACAATAATGGGAGAAATCACTTTTTTAAACCCAGAGTTTTTTTGGTTGTTCCTTTTGGTTCCGATAGCTGTTGCTTGGTTATTTTGGAAAAAAAACGAGCAATCGGCAACTTTGAAAATGAGTTCCACACAAGGATTCAAAGGATCGGAAAGTCTGGCAGTAAAATTGAAACCAGCTTTGAACGTTTTGCGATTACTAGCCTTAAGTTCTTTAATTATTGCTATGGCAAGACCAAGAACAGTTGACATCAGCAATCAGACCAAAACAACAAAAGGAGTTGATATTGTAATTGCAATGGACGTTTCAGGAAGTATGCTTGCAAGAGATTTGAAACCAAACCGAATGGAAGCGCTAAAAGAAGTGGCTGCCGATTTCGTTGAAGAAAGACCAAACGACAGAATTGGATTGGTACTTTATGCGTCTGAAGCCTATACAAAAACTCCTGTAACGAGTGATAAAGCAGTAGTTCTTGAAGCGATAAAAAGTGTCAAATACGACAATGCTTTACAAGACGGAACAGGAATCGGAATGGGATTGGCAACAGCCGTAAACCGTTTGAAAGATAGTAAAGCCAAAAGTAAAGTGATTATTTTGCTGACAGATGGTGTCAATAACGCTGGTTTTATTGAGCCGGAAACAGCCGCTGATATTGCTAAACAATACGGAATAAAAGTATATACAATCGGTATCGGAACCAATGGAATGGCAGAATCACCTTATGCTTTATCGCCGAGTGGAGAGATTTTGTTCCAAATGGCAAAAGTAGAAATCGATGAACAATTGATGCGAAATATAGCCCGTAAAACAGATGGAAAATATTTCAGAGCAACGAGCAACAGTAAACTAGCCGAGATTTATGGCGAAATAAATAAACTGGAAACCACCGAAATTGAAGAATTGAAATTCTATGATTACGACGAAAAATTTAGATCTTTTGTGTGGTTTGCATTGGCTTTGATTTTGGTTGAAGTGGGATTACGAAACACGGTTTATAGAAGTTTTATTTAGAGGTTTAACCACAAAGTACACAAAGGAAACACAAAGTTAAAGATGAGAAAATAAAGTAAGAATGATTGAGAATGATATATCAAAAATTGTTTTTGAAAGTGCTTTAAAAGTGCATCAAACTTTAGGTCCCGGTTTATTAGAAAGTGCTTAAGAAGAGTGTTTGTTTTATGAACTAAAAAAATATAATTTAAAAGTTGAAAAACAAAAACAATTACCTCTGGTTTATGAAGACGTGAAATTGGATGTGGGTTATAGGATTGATATTATTATAGAAGAAAAATTTATAGTTGAAGTTAAATCAGTTGAAGCTTTGAATGATGTTCATTTAGCACAATTGTTAACTTACTTAAAATTATCAAATTGTAAATTAGGATTGTTAATTAACTTCAATGTTAATTTATTAAAAAACGGTGTTAAAAGAGTAATAAACGGAACATTATAAACAAGAGTTTGCAATTAGCTTTGTGATCTTTGTGAAAAACTTTGTGCCCTTCGTGGTTAAATAAATGGAATTAGACGAATCAAAATATTTATATCTTCTTTTTATATTGCCAGTTTTGGCGTTGCTATTTCTTTACAATCAATATTGGAAAAGAAAAAAACAGCGTGAATTTGGAGATTTGGATTTGATTAAAAAATTAAGTCCAGAAAGTTCTGTTTTCAAACCTATTTTGAAACTTTCGGTGATACTTTTGGCACTGACTGGATTGATTTTAGGATTAGTAAATCCAAAAATGGGTACTAAAATAGAAACGGTAAAACGAGAAGGAATTGATATCGTTTTTGCTTTGGACGTTTCCAAAAGTATGTTGGCGGAAGACGTTGCACCAAGCCGATTGGAAAAAAGCAAACAAATTGTTTCGCAAATCATCAATCAATTAGGAAGTGACAGAATTGGAATTGTGGCTTATGCTGGAAGTGCTTTTCCTGTCTTGCCTATAACCACTGATTACAGTGTTGCCAAAATGTTTTTGCAAAGTGCCAATACCGATATGGTTTCTTCACAAGGAACTTCTTTGGACGAAGCCATAAAATTGTCGGCGACTTATTTTGATGAAAAAAGTAAAACCAGCAAATTGCTGATTATGATTTCGGATGGAGAAGATCATTCAGAAGGAGCAGAATCGGCTGCCGAAGAAGCGAATAAATTGGGGATGAAAATCATTACCATTGGCGTTGGAACCGAAAAAGGAGGTCCAATTCCATTACGTGGTGCAAATGGTATTGTTGAAAGTTTTAAAAGAGACGGCAACAATCAAGTGGTGATAACAAAGCTGAATAAAGACGGTCTGACAAGTATTGCCAAAGCAACAAAAGGGGGTTATGTGGATGGAAGCAATACCAAAGAAGTATTAGATTATGTGAAAAACGCTTTGAATAATATTCAAAAAACAGAATTCGAATCGACACAAATGGCTGATTTCCAATCGCAGTTTCAATGGTTTTTGAGCTTTGCATTTGTCTTATTATTTTTAGACATTTTCTTGTTGGAAAGAAAAACCAATTGGGTCAAAAAGTTGAATTTATTTAACGAAAAAGAATAATGAAGAATTTTATCTTATATATAGTATTAATGCTTTCTTTTGCAATTTCTGCACAGGAAAAGGATAAAACCTTGCCCAAAGCGAACGCGGAATATGCAGATAAGAAGTTCGTGGAAGCAGAAGCTAATTATAGAATTTCGAATTCTAAATTTCCTAAAAGAACAGTTTCTGCTTATAATTTAGGAAATGCTATTTATAGGCAAAACCAAATTGCAGAAGCAAAATTAGTTTATGTAAAAGCGATTGAAAACATAAAATCAAGACCTCAAAAACACAAATTGTATCATAATTTGGGGAATGTTTTTATGAAGGAAAAAAATTATTCGAACGCTGTTGAAGCCTATAAAAATGCTTTGCGCAATAAACCATCGGACGAAGAAACCCGATATAATTATGCTTTGGCAAAGCAAAAATTAAAAGAAAATCCTCCAAAAGGAGATGATAAAAAAGATAAGAAAGACGATAAAAAGAAGGACGACAAGGACAAGAAAGACGATAAAAAAGATAAAGACAAAGAAAAAGAGGACGATAAAGGAAAAGACAAACCTTCTGACAAAGGAGATAAAAAGGAGGAAAAACCTCAAGAGCAAGGGAAACCAAAACCAACTCCTGGTGGAATTTCTCAAGAACGATTACAAAATCTTTTGGATGCCGTAAATAACGAAGAGAAAAAAGTTCAAGACAAGGTAAATGCTACCAAAGGAAGAAAAGGTAAGCCAGTTCAGACCGAGAAAGATTGGTAAAAAAATGTTTAATCGGGGATTTGTCTATTAGTTAATTCGATTCTAGTGTTCAGAAAAAGCCGATTCAACAATTCAACAAAAAACGATTACACCAGTAATGAAAAGATATTTGATTTTAGTATTAATAAGTTTTCAATCACTTTTGGCTCAAGTACAATTTGAAGCAAAAGTGAGCAAAACTACGCTTGGATTGAACGAAAGACTTCGTATTGATTTTGTGATGAATATGGACGGAGACAATTTTAATCAACCGTCTTTTGAAGGATTTAGAATTATTGCTGGACCAAGTCAACAAGTGAGTCAGTCTTGGATTAATGGAAGAAGTTCATTCGAAAAAGTCTATTCTTACTATCTTCTACCAGTTCAAAAAGGAAATATAATTATCAAACAAGCCACCATAGAATACAACGGTCAGATTTACAAGACATCTCCGATAAAAATTCATGTTACAAATGCAGTTCAAGAGGCAAGAAATCCAGATGATGCACCTCAAATTTCGGCTGATGATAATATTTATTTGGTTGCCGATATTTCTAAAACCAGTCCTTACATCAACGAACCCATTACAGTAGTTTACAAACTGTATTTTAATCCCAATATCGGAATTACAAATTCACGTGAATTAAACAAACCCAAATACAATGATTTCTGGAGTCAAAATATTCCAATCAAGCAGTTTGTTCCAGAGGAAGGAATGTTTCGTGGAAAAAGATATGGAGTTTTTGTATTAAAAAAAATTGTTTTATATCCACAAAAATCAGGCAAATTGGTCATCGAACCTTTGTCTTTAGATATTGATGTACAATTACCTACGAACCGTGCAGATATGTTTGGTAGAGTTATTTTTACAAACGATAACAAAAGAGTTTCAGCAGGAGCCAAAACAATAAACGTAAAAGCACTTCCCGAAGCAGGAAAACCAGCCGATTTTTCGGGAGCTGTAGGTAAATTTGATTTTAGAGTAACACCATCCAAAACGAATTTAAAGAGTGGTGAAAGCTTGGATTTAGTAGTTAGTGTTAGCGGAAGCGGAAACATGAAATTGTTCAATTTGCCAAAACCCGTTGTACCTAATTCATTAGAAATGTATGATCCTGTTCACGACGAAAAAGTGAATACTTCTTTGTCTGGAATGTCAGGAAAAATTTCGGATAAATACACGATTATTCCACAATTCAAAGGAAATTATCCAATCAAACCATTGCAGTTTTCGTATTTCGATTTAGGAACAGGCAAATACAAAACTATAACGTCTCAAGAAATAGTTGTGAATGTTTTAGAAGGACCAACCGCTGATAATCAAGTTGCGGCAACAACACCTGGAGTCCAGAAAAACACCATTTCAAAGAACGAACAATTCAAATTTATCAAGCGAGAAACTAATTTAGTATCCTCAAAAAAAGACGATTTCTTGGGATCTAATTTGTTTTATGGTTTGTTGCTTTTGCCGTTTTTAATACTGCCATTGATTGTTGTTTTCAAAAAGAAAAAAGACGCTATAGATGGTGATGTTTTTGGAAATAGAATAAAAATGAACAACCGATTGGCCAAGAAATATTTATCGGAAGCCAAAAAACAAATCAACAACAAAGAACCGTTTTACGTGGCTTTGGAAAAAGCAATGCACAATTTCTTGAAAGCCAAATTGCATATTGAAACTTCCGAAATGAGTAAAAGCAATATTCAGGAATTGTTGTTGTCAAGGAAAGCAAGTCCAGAAACAGTAACAGATTTTATCAATCTTACCGAAAATTGTGAATTGGCGCGTTATGCCTTAACATCGAGTTCAACTATTCAAAAGGATTTTGAAAAAGCAGTGGAAATAATCTCGGATTTGGAAAAACAAATCGCTTAACCACAAAGGGCACAAAGAAAGCACGAAGGGTACAAAGTTTTTAAAATATACAAATGACTGAAAACGAAATTTCAAAAATAGTATTTGAATGTGCTTTGAAAGTGCATAAAACTTTAGGATCTGGATTATTAGAGAGTGCTTATGAAGAGTGTATGTTTTATGAACTTAAAAAATCTAATTTAAGAGTTGAAAAGCAAAAAGCTTTACCATTAATTTACGAAGAAGATAGAAGAGTGGTCAACGGAATACTTTAAATAGTGAACTTTGTGCCTTCTTTGTGTTCTTTGTGTTTAAACTTTTTTTATGAAAAATTTACTTTTTATATTATTATTAACCTCACAGTTTTTCTTTGCTCAAAGTGGTTTTGAAAAAGGAAATGACTTGTACCAAAAAGGAAAATACGAACTCGCAATTAAGGAATATGAAAGCATTTTGGCAGGTAAAAAAGAGTCGGCAGAATTGTATTTTAATCTAGGAAATTGCTATTATAAATTGAATAAAGTAGCTCCCGCTATTTACAATTATGAAAAAGCATTGGTACTCAATCCGGATGATGCTGAAATAACGAACAACTTGAAATTTGCTCAAAAACTACAAATCGACGAGATAAAAGTAGTTCCAACTGTTGGTTTTTCAAAAATGATTCAAGACTTTACTTCTGTCTTTCATTACAATACTTGGGCTTGGATAGCAGTTGGATTTTCAGTATTATTTTTAGGGTTTTTTGTAGGTTATTATTTTTCGCAAACTACATTGTCAAAAAGGATATTTTTTATAGCAATGTTTGTGTTGCTTTTATTCTTATTAATTAGTGTTTCAGCGGGAATCTCCGAGAAAAATGACTTCGAAAATGACAAGCCCGCTATTGTTTTTGCAGCAGTTATTGAAATTAAAAGCGAACCACAAAAAAGCAGTAATACTATTTTTAGTCTCCACGAAGGAACCAAAGTTTTTGTTTTGGAAACACTTAACAATTGGAGGAAAATTCAATTAACCGACGGAACCGAAGGCTGGATTGAAAAAACAGCTATTAAAGAAGTGAAATAAATTTAATGTTTTGATGCTTATAACCTGTTTTTTATGGAAATAAGGTTTTTATTGAAGATTTTTTCTCAAAATGAAAGGTTTAGCTAATTAATTATCAATATATTAATACAAAAAGCCTGTTTTTTTAATTTTTTAGTTTAAATTTGCAAAAAATATAAACTAATCTGATTAAAATTTATGAAATTTAAACACTACTTAACGCTGATAGCTATTTTTAGTTTCAGCATTATGCGTTCTCAATCAGGAACTCATTTAAACTTTGACGGAGTTGATGATTATGTTGAGATACCAAATGAATCAAATTTTGATTTTACTAATCAAATAACTGTTGAATTTTGGATAAATTCTAGTGAAACTCCTCAACAATGGGATGCTTTAGTAGCCAAAGGAGATGATAGCTGGCGTGTAGCCTTAACATCTGATGGAACTGTTGCGTTTGCAGGAACAGGTGCTTTTTCTGATTTTTATTCTACAACTGCAGTGAACGATGGTAACTGGCATCATGTTGCAGCTACTTACAATGGAGCAAATGCAATCATTTATATTGATGGAGTTCTAGAAAATAGTATTGAAGCTACAGCTAATATTGATAATTCAGCTTTTAATGTTTCATTAGGAGAAAATTTACAACAAACAGGTAGATTCTTTTCTGGTAACCTAGAAGATGTTCGTATCTGGAATGTAGCCAGAACAGAAGAACAAATTAATGCTAGCAAAAGATGTGAATTATTAGGTAGTGAATCAGGCTTACTAGCTTACTATAAATTCAACCAAGGTTTAGACAATCAAGATAATACAGCAATAACTAGTTTGACTGACGCAACAGTTAATGCAAATAATGGGACATTAACTAATTTTGAATTAACAGCTGCTACTTCAAACTGGAAAAGCGGATCACTAATAATTACAGGTCAAAACTGTTGTACAAGTGTAACAACTTGGAACGGTTCAGCTTGGTCTAATGGAACTCCAGATGCTACAAAAACAGCAATTTTTACAGGAAACTATACTGGTCTTGGTTTTGACGCTTGTTCTGTTCAAGTAAATGGTACTGCAAATGTTAGTATTAATTCAGGTGAAAATTTAGAAATTCAAAATGAAGTTCAAGTTGCATCTGCTGCTTCTTTCTCTTTAGAAAACAATACTAATTTAGTTCAAGTAAGTGATAGAGATAATTTAGGTAATGCTATTGTAAAAAGAAATAGTACTCCAATGATTCGTTTAGACTATACTGCTTGGAGTTCGCCAGTTGCCGGTCAAAAATTATTGAGTTTTTCGCCAAATACTTTAACAAATCGTTTTTACAGCTATAGTCCTTCAGGAGTTGATACTGCTTCAGCTTGGATTCCAGTAAGTGCTCCAAGCACAACTGATTTTGCAGAAGGTAATGGTTATTTGATTAGAGTAGATAACACATGGTCAGCCAGTACAGCTGCTCCTTATTCAGGTCAGTTTTCAGGGGTGTTAAATAATGGTCCAGTAACTGTTGCAACTACAACTGGATATAATTTAATTGGAAATCCATATCCATCTACAGTTAGTGTTGCTGACTTTATAAGTGCAAATAGTACATTAGGAGTAAGTACTTTATACTATTGGACACACACAATTCCTGCATCTGGAGGAGTTTATGCTCAAAACAATTACGCATCAAGAACAACACTAGGAGGAGTTGCTTCCGCAGCAGGTGGTGCTATACCAAATGCATTTATCCAAGTTGGACAAGGATTTTTTACCCAAACAACTTCAGATGGAGACCTTGTATTTAACAATACAATGAGATCAAATGACACTAGTAATCAATTTTTCAAAACTGCTGCAAAAGCACCTAAAAATAAAAGCAGTAGATTTTGGTTAAATCTTAACGGAGTTTCTGCTAACTATAACCAAATTTTAGTTGGTTATGCAACAGGAGCTACAAATGATTACGATCAAGGTGTTGATGGAAAACTTTTAACCAATTCAAAAAGCTATATCGCTTCAAAAATTAATGGTGATAATTATGTAATTCAAGGTCGTGCCGAAGCTTTTGATATTAATGATGAAGTAGCTGTAGGTTTTACAGCAAATCAAGATGGTGATTATACTATTGCTTTAGATTCTTTTGATGGATTGTTTACAAATCAAGATATTTTCTTATGGGATAAATTGTCTAACACAAAGCACAATTTAAAACAATCAGCTTATACTTTTAAAGCGGTTGCAGGAACTAATGACAGTCGATTTACAGTAGTTTACAAAACAGATGCTACTCTAGGAACTGATACTTTTACAAAAGACAGTCAAGTAGTTTATGTAGATGCCAACAATTACATACAAATAGAAAATTCAAACCAACTTATCTCTAAAGTTGATGTTTATGACGTTTCGGGTAAAGTTTTATATTCAAAGACTAATATTCAAAAAAATCAAGTAACAGTGCAAAAATCCATAAAAAACCAAGTAGTATTGGTTAAAATTACATTGCAAGATGGATCTACTAACACACAAAAAATCATTAAATAATTATGAAAAATAAACTAAAATTTATCCTGGTATTTTGCTTAATTAGTCAAATTATTTTTGCCGATCCTATTGATCCGCCAGGAGAAGATGAGCCAGCACCATTACCTATTAATAATTGGCTAATTTATTTAGCAATAGTAGGTTTAGTATATTCTTTTCTTTTCTTGAAAAAGAAATTGAAAAATTCTCTAGATAATTAATTAGAGAACAATAGAATATAAAGACTAAAAAATCCGTCTCAAATTTTGTTTTGAGACGGATTTTTATTTTTTCTTCAAACCCTCATACCATTTTTCAATTGAAGGATAAATAAGTCCTGCTGTTTTTTGAATTGGTCTATAAAATAAGGAATTGTCCAAGGTCTCTTTTTTAGCAAAAGTGTTATTAAAATTTATCTTTTCAAAAAGATTCAAAAAAATGCTCACAATCAATATCGTTTTTAAAAGTCTGAAAAAGCCACCGCCTAGTTTATTAATCCACCCCAATTGAGCAAAATCAGCAATCCCAGTCAAGAATTTTGCCAATAGCGATATTCCGATGACAACTAAAATAAAGGTCAAAATAAAAGCGGTAATCTGAATGGTTTTTGGATTCCAATGTACAATACCAGAAAGGACATCAGCGGTTAGAATTGAAAATTTCACAGCAAAATAAATCCCCAATAGTAAGGAAATCAAGGAGGAAACTTCTACAAAAAGTCCGTTTTTAATACCTTTATACAAACCAAAGGCTAATAAACTGCCCAAAATAATATCTAAAAAACTCATAACAGTAAATAAAATTATAAAAGACAAAGGTAAAATTACAAATGAAGATTTTTTGTTTGAATCAGTTTTATTTATGAGCCAATTAGTTATAAAAATGTTATCTGTTATGCAAAAAGATTTTTATGCACTATCTTTGCGGTTAATTTAGACAAAATCAATACTAACAATGATAAAAGTTTCTGATACGGCCAAAAAGAAAATCATCGACTTGATGAAAGATGATGGTTTTGATGCCGCAGTCGATTATGTAAGAGTTGGCGTAAAAAGCGGCGGATGCTCTGGATTGTCTTATGATTTAAAATTTGACAAAAACAAGGGCGATGATGATAAGATATTCGTAGATAACGATATAACAATTGCAGTCGAAAAAAAATCGTTCCTTTATTTAGCCGGAACAATATTAGAGTTTTCAGGCGGATTAAACGGAAAAGGATTTGTGTTTAACAATCCTAATGCTAGTAGAACTTGTGGTTGCGGAGAGAGTTTCTCTTTGTAAAACATTTAAACAAAAATTATGTCAAAATATACCGAAGACGACTTAAAAATTGAACTCGAAACCAAAGAGTATGAATATGGATTTTATACCGAATTGGAATCGGAGACCTTTCCTATTGGTTTAAATGAAGATATTGTTCGTGCTATTTCAAAGAAAAAAGAAGAACCACAATGGATGACCGACTGGCGCATTGAGGCTTTTCGTGCTTGGGAACAAATGATTGAACCAGAATGGGCAAATGTAAAATATACCAAACCTGATTTTCAAGCCATTTCCTATTATTCTGCTCCAAAAGCAGTTGATCCTAATAAAACATTAGACGATGTAGATCCTGAACTTTTGGAAATGTACAAAAAGTTAGGCATCTCTGTCGATGAACAAAAAATGATGAACAATGTCGCAATGGATATTGTAGTCGATTCAGTTTCAGTGGCAACGACTTTCAAGAAAACTTTGGGCGAAAAAGGAATCATTTTTATGAGTATTTCCGAAGCAATTAAAGAACATCCTGAATTAGTTCGTAAACATTTGGGTACGGTTGTTCCTCAAAAAGATAACTTTTACGCAGCATTAAATTCAGCTGTTTTCTCTGATGGAAGTTTCTGTTACATTCCAAAAGGGGTAAAATGTCCAATGGAATTATCAACCTATTTCCGTATTAATCAGGCAGGAACAGGACAATTCGAAAGAACTTTATTAGTGGCTGACGAAGGAAGTTATGTTTCGTATCTTGAAGGATGTACAGCTCCAAGTCGTGACGAAAATCAATTACACGCAGCAGTTGTAGAATTAATCGCTTTAGAAGGTGCCGAAATTAAATATTCTACAGTTCAAAACTGGTTTCCTGGAAACAAAGAAGGTTTAGGAGGAGTTTATAATTTCGTGACAAAAAGAGGAATGTGCGAGAAAAACGCAAAAATCTCTTGGACACAAGTTGAAACAGGATCTGCCATAACTTGGAAATATCCATCGGTTATTTTGAAAGGAGATAATTCAGTAGGCGAATTTTATTCGATTGCGGTAACTAATAATTTCCAACAGGCTGATACAGGAACAAAAATGTTTCACATTGGAAAAAACACAAAATCAACCATTATTTCCAAAGGAATTTCTGCTGGAAAATCACAAAATAGTTATAGAGGATTAGTGAAAATTGGTCCAAATGCAGAGAATGCAAGGAACTTTTCACAATGTGACTCTTTATTAATGGGGAACAATTGTGGAGCGCATACTTTTCCATATATCGAAAGTAAAAATCCAACAGCCAAAATAGAACACGAAGCGACAACAAGTAAAATTGGAGAAGATCAGGTTTTCTATTGCAACCAACGTGGAATCCCAACTGAAAAAGCGATTGCTTTGATTGTGAACGGTTTCAGTAAAGATGTATTGAATAAGTTGCCAATGGAATTTGCGGTAGAAGCACAGAAATTATTGGAAATTTCACTTGAAGGTTCAGTAGGATAATAATAAAATAAGTATAAAAACACATTCGAAAAATGTTATCAATAAAAAATTTACACGCCTCTATCGGAGACAAAGAAATATTAAAAGGAATCAATCTTGAAGTAAAAGCAGGAGAAGTTCACGCCATAATGGGACCTAATGGTGCTGGAAAAAGTACGTTATCAGCTGTAATTGCTGGAAACGAAAATTATGAAGTAACAGAAGGTGAAGTAATTTTGGACAATGAAGATCTTGCTGATTTGGCTCCAGAAGAAAGAGCACACAAAGGCGTTTTTCTTTCGTTCCAATATCCAGTTGAAATTCCTGGAGTATCGGTTACTAACTTTATGAGATCGGCAATTAACGAAACTCGCAAAGCCAAAGGTCAAGAGGAAATGCCTGCCAATGAAATGTTGAAATTGATTCGTGAAAAATCAGAATTATTGGAAATTGACCGTAAATTTTTATCCCGTTCTTTAAACGAAGGATTTTCAGGAGGAGAGAAAAAACGTAACGAGATTTTCCAAATGGCAATGTTAGAACCAAAATTGGCTATCCTTGACGAAACCGATTCTGGATTAGATATTGATGCACTTCGTATCGTGGCTAATGGAGTAAACAAATTGAAAAGTGACAAAAACGCAGTAGTTGTAATTACACACTACCAAAGATTGTTGGATTATATCGTTCCTGATTTTGTTCACGTATTGTACAACGGTCGAATTGTAAAATCTGGTGATGCATCTTTGGCTCACGAGTTAGAAGAAAAAGGATACGACTGGATTAAACAAGAACAAGAAGCGTAAAGTTAGTTTCAAGTTTCAGGTTTTTTAGTTTCAAGTTGTAGAACCTGAAACTTGAAGTTTGAAATAAATTTATAATATGGCTACAATAAATAGATTTGAAGATTTAGATATTTGGAATGAAGCAAGACGGTTAGCAAAAGAAATACATATAATTTCTGTTGAAACTGGATTGAAAACGGATTTTAAATTTAAAGAACAAATCAAATCTTCTTCAGGTTCTGTAATGGATAACATTGCTGAAGGATTTGAAAGAGATGGTAATATAGAATTTAGACAATTTTTATCTATTGCAAAAGGTTCTGCAGGAGAAACAAGGTCACAATTATATAGAGTTTTTGATTTTGGTTATATAGATGAGCAAAAATTTGAACTTTTAAAAAAAGATTATGAAAACTTAAGTGGTAAAATAAAAAACTTTATCACTTATCTAAACAAGAAGGACTTCAAAGGAAATAAGTTCCAATAGGCAAAACCTGAAACTTTAAACTTTAAACCTGAAACAAAACAAATGGAATTGAAAGAAAAATTACTATCGTCTTTTATGGCTTTTGAAGAAAAAATCGATGTTCATTCAGAACTACACGATGTTAGAACTTCGGCTATAAAAAACTTTGAAAATAAAGGTTTCCCAACCAAAAAAGAAGAATCATGGAAATATACTTCGTTAAACGCCATCCTAAAAAATGACTTTACGGTGTTTCCAAAAAGTGAAAATGAAGTTGTTAAGTATTCGGATGTTAAAAAATACTTTTTACACGAAATCGACACCTATAAATTGACTTTTGTTGACGGTGTATTTTGTTCTCATTTGTCTTCTACAACTCACGAAGGAATTGACGTTTGTTTGATGTCATCGGCATTGAACAAGCCAAAATACAAAATGATTATCGATACGTATTTCAATCAAATTGCTAGCAAGGACGAGAGTTTAACGTCTTTAAATACGGCTTTCGCCAATGAAGGAGCTTATATCAACATTCCAAAAAGTAAAGTCGCAGACAAACCTATTGAGATTATGTATTTCTCCACTGGAAATGAAGCCGCACTTTTGGTACAGCCTAGAAATTTGATTATTGTTGGTGAAAATTCACATGTTCAAATTATCGAAAGACACCAAAGTTTAAACGAAAATCCTGTTTTAACGAATTCTGTTACCGAGATTTTTGCACAAAAACGTGCTATTGTTGATTATTATAAAATCCAAAATGACAATCACGGAGCGAATTTAATTGACAATACTTACGTTTCTCAAAAACAAGAAAGTCACGTTTATGTTCACACCTTCTCTTTTGGAGGAAATTTGACCAGAAACAATTTGAATTTCTATCATTTTGGAGAAAGATTGACAAGTACACTAAACGGAATCACCATTATTGGCGACAAACAACACGTAGATCACTATACTTTAGTGAACCACGCTACGCCAAATTGCGAAAGTTTCCAAGATTACAAAGGAATTTTTTCAGATAACTCAACAGGTGTTTTCAACGGAAAAGTTTATGTAGAAAAAGAAGCGCAAAAAACGAATGCTTTTCAAAAAAGCAACAACATTTTGCTAGGCGATAAATCTACAATAAATGCTAAACCACAATTAGAGATTTTTGCCGATGACGTAAAATGCTCTCATGGTTGTACAGTTGGACAATTAGACGAAACTGCATTGTTCTATATGCAACAACGTGGAATCCCAAAGAAAGAAGCTAAAGCTTTATTGATGTACGCATTCTCGAATGCCGTAATCGAAAGTATCAAAATACCGGAATTGAAACAAAGAATTACCAAAATCATCGCTATGAAATTAGGCGTTAAATTGGGATTTGATTTGTAGTTTTCAACTATAAAGAATTCAAAGATTTATATAAAGGGCACAAAGTTTATTATTGAACTTTGTGCCCTTTTATTATAAAAGCAACATATAAAAAAATATGTATCTTTGAGTAATTAAAGCAAAGTATTATGGCTACAATAACAGACATCAACAGTTTAGACCTTACAAAATCCTACACTTATGCGGATTATCTTACTTGGAATTTCCAAGAAAGATTAGAGATTTTGAAAGGGAAAATTTTCAAGATGAGTCCTGCTCCAAGTAGAAAACATCAGGACATTTCAGCAAAAATATTTCGAAAATTGGATCGTTATTTCGAAAATAAGACGTGTAATATATATTATGCTCCATTTGATGTACGCTTAATTAATTATAAAAAAAGCACTTCCGACAAAGAAATTACAACCGTATTTCAACCTGATATTTGTATTATTTGTGACAAAGAAAAACTAGACGACCGAGGCTGTCTTGGAGCACCGGATTTAATTATCGAGATTCTTTCTCCAGGAAATTCCAAAAAAGAAATGGACATTAAGTTTGATTTATACGAAGAAAACGGTGTAAAAGAATATTGGATAGTAGAACCTTTCCAAAAATCAATTTTAATTTACACCCTTCAAAATGACAGATACATCGGACTGAAACCCATTGCCGAAGAGGGATTAGTACACAGTCCGCTATTTCCAGAATTGAGTTTTAATGTGGAAGAAATTTTTATAGATTAACTCTAAAATTACAATAGTAACCCGATAGTTTTTAAAAGCCATCGGGTTTTTTATTGCTATAATTTTCTAAAGAAAAACATAAAAAAAATTCCTTTTGCATTATTTTCCTTTTCTTTATAATCAAGATTCTAAATACCTTTATTTTAGAATTTTTATTAAAAGAGAAAACAAGTTATGAGAACCCGAAAGCAGAAAATAATTTTAGCTTTAAAAATAATTGCATTAGTTTTTATCGCAATTGTTGTAGGACTTTTTGTTTTTAGAGAAGCATTATTACAACAAACTATTGACAAGGTTTCCCATAAAATGGAAGAGGATTACAACAGTGATTTTTCTGTAAAAAAAGCTTCTTTTGTTGGTCTTTCTGGTCTTGATTTTTCGGAAATTATTTTGGTTCCCAAAGATGCAGATACGTTGTTTCATATTCAAAAAATGAAAACCAGCGTCAATTTATGGCGTTTGCTGGTAGGAGATGTTCAATTAGGAACACTAGAAATTGAGAATGGTTATGTACAATTGGTCAAAAATAAATACGGTCGCAATTTTGATGATTTTCTAAAAAAGGACGAAGCAGTTTCAGATTCTAACGAAAAAAGAGATTATGCTAAAATAGCCTACAACCTTATTTCAAAAGTATTGAATTTAATACCAACGGATATGAAAGTAGAAAATCTAGAATTCCGATTGGACGATAATGGCAAAAAAACAACCGTTAATTTTCAAAAACTACGATTGATTAACAAGCAATTGGAAACTTCTGTTGAAGTAGCAACTAAAGCTTATTCTCAACGA
The DNA here is from genome assembly GCF_027111355.2 of Flavobacterium eburneipallidum. Classification (NCBI taxonomy): domain Bacteria; kingdom Pseudomonadati; phylum Bacteroidota; class Flavobacteriia; order Flavobacteriales; family Flavobacteriaceae; genus Flavobacterium; species Flavobacterium eburneipallidum. Next base: position 512,108 of record NZ_CP114291.2, read on the forward strand.
ATCCGAATTGAAGGTTTTGCTGACCCTAGAAATAAAAAAGCTGACATTCGCTTCTTCAATATTGATACTGGTGCAATTAAAGTACCTTATTTTGACGAGCGTTTTAGTCTAAAATCAAGTTTTGATTCCATTCGGATAAAAGTTGAAAACATTGATAAATCTGGTGGCGAATTGCATATTGATGGCTTTGCTTCGATTGCCAATTTGATGATTAATCATAAAAAAATTGCCAGCAAAGACGTGGTCATCAAAAATGCAAAATTCGATTATCGATTCTTGTTGGGTTCCAATTTTATTTCCATTGATAGTAGCTCTACGGTTGAATTTAACAAAATAAAATTCCATCCTTATCTGGCATACGAAACAGAGGAAGACACGATTTACAAACTCAAAGTGGCGATTCCAAAGATGAAAGCGCAAGATTTTATTGTATCGCTTCCCGATGGCTTGTTCACTCATTTTCAAGGCATGGAAGCCGAAGGTAATTTCGAGTACAATTTGGATTTTATGTTCAATAAGAACAAGCCGAACCAATTGATCTTTGACAGTAAATTAAATAAAGAAAATCTAAAAATTACCAAATACGGTGAAGCCAATTTGACTAAACTCAACGGCGAATTCATCTATCGAGCAATTATCGAAAATGTGCAACAGCGTCCTGTTTTAGTAGGATCGACCAATCCAAATTACACTCCTTTGGATCAAATTTCGCCTTATTTACAAAAATGTGTTTTAACCTCTGAAGACCCTTCTTTTTTCTCGCATCGTGGTTTTATCAACGAAGCCTTCAAGCAATCGATTCTTAAAAACATTCGAACCAAGAAATTCTCTCGTGGCGCCAGCACGATTAGTATGCAATTAATCAAAAATGTATTTCTTACTCGCGAAAAAACCTTATCCCGAAAAATGGAAGAAATTTTATTGGTTTATATCCTTGAAAACAACCGAATTGCCAGCAAAGAACGAATGCTGGAAGTTTATTTCAATATTATCGAATGGGGACCAAATGTGTATGGAATTGGCGAAGCGGCACAGTTTTATTTCCAGAAAAGTCCAATAGATTTGAACCTGAAAGAATGTCTGTTTTTGGCGACTATTGTTCCAAAACCAAAGAAATTCATGTGGCAATTTGACAATGCAGGAAATCTAAAATCATACGCTACTCAACAACAAAAATTCTTAAGCAATTTGATGCTGCGAAGAGGACTTTTAACTGCAGAAGATACCATTGGACAGTCCACTCCGATACAACTTACTGGAAAAGCCCATTCGTTTTTGAATATAAAAGTACAAGATTCCATTCCAGCAGATTCCTTGGCGGTGGAACTCCCTTTTGAGTTTTAATGATTTTAAATTCATCCCTAAAACTATAATAAACTAGATTTTTACAGAAAGAATTCTGAATACTGAACACTGCAAACTTTTAATTATCTTTGAGCTCTTTTAGAAAAATATATGATACAATCAATGACTGGATTTGGTAAAGCAAGCTTGCAATTACCAACCAAAAAAATAACGGTAGAAGTAAAATCCCTAAACAGTAAAGGCTTGGATTTAAGCGTGCGAATGCCTTCTGCTTATCGCGAAATGGAATTGGGTTTACGCAACCAAATTGCCTTGAAATTAGAAAGAGGAAAAGTAGATTTTTCGATTTTTATTGAAAGTACTGCCGAACAAACTTCTACAAAAGTGAATGTGCCGATTGTAAAAGCTTACATCAATCAATTGCGTGAAGTTTATCCTGATGCTGATGAAACGGAATTGATGAAAATGGCGATTAGAATGCCAGACACGTTGAAAACCGAAAGAGAAGAAATTGACGAAAATGACTGGGCTGAAATTCAAAAAGTAATTTTGGAAGCCTTGGATTATATTGGCAATTTCAGAAAAGACGAAGGTGCTTCATTAGAAAAAGAATTCCAGTTGCGTATTGGAAATATTCGTCAATATATGAATGATGCTTTGGCACTTGATCCAGAACGTGTTCAGGCGATAAAAGACCGTTTGCAAACTGCGATTTCTGAATTAAAAGTCAATGTAGATGAAAATCGTTTTGAACAGGAATTGATTTATTACCTAGAAAAATTAGACATTACTGAAGAAAAAGTCCGTTTGACCAATCACTTGGATTATTTCTTGGAAACCATCAACGGATCGGAAGCTAATGGTAGAAAACTAGGTTTCATTACTCAAGAAATGGGACGTGAAATCAACACTATGGGTTCCAAATCCAATCACGCTCAAATGCAAAAATTAGTCGTGATGATGAAAGACGAATTGGAAAAAATTAAGGAACAGGTTTTGAATGTGTTGTAAAATTTAACCACGAGTTACACAAATTAATTCGTGAGAATCTGTGTAATTTGTGTTTAAAAAATAAAATAAAAGGAGGATGGGATTGCTTCGTTCCTCGCAATGAATTTAAAATGAAAAAAGGAAAATTAATAGTTTTTTCGGCACCATCGGGTTCAGGAAAAACGACCATCGTTAGGCATTTATTAAAGCAGGAAGACTTGAATTTGGAGTTTTCAATTTCGGCAGCAACGCGAGAAGCTCGTGGCGAAGAAGTAAGTGGAAAAGATTATTACTTTATGTCGCTCAAAGAATTCAAAACCCACATCAAAAACGAAGATTTTGTAGAATGGGAAGAAGTCTATAGAGATAATTTCTACGGTACTTTAAAAAGCGAAGTAGAACGCATTTGGGCTCAAGGAAAAAATGTGATTTTTGACATTGATGTTGCTGGCGGTTTGCGAATCAAACATAAATTTCCTGAAGAAACTTTAGCCGTTTTTGTAAAACCACCCAGCGTGGACGAACTCAAAAGAAGACTCAAAGAACGTTCTACCGAAAGCGAAGAAAAAATCAATATGCGCATTGCCAAAGCCCACGTAGAATTGGCTACGGCACCACAATTTGACGTTATAATTAAGAATTACGATTTGGATATTGCTTTGGAAGAAGCGTATCAGTTGGTAAAGGATTTTGTAAACAAATAATTATCACACAAAGATTCACAAAGAAAAACACAGAGACACGCAAAATTTTTTAAAATTGCTTTGTGAATCTTCGTGAAAACTTTGTGAATCTTTGCGAAACAAAACAGTATGAAAATCGGTCTCTATTTCGGAACATTCAATCCTATTCACATGGGGCATTTGATTATTGCTAATCATTTTGCCGAACACACTAGTTTGGATCAAATTTGGATGGTCGTAACGCCACACAATCCGTTGAAAAAGAAAGAGACTTTGTTGGACGATTACCAACGATTACAACTAGTTACTTTGGCTACCGAAGATTATCCAAAAATTAAACCTTCGGATATTGAGTTCAAATTGTCGCAGCCGAATTATACGGTAAATACTTTGGCACATTTGCAGGATAAATTTCCGCAGCATGAATTTTCGTTAATTATGGGTGAAGACAATCTCAAGTCGTTGCACAAATGGAAAAATCACGAGGTCATTTTACAAAATCATGAAGTTTATGTTTATCCTCGCATTTCATCAGAAAGTGAAAATTTAGAACTCAAAAAGCATCCTAAAATTCATTTTATTGCTGCACCTGTCGTTGAAATTTCATCTACTTTTATTCGGAAAAACATCAAGGAAAACAAAAATGTACAACCGCTTTTGCCTTCCAAAGTTTGGGAATATATTGACCATAATAATTTATATAAGAAATAGAAAAAGGCTAAATGAAACATTTAGCCTTTTTTACTTTGTGAATTTTATTCCTTAAAATATTCCTTCGACAGTTTCTGTGCAATTAGTTTTCGTTTTTCTTTTATAGCATCATTTTCGCTTTCAAATGCTTTTACCATTCGCTGTCCTTTGGTACCAATCCTACCGTATTGGACAATGACATTTTGGTTTTCTATAACAATTTCCCAAAACTTATTACTTCCGTTGGATGTATTAATATATCTTTCAAAATCAGTGTTTTCAGCAGTTTCAGGTTGAATTTGTTCTTCGATAATGTCTTCATTTTCTATTTCAACAGCACTGTTTTCAAATTCAACTTCATCAAAAAACAGTTCTTTATTCAATGAAGCACCAATCATTTTAAGAACTCTTGGTTTGTTCTCTATCCAATCCTTCGAATAAATTTGACAAATAGTCCAACCGTTTGTTTTTAAAATTTCTGGTCTCAAAAGATATTGTTCCAAAATATCATTGTTCGAATAATGCAAATCATCATCAATCATAATTCCTAAAACAAATTCCTCATCGTCTGCCGATTTTTTAATTCCTAAATGACATTTGAACTTACTTTGACCAATATTTCGTGTAGCAAAATATCCCATTTTTTCGATTTCGGTTTGTATTTGATCTGTAATTTGACTTGATTCCTGAATGCTGTTTTTACTGTTGATGGAATTCAAAACATTATTCGCCGATTCCAATTCTCCCAAACTAATTAATTCTGCATACTGAAGGTATTTTCTAAAATAATTTGCCCCTTCATTGTATTCATTTTTAATATCAAAATATTTTATAGAACTCACCACACACATACTTTTCTTTGCTCTGGAGAAAATTACATTCAATCTTTTTTCTCCGCCTCGTTTGTTAATTGGACCAAAATTCATCAACATTTTTCCATTCGGATTATAACCGTAACAAGTACTCATAATGATTATATCACGTTCGTCTCCTTGCACATTCTCCAAGTTTTTTATAAAAAGCCCAACAAATTGATTGTTTTCAATACGTTTGTATTCTTCTTCAATTAGATTTTCAAAAACTTTATCTTCAATACAAATCGCTTCAATTGCTGTTTCGATTTCGTTTTGCTGTTCCATCGAAAAAGCTACTATTCCAATGCTTTGCTCCTTATTTTGAGTTAAAATTTCACGAACCATATTAGCGATATATTGCGCTTCTTTTACATTCGACCTCGCATTATATACTCCTTTTTCAATATAATGATAGGATATTGGCTTTGAAAATAAATGATCCAAATTGGCTTTGGCATCCTGGACATCTGTTACAATTATGGGTTTTGCTATTTTGTTGTGATCTTTCAAATCAGGAATTGTCAATAATTTACTGTCATAAAAAGAAGCATTCGAGAAACCAATTAAAGCTTCATGCTTGCTTCGATAATGCCAACCCAACATAATCGACGGAAATTTACGTGCGCCTTGTGTCAGGAAACTATCGGCATCTAATGAAAAAGAATCATTGTCCTCTGCCGTTGCATCTGCCCATAAATCGTCCTGATTGCCTGAAGAACTTCCAAAGAAATTACTTGGAGGCATCTGCATTTCGTCTCCCACAATTATGGTTTGTTTTGCTCTGTAGATAGGAACAAGTCCTTCTTCGAGCGTAATTTGACTCGCTTCATCAAAAATCACAACATCAAAGTAATTTTCATCAACCGGCAAAGTATCCGAAACACTCAAAGGGCTCATCAGCCAAACCGGTTTTATTTCACGAATAATCTGACCCGAATCTGAAGAAGCCAATTCGCGAATAGATTTGAATCGGATGCTTTTACTAAATTCATTTTCCAGAATTTTTCTGCCTTCTGTTATTGATTTTTTTCTTTCTTTCTGTTCCGCTGTCATTCCCGCAACTGACATTTCAGAAGTTAAAATCAAGCTTTTGAGGTTGCTAATTTGTTTGGCTATGATATATTTCCCATTCAGTTCTAATAAGTCTACATGCATTTTTTTGACTTTCTGAATCGAGGTATGCAACAAATCCATGTTGTATCTCTTATGCAAATAATGTGTCGCATAATATTTCTCTAATGATTTTTCGGCCAAAGTAATTTTCAAATGCTTCAGCGGAATTTTTTTAGTTTTCAATAATTGAAAAATAGACGGATTCAAATCCTGAATTTCCTCAAAGAATGAAGCATATAGATTAAAAAAGGCTTTTTTACTGTTAATTTGAATAAGCCCATTTTCAATTTCGGATAAACTTAAATCCTCATAGTTTTCAATACTTTTTGATAATAAATAATCTACTTTGGAAAACAGCTTTTCAATTTCCGAAACTTCTTTACGATCCGATTCATTTAAGTTTTTAACAAAATTTAAAATACTGGAATCTAATTCGCTTTTAAGAATTTCTGTTTTATTCTTTAATTCAAATAAATCTCCTAGGTGGTATTTCTTTTCAAAATTGATTTTCGAATTATTGTATTTTTCTTCTAATTCAAATTGAGCGTGTTGATTTTCTAATATGCTTGTAAGGCTTGGTTTTACAGTATGTTTATTAATTTTATAAACTGCTAAAATTTCACTTTTTATTTTTTTATAATTAGAATTAAAGAAATTAAAAAAGCTCTTCTCGTTTTTACCAATAACTTCCAAAGCCATTTTTGCATCCGTTTCAGATATTTTTTTGGTCCAATATGGAAACTGTTTGGCTAACTTCTCAATATCTTTTTGCAATTCTAATAAAGTCAGTATGTCATTTTCCAATGAATGATAAAGAGTTGTATCGGGAAACAATAAATCGGAAACATTCTTGTCAAAAAATGGAAAAGTATCCTCTGATTTTCGTAAAAAGTCCTGAATTGTAAAAAAGGTGTCCACATTGGTCGGAAGTGAAACAAAATCTAACCTTTCAGAGATATTTTCGAGTGTTTCTTTGCTGTCTTCTATTTCATTTTTCAGATCAGTCAGGTTTTCATATCTGGTAAAAGCATCTATTTGCAAAAAGCGGAAAGGATGCACAGAAAAAAATTCCGATTGATTGGTTTCTTCATTGATAGCAAATAATTTCTCAAAAGATTCCTGATAATTTACCCAATCCTGCAATCCTGCTTTTTCATCAAGAATATTCAAACTATCTAATAAAGCTTTGTGTGAATCGGAAATCAAAGCATCAAAAAGCGATTTGATGGTGAGATTGCTTTCTGAATCAATTTTGGCGTTCATAAAATCATGAAAACCGGAAACTTTCTGAATTTCATCATCAATTTTCTGAACCAAATTATTGCGATTATTTTCTATAGACTGAAAACTGTTTTTTGATGCTGTGAAGTCGTAAAAAGTCTTTTTCAAATCAAAAATAAACTCCTTTTTGTCGGCTTGTGAATCGTGAATTAAACTACACAAGTCATCTAATCCCTGGTTTTTTAATCGATAGAAAACCACATCCAAGGCGGCACGTTTCTCACAAACAAAGAGTACTTTTTTGCCATTAGCGACGTAATTGGCAATCAAATTGGCAATAGTTTGCGATTTTCCTGTTCCTGGAGGCCCCTGAATAATATAGCTTTCTCCAGTTTCCGAATATTTTACTGCATTATTTTGTGTAGGATCGCTCGCAACAACATTGAAAGTCTTGGTAAAACTATTGCTAGATTCTAACTCATTTTTAAAGTCTTTTTTTGCCAATGAATTGAACAAATTTTTAAAAACATTGCTTTCGACATCATTTTCAATAACTTGATTGTAATCCCGAACCAATGACATTTTTTTATAATTAAAATTGCCTAAAACCAAATTACAAGTATCAAATTCCCAACGAAAAGGATTGGTTTCTCCTTCATCAAGATGATAAAATTCTCGTTCTATGGTTTTATTTGGATTAAAAAACTGTGGATTGCTTTTAATATCACTGTTTATCAAATATTCTAAAGACGAAGCTTGTGTAAAAACGTAATTTCTGAAAAGTTCTAAACCATACGGTTGAAAATTTTCCTGCTGGTAAGAATAATTTAAATTTCTTTGATCCTGAATGACTTCTCTCTTTTTAGAACGCTTATTAAACTGGGTCAGGATTTGTTTTGCCTGTGAATGAATGAGTTTAATTTTAGGCTTGTTGCTGTAATCAAGGACAATTCCGGAATTATTTTTCTCTACTTGTAGTTTCAATAATTCATAAATATCCTCTATTTTAGTTTCAGAAAGTTGAATCCGTTCCGGCAAACGAATGTCGTATAACTCCTTTAGCATATTCGCTAAAACTGGATTTATCTCCACTTCAGAATCTAAAAATTCCAATGAATATTGGTCTTTCACGCCTTTTTTCTTGGTCAAGGCTACCGAAACTAAAAGCAAAGGTGAAACTATTTTTTCGGAACTATTTTCTTTGGTATTGAACCAATTCAAATTACATAATGCTAATTTTAATTGGCTAAAACCATATTCGTTAATGTCTTTATTTGCCTCTAAACGGATTTTATCTAACGTAGGAATGATGTATGGATTGTCTCCAATTTCCAAATATTTATTGAGTGAAATTGTGCTGTTGTTGCTGATTTTTTTAGAAATTTCGGGATTCCAATAAAAAATAGAATTAGGATCTATATTCTCATAATTCAAAACCTGCGGAACCGATGAAATCGTAAGATTCAGGAATTTCAAATTCGGCTGAAAATACAAAAGACGATTACGTTTACTATTGTCAAAAAGGCGATTGCGGAGTTTTTCGTGAATAAATTGATTCCTATTTTGTGTTTTAGTAACCACTAAACTTGATAAATCATATTCCGTTTCCGGATTATAATCTCTATAATTTTTAAGTTTTTCGGTGATTTCATTTAAATCTTTCCAACGATTTTCCCGATTCAATTCGGTCATTCCGAGAATAATATTGGCAATAGCAGGATTCATATTGCTATTCAAAAAATACATTTTTTTGCGATATTCCACAAAACGCTTCACATCATCAATATCTGTAAAATCAAATTGCAAAGCAATACTCGCCAAAATCATTCCCAAAATAAAAATATCTGTTAATGGATCATGATGGTCAAATTCGAGTTCAAAACAACTGTAATCTTTTACATAAACAGGCTTTTTTACACTGTCTGCATCATTATCAGAAACACTTTTATCTTCATATTCACTATTTATATCATCGCCAATTTCAACAATATTGTGATGTTCTCCTGTAATTTCAAATACAGAACTTTTACTTTTAAAAAATGGGGCAATCGCTTTTGTATTTTGTCTTATTTCGAACGCATTATCCGTTATATGAAAATGTTGATTTTCGATATAAATAGTTGAAATATCTTGTAAAGAGGCTACTTTTCCTTGATTATGAATTCCCGAAACTGTCTTCAACAACGGCATCATTATAGCAATAATATCGTCGTTGGCAAAAGTTCCTTTCTGAAAATTTTCGGTAATAAATTGATAAAAAGCCGATTCCTTTATTGGTATAATCATCTTAATATGTATTTTCTTTGTCAGATTCTAAAATGCTATTTAATGTAGTCGTGCAATTTTGACAGAATGATTTATATGTTTTTTCAGTAAGATTCAGCTCTTTTTTCAAAATCGTTTTCATATTCTCTTCCAAACCTAATTGTTCAGAAATATCAAGAATATGACCTATAAAACCTTCTTTCAAATCGGGATCGCAAAGTGCAAAATCAAGCATGATGTAGGCATAATAGTCTTTTAGATTTTTCTTACTGTTTTCGATTTTTAATTTAAAAGCATCGTCAATAAAGGCATTGTTGTTTTTATCAGCACTTGAAAAATATTGTTTGTAGAGTGTGGTGCAATATTCAGATTGAGTCCATTTTGGTTTTATAATAATCGAGATTAACTCTTTTGTGATGTCAAAAACCAATGTTTTAGTAAACAAGTTTAATTGATGTAAATCCGTTTTGCCCGAAATAATTTTTTCTATTCTTGAATAGAAATTAGTATTATCCGTTTCAAAAATTTGCAAAGATTTGGCACGAATGAAATTTTCCGGATGCGTTTCTCCTTCGGAACCTTCATTGATTCTTTCTAAAATTTCATTGGCTTGTTTTAAGTAACTTTCTGTTGAAACTTTTTCTAAACCGGTATTTAATTTAACCAAAGTATTGATAGTAGTTTCTAAACTTCCACTCACTTTCAATGCTCCTAAATCACAAAATAGTTCCGTGTATAATTGATATAATCTTGCCGTTTCGTAATAAAACAATTCGCTTCTGTTATCACTGGCAATTGTATTGATAATTCTGTTTGTTATTTCGAAATCACCATTTTCTAAATTGAATAATAAAATGTGCGACAATTCATGAGCAAATAAAACCAATAATTCGTCATCGTTTAGCAATTTCAAAATCGTTCCTGATAAAATAATATGCGCTTCATTTTCAAAGAAAACTACTCCTGCATTATTAGTATCAATGGTTTGTGATTGATAAATCGTAATCGGAATAATGATGCCTAATTTATCTTTTGCGATGCCTAAAATATCATACACTTTTGGTTCAGTTTCCGGATCTAATCTATAGGCATTTTTTAATAAATCGGTTTTATACGCTTCTTGCAGTTCTTCTTTTACTTTTTCTTCAGAAAACCAAGACCAAGTTTTAGCTTGCTTTTTGAAATGATTTCTTAAATCGAAATGGAATGGAAATGGCTTTATCATTGTGTGGTTATTATAGCTCGATTACCTTGGTTGGAATATTAATTGATTGATATCAAATTGCAATTATCTATTTAAACTAAATGCATTTAATTATTATAAATACCTATGATTTACACAAATATAAAAATAGTTTTACAATTTAAAGATTAGTTGAAATAAATCAGAATAATTTAGTTAATCCAACGCTTTTTTCAACTCCGATTCAATATTTTGAAAAATTTCGGTGATATTTTCTTTTTTTCCTGACAATAAAAAAACTTCGGTAGCTGGCATTTCCTTGGAATCCCACAATAGTTGAACTTTTTTTTCGGTGATAAAATTCCTTGCATTACAATTCCAAACTACTGCAACTCCTGTGTTTTTAGACAGCAAATTTAACATTTCATATTCTGATGGAATAATATAATTAGGAACCATTGAGGGTCTTTTTTTATTAAAAACATGCAACCAAAACAATTTAATATGCGGAATTCCAGAATCGTGACTGAACCATTTTTGGTTGTTTAACCAATTTTCGGTTGTTGTCAAATCGTTGTTTTTTAGACTTGTCTTGAACTCTTTGGCATCAATTGTATTGGAACCAATTATAACCTGCTTTATTTCGCCTACTTTTTTTTGAATTGTATCAAAGGTGTCGTACTTTTTCGTCATAATAGCAAAATCGAGTTTTTTAGAATTGACCAATTCAAAAAGCTGATCGTTGGTATAGAACGAAAAATCGATAAAGTCGTACATCGAAAGCAATACACTTCCTAAACTAGACATCAAATGTTTGGAAATCCCGACCGAAATTAATCTATTGGCGTTGAAAGCTTTGGCTCGAAAACCATTTTCCACATTTTCCAGTCGGTCTAAAGCTTCAATGATTAAATTATTGAGTAACTTGGCGTATTCTGTTGGCTCCACTCCTTTCGATTTCCTATTGAAAAGTGTATAACCCACATGCGCTTCTAACATTGATATTTGCTGACTTACCGCAGGCTGGCTAATAAATAATTCTTTGGCAGCCAAAGAGAAATTTCCGTTTTTGTAAACCGATTTAAAGGTACGGTACCATTCGAGATTTACCATGATATAAATATATTTATCACAAACATAATTTAAATTATTTTTACTGATAGCAGATTCGCCTTAAATTTGTAGAAATAAAACAAATCATGAAAAAAATTGTAGCACTACTTATTGTAACATTCATTGCAACTAGCCTAATACTAACGGCACAAAACAAAAAGAAAAAAGACATGAAAAAAGTATTATTTGTGGTTACCAGTCACGATAAATTGGGAAACACAGGAAAAAAAACAGGTTTTTGGACAGAAGAATTAGCAGCTCCTTATTATGCTTTGGTTGACAAAGGAATTCAAATAGACATTGCCACGCCACTTGGCGGACAACCTCCAATTGATCCTAAAAGTGAAGATCCATCAGCAGCAACGGAAGACACCAAAAGATTTGATACCGATAAAGTGTTATTAGAAAAACTTAAAAACACTAAAAAATTATCTGAAGTGAATGAAGCCGATTACGATGCTGTTTTTTATCCTGGTGGTCACGGGCCGCTTTGGGATTTAGCCGAAGATAAAACATCTGCCGATTTGATTGTTGCTTTTTACACGCACAACAAACCTGTTGGTTTTGTTTGTCACGCACCTGGAGTACTCAAAAACGTGAAAATTAATGGCGAATTTTTGGTAAAAGGAAAAAAAGTGACTGGCTTTGCTAATTCAGAAGAAGAAGCGGTTGGTTTAACGAATATTGTTCCATTTTTACTGGAAGATGTATTACAAAAAAACGGCGCAACATACAGCAAAGTAGAAGATTGGCATCCTTTTGCTGTAGAAGATGGTTTGTTAATCACAGGACAAAATCCAGCATCGTCTAAACTGGTTGCCGAAAAATTATTAGAACAATTAAACAAATAGATTATGCTTAACTTCGAATTATACAATCCTACCAATTATGTTTTTGGAAAAGGACAAATAGAAAAATTGGCGACTTTAACGCCAAAAAATGCAAAAATTTTATTGGCTTATGGCGGTGGAAGTATCTTTAAAAACGGCGTTTACGACCAAGTAAAGAAAGCATTAACTGATTTTGAAATTGTAGAATTTGGCGGAATCGAACCCAATCCTCGTTTTGAAACTTTGATGAAAGCGGTAGAAGTTATCCGAGAACAAAACATCGATTTTATATTGGCTGTTGGTGGCGGAAGTGTGATTGATGGTGTAAAATTCGTTTCGGCTGCCGTACATTTTGATGGAAATCCAATCGATATTTTACAAAAAAGATTGTTGATCAAAGAAAACGCCATGCCTTTTGGAACCGTTTTAACCTTACCTGCAACGGGAAGCGAAATGAATTCGGGATCGGTAGTAACTATTGATGCTACGCAAGAAAAATTAGCTTTTGGCGGTAGTGCTATGTTTCCGAAATTCTCTATTTGTGATCCAACGGTGGTTCAATCTCTACCTAAAAGACAAATTGAGAACGGAATCGTAGATGCTTTTACACACGTGATGGAGCAGTATTTAACCTACCCACACGATGCTTTATTGCAAGACCGTTTTTCAGAAGGTATTTTGCAAACCTTAATCGAAATTGGACCAAAAGTAGTTGAAAATCCATCGGATTATAAATTGGCTTCAAACTTTATGTGGTGCGCCACAATGGCTTTGAACGGATTAATTCAAAAAGGAGTTCCAAACGATTGGGCAACACACATGATTGGACACGAATTAACGGCTCTTTACGAAATTGATCACGCTAGAACTTTAGCGATTATTGCTCCTAATTTATATAGAGTGATGTTCGAAACCAAAAAAGGAAAATTAGCACAATACGGAAAACGTATTTTCAATTTAACGGGAACTGACGATGAAATTGCTAACGAAGCCATCAACAAAACCGTTGCTTTTTTTGAAACTATGGGAATGCCAACAAAATTATCAGATTGCACGAAAGATTTCGAAAAAACGGCTGATTTTATTGCCACACGTTTTGAAGAAAGAGGTTGGTTTGCTATGGGCGAAAAACAAAATATCACTCCCGAAAAAGTGAGAGTCATTGTAGAAATGAGTTATTAAAAACCACTCCTTCAAATTATTATTTAACACGGATTTCAAGATTTTAATCTTTTAGATTTTAAATCAATGAAATCCGTGTTTTTTATTTTGACATAAATCCATTAAAAAAGGCGTCCCCAAAATTACTTTCAAGCACGCCTCTTTCAAAAATACTAAAACAAAACTAACTAATTCAATCTACTAAATATTTATAAAAAACCAATTAACAGATAGTTACAACGATGTAACAATAAATATATTGTATGAAAATAAAATATTTTTAATTATTTTTTTAAAGTAGTTTTTTAAGGCTTTTAAAAATCTATTTCTGCACGGTATTTATTGCTTTATTAGTGTAATTTTAAGTACTTTTGGCTTTAAAATTTATAAAATAATGACCAAAAATCTAAAATTTGCAGTAATTGGAGGCGGAAGTTGGGCAACCGCTATTGCCAAAATGCTTTGTGTAAATCTAAAAGAAATCACATGGTATATGCGAAACGAAGATGCCATCGAACATATAAAAATCCATCATCATAATCCAAATTACTTAAGCTCTGTTGAATTTGACATTAAAAAAATACAACTAACTAGCGACATCAACGAAGCGGTGGCTTATGCCGATTATATTATTTTTGCTATTCCTTCGGCTTTTTTAGGTGATGAACTTCAAAAATTGACCGAAAGCCTAGATAATAAAGTGATTTTTTCTGCTATCAAAGGAATCGTTCCTGAAACCAGCTTGATTGTTGGTGAACATTTCAATAGCACTTACCATATTCCTTTTGAAAATATTGGCGTAATTACTGGCCCTTGCCACGCCGAAGAAGTAGCTTTGGAACGTTTGTCGTATCTAACTATAGCTTGTGGTGATGCCGAAAAAGCCAAAATAGTAGCCAAAAGCTTGTCTAGCAATTATATTAAAACCAAAATCTCGGACGATATCATTGGTACAGAATATGCCGCTATGCTCAAGAATATTTATGCCATTGCAGCAGGAATTGCTCACGGATTGGGTTATGGCGATAATTTCCAATCGGTTTTGATGAGTAACGGCATCCGAGAGATGAAAAAATTCATCCGAAAAGTACACAAAATGAAACGAAACATCAATGATTCAGCTTATTTGGGGGATTTATTGGTAACGGGATATTCTGTGTTTTCCAGAAACAGAATGTTCGGAAATATGATTGGAAAAGGCTATACCGTAAAATCTGCCATGATGGAAATGAGTATGGTTGCCGAAGGGTATTACGCAACAAAAAGTGCTTACAACCTTAATCTAAATTATGGGGCTAAAACACCAATTATAGATGCCGTTTACAGCATTTTGTACGAAGGAAAATCTGCGAAAAAGGTTTTTGAAAGACTAACGGAGAAGTTGGATTAAATTTTCAGAATAAAGAAAAAAGAGAATAGAATAAAGACTAATCTTCTTTATTCTATTCTCTTTTTTCTTTTCTTTTTACCTTACAATGACCCCATCCACAAACAAAAGCGGCACTTCCTCTACATAATCTGGTGTGATGGAATTGGCTCTAAAAATATATTTTCTGTCGTATAAGGTGTTACCTATAAAGAACGTAACCATAAACTCATTGTTGAGTGCCAAAACACTTTTTTCAACCATTTCTACTTTTACAAAAGTAACCGATGGAACTTCCATAAAAGCGTGACGCAAAAGTGAGGTTTTTTTCATTTCGCCATTGATAGTTCCAAAAGCTTTAGAAACAATCATTACACTATCCAACTGAAAATCGCTGTCGTTTACTAAATAAATGTACCAAACTTTTTCCATAAAATCGTCGCTCCATTCTTGGACTGCGGCAAGGAAAACGTTTTCCACTTCGGGAATGATGATGTCTTTTTTCATTTTTAAAAATCTTTGTCAAAGTTCTAAACTTTGACAAAGTTGAATTATTTATATACTTGCTCTGAATTGCTCTAAAAAACGAACGTCATTTTCGTAGAACATACGGATGTCACCAATTTGATACAACAACATGGCAATTCTTTCGATTCCCATTCCAAAAGCAAAACCGGTGTATTCCTCTGGGTTAATGTTACAATTTTTCAAAACATTTGGATCGACCATTCCGCAACCACCAATTTCCAGCCAACCGGTTCCTTTGGTGATTCTATAGTCGGTTTCGGTTTTCAAACCCCAGTAAATGTCAATTTCGGCACTTGGTTCTGTGAATGGAAAATAAGAAGGACGAAGACGGATTTTTGATTTCCCAAACATTTCTTTGGTGAAATATAAAAGTGTTTGCTTCAAATCGGCAAAAGAAACGTCTTTGTCAATATATAATCCTTCCACTTGGTGAAAAATACAATGCGAACGCGATGAAACGGCTTCATTACGGAAAACTCTTCCTGGAGAAATCGTTCTAATTGGCGGTTTGTTATTTTCCATATAACGCACTTGCACGGATGAAGTGTGGGTACGCAACAAAATATCGGGATTGGTTTGAATGAAAAAGGTATCCTGCATATCACGCGCCGGATGGTATTCCGGCAAGTTCAATGCGGTGAAATTATGCCAATCGTCCTCAATTTCCGGTCCTTCGGAAACGTTGAAACCAACATTGGAAAAGATGTCGATAATTTGGTTTTTGACCAATGATATTGGATGACGTGAGCCAATGATTACTGGCTCTGCTGAACGTGTTAAATCACCATAAACTCCTTTGCTTTCTTCTTTACTTTCTAAAGATTCCTGAATGGATTTTACTTTTTCTTCTGCAGAAGATTTCAGCAAATTGATTACTTGTCCGAATTCCTTTTTTTGGTCGTTTGGTACGTTTTTGAATTCGGCGAAAAAATCTTTCAAAAGTCCTTTGCTTCCCAGAAATTTGATTCTAAATGCTTCTAGTTCTTCTTTGTTTTGTGTTGAAAAAGCTTGTGCTTCGCCAATATATTCTTTTATCTTGTCTATCATTTTCATCCAATAATTGAGTGTGCAAATTTAGGTAAAAGTTAGAAGTTAGAAGTTAGAAGTTAAAAGTTTTTCTGAAATTCTTAACTGATTACTGCTACTGAACACTGAATACTAATCTATAAGTTCCTTTTCGATAAAATAATTCACAATGGCTTCTTTCATCAAAACGGATTGTTCTCCTGCTTTTAGCGGTGGTAATTCTTCTTTTACCTTGTAATGTGGCCAACCATCTTCATCAAAAAATTCGAATTCATAAAAACCATACGGTTCTAATAATCGACAAATAGCGATGTGCATTAGGTTCAGCTTTTCGTCTTTGGCATAGGTTTGATGCACTTTTCCTAATTCCTGAACACCAATTAAATAAATGATGGCGTCTAAATCTAAATCTTCGCCTTGCGAAAATTGATCAGAAAGTATTGTTACAAGTTTTTCCCAGCGTTCTTTAAGTTGTATATCTCTTGACATTATGATTTTAGATTTTAGATTTTAGATTGTTGATTACAGATTTTTTAATCTAAAAAATTGAAATTTCAACTCTAAAAATACTCGTGTAAAGATACCAACATAATTGCACAATTGAAGATTTTTTCAAAATGAACAAACTAAATTTCTGAATCTTATTGTTTGATTATTTTTTGAGAATAGGTATGATCTTCATTTTCAATGTTCAAAATATAAATTTCATTGGATATTTTTTTAAAATATAATGATTTACTTTTTAATTATTTTTTTTGATATCGCACCATTGGATGTTTTTATCTGCAACAAATACATACCTGTGGCGAGATTGCTTACATTCAACTGTTGTAAATTATTGGATTGTTCAAACACCATTTTTCCTGTGCTGTCAATAATTTTAATATGTTCGAGGGTTTCGTTAGGCAAGGATAGATTCAAAATATCAGTAACGGGGTTAGGATAGAGTTTAAGATTTTCAAAATTTAGATTACCCACCGAGAGTGAAGTTTCAAACTCTGGTCGTCCGTACAAACTCCATTTGCCGTCGTTTCGTTTTACACGCAAGTGCAAAACGTGGTCGCCTTCTTTAAGGTTTTGAGGGATGGTAATATTAAGCACTTCATCCACGCTTTGACCTTGTGTAATCGCTATGGGTGTGGCTGCGCCTACGCCAGGATCTTCGTCAATAAAATATTCGGCGGCAATAAGTTCATTGCCTAAAACTTTTGGTGATTTGTAGAATACCTGCCGTGCATACATTCCCCACTGGTTCGAATTATTTTTTACACGAATGTGAAGTATGTGAACACCTTCTGAAACTGCTGTTAAGGGTATTGAAAGAAATTCATTTAATTGAACACCTTGAGAAATAGGCAAAACTTCGCCATTTCCAACTCCTGGATCCGCATCTAGGAAATACTCTGCGGCAACAATGTTGTTACCCAAAATCTGTGGTGATTTATAAAATGCCTGTCGAGCGTATAATCCCCACTGGTTTAAATTATTCTTCACTCGAAGATGTAAGATGTGAATTCCTGTTGCTACAGAAGTTAAAGGAATCGCAAACCTAGTATCCAAATTTGACCCAGAAGAAATGTTCAATACTGTGGCATTTCCAGTTCCAGGATCGGTATCGAAAAAATATTCTGCTGCGATTATGGTATTATTTAAAGCAGCACTGAAATTGGCAATATAGAATGGTTGTCTTCCATAAAGACTCCATTTATTAGCTTCATTTTTACTCCTCATGTGCAAAATATGAATCCCAGAACTTAAGCTGTTTATGGATAAAGTCACATTTTCGTTGAGTGTTGGAGTGCTGGAGACAGCTACATTAGTTGCATTTCCAACCCCAGGATCGGTATCAAAAAAATATTCTATGTTTGATATTTTAGACTGTCCCATCATTGCAAAACAAGAGAGGAGACAGTATGTTATAATAAAGGAATAACTTCTCATCAGATTTAATTTTTGACGTTAGCTTCTGCCTTAAAATTAACTTGAAGCGTGCCTCCTGCTTCTACAACGGCATTGGTAATGTTGATTTGTTTAGGATAAGGCAAATCGAACGGATACCCATTCATTTGAAACAAAAAGCCTTGACCATATATCCCTAAATCATCGCCATCAGAACCAGCATCAATAGCAGGAGAACCTGTTGCTAGTTTATAATTGTTGGTATATAAAAATCCTGGATTTGAAGGTGTGCCAATAGTAACAAATTGTGGATTGGTATTGTTTAGGTTATTCGTTCCAGAAAGTGTGGCAACAGACCCTCCTCCATAATCAAAAGTCAAACAGTTTTGAAAGTTGATAGTACTGTTGTTAGCAGTGATTGATGATATTACGGCAGTCGTTCCCAAAACAAACATATTGTTGTTCATAGTAGGGTTTAAGCAATTATTAAAAAAGGTGTTGGTGGCACCATTGAAGTTCATAATTATTAAATTATTTGAAACGGTATCAGAGGCTATCAAATAATTAAAAATAGCAGAAGTTGGACTTGTATTTGAAACCATATTGAAAATATTGTGCGAAATAATATTGTTGGCATGTGCGGTACTATTAAAATAGATTGAAAATCCACCAGTAGAATTAAATAGATTCCCTTGAATAATATAATTGTAGGCTTGATAAAAATTCAAATAACCGGTAATGCGATTATTTTGTATCAGTATGTTGTTGAAAGCAAACTCGTTTTGATCACTAATTGTCCCGATTTCTAGTCCAGATATTGATGAGCCAGATGCGTTCGTTGCTTCTGTTGCATTTCTAGATAGTGAAATAGAAGGTAAGATAGCGTGCTCACCATTTGCCAATTCAGGACCATGACCAATGCCTCTTAAGTGAATTTTCTTTTTAATAGATAATCCACCATAACTATTTGGAGATGGATGAATGTAGATAAAATCCCCTGCTTGAGCAGCATCATGTGCCGCTTGTACAGAGCTAAATTGTGCGGTGGTTCCAGGTCTGTTATCCACAGTCCAAGTAGTTTGTGCAAAACTGGCGACGCTTACAAGCATCAAGCCAACATAAAGTGTAATTGTTTTCATAATTTTTTAATTTATTTGTTACTGTTTGATAATTTTTTGAGCATAATTATAGCCTTCATTTTCAATATTCAGAATGTAAATTCCGTTTTGAGAATGGGTTAAATCCAATACTTTGTTTTCCGAAATTTTTCTCGATTGATGAATTATTCTTCCGTTTAAATCAAAAACTTTTATGGAAGCATTTTCTATATTTTGATTTGAACTAATGTTGAAAATTCCTGAAGATGGATTGGGATAAACAGTTAAAGATTGTTTTATAAATTCTTCGGTTGATAATGCTGTTAACTCACCTGGTAATATTCTTGCAATGCGACCCACTGTAACGCCGTTATAAAGAATAAAAACTCCTGAAATTAAAATTTTTCCGTCTGGCTGAATTATAATATTGTCAACACCGCTGCTTATTCCTTGATTGTTAGCAGTCCCCGTTCCTGCAATAAAAGAAGTATCAAGGGTTCCGTCGGTATTGAGTCGGGCTATATTTAAAATTGGAGTACCTCCATAAGAAGTAATAGTTCCTCCTATTATGATTTTTCCATCCGATTGTATTTCCATCGAAGAAGGATTAGTATATGGATTTGTTCCTGTATTTGTAAAAAACATTGATTTTGCTACAAAAGTAGGGTCTAATGATCCATCTGCATTAAGACGTGCCAGTCCTGGTGGTGGACTATTCACACCAGTATAACCAACGAAAGTTCCAGAGATTAACAATTTTCCATCAGACTGTATTTTAACTACATCTACACTCCATTGAACTGAAATTCCTAGATTAAATGTTGTGTCAATTGTCCCATTAATATTGAGTCGGGCTATACATTCTTTAGATGTGCCATTATATTTTTTAAAATTTCCTGCAATTATGATTTTTCCATCTTTTTGTAGAACTATGGAATAAATGACATTATCTGGTCCAGTTCCCGGGTCAAAAGTGGTATCAAGTGTACCATCAATATTAAGCCGGGCAAACCTATTTCTTGTAATGCCATTAAAAGTGGTAAATAGTCCTGAAATCAAAATTTTTCCATCAGTTTGTACAGCAATTGAATAAATACTGTTATTTAGTCCTGTTCCTATATTGAAACTAGTATCCAATGTTCCATCAGTATTAATTCGGGCTATACCATTTCTTGAAACACCATTATAATTGGCAAATCGTCCTCCAATTAAAATTTTCCCATCAGATTGTGTTGTGATGGCATAAACAGAACTACTGGGTCCTGTTCCCGTATTAAAACTAGTATCGAGCGTTCCATCAGCGTTCACACGAACTAATCTTTTTGTTGCAATACCATTATAAGAATTGACATATTCTCCTGTGATTAAAGTTTTTCCATCGGATTGTAATGCCATACAACTAATTGATTGAGTAGATCCACTCCCAAATCCTCCCGGATTTAAGAAACTAGTATCAAGCTTTCCGTCAGCATTCAGTTGGGCAAGTCTGCCTATTAAAGTATTGTTATAAGAAGTAAATCTTCCTCCAATTACAATTTTTCCATCTGTTTTTATAGCGATGGAAGAAATACTTTCATTTGCACCCGTTCCTGAATCAAAAGAGTTGTCTAATGTCCCATCTGTATTTAATCTTGCTATACTGTTTTTGGCAGAACCATTATAGGTTGTAAATACACCTCCAATCAAAATTTTTCCGTCGGACTGAATTGCGATACTTTCAATAGTTGAATTAGTCCCAGTTCCCATATTAAAAGTGTTGTCTAATGTTCCATTAGGATTCAGTCTTGCTAGACAGCTTCTTGGTGTAAAATTGTAAGCGGAAAAGTATCCGCCAATTAAAATTTTTCCGTCAGCCTGAATGGCAACGGCTTCTATTCCATAGGCTCCATTTCCTGAATAAAAAGAGGTGTCAAGCGTTCCATCAGTATTTAGTCGGGCAATATTTTTACTAGTCATACCATTATAGGAGGAAAAATAACCTACTATTATAATTTTCCCATCACTTTGAATAGCTAATTTAGTGACTCCTCCATTTGGTCCTGTTCCATTGTCAAATGTAGTGTCAAGTGCTCCATCGGGTTCTAATCTTACAATTTTAGTTGCTCCAAAACCATTGCTGGCAGTATAAGTTCCTGCAACAAGAATATTTCCGTTTGCTTGTACTACAAAAGAAGAACAAGAATTTAAACCAGTGGCTGGAATAAAACTGGCATCAACTGTTCCATCTGTATTTAGTCGGGCAATCTTATTTTTGGTAATACCATTAAATGCAGTAAAACCTCCTATGATTAAAATTTTCCCGTCTGATTGTAACGCTATTGAAGAAATATTTCCGTTAGCTCCAGTTCCTATATCAAAAGAGCTGTCTAGTGTTCCATCAGCGTTCAGTCGCATGATACGGTTTTTGGACTTATAATCATAACTCGTAAATTCTCCTGCTACAATTATTTTTCCATCTGCTTGTTCTATAACAGATTTTACAGCACCGCTTGCACCTGCACCTATTATAGCATTAAAGGTTTTATCGATTTCTCCAGGTTGTGCATACATTCCTCCAATGATAAGGAATGAGAATAAATTTATGAGTAGTTTTTTTTTCATAATTATTGTTTTTTAGAATTTTGGGTATCTTTAAAATCAGGTGTTCAATTAGAATTTACACTGTAAAGTTCAAATAAAATGAAATGTCTTACAATACGCAATTAAGAGTACTGCCGAATGTGATTTTAGGAGTTGTAAATCACTAAAAATCAATGTCTAGATGATTTGACCTAATTCGATTTGTTATCGGGGCAAAAAAAAATACGCCCAATGGCGTATTCACTTTTCTTACATCTATTTTTGGTTGTATTAAAAAGGAATTTTGATACTGATTTTCAATCCATTATTGGATTCCATTTTCAAATCGCCTTTTAGATTGTTGATTCTTTTTTTAATGTTTACCAATCCATTACCGAATTTATTGGCTTTCTGCATCCCTTTACCGTTGTCCTCAATGGTAATTAAAAGAGCTTTTTTGTCTAGCGACGAAATGGTAATTATTATTTTAGTGGCATCAGCGTGTTTGATAGAGTTATTCAGTATTTCTTTGATGGTAAAAAACAAATTTTTTCGAGTATTTCCGTTCAATATTTTAGTCGAAATACCTTCAATATCATCCGAAAAAAGCAATTTAATTTCAGTGCCATCTAGGAATTTGTAAGCATACTGTTTTACATATTCCGAAAAATTTTGAACGTTATTGTTATCGGTATTTAATGACCAGATAAACGCATTGAGACGTTGGGAAATTTCAGAACTGGTATTGCTGATTTTGTCAATCAATATTTTTTGTTTGTCATTGGGATCGTAATTTTTCAATAAATTAGTGTTGATTAAAATGCTACTTAATTCACTACCAATATCATCGTGAAGGTCTTTACTAATTTCATTTTTCTGATCTAAAATGATTTTTTGCAACCTGTTTTTTCTTCTAATGATAACAATGA
Organism: Flavobacterium eburneipallidum; assembly: GCF_027111355.2. Classification (NCBI taxonomy): domain Bacteria; kingdom Pseudomonadati; phylum Bacteroidota; class Flavobacteriia; order Flavobacteriales; family Flavobacteriaceae; genus Flavobacterium; species Flavobacterium eburneipallidum. Next base: position 534,920 of record NZ_CP114291.2, read on the forward strand.
TTAATATTAAAATGAATCCGAAAAAAATTGTAGCCAGAAGTTGTAAAACTTTGATGTTTTTCTGTTTATCCAGTTCATTGATTTTGGATTGCAGTAATTTGTTTTCACTATTGATGTATTGATCTGTAATGTTTTGAATGTAAAAATTCCCGTTTTGATTGATGTTTTTTTCCAATTCCAATAACTTTCCTTGGGTTGATAGCAATAAGTTTTTGTCATTTAGAGCTTGAAATTTAGCTAACGATTGCTCGTAAAAAAGTTTTTGAAAAGAAGCATTTACAGCGTGTTTTTTTATTAATTCTTCTCCTTTTTCAAAATAATATTTTGCCATTTGAGATGGATCAGAACAACATTCCATCAAATTTCCGTAACCCAACAAAGCAGTATCATAAATAGCCGCATTCAATGAAGTTGCGACGGTTTTTTTGAAATAAAATGTAGCAGAATCTTTTATGTTTTGTTTTAAAAATAACTCGCCAAAAGTGCGTTCCACATTAGCAATACATCTTTTGTCATTAAAATTTTTAGCAAAATCATAAGCTCTTTTATTATAAAAATAAGCCGAATCCAGTTGCTTGGTTTTGATTTTTAATTGGGCAAGATCATTGTAAATGTATTCTTTATTGATTTGGTATCTTTTACGACTGATATCCATTTTGACTGGAAAATAGTGCTTGGCTTTATGGAAAGAAGTTTCGGCTTTGGTTAATTTTCCCATTTCAAACCAGTTGATTCCTTCTATTAAATAAGCGTTAGAAAGATGCAAACTGTCCTTGGAAATTTTGGCTAATGCAATAGCTTTTTGAGCTTCGTGTAAACCAAATTGATACAAACCTGAATAATAAAACAATTCTGACTGCAAGCTGTTTACATAATATTGCTGCTGGTCATCAGGATTTTTCAGAAGCATTTTTTTAGAATAATCCAGCCATTTTTGGGCTTCTTCAATTTGGTCGATTTCTAAATATTCTTCGGAAATTGCGGTTGCATTAGCGATTTTGCAACTGCTGGATTCACATTTTGCAAATGCCTTTTTTTGCTCTGAAATTGTTTTTTGAGGAAAAACAAAAACAGCGTAAAATAGAAAAAATAAGAAGTAAATCCATTTCATTTTTCTATCGTTTTAGATACATATTTACCGCTTCGACTCTAGTATTTACTTGTAGTTTTTCATAAATATGTTGAATGTGTTTCCGAACCGTTCCACCACTTATTTGAAGACTGTCGGCTACTTCTTTGTTCATTTTTCCAGTTGCCAAAAGTTCTAAAATTTCGTTTTCACGAGGGGTTAATAAAAGTACACTTTCGTCAATAGCTTCAAATTTCGAAAAACTCGCTACCACTTTTCGGGCAATACTACTACTCATCGGACTTCCTCCATCGAATAAATCGTTCAGCGCATCGATGATTTTGGTTGGACCTTCGGTTTTTAAAATATAGCCGCTGGCACCTGCTTTCAGACTTTTGAAAATAATCTCATCGTCTTCATACGAAGTACACATTAAAAAAAGAAGTTTAGGTTTTTTAGTTTTTAAAATCGAAACACATTCATAGCCATTATAGCCTGGTAAATTCACGTCCATAAGTAGTGCATCAATTTCTATGGTAGGTACAATTTCTATGGCGGTTTCTGCATTTTCGAAAGTTCCAACGAGTTCAAACTGATCCGTAAACTGAATCATCATAGCCATTGCTTCTCTCAAATCACGGTTATCTTCAACAATGCCTATCTTCTTTTTCATCTTGCAAATTCTTTAAACAATATTAAAAATAATAAACCAAATCTAAAATACGCAATTAAGCGTAGGGAATACAAGATATTCATTTAAAATTTTTAGCCACGAATTACACAAATGAACACGAATTATGAATTGTATTAATTACACGAATTATTAAAATTTATAGAATCGGAGTAATTCAATTTTGATAAAAATTAGTGACAATTGGTGTAATTCGTGGCTAACTTTTTTTTAAAAGCGAATGTTTTACAAGGAATAAAATTAAACTATTAAATTGCATTAAATTACAATTAGTCCACAAATGAAACTTTACCCTATAGAAACTGGAAATTTCAAGCTCGATGGCGGAGCTATGTTTGGCGTTGTTCCTAAAACCATTTGGAACAAAACTAATCCTGCCGACAATAACAACCTGATTGATTTAGCTGCACGTTGCTTGCTTATCGAAGACGGAAACCGCCTAATTCTGATTGATAACGGAATGGGAAACAAACAATCCGAGAAGTTTTTTGGTTATTATTCGCTTTGGGGAACTCATTCTTTAGACAACTCTTTGGAAAAGTATGGTTTTCACCGTGATGATGTTACCGATGTTTTTTTGACTCATTTGCATTTTGACCATTGTGGCGGAAGCGTCAATTGGAACAAAGATAAAACAGGTTATGAACTCGCTTTCAAAAACGCCAACTATTGGACGAATGAAAATCATTGGGAATGGGCAACAAAACCCAATGCCCGTGAAAAAGCTTCCTTTTTATCCGAAAATATTCTGCCTATTCAAGAAAGCGGACAATTGAATTTTATTGATAAACCAACTTCAGATTTTGAAATTTGTAATTTGGGATTTTATATTTTTTATGCTGATGGTCACACCGAAAAACAAATGATTCCACAAATCCAATATCAGGATAAAACCATTTGTTTTATGGCAGATTTGTTGCCAACCGTTGGGCATATTCCTTTGCCTTACGTGATGGGATACGACACCAGACCATTATTAACTATGCCCGAAAAGTCTAAATTTCTGAACACAGCCGCCGAAAATAATTATTATTTATTTTTGGAACACGATGCACACAACGAAATCATAACCGTTGAACAAACAGAAAAAGGGGTTCGATTGAAAGAGATTTTTAAGTGTGAGGACATTTTTTAATTTAGAAGTATTAACTAGTTATAGAATTATGATTAAAACATTTTTTGCTTTTTAACCACAATTCCTTTAGTTTTGAAAAAAAACGAATGAAAGTATTTGATGTCGCCATAATTGGTAGTGGACCTGCAGGAGCTTCGGCAGCACTGGAATTGTCTAAAAGCGGAATTTCGACAGTAATTATTGAGAAAGAAATTTTACCAAGATATAAAACTTGTGGCGGCGGTTTCGTTTATCGAGGAAGAAAGAGTATGCCTTTTGATATCGCTTCTGTGGTAGAAAAAGAATTTTTTGAAGTAGATACTTATTTTGCCAATACCAATCTCAAATATACAACCCAAAGAAATCAACCCATTATCAGTATGATTATGCGGGATACTTTTGATAATTTGATTGTAGAAAAATCAAAAGAAAACGGAGTTACGCTGTTGCAAAATCATAAGGTTTTAGATATTACATTTGGTGATATTCAAACCATTCACACATCCGAAGGCGATGTTCAAGCCAAGTTTATCATTGCTGGCGATGGTGCTTTAAGTCCTGTAGCCAAAATAGCGGGATGGAAAGAAACCCGAACCATAATTCCCGCATTAGAATATGAAGTAGAAGTTCCTGCAGCCGATTTTGAACGATTGTCAAAAAATGTTCGCTTTGATGTAGATGCAATTCCTTTGGGTTATGGCTGGTGTTTTCCTAAAAAAAATCATTTATCCATTGGTGTTGGTGTTTTTGTCAAGACAAAACAAAAGATAGATTTAAAAAAATACTATGCCGATTATCTAAAAATTTTAGGCATTACTGAAATTATTAGCGAACAAGCTCATGGTTTTGTCATTCCTGTTTCGCCAAGAACAGATACTTTTGTTCAAAAGAATGTATTTTTGATAGGAGATTCAGCAGGATTTGCCGATCCATTAACGGCCGAGGGGATTTCGAATTCTATATTAAGTGGCGTTTTAGCGGCACAATCTATTGTCGAAAGTAATCTTGATTCAGCACAAGCGGCAACATTGTATCAACAAAAATTAGAGGATGGTATTCTGCCTGAAATTAAAACAGGAGTTCTTTTGTCTAAACTTTTCTATGAGAAAAAAAGAATGAGAAACCTTTTTCTCAAAAAATTTGGGCAACATTTAGCCGAAGCCATGACCGATGTTTTTATGGGTGATAGAAGTTATCCTAAAGATTACAAAGCGTCTATTCGAAGAAAAATCAAGGAGGTTTTGTTTTGATTTAAGCAATGGTCAATATTTAATTTCCATACAAATTCATCCAAAATATAATTTGAGGAACTGTCAGTAAAGTGGGCAACAAAAACTGCCAATTTGAAAAATCAAAGTCACGTCATGAAAACTGTTTTTTCCAAACAAAAACTTCTCACACATACTCTTTAAGAAAGACAATAACCAATAAAAAACATTCTTTTAAATTTTTTAGCCAAATTTAAATCCTTAAATATCAATCTCTTTGAGATAAATTAACTCGTTGGGTGTAATTCATTTTTTTTTAAAACACATAGAAACATAGTTTTTTTATTAGTTCATTCTAGACGCTTCGCTTGATTTTAGTAAATCATAGCTATGTGAATCCAAGTATTGGTCTATCTAACTCTTTTTTCTATGATTCTATGCGTTTCAATTTTTACTATTTCTAAAAATTTAATAAATTACACCCAACGGGTTAAATTAATACTACACAAGGTATTCTATGAGATACAACATTAAACAACTTAAAATTTGAATACAGTTTTTTTTTTTGTAACTAATTTAAAATGTAAATCCAAAATTAAAATTAAAACGTAACTTTAAAAGATACAATTTAATAATAATGAGAACGATATTGATATTACTAATGTCCTTTTTTTTTCTCGCTACAATCACAAGTTGCAGCAGCGAAAATCCAAGTGCTAAATCTGAAACAAATCCAATAGTGTCAGATTCATCGCCAGAAGTTTTAACCCAATCTGCAACCATAACCTATTTAGCTCTTGGCGACAGTTATACTATAGGTCAAAGCGTATGCGAAAGTTGTAGATTTCCAGAGCAACTCATAAAATCTTTAAAAAATTTGAATGGAGAAAATAATTTTTCTGTTGAAATAATTGCTAGAACAGGTTGGACAACAACTAATTTAATTAATGCTATTGATCAACAAAAACCAAGTAATAACTATGATTTAGTTACCTTATTAATTGGTGTAAACAATCAATATCAGGGTGTGAATTTTAGTGTTTACGAAAAAGAATTTCCAGAATTAATAACTAAAGCCATTGGCCTTGCTAAAGGAGATAAAACAAGATTAATTGTGGTTTCTATACCCGATTATGCTTATACACCTTTTGGACAGAGTTTCGGGAATCCAGCTTCAATTTCGACCGAAATTGACCGTTACAATACCTTTGCAAAATCATATTGTCAAAATAACGGAATTCTTTTTATTAACATTACCGATATTACCCGCAATGGGCTAAACAATCCAATACTAGTAGCTAATGATGGACTACATCCGTCGGAAACTGCTTATTATTATTTTGTCGAAAGAATGGTACCTAAAGCGGTGGCTATTCTAAAAAAATGATGGTGAATCCAATAAAAAAAACCTCAAATAATTTAAAACTATTTGAGGTTACTTTTTTTAAATTGAAATTCTTAATATTCAGGAGCCAGTTCTAACTCTAAACCTTCTAATTCTACAGTAATAGGAATTTGGCAACCCAAACGACTATTCGACTTTACATAAAAAGCTTCTGATAGCATAGCTTCTTCATCATCGCCCATTTCTGGTAAGGCAACATCATTCAGCACATAACACTGACAAGAAGCACACATTGCCATTCCGCCACAAGTTCCTTCAACAGGAAGCTCGTAGGCTTTACACAACTCCATAATATTCATTGCCATATCCGTTGGAGCTTGTAATTCGTGAACAACTCCTTCTCGGTCTTTAATTTTTATTAATACATCCATTGTAACCTAGTAATTGGGTAATTTATTATTCGTTTTTTTGCAGGAATGATTTAATCCAAAGTTATCGTGTTGCTTCAGTTATGCAACGTTGACAACAGTTTCTATTTGCGGAACATACTTTTTGATAGTCGTTTCTACACCTGCTTTTAGCGTCATGTGGCTTACGCTACAACTATTACAAGCTCCTTCAAGACGAACTTTTACATGTTTTCCGTCTTCAACAGAAACCAATTGAATGTCGCCTCCATCAGAATTCAAAAAAGGTCTGATTTCTTCCAGTGCCTTTAAGATATTTTCGTTTATTTCTTCTGCTGTCATTTTTTTATGTTTTTTTCTCGTTTAACGAGTTTGATTATTTTTTCACTGCCGAACAACCAGCCATTGTGGTGATTTTTACAGCTTCAGTCGCGGGTAAACTTTCGTTTCTGCTAACTACTTCCTGAACTACATTTCGGGTAATTTCTTCGAAAACTGTTTCAAGAACTGTACCTGTTTGCATCGCTGCTGGACGACCATAATCTCCTGCTTCACGGATAGATTGCACTATTGGAACTTCTCCCAAGAAGGGAACATCTAAATCTTCTGCTAGGTTTTTAGCCCCTTCTTGTCCAAAGATATAGTATTTGTTGCTTGGTAATTCTTCTGGTGTAAAATACGCCATATTTTCGATAATTCCCAAAACAGGAACATTTATCGCTTCAGACATAAACATTGCCACTCCTTTTTTAGCATCAGCAAGTGCTACCGCTTGTGGGGTACTAACTACAACTACACCTGTAATAGGTAAAGCCTGAACGATAGATAAGTGAATATCACCTGTTCCTGGAGGTAAATCCAGCAATAAGAAATCTAATTCGCCCCAATCGGCATCAAAAATCATTTGGTTCAATGCTTTGGAAGCCATTGGTCCACGCCAAATAACGGCTTGACTTGGAGAAGTAAAAAATCCTATAGAAAGTATTTTCACATCATAATTTTCAATAGGTTTCATTTTTGATTTTCCGTTAACCTCAACTGAAATTGGTTTTTCAGATTCGACATCAAACATGATAGGCATGGATGGACCATAAATATCAGCGTCTAAAACGCCTACTGAAAATCCCATTTTAGCTAGTGTTACTGCCAAGTTTGCGGTAACAGTAGATTTTCCAACGCCTCCTTTTCCAGAAGCAACTGCTACAATATTTTTGATTCCCGGAATAGATTTTCCTTTGATCTCTGGTTTTTCAGGAGTTTCAATCTTTACATTGATTTTAATTTTAGCTTCTGGAGAAACTAATTCTAAAATTGTTTTTTTGATATCGTCTTCGGCACGTTTGCGAATGTGCATTGCTGGGGAATGAAGTACTAAATCTACTACTGCTTCATCTCCAAAAGTGATTACGTTTGCAATGGCTCCGCTCTCTACCATATTTTTTCCTTCGCCAGCAATAGTAATGGTTTCTAGTGCTTTAAGGATTTCTTTTCTGTCTAATTTCATAACTACTTATGATTTTCAATCGTGAATTCACAATCAAAAAAACTATGTTTATTTATACTAATTCTAGTGTTATTTTTAAAGTGCAAAGATAGTATGAAAAGTTCTTATTATAAAGTTTTTAGATTGTATTTATTGATAGCGGAATTGCGTGGTTTTATTTAGAGAAGCACAAGAGTTATTAGCCGCTGATTCGCTTTTAAAACAAAAGCCGCATTAAATGCAAAATCATACCGCAGATTCGCAGATTTTCACAACATAAATCAGATGAAATTAACGTAGATTTTTGAATTAGTGAAATACAAAAGTACTGTTTATTTTTAAAATCAGCGAATCAGCGGTGGAATTTTAAAAGCGAATACCGTGCGAATCAGTCGCTATTTTGAAAAATGCCAACGGATTACTGAATACTAATCTCTGGTTCCCAAAAGTGTTTTTCAAAATCTATAATTTGATTATCTACGACTTGAATCCCTTCGTTTTCTAATAATTGTTGCATCAGGTTTGTTCCGTCAAAATGGTGTTTTCCAGTAAGTAAACCTTTTCGGTTTACCACTCGATGCGCTGGAACATCTTCCATATTGTGACAAGCATTCATTGCCCAGCCTACCATTCGAGCCGATCGGGCAGTTCCTAATGCTTTAGCAATAGCTCCATAAGAAGTAACTTTACCGTAAGGAATTTGTCGGGCGATTGTATAAACTCTTTCAAAAAAATTGTCGTTTTCCTTTGCCATTTCCTTACCAATAATAATTGATGATATTAATTAATGTAACGATAGAAACTAATCCAGTGATACACCCAATAATGGTATTCATGTTTTTCATCAGATAATCTGTTTTGTTTTCTATTCGGCTCAAGAAAGAAATATAAAAATAAAAAACCAAAAATGAGCCTAATACAGCTCCGCCTACAAAGAGGAAAATGGATGTAGGCTCGAACGAAAATAATTGATAAGAAGCCAAACTAATGCTGATAAAAACATAGTAAGGAATAGGAAAAAAGTTGAGAGCAGAAAGTAACATTCCTAAAAAAAAGCGTTTTGTTTGGCTGGTTTTCTTTAGCTTTTTTGATTTAGTTTTGGGTGATTTTGCAATTCCTAAAAAATAAATAGTCAATATCGTAAATATTCCCAATCCAATTTCTCGTAATAAAGTAACTAAATCGGGACGGCGATTAATAATTTTTGCAAACAAAATAGCAAAGAAAACTTGAAAAGTGATAACTAATACTGCACCTAAAACAAATCCTATTGCGTTTCGTTTTCCTTCTTTATGATTTACTTTAGCAGCCGTCATATTGATTAATCCTGGAGGAATAATCCCTATAAAAGCAGTAATAAAACCGAAAAAAAGTGGTGTTATGTAAATCATTTACGAAGAGCTATTCTTTGATTTTAAATCGAATATAAGTAATGGCTTTGTTGATTTCTAGATATTGTTTTTCGTAAAAAGTTTGAAAAGCAGTTACTTCCTCTGGACTTCCTTCATTTACATAAACATTATGATTGGCATACAATACCTCGTGTCCTTCGCCGTGTAATAATCCAAGCGTGTAACCGTGCATGAATTCGCTATCGGTTTTCAGGTTGACTATACCGTCTTTTTTGAGGATTTTTTTATACAATTGCAAAAATTCCGAATTGGTCATTCGGTGTTTGGTACGTTTGTATTTGATTTGTGGATCAGGAAAAGTAATCCAAATTTCGTCCACTTCGTTTTCGGCAAAAATATGATTGATGAGTTCGATTTGGGTACGAATAAAAGCGACATTATGCAATCCTGTTTCTACAGCTGTCTTGGCTCCACGCCAAAAACGCGCTCCTTTGATGTCGATTCCAACAAAGTTTTTATTCGGGTATTTTTCGGCAAGACCAACAGAATATTCGCCTTTTCCACATCCTAATTCGATAACAATTGGATTGTCATTTTTGAAAAAATCAGCGTTCCATTTGCCTCTTAACGGAAATAAATCACCTACTACTTCTTCTCTTGTTGGTTGAAAAACATTGTTGAATGTTTCGTTTTCCTTGAATCTCTTTAATTTATTTTTACTTCCCACGTTTTTTAAAAAATTTCAGCAAAATTAAGGAAATAAATCATAGGTTTTAGGAATATAAAAAGAGCATTCGTTTTTTAAAAGCGATGTTGTGCCACTGATTACTGAAAACTGTTCACTGTTCACTGCTTTCCAATTCTTTCAATTTATCATAAACCAAATTACTTTCAAAACCTCGACGAAGGAGGTAGTCACAGAATTTTTTCCGTTTTTTCAAGGAATTGGTTTCTTTAATCGATTCCCAATGTTTTTCGGATAATGAGTGAAAAGTTTCTAGGTATTCTTCGGTTGTGATTTCTTTGAGAGCAATATTGATAAGGGTTTGTGAAATGTTTTTAAACTTCAATTCGTTGACAATTCTAATTTTTCCCCAATGTTTCATACGGTGTTTTCCTCGGGCAAAACTGCAAGCAAAACGTTCTTCGTTCAGAAAATTTTCTGCTAAAAGATGCACCATGATTTGGTCAATTTCATCCGAATCCATTTTCATTGTTCGTAATTTGGCGACCACTTCTTCGTGACAGCGTTCTTGATAGGCACAGAAATATTCTATTTTTTGTGTTGCTTCTTTTATGGTGAAAATGTCTTTCATTTGGCGTTGTATTCAGTTGTCAAATATCGTTTTTTTATTCGTTTTTTCTACTTGTGTTTTCATTTTTCAGACAATTAATATCGTTGTACAACAGATAATAAAGTCTTTTGTCGAGGTTTTTTGTTAGCCAGTTTTTCAACTACTAATTTTATCTACAATTTTTATTTAAAAACAGTGCCCCATCACAAATAAAACTTTCTTTTTTATGAATAATTTTTACTCCAATTCTATAAAAAATACTTCTACAACATTACGTTCAATTGGCTTTTTGATGCTGGTTTTGATGGTCAATATAGCGAATGCTGCTGATTTTACGTCTAATAATTCTGGAAATTGGAATAACCCAGCAATTTGGACAATTACAAGTGGTACCGATGGAGATGGAATTCCTGATGCTGGTGATAACGTAATTATAGCTAATGGAAACACTGTTACTGTTAATATTGCGGCTTTATGTACCACACTTACGATTAACAATGGGAACGCAGCAAGCGGTGTTACAATTAGCGGAACAAATTCACTTACTGTTTCTGGTGCAGTGTCTATTTTAGCAGGATCAGGTACAGGCGATCATAAAATTTTGAATGTTGCAGCGGGTAGCTTAACAGCAGCATCTATTTCAATGGCACCAACAGGAAATGATAATAGATATTCTAGATTATCAATTTCTACAGGGACGGTAAATGTTTTTGGTAGTATAACAATGAATGATGGAGATGTTGACAGGAATCAAGTAACTTTTTCAGGATCTGGGACATTGAATGTAGGTGGTACAATTACGGGCGGAGCATTAACATCTGCTACAGGCACTGTGAATTATAATAATGCTGGTGCGCAAAACATTGGAAATTATACTTACAACAATCTTACTCTTTCAGGTTCAGGGACTAAAACATTTACAACTGCGGTAACTACCACCAATAATTTTTCTATTGCCACAACTGCAATTGCTAATTTGGGTTCGGGTTTAACTCATTCTGCCGGTATTTTAACTCTTGGAGGAGAAGGAACGGTTTCTGGTTCTTGGGGATCAACTACCTCTGGTGCAACAAATCAAACCAATACTTATTTTTCAGGCACAGGTAGAGTAAACAACAGTTGTACTGCTCCAACAATATCTACACAACCTGCAGCTTTGACTATTTGCGAAAATTCAGGAGGAACTTTTAGTGTGGCGACTTCTGCAACCAGTCCAACCTATCAATGGCAATATTCATCGGACAATATAAACTGGATAAATACAGATGCTTCTTTGGCGCCTTATGTTTCGGGTTATACAACAGCAACTTTATCATTAAGTAATACGCCATTATCTTATTCTGGCAATTATGTAAGATGTATTGTGTGGTCAAGTACGGGTTGTCGTACGAATTCTAACTCGGTTCAGTTAACAGTAAGTCCAGCTCTTTCGGCTCCTACAGTAGGAACTATCACACAGCCAACCTGTTCTACAGCTACAGCTAGTGTTGTCTTGAATGGTTTGCCTACAGGTTCATGGGTGTTGACCAGAAATCCAGGAAGTGTTACAACAACAGGAAATGGGACAAGTACAACCATATCAGGACTTGCCGCAGGATCAACATATACTTATTCCGTAAATGGCTTGAGTAATGGTCTAAAAGGGGAGTATTACAATAATATGAATCTTACAGGTTCTCCAGCACTAACACGTACTGATGCCACAGTTAATTTTGATTGGGGTAATGGAAGTCCAGAAGCTTCAATTCCTAACGATGGCTATTCAGTGCGATGGACGGGTCAAGTTCAACCAGTCACTACCGGAGTTCATACTTTTTCAACAAATAGTGATGATGGTATTAGGCTTTGGGTCAACGGTGTACAAATTATTGATAACTGGACGAATCATGCACCAACAGTAAATACGGGTAACATAACACTTACTGCTGGAGTAAAATACAACATTGTTTTAGAATATTATGAAAGTTCAGGTGGTGCAGTTGCTCAATTATCGTGGAGTTATCCGAGTCAACCTTTGCAAATTATACCAACAACACGTTTGTTTCCAATTGGCAGTTGTGCCTCTCCAGCTTCTGCAAATATTGTTATTGATCCACAACCTAGTGGACCAACAGCGCCAATAGTTGGAACCATAACCCAACCAAATTGTTCAATAGCTACCGGTAGTGTTGTGTTAAATGGTTTGCCAACGGGTTCTTGGATATTGACGAGAACTCCCGGAAGTGTTACAACATTAGGAACAGGAACAAGTACAACTATTTCAGCACTTACCCCTAATACATACACTTATTCTGTAAATGGTTTGACTAATGGTCTAAAAGGAGAATATTATACTAATATGAATCTTACAGGTTCGCCAGCACTAACACGAACTGATGCTACAGCTGGTTTCAATTGGGGAGGCGGCAGTCCAGATCCTTCAATTCCTAATGACGGTTTTTCTGTACGTTGGTCAGGTTATGTACAGCCACTTTATAGTGAAACTTACACTTTTTCAACCAGCAGTGACGATGGTATAAGATTATGGGTAAACGGTGTTCAAATTATTAACAATTGGACTAATCATGGAGTTACTGTTGATAATGGTAATATAACGCTTACCGCAGGAGTGAAATATAGTATTGTATTAGAATTTTTTGAAAATGGAGGAGATGCCATTGCTCAATTATCATGGAGTAGTCCAAGTCAAGCTTCCCAAATTATTCCGCAATCGCAGTTGTATTCTATGGATACATGCGGTGCTTCTGCTAGTTCATCAAATATTGTTATCAACTCACCAGTTACAAATACATGGAATGGTGCTGCTTGGTCCACTGGTGCTGTTCCGTCAAGTTCAGAAGCTATTGTGTTTAACGGAAATTATCCTCCAGCAATAGACCCAAATGTAGATATTACAGGTTGTTCGTGTACCGTAAATACAGGAAGAAATGTTACTATAAATTCTGGAAGAACTTTAACAATAACCAATAGCGTTACTGTATCAGGATCGGGTACTTTGACTTTTGAAGACACCGCCAGTTTAGTACAAATTAATGATGCTGCAGTTAATTCAGGGAATATTATCTACAGACGAAGTACGGCACAAGTGATTTCTTCTGATTATACCTATTGGTCTTCGCCAGTGGCTAATCAGACCTTGAATATCTCCCCTTCTTATGCTTCGGGATTGTATTATTCTTATGATGATTTTGCAACACCCGAAAATTGGAAACAAGAATCATTAGCAACTACAATGGCAGTTGGAAAAGGCTATATTATGAGAGGAACTTTAAGTCCTACTCCGTCACCGCCAACTTTTTTCGCAGCTACTTTTACAGGTGTTCCTAATAATGGGGCAAAAACTTTAGCCATTGGACCATCAGGAGTATCAGTGCTTCTAGGAAATCCGTATCCGTCTGCTTTGGATGCCGAAACTTTTTTAGACTATAATGCAGCTGTTTTAGAAGGAACTATTTATTTCTGGACACATAAAACAGCTATTCAAGCAGCCTCGAATCTGCCAGCAGGAACAGCAGGGTCTGGAATTTATGCCTATACGTCAAATGATTATGCTGCTTATAATGCTTTGGGAGGTGTAACAGTTGGTTCTGGATCTCCTTCAGCAAGTGGAAGTCTTACACCATCAGGAAAAATTGCTGCTGGACAAAGTTTTTTTGCTACTAGTACAGCTACTGGGAGTTCAGTTGTATTTAATAATAGTATGCGTGTAGCTGCTAATAACACCCAATTTTTTAGAACCAAAAATGATACTAAAAACAAAACTACAGCAAGAGAAAAACACCGCATTTGGTTGGATGTAAGCAATAAAGAAGGTGCTTTCAAACAAACGTTGATAGGTTATATTACTGATGCTACGAATAATTACGAAGACCGTTTTGATGGAGTAACTTTTGACGGAAATGAATTTATTGATTTTTATAGCATCAATCAGGATAAAAATTTGGTCATTCAAGGTCGTGCTTTGCCATTCGATGAAAATGACGAAGTGCCATTGGGTTTCAAAACCGCTATCACTGGAGCATTTACAATTAACATCAATCATGCCGATGGATTGTTAACCAATCAATCGGTATTTTTGGAAGACAAATTGACCAATACGGTTTCGAATCTAAAAACAGGTAATTATACGTTCAATACAACAGCAGGAACTTTCAACGATCGTTTTGTTTTGAAATTTACCAACAAAACACTAGGAACAGGAGAGTTTGATGATACTAAAAACCAAGTTGTAGTTAGTCTTAAAAACAAACAAATTAAAATTAATTCTTTTGCTGAAACTATTGCTAAAGTGGCAATTTATGATTTGTCAGGGAAACTAATTTATCAAAAATTGAATGTTAATGCTAATGAATTAGTTTTAATTGATTTTACCACAAAGGAACAAGTATTGATTGTAAAAACTACTTTAGAACATGGAACAATAGTTAACGATAAAGTTGTCTATTAGAAATATTTGTCAGTTCGAGCGCAGTCGAGAACCTCAATAACATCTAGACCTCGATGGGACAATTGAAATATTACCCATTTCTAAATGAAACAAAAAAAGCAAATTTCGCTAATTGTTAGCGAAATTTGCTTTTTTTATTGGGGTTAAAAACTAAAATTTAAGCCATTTCAGTTTTCAATAAAATTTGCTCTTCGATAGCGTCCCAAAGACCAATTCTTATTTCTAATGCTTGAATAGAAACGGCTTCGACTTCTGCCCATTTTTGAGCATCTGTTCCGCAAAGTTCGGTTATCATTTGCATTGCCATTGGGCCGTGTTCATCAGCATCGAGTTCGATATGTCTTTCGAAATAGTAAATCAGTTTACTCAAGTCGGCTTTTGGAAAATTAGCCTGAAAATTTCTCAGAATTACGGTAAACATACTTGGAATCAAATCTTCTCTTCCAAAGGTAAACGCCGCCGCAATTTCGTGTGTTTTTCCCTCGTCAATTACTCTGAAAGTGAAGTCCAAAAAGGCTTTGATATTGGAGTGTAAATTACTTTTCTTGATAGCCACATAAATATTTTGAAGCGAATTCAATTCGGATAAAAAGTGATGAATACCTGTCGTATCTGCGCCACAAGCTTCCATTGCTTCAACATACATTTCAAAGTGGCTCTGACGACGACCATCAATACTTAAATCTGTTTCTTCAGCAAGTACAATTTCATTTATTAAATAGCGTGTTTCTGGATTTTCTGTGGCTATCCAAGGAGTAGTAGTACAGGTTAGCTTAGATTGTAATGCTTTTAATAACGACATAAAATCCCAAACGGCATACACATGACTTTCCAGAAAGGAATTCAAATCCTCAATAGTTTTTACCTTTTCATACAAAGAATGATTTAATAATAAGTCTTTTTGAGGTTTGATGCTATTGTTTATTGCTGCTATATTCATTTTTTAATTTTTTTATAAAAATAAAAAAGCTTCTTGAAAACCAGAAGCTTTTACTATCAATTTTATGAATAGTTTAATAGTTGTTTTTATTTGAAAGCCGAAATCCCTGTGATGTCCATTCCTGTAATCAACAAATGAATGTCGTGCGTGCCTTCATAAGTAATCACTGATTCCAAATTCATGATATGGCGCATTATTGAATATTCGCCTGAAATCCCCATTCCGCCTAATATTTGTCGGGCTTCACGAGCAATAGTGATAGCCATATTGACGTTGTTTCTTTTCGCCATCGATATTTGTGCGGTGGTTGCTTTTCCTTCGTTTCTCAAAACTCCCAAACGCCAAGTCAGCAATTGTGCTTTGGTGATTTCGGTAATCATTTCGGCTAATTTTTTCTGTTGCAATTGCATTCCTGCAATGGGTTTGTCAAATTGAATGCGTTCTTTTGCATAACGCAAAGCCGTGTCGTAACAATCCATTGCGGCACCAATAGCTCCCCACGCAATGCCATAACGAGCCGAATCTAAACAGCCCAAAGGTGCGCTTAATCCCGATTTATTAGGCAATAAATTTTCTTTTGGAACTTTGACATTATCAAAAATCAACTCTCCTGTTGCCGACGCCCGAAGCGACCATTTGTTATGCGTTTCTGGTGTGGAGAAACCTTCCATGCCTCGTTCTACGATTAATCCGTGAATTCTTCCAGCTTCGTCTTTTGCCCAAACGATGGCAATGTCGGCAAAAGGCGCATTTGAAATCCACATTTTGGCACCATTCAAAAGATAATAATCGCCTTTGTCTTCAAAATGAGTAATCATACTTCCCGGATCAGAACCATAATTGGGTTCGGTTAAGCCAAAGCAACCCATCATTTCTCCCGAAGCCAGTTTGGGTAAATAGTTCAAGCGTTGTTCTTCGTTTCCGTATTTCCAAATGGGATACATCACCAACGAAGACTGAACCGAAGCCGTAGATCTAACACCTGAATCGCCTCTTTCTATTTCCTGCATAATCAAACCATAAGAAATCTGATCCAAGCCAGCACCGCCATATTCAGTGGGAATATAAGGGCCAAAAGCACCAATATCAGCCAAGCCTTTGATGATTTGCGTTGGAAATTCAGCCTTTTGAGCATAGTCTTCTATGATAGGAGAAACTTCTCGTTTAATCCATTCCCTTGCTGCATCACGAACCAATTTATGTTCGTCCGTCAATAATTCATCAAGGTTGTAATAATCTGGAGCTTGAAATAAGTCTGGTTTCATGATTTGGAAATTGAAGGTCTAACAAAGCTACGGAAAGAAAGGGAAGAAAAAGGAAAGTTTTTGGAGTTTTATAAGGATATTCAAAGTTTGCTTGTCATAAAACAAGTTTTTTGGGGAGAGTCTGATATATGATTAAAAACTTTCTTTCTTCTAAATTTACAAATGGATAGTGATGTGTGTTGAGTTTATTTTTAACTATATTTTAAACCAGTTTGAGTAGTATTTTTTTCCATATGTATCAATAATTATAGTTTTAATTTCTGAAACACCAGTTTTTTTGAAATTATGATCTATAGCTTTAGAATTAACTTTATATGTATATTTGTCCCCAGGTTCCAAAGCTTTCGGGAATTTTTCTGTTGTATTAAAATCTAAAAAATTAAAATATTCTTTTCCATTAATTTTAGTGTCTAATTTAAATCTCGGAATTTCAATTTGACGCTTGTTTTTACCAAGGTTTATAATTGTAACAACGAAAAATGTCTCATCGGTACCAATTTTTTGATTTGAATCTATAGGAAATTGAGTGATATAACTATTAGAGATTTTTAGCTTTCCTCTTCGATCTAAATAAAACTCATATAGACGCCAGAAAAATACGATTGTTGAAATAATTGCTGCATAAATTGATACCCAAAATTTGTAATCCATAGTTTCTAGTTTAATCGATTAGTTTTCTAAAAATCTCATTCAACTACCTGTTTGTAGTTGTTTAGTCTCAAATTTAAGAAATTATTTATAAATCTAAATTGATTTAAGAATTTTACATCTTCAAATAAAAATCCTTTGTCAAAGCAATGTATTCTGGAGTATAAATATGTCGTGCGGTTTCGATGATTAATTCATCAATAGGAAAGTTGTCAATTTCATTGCGGCTAAAAGCCAAAAGACTGCGTTTGATTTCGGAGGTTGGAGTTCCTTTTACTCGGGTAATTTTTAGGGGATACAATTCGCATTCATTGGCAAGAGCCAAGAAATTTTCTTCTTCTTTAAAAGGAATAATAACAGAGAAGATTCCGTTTTCAGAAAGTAATAAAGCGGCTGCTTCAACCAAATCTTCAAAAGGCATAGCGTCCTGAAAACGTGCTAAATCTCGTTGTTCATTGTCCGATTTATAATCTTCGCTGTAAAAAGGAGGATTGGAAACTATTAAATCGTATTCGTCTTCGGGTTCTTCTACAAATTCGTCCAAACCAGCGTGAAAACAAAACAAGCGGTCATTCCAAGGAGAATTTTCAAAATTATCTGTCGCTTGTTCATAGGCATCTTCGTCAATTTCTAAAGCATCGATTTGTTCAGCTGAAGTTCTTTGCGCTAACATCAAGGCAATGATTCCTGTTCCTGCGCCAATATCCAAAACACTAAACGGATTATTTTCGATAGGAGTCCAAGCACCCAATAAAACGCCATCGGTTCCAATTTTCATGGCACAACGGTCTTGTTCGAGGGAAAATTGCTTAAACTGGAATTTAGACATAAAGAATTCAGATTTTTTCGATTAAACGAATAAACAAATAACCGATTAACCCTTTTTACAAATACATTTCAATCAAACCTTCTGGCAAGTCCATGATGATTTTTTTGTTTTCGCGATCTACTTTAACCAAGAAATGGTCAATCATTGGAATTAGAATTTCTGCTCCGTCTTTATTAATAACTTCAAAAAGTGGTTGCGCAGTTGTGTCGTTGACTGATTGGATTTCTCCAACAATTCCCAGACGTTTGTCTTCTACTTCAAAGCCAATTACTTCGTGGAAATAGAATTTGTTACCCGTAAGTTTGGGCAACATTCTTAATGGAAGGTATAAATCGTTGCCCAATAAGGCATCGGCTTCGTCTTCGGTTTTTACATCTTCAAAACGAATGCGAAGGAAATCGTTTTTGTGAAGGGAACTACTTTCAATAAAAAAAGGAACCAAGTGTTTGTTGCATTCAACAAACACTGATTCCAAGTTTTCGTATAACTCTGGTTCGTCCGTGTCTAAATAGGCAAGAACTTCTCCTTTGAAACTAAATTTTTTGGCAATTTTACCTAAATAGAAACAATCCTCTTTACGCATTTTTGCCTTCTAAAATTATGCTTCTGTTTCGTTATTTTCTTCAGCAGCTGGAGCTTCTTCAGTTTCAGCAACTACTTCTTCAGTAGCTTCTTCTTCTGCAGGAGTTGCAGCAGCAATTGCGTCAGCTTCAGCTTGTGCAGCAGCAGCTAAACGTTTTGCATTTACTTCTTGTTCTGCTTTGAAAGCTTTAGCTTTAGCATCAGCTTGCGCTTTTGATAAACCATCTTTTTTAGCATCCACTTTTCCAGCTTTAGCTTCTAACCAAGCTGCTAATTTTGCATCAGCTTGTTCTTGAGTCAAAGCTCCTTTACGAATACCTCCATCAAGGTGGTGTTTCAATAAAGCTCCTTTGTAAGAAAGAATTGCTTTTGCAGTATCAGTTGGTTGAGCACCATTGTGCAACCATTTTACAGCACTATCCAAGTTTAATTCGATAGTTGCAGGATTTGTGTTTGGATTGTAAGTACCAATTTTTTCTAGGTATTTACCATCTCTTTTTGAGCGAGCATCTGCTGCTACAACCCAGTAAAACGGTTTTTGTTTTTTACCGTGTCTTTGTAATCTAATTTTTACTGACATAATCTAATGATTAAATTTTGAGGTACTCGACCTCGATTAATTAAGGGTGCAAAGATACATTTTTTATCAATATATACTAATTTGATTTATAATTTAATTCAAGGAAAATCAACTGTTTAAAAACAGAAGCATCGGCTCACAAAAATAAGGCTTGAATAAAAGTTTTATTCGCATAAAGCAGTTTTTTAGGTTGTGTTTTTTTGTAATTTTATCCCATAAAATAATAATATGCGTTTATTGCTCCAAATATTTCTTCTATTTGCTGTTGTTGATGGTTTTTCGCAAGAGGCAACTCCTGAATTGACTCCAGTAAAAATAGATTCATTGTATAGAGAAGATCAGTTTTATATTTCGGTTTCGCTCAACTCTTTGCAAAACAAACCTATTGGATTGACACAAGAAAAATTTTCTCCTGGATTTACTTTTGGTTTCCTTCGAGATATGCCTATAAACAAGAAAAGAACTTTTGCTATTGCTCCAGGACTTGGTTTTAGCTTTAATAATTACAATCAAAATTTAGCTATTACAAAATCAAACGGAGTTTCAGTTTACAATGTTTTGGATTCCGATGTGGCGTATAGCAAAAATAAATTCTCGCAATTGTCGGTTGAGGTTCCTTTGGAATTGAGATGGCGTTCCTCGACTTACGAAAGTCATAAATTTTGGCGTATTTACGGTGGTTTCAAGATGAGTTATTTGATTTATGATAAGTCAGTTTTTCAGGATGGACAAGGGAAGATTGTTGTTAGTAATAATAAAGATTTTACCAAATTCCAATACGGAGCTTATATTGCATCAGGATATAACACCATCAATGTGTATGCTTATTACGGATTGAATCCATTATTTGAATCGGCAAAAAATAGTACAGAATCTATAGATATGAACTCCATCAATTTTGGTGTTATTTTTTATGTGCTATAACCAAAAACGGAACAAGAGCAATTGCGGAATAATTCCTATAACGAGTCCAATAATTAATTCTTTTACTGTG
The DNA here is from genome assembly GCF_027111355.2 of Flavobacterium eburneipallidum. Classification (NCBI taxonomy): domain Bacteria; kingdom Pseudomonadati; phylum Bacteroidota; class Flavobacteriia; order Flavobacteriales; family Flavobacteriaceae; genus Flavobacterium; species Flavobacterium eburneipallidum. The sequence continues at coordinate 555,169 of NZ_CP114291.2, forward strand.
TGAGCTTTCATTTCTAATCTTGAAGAAGCCACTACACCATTCATTAACACCAAAAAAGCAATCATATTGGTACTTTGAGTTTGATTGTGAATGCTCAAGCCAATAATAAAAAAGGTTAAACCACTTATGGTCATTAAATGAAGACTGGCTTTGGTTTTCAAAAATAATAATACTAATGCCAGTACAGTACTGACTAATCCTCCTAAAAAGAAAAAGTGAAGTTCCGGAAACCGTTCAAAGGTGATGCTTTTTTTGACCAATAAAATAATTAAAAAACAAAGAAATACTAACGGGATTTTGCGTTGGGAAACATCGGCAATCATCATTGAATCTATCTGTCCAAAAGAACGTAAAACGAAGAAAAACAAGACAGGAAGTACAATCGTAACCACTCCAATTTGTATAAGTGCAAAGTATTTTTCTGGATTTGAAAAATAAGAATCATTCAAAAAAAAGAAAAATAAAGCCGCATACATCGGAATAAATATCGGATGAAATAGATAGGAAAAAAAAGGAAGTATTTTTTTCAAGGGTTTATTTGGTTATTTGTTTAATCGTTTATTTGAAAGCTGCGCTGCAATCTGCAATCTCAATTCTTAAATCTTCTTCCTCATTCTAGCCACAGGAATATCCAGTTGTTCACGGTATTTTGCAATGGTTCTTCTAGCAATAGGATAGCCTTTTTCTTTAAGAATTTCTGCTAATTGATCGTCTGGAAGCGGTTTGCGTTTGTCTTCTTCTTCGATGGTGTTTTTTAGAATTTTCTTGATTTCAAGGGTCGAAACATCTTCGCCTTGGTCGTTTTTCATGGCTTCCGAGAAGAATTCTTTAATCAGTTTTGTGCCATAAGGTGTTTCTACATATTTGCTATTGGCCACACGAGAAATGGTCGAAATGTCTAAACCAACCATATCGGCGATGTCTTTTAATATCATTGGTTTTAGCTTGGTTTCGTCGCCTTCCAAGAAGTATTCTTGTTGATAGTGCATAATGGCATTCATGGTTACATAAAGCGTTTCCTGACGTTGTTTGATGGCATCAATAAACCATTTGGCTGAATCCAGTTTTTGTTTGATAAACTGCACCGCATCTTTTTGAGCCGTCGATTTGTCACGTGAACTTTTATAGGTTTGCATCATTTCCTGATAATCTTTGGAAACGTGTAGGGAAGGGGCATTTCTTCCGTTCAGCGTCAAAACCAATTCATCATCTTCTATTCGAATAGAAAAATCAGGAACAACATGCTCGGTAATTTTATTGCTTCCTGTAAAAGAACCCCCTGGTTTTGGGTTCAGTTTTTCAATTTCGTTGATGGCTGTTTTGAGTTGCTCATTCGAAACTGCATATTTTTGCAACAGTTTGTCGTAATGTTTTTTGGTAAAAGCATCAAACTGATTTTCGATAATATCAATGGCCAATGCGATATATTCTGTAGGTGTTTTGTGTTTCAATTGCAACAACAAACATTCCTGTAAATCTCGTGCGCCAACGCCAGAAGGTTCCAATTCGTGGATAACATGCAACATTCTCTCAACGTTTTTCTCATCGGTGTAAATACCTTGAGTAAACGCCATATCATCAACCAAATCCTGCGTGCTACGGCGGATATAACCCATGTCGTCAATGCTTCCTACTAAAAATTCGGCAATTTCACGCTCGTCATCATTCAGCATAAAAGTATTCAGCTGATTGATTAAATCCTGATGAAAACTGATTGGAGCAACCAATGGCGATTCGCGTTCCTCATCGTCATCACTGTAATTATTGGCTTGGGTTTTGTAATCGGGCGTTTCGTCGCTGCTTAAATATTCGTCAATGTTGATGTCGCTAATGTCTTCGCTATCGTTATCATCATAATCATCGAATTCATCATTAGCATCATCGTTGTTGAATTCGTCATTATCGTAAATTTCTTCCTCATCGGTACCCGACTCCAATGCCGGATTCTCGTTCATTTCTTCCAACAATCGTTGTTCGAAGGCTTGCGTAGGCAATTGAATTAACTTCATCAACTGAATTTGTTGTGGAGATAATTTTTGAGAAAGTTTAAGATTTAGAAATTGCTTGAGCATTTAGGTTAATTGTTTAATCGGTTAATTGTTTAATTGGTTAATCATTTAAACAAATAAACAATTAACCGATTAAACATTTTTTAAAATTCTGCATTTTGTGGCGTTCTCGGAAAAGGAATTACGTCACGAATATTGGTCATTCCTGTTACAAAAAGGACTAATCTTTCGAAACCTAATCCAAAACCAGAGTGAACTGCTGAACCAAATCTTCTAGTGTCCAAATACCACCATAATTCTTCTTCGTCGATTCCTAGAGCTTTCATTTTTTCGACCAAAACGTCAAAACGCTCTTCTCTTTGTGAACCTCCCACGATTTCTCCAATTCCTGGAAAAAGGATATCCATTGCACGAACCGTTTTTCCGTCTTCGTTCAAACGCATATAAAACGCTTTGATATTGGCCGGATAATCAAACAAAATTACGGGAGATTTAAAATGTTTTTCTACCAAATAACGTTCGTGTTCCGATTGTAAATCAGCTCCCCATTCGTTGATGATGTATTGAAATTTTTTCTTTTTGTTGGGAGTAGAATCTCTTAAAATATCAATCGCTTCGGTGTAAGAAACCCGTTTGAAATTGTTCTCCAACACAAAGTTCAGTTTTTCAAGCAAAGTCATTTCGCTTCTTTCGGCTTGTGGTTTTGATTTTTCTTCTTCCAATAATCGTCCTTCCAGAAATTTCAAATCGTCTGCACAATTGTCTATCGCATATTTGATTACGTACTGAATAAAATCTTCGGCCAAGTCCATATTGTCATCCAAATTATTGAAAGCCACTTCAGGTTCAATCATCCAAAATTCAGCTAAATGACGAGAAGTGTTCGAATTCTCCGCTCGGAATGTGGGTCCAAAAGTATAAATCTGTCCCAAAGCCATCGCAAAAGTTTCTCCTTCTAATTGACCAGAAACGGTTAAGTTGGTATGTTTTCCGAAGAAATCTTTTTTATAATCGATGTTGCCTTCTTCATTTTTGGGTAAATTATCTAATGGCAACGAAGTCACTTGGAACATTTCTCCAGCTCCTTCTGCATCGGCTCCAGTGATAATTGGTGTATTCACATAGACAAAACCTTTTTGCTGAAAATAGCTGTGAACGGCGAAAGACAAAACTGAACGCACCCGCATAATCGCTCCAAAAGCATTGGTTCGAACTCTTAAATGTGCGTTTTCACGCAGGAATTCCAAGGAATGTTTTTTAGGTTGCATCGGGAATTTTTCTGCATCCGAATCGCCAAGGATTTCGATTTTTTTAACCTGAATTTCATATTTCTGACCTGCACCTTTACTTTCTACCAAATCTCCTGTAACCGAAATTGCTGCTCCAGTGGTGATTCTTTTCAGTATTTCTTCGGACGTATTTTCAAAATCGACGACACATTGTATGTTATTGATGGTCGAACCATCGTTCAACGCAATAAATTGATTGTTTCTAAAAGTTCTTACCCAACCTTTTGCATTGACTTCGTGAAGTAATGTTGGGCTGTTTAGTAAGTCTTTAACTCTGGTGTGTCTCATTTTAATTTTAGATTTTAGAATGCTGATTTTAGTTTATTGAAAAATAAGGGTTTCAATCGAATTACAAATATAATCGATTTGTTTGGAAAGTCATTGGATGAATTGCTCTATTCAGGAGGTATTCCTCGCTTTTCATTATTTTATTCCATTAAAAAACATTTCAATATTTAGCTGTATTTTTCTGTAAGAAATAGCATTAATAATTATATATTTGAAAACCCAATATGAATGTTCCAACATGATTGACCCAAATCGTCCGTATAGCAGACTAGCTATTGATAAAATTTTCACCAAAACCAAAGCTACAATGCAACAAGCCGCACTTATTCGTGGCGGAGATGGATTAGCACTTTACACAGATGTTTACACAGGCAAAATTTTGCGTGGCGGCGATCTTTACGACTACGAACACTTGCGTTCCTCCGAAGCAGTTCACACCCAATTCAAATTTCACTTAACTGATGACCAAATAGCTTTAGTAGTTAATTGTCCCGAAAATGTGGGCGTTACTTTAAGAAGCATCAATCAATCCAAAGGAAAACGAAAAATGGAAGATTGGTTGAGTAATCCTGCTAATATAACTATTTATGGAATTGATTTGAAATTGACTTTAGCGAATTTGAAAAAAGCAGATGAGGGGATTGAGAGAATGGTTAGGAGTTTTAGAAAATAAGTAAAATGAAAAAAGAAAAAGATCATAAATCTATAATTACATTAATAGCTGTTTATATAATTACTGCTGATAAGCAAATAGATAATAAGGAACTTGATACTATTTACGCATATAATAAAAATTGTATTGATATTGAAAACGAAATAAATAATATTTTTTCTGATGATGATAATAAAATTCTTTTGAGTGATTTGGTAAAAGAATTATCTTTTTTTCCTGACACTATAATTTATGAGGCTTATAATTTGTTCCTAGATATTATATATTCTGATGGATTTTGTCATATAAAAGAGCAAGAAAAATTAAACGAGATAAAAAAAATACTACCTTTTAATGATTCAAGTTTAGCTATTTTAGAATTATCTTTTCTTGAAAAATCAAAAAAGTCTCTTTACAAAGAAGAAAAAAAGAAAGACGATAAGTTTTATAAAAAGGCAATTAACAATTCTGATCAATCAGATAAAAAAGAGAAAGAAATTTTATTGAATGGTCCTCAATTTGTGCAAAAAATAAAGCAAATTTCAAAGACAGCAAAGTTTGATTTAAAATTTGTTGAAGAGGTAATTTCCGAATCTTCTAATCGCATTGTCAAATTAATAAATAGTTTAGAAAATAATAAACTTAAAAATCATAATAGGAAAGATGAAGAGTTTGATGGATTTGTTAGTCAACTCCAAAGAACTATAAAAGAAATGTCTACGAACCATTTGCAGGAGAATATTCAAGTCCTGAATAAAAAGAAACGTTCGGTAGATTATTTTACAATTTCGTTTTTGGGGAGGACTAAAGCAGGTAAAAGTACTTTGCATTCTATAATTACAAAAGATGGAGACGACGCTATTGGCGTTGGAAAAGTCAGAACTACTAGATATAATAGAGTATATAATTGGGAAAATTTAAGAATTGTAGATACTCCAGGAATTGGTGCTCCTGGAGGAATGTCTGATGTTGAAATTGCTGAAAGTATAGTTGATGAGTCTGATTTAATTTGTTATTTAGTCACTGATGATGCTATTCAAGAAACAGAATTTCAATTTCTTTCTGAAATTAAAAAGAAAAACAAGCCTGTAGTAATTCTTCTAAATGTGAAAGAAAATCTTGAAATCGAAAGTCGAAAGAATTTGTTTTTAAAAAATCCTAATAAATGGAGGGAACGAAGAGATAATAAAAGCATTCAAGGGCATATAGACAGGATTAATGACTATATGATTAAATATTATAATAGCAATCATTATAGAGTAATTCCTGTTATGCTGTTAGCGTCAAAATTATCTGAAATAGAAACAGATACTTCGGTAAAAAAGATATTGTATGATGGTTCAAATGTTGAAGAATTCTTGATTAGTTTAAAAAGTACTGTATTTGAAAATGGACATTTACGAAAATCTCAAAATATAATTGACGGTACTAATTTTAGATTGAATGCTTTTCATTCGGATATCAATTATCAGTATTTAGCATTGTCTGATATAATTTCACGATTAAAAAAAGAAAAGATTTCTTTTAGTGATTTCTTAAAAAAAAATAAAGGCGGATATGAACAAAATTTAAAGGATGAAGTTGAAACCTATGTTTCAAAAATTAGAAAATTTGCTAGAGATTTTGCAATAAATAATTGTGAATTAAGCGAAAGTAAATTGACTAAACTTTGGGAGAAAGAATTATTAAGTAGGGGCTATAAACAACAATTAGAAAAGAGAATAAGTGAAGAATTTGATATTATTCAAACAGAAATACGGTCAAGGTTAAATGAGTTTTTGGAAAGTTTTCAATTGTTTTTTAACAATTTAAGTTTTAACATAAAAAAAGATTCTACTTTTAATACAAGGAGTTTCTTAAAAATTGGTGGGAGTTTAATTGGAGTTGTGGGAGCAGTTGTTGGTTTTTGTGGTTTGGTGTCTAATCCTATTGGGTGGGTAATTGCAATAGGAGGTATTTTGGTTGGATTGTCTAATCTTTTATTTAAATCTAAAGCCAATAAAATTAAAGAAGCTCAAGAGAAGATAGAGAAGAGTTTGATAAAAGGAATTAATGATTTTGAAATACATTTGAAAAAAGAAATTTCTAAAAGTCTCGATAAGATGTTGTTTGATTATGATAAATCAGTCAATGATAATATGGGTAAATTGATTATTGAAGCTGAAGCATTTCAAAAATTATTAAAAACAGAATTAGATTTTAGTAATAGCAAAGTAGATATACTAAATAAAGCTATGATGATAAGAGTTTTGCAGCATACGAAACATCTCGATTTAGATTTTGATGTAAATAAATTTGTTTCTGAAGACAAAACCATAATTGACATTCAAAGAGATTTTAAGAAAAATCAAATTGAATTAAAAACTAGTCATCAGCTAGAAAGTAAAGACGTAATAAAAATATCTGAATTGCTTCAGTGCGATTTTAAAGTATATGGAACTAAAATTAAATAAATTAAAATGGAGAATAGTGCAGACTTAAAATTTAATAATTTATCATTAAAACTCAATGGGATTATTCAAAAAACATTTTTATTGTTGAATGAATTTGAAAAGATTGATGCTCTAGAATTGTTAACATCTAAATTAAACACAAGTAAAGAAAGTTCAGAGTTAAAAGTTGCATTTGTCGGACAGTATAATGCTGGAAAATCCACGATAATATCTGCATTAACTGGGAGGCGAGATATTAAAATAGATTCAAATGTAGCAACAGATGTTAGCTGTGATTATAAATGGAACGATATTAAATTCACTGATACTCCAGGTATTTTAGCTGGAAAAGTTGAAAAACACGATGAGGTTACCAAAGAAGCTCTTAGTCAGACAGATTTGATTGTTTATGTACTAACAAGTCAATTATTTGACGATGTTATTTTTGAAAACTTTATCGATTTGGCATATAATCAAAAGTTAAAAGATAAAATGCTTATTGCTATCAATAAGATGTCAAAGGAAAAAGGAGATTTTGATATACTTAAAAAAAATTATCAAGAATCGGTACTTACCGTTTTTAAAGAACGTGGATATGATTTTGACTTTGAAATAGTGTTTATTGATGCCGCTGATTATATGGAAGGAATCGATGAAAATGAGGAAGAACTTATACAATTGAGTAATTTTTCTAATTTTATTGAAACCCTAAATTCATTTATTGAGGATAACGGAATAGTTCAAAAGGCATTCGATACACCAATCCGCATAATTAGGGAAGAGTTGAGTCAAGTTGCTTTCGACGAAGTAGATCCAAATTTTAATCTGGTATTGAATAAATATCAAAATAGGCTTTTGAAACATAAATCGGAAATTGTTAGGAAGTCAGAATATTTACTTGAAAATTTGAAAACTAAAATTATCGAACAGGGTTATTTGGTGTCCTCTTCAATTGATCAAATAACCCAAGAAGATTTTGATGTGAAGCAAAATAAGTTTAATCTATTATTGGAAACCGAATCTACGGCAACAATGAGTCAAATTGAAAATTTGATCAAAGAAAAAACTAAAGTGTTGCGTGAAGAATTTGAAGAGATAAATCTAGACGATGATGTTTCTTTTTACATAGATAATCTTAAAAAAGATTCTGAACGTAAAAAGATAAATCCAGTTTTTAATAGTTCTTCTTTAGAAAGTAAAATACGACTCTTAAATACTTTAAAACAGAATTCTGATAAACTAACTAGTTTTTCAGGTGCTAATAAAGCTGCTGGTGTTTTTGCGAAATCGGGCGAAATTAGTGGGTCTGCGGGTCATACATTAGTCAAAAATATCGGCTCTACAATTGGATTTAAATTCAAACCTTGGCAGGCTGTTAAAATAACTAAAAATATTGGAAACGTAGCTAAATTTGCAGGCCCCGCAATAGCAGTTATTTCTACTGGTGTTGAGATATATGGAGCTATAAAAGAAGAAAAAGAACTTAAGGAGATAGCAGTTTCTAAAAGCCAAATGAATGAAAGTTTTTATGAAATTGCTAAAGAAGTAGTTTTACAGATAAAAGAAAAGTTCAATGAATATGTTAAAGAAAACATAGATAATAAGATAAATGAATTCCAGGAAAAGAAATTAGAGATTGTAAGAACTAATGAAACTAATTCAAAATTCCAAGAAGCTATAAGTAAATTAGATAGTGAATTGATAAATTTTATTGAACTGATAAATAATTAAAGTACTAATTAGGCTTCAACTTAAAAGTAAGTTGAAGCCTTGACTTTATAAATACCCCTCAAACCCCTTCCACAATTCCTCCTTAATCTCCTTCGCCAGCCATTTCGGCTCTACAACCTTAACTAAACTCCCATATTTCAAAACCTGTTGTGTGAACTCAAAATTAGGATGAATGCGTAGTTCAATAGCAAAAGCGTTTTCGTTATCGGCATTGATTTCCTTTTGAGAATGATGTAAAGGAAGTGAGACAATATATGGTTTTTGCGAAATGTGAAAGGACAATTCTATCTTCTCTAATTTATGATCCACATAATTCAAACCAATAACCTGGCTGAATTTGTCTTTGGCTTCCTCGGTTTTGGCTTTGAACTTTTTAGTACCTATAGTACTATTTTCTATTCGGTCAATTCCAAAAGTGCGATAGCCTTTTTCAGTTTCGCCAATAACATACCAACGGTTTTGGTATTGCTTCAGGAAATAAGGTTTTAGTGTGTATTCTTCCTGTTTCAAATGATAAAAACTATTGTGCTTGAATGTTACAGGCAATTGTTGTTGTATGGCATCCAAAACAATTTTGAAATTTGGGATGTGTTCTATTGCCGCTTTATTCTCGAATTCTACAAAGGATAGGGCATTATTTTTCTCTTTGAAATTGGCAGAGAAAAGTTCGGCAGTAGTCAGAATTTCTAACAAACTCAAGAATGATTCGGGGTTACTACTGTTTTCTTGGTCAAAGAAATAACCACCATTGTTATAGTCAAATACAATTTCAATTCCAAAATCTCGGGCTAATGTTTCTTTAAGTCTGTAAAAAGTACGATCAATGAAACCTTTGTCATTGTCTTCAAAATAAGCTAAAATTTCTTGCTTGGTTTTGTATGGATTTCGTTTTAGATAAGCCAACAATAAACTTATTCTTCTTAATTGGGTCAGGTTCAAACTCTGATTTTTTTTCATACTGTTTGTTTTATAGTACAAACCTATTGTTTTATAATGACAAAAGATGTCAGTCGTTTTATTTTAAAAAAACAATTTATCGCTGACATAATTTGACAGTCCGCTGACCTAGTATTGCAGTATAAACTTTAAAACAAATCATTATGAAAAATCTTTTCAAGAAACAAAACACAGAAATGGACTTTAGTAGTTTAAGCACCATTTTGACTTCAGGAGCTGCCGCAGGAATGGTAATTGCAAATCATTTGGGCAAAAACCCACAAACAGGAGGCATTATTGGTGTTGGTCTGTCATTATTAGTAACAGGTTTAATGACCGCTTTAGAAGATGAAACTACCTCCTCAAATTCTAAAAGCTAAAATACAAATTATTTTTAATCGGGCGCAAGTCACAACACCTTTAAATTATGTTATTTCAATTATTGTTAAATATTATTGTGTTTTTTATAAAATGCCTAGTCTGGTTTGTATTCGTATTAGCGGCAATTCCTTATGGAATTTATATGTTGTTAAATGATTGGTTTCCCATTTTTACTCATGATGGAGGTTTTTGGTTTTGGTCTGTTTTGTCCGCACTCTCCATAATAGGTTTTGTAGTGTTCTGGAAACCCATTATGTGGATTGTTGGTATCTTACAAGTATTAGGCGCAGGTGCTCAATAATAAAGACTTTTTAAGCCAAATGCTATTTTTCCTAGGCTAAAATATGGCTAAAATGATAAAAAAAGCACCCAAAACCATTAAATTAGATTTTGGGTGCTTCATTTTAATTGTAGCTTTTGATTTTTCAATCTAATTAACTATTCTCCTCCATTTCCAAGATTAAATTGGCAATAAGTGCCGTCCATCCAGTTTGGTGTGATGCGCCAAGACCTTTGCCATTGTCACCATCAAAAAATTCATAGAAGAAGTGTTCGTTTCTAAAGTTTTCTTCTTTGGAGAAAACATTATTTTCATCATCGGCATGGTATTGAAATTTGCCTTCTTCGTTTCTTTCAAAAAGTCGGATTAATCGTTTTGTGAGTTCGTTAGCAATTTCTTTTAAGTTCAGTTTATTTCCTGAACCCGTTGGGAATTCATATACATAAGTTGGCCCATAAAAAGTATAATATTTGCGCAAGGATTGAATAATCATATAATTTAATGGCATCCAAATTGGGCCACGCCAGTTCGAATTTCCGCCAAACATAGCGGAACGGCTTTCGCCAGGTTCATACTGAATTTGGTGTGAATTATTAAATACAAAAGGATGGTCTTTGTGAAACTTGGAAAGCGAACGAATTCCATAATCAGAAAGAAACTCGTTTTCGTCTAACAAGCGTTTCAAAAGATGTTCTAATCTAAAACCCCGCATAATCGAGAATAGAAAATTTCCATCTTTGTTAGCTTCTTCTAAATTAGAAATTAAGGACGCTAAATCTGGACGCGTTCTTATGATTTCGTTGGCTCTTTTTCTAAAATCTTTTAATTCTTCGAATAAATCTTTGTGCATAATTTCGACGGCAAACATTGGAATGACACCAACCAAAGAGCGTACTCTCAAGCGTTCTGTTTTTCCGTTAGACATTTCAACAACGTCATAATAGAAATTGTCTTCGTCGTCCCAAAGGGAAATATCTTTTTTTCCAATATGGTGCATTGCCCAAGCAATGTTTAAAAAGTGACGAAAAAATTTAGCCGATACTTCTTCGTAAATGGGGTTGGTTTTTGCCAATTCGAGTGACATTCGCAACATATTCAAAGAGAACATTGCCATCCAGCTTGTGGCGTCGGCTTGTTGCATTTTTTTGATTCCTTCGGGCATGTGATTGCGATCAAAAACCCCAATGTTATCCAAACCTAAAAAACCGCCTTCGAATAAATCGGTGCCGCTGGTATCTTTTTGATTAACCCACCAAGTGAAATTGATAAGCAATTTTTGGAATGTTTTTTCAAGGAATGCTGTGTCAGGTTTGCCAGTGCGCTGTTTGTCTTTTTCATAAACCGTCCAAACTGCCCAAGAATGAACAGGAGGATTCACATCGCTAAAATTCCATTCGTAAGCAGGAATTTGACCATTAGGGTGCATATAGCTTTCTTGCAAAACAATAAGCAATTGCTGTTTTGCAAAACCAGGATCGATTTCTACAAAAGAAGCCATGTGGAAGGCTAAATCCCAAGCGGCATACCAAGGATATTCCCATTTGTCGGGCATAGAAATTACGTGGCGATTGGTAAGGTGTTGCCATGAAAAATTTCTCATATTGGCACGATTGGGTTTGTCTTCTCCGGGACCACCAAAAAGCCATTTGAAAACATCGTTGTAGTAAAATTGCTTTGTCCATAACAAGCCTGAAAAGGCAGCTTTTGCAATAGCGCGATGTGCTTCGGGGATTTTTTCGGTTATGGTTTTGTTGTAAAAGTCTTCACATTCTTTTTTTCTTTGCTCGAAAATAGTGTCAAAATCTTCCCAAGGATTTTCAAGTTGAACATTACTCAACCGTAGATTAATGCTTTTCTCTTCGCCAGCTTTTAAATCTAATAAATAGCAAATAGCAGCTTTGGTCCCTGTTTTTTCTGGGTTTACAGTTGCTTTTCCGTTTACAATGTATTCATTGATGCCATCTTTGACATATTTATGTTCGTTACTATAATTATAGATTCGTTGGTTATTGGTTTCGTTTTCACAAAATAGTTGTTCGCCATTTTCGTGATAAAAATAATAATCGCTAATTCTAGAACTTTGGGTAAGTATGGTATTGTTGGAAATAGATTTCATATTGGGTCGAGGATGTCTGGCATTGTGTTTCCAGAAATTTCGAAACCAAATATGAGGCAAAACATGAATACTGGCAGCGTTTTTCCCTCGATTGACTACCGTAATTTTTATCAAAACATCATCAATATCGGCTTTTGCATATTCGACGTAGCAATCAAAATAAGCATTGTCCTTGAAAATACCAGAATCTAATAACTCAAACTCCATTTCCTCTCGACTTCTCCTATTATTGTTGACTAAATCGCTGTAAGGAAATTCATTTTGTGGATATTTATAAAGGTATTTGTTATACGTATGTGTAGGAGTAGAAAGCTGATGAAAGTAAAGTTCTTTCACATCTTCGCCATGATTTCCCTGATTATTGGTCAAGCCAAATAGGCGTTCTTTGATGATAGGATCTTTGCCATTCCAAAAAGCGGGAGCGAGACATATTATTTCGCGAGAGTCACAAAAACCAGCGATTCCTTCTTCGCCCCAACGATAGGCATTACTACGGGCTTTGTCATGGTCAATGAATTCCCAAGCTTCTCCGTGTTGACTATAATCTTCACGAACGGTTCCCCATTGCCTTTCGGCTAAATAAGGTCCCCATTTTTTCCAATTTCGGTAGTTGTCAGCTACGGCTAATCTCTCTGTTTCTGAATTTGTGCGAGCCATAAAATAGTTGTCTAAATTTAAAATCTAAAAACTTATTTCATTTTTTGGAATGAAATACTAGGTGTCTTTTAGTAAAAATAAACTTTTTTTTGACAAATGAATATCTAATTGAACAGTATTGTTTAATTCTTGAAAATGCCGAATTCTTTTTAGTATTTCGAAAAAAACACAATAGTTTTTTGATGAAGTATTATTCGTTTAACCCGTTGGGTGTAATTCAATTTAGATTTTTTAAACGCATAGAAACATAGGTTTTTATTGATTTTCGAAGTCGCTTCGCTTATTTTTAGTAAATCATAGCTATGTGAATCCAATGAATTGGTCTATATAACTCTTTTTCTTATGTTTCTATGCGTTTAATTTACAAGAATGCCAATTATCAAACAAAAAATCCCACTTTTCAGCAGGATTCCTTGTTTAATAGTATGCTATAAAATGTTATTTATTTTTTTTCAACGCATCAATTTCTTCATCGCTGTGTTCGAGAATATCAATTTTAGGTTCGATGAATTCTTGTTCGTTTGCTAATGTTTTGTTTAGGGTTAAAACCAAAGCAGGCAATAACATTAAGTTAGACAGCATTCCGAACAATAATGTCAAAGAAACGAGTCCGCCAAGTGCAATGGTGCCTCCAAAACTAGACAGCATAAAGACCGAAAATCCAAAAAACAAAACGATAGAAGTATAAAACATACTCAAGCCAGCATCGTTGAAAGTAGCATAAACCGATTTACGAATTTTCCAGTTGTTTTTCTTTAATTCTTCCCGGTATTGCGCTAGGAATCGAACGGTATCATCAACCGAAAGTCCAAAAGCAATTCCGAAAACCAATATCGTTGACGGCTTCAACGGAATATCAAAAAAGCCCATAATCCCAGCGGTTAACAACAACGGCAATAGATTTGGAATAATAGATACCAATATCATTTTGAACGAACGGAACATAAATCCAATTAAAAGTGCCGTTAGGAAAAAAGCAAAAATCAAAGATGAAAGTAAATTATCCAGCAAGTAAGCAGTTCCTTTCTGGAAAACCAGTGCTTTTCCTGTAATGGTCACATTGTAGCGATCTGGAGGGAAAATTTTATCGGCTTCTTTGCGAATTTCAGCTTCGACAATAGGCATCACTCCACCATTATCATCTCGCATAAAAGTGGTGATTCGGGCGAATTGACCTGTTTTGTCCACATAACTTTTCATCAAATCACCTTTTGCATTTTTGGTCGCATTTTTGGCATACGACAAGATGAAGGATTGCTCTTGTGAAGTTGGTAGTTCGTAATATTCTGGATTTCCGTTATAATACGCTTGTTTGGAATATTTGACCAAATTGACAATCGAAATGGGTTTTGATAATTCAGGAATTTCATCAATAGCTGTTTCCAGTTCTTCCATTCGCTTGAGCGTTGACAGTTTCATTACGCCTTTTTTACGCTTGGTGTCAATCATAATTTCGAGAGGCATCACCCCGTCAAATTCTTTTTCGAAGAAGAGAATGTCTTGAAAAAACGGAGCGTTTTTCGGCATATCTTCGATGATACTTCCTGAAATACGCATTTTATAAATTCCGATAATACTAATAACAAGGAGCGAAACGGCAACGACATAAATAGAAAATCGATTTTCCTTCACATTGCGTAAAATCCAATCCATAAACCATTTTACATAACCACGATCCAAATGTTCGATATGACGGTCTTTTGGGGCAGGAATATAACTGTGAAAAATAGGAATTACAATAATACACAAAAAGAACAAGGCTAAAATATTGATAGAAGTTACATTTCCGAACTCAATAAGTAGTTTGTTATTCGAAGAAATAAAGGTAAAAAATCCAATGGCTGTGGTTACGTTGGTCATCAAAGTTGCCATACCCACTTTGGTCGTAACACGTTGCAGGGCTTTGGCTTTATTACGATGTACTTTGTATTCTTGGTGGTATTTATTGGTCAAGAAAATACAATTCGGAATTCCGATCACAATAATTAATGAAGGAACCAAGGCGGTTAAAACCGTGATTTCGTAATTTAACAATCCCAAGAAACCAAAAGACCACATTACACCAATAATTACGATTAGTATCGAAATTAACGTAGCTCTAAAACTTCTAAAAAAGAAAAAGAAAAGTAGGGAAGTGACCAATAATGAAGCTCCGATGAAAAGACCGATTTCGCTGATAATGGTTTGTGCATTCAGCGTTCGGATGTAAGGCATTCCAGAAACACGCAGGTCGATGTTGGTTTCTTTTTCGAATGTTTCTACCGCTGGAACTAATTTTTTTAGGATAAAATCTTTTCGAGCTGGTGTGTTTACAATTTTCTTATCCAAATAAATGGCAGAGCGAATCGTACCTGATCTTTTATTGAACAATAATCCTTCGTAAAAAGGCAAATCGTTAAAGAGTTCTTTTTTGATTTTTTCTAGATACCCTTTATCTGTAGTTTTAGTTTGATCGACAAAAGAAACCAATTCGAATTTTTGAAGCGAATCGTTTTTTTGTAATTTCTTTAAATCATTAATCGAAATTACCAAATCAACTTCTTTGTTCACTTTTAGCGAATTCATCAATTTTGCCCAAGCAGTGTATGCTTTTGGAGTAAAAAAAGTTTTGTCTTTTACGCCAATAATGACCAGATTTCCTTCCTCGCCAAATTTTTCTAAAAAGGCATTGTATTCAATGTTGACGATATTATCGTCAGGTAACATATTGGCTTCTGTTTGAGTAAAATGGATATTTTTCCATTGCATTGCCAATAAGACTGTTACCAAAGCAATTATCGATAACATTAAAATTCTATTTCGAAGTACTATTCGGGCAATTAATTCCCAAAATCCTAAACTAAACCACTTGATCATCCTATTTTTTTAAGCTCGGCAAAGGTAATTAAAAACTGTCCTATTGTATTGGTTTTTTAACAAAGCTTTTTGTTGGTTAAATTGTTATTTTTTTGTTTTTATTTAGTAATCAAAGTCTTTTTGTGTGTTGGAATTTATATATTTGAATCCATTATTTGGACGTACATATATCAGGTAATTGCTTATGAAAAATAACAAAAACACACTATTTTACATTCTGGTTACAGGCGGTTTTTCGGCTTTGATTTATTGGATTTTAAGCAAAGGAAAAGCTTTAGAAACCGGTAAAGAATTGCTTCAACCTGCAGTGGAAAATGGTCATTGGAATGATTTTATCAATTCGATGTCTGATAATTTGCATCATCCATTGGCTATTCTTTTGGCACAAATTATAACCATAATAATTGTGGCTCGTGTTTTTGGTTGGATTTTTAGAAAAATAGGTCAACCTTCTGTTATTGGCGAAATTATTGCTGGAATCGTTCTTGGCCCATCCCTTCTTGGACTCTATTTTCCTGAATTTTCTTTGACTTTATTTCCAGTAGCTTCATTGGGAAACTTGCAATTTTTAAGTCAAATTGGATTGATACTATTTATGTTCGTTATTGGAATGGAACTCGATTTGAAAGTGCTTCAAAACCGAGCCAAAGATGCTATAGTTATTAGCCATGCCAGTATTGTATTTCCTTTTGCATTAGGAATTGGTTTGGCTTACTTCGTTTATTTTAGATTTGCTCCCGAGGGTGTTGCCTTTTTGCCTTTTGCTTTGTTTATGGGGATTGCTATGAGTATTACGGCATTTCCGGTTTTAGCTAGAATTGTGCAAGAGCGAGGTATTCATAAAACTAAATTAGGTGCCATTGTGATAACCTGCGCTGCGGCTGATGATATTACGGCTTGGTGCATATTGGCTGCGGTAATTGCTATTGTAAAAGCGGGAACTTTTGTGAGTTCGCTTTACATTATTGGATTAGCGATGGCTTATGTTCTGGTAATGTTGTTTGTAATAAAACCATTTTTGAAAAAAATTGGAGAATTATACGAAACCAAAGATAATTTGAGTAAACCTGTAGTGGCTATTTTCTTTTTGACCTTAATTATTTCTTCTTATACCACTGAAATTATTGGAATTCATGCGCTTTTTGGAGCATTTATGACCGGTGTTATTATGCCTGATATTTCTAAATTCCGAAATCTTTTTATCGAAAAAGTCGAAGATGTTTCGGTGCTTTTGTTGTTGCCATTGTTTTTTGTTTTTACAGGTTTACGCACACAAGTTGGCTTGTTGAATGATTCTTATTTGTTACAAATTACAGGACTTATAATTTTAGTAGCTGTTGTTGGTAAGTTTTTAGGAAGTGCTTTAGCTGCAAAATTTGTGGGGCAAACTTGGCGTGATAGTATTGTTATAGGTGCGTTGATGAATACCCGTGGTTTGATGGAATTAATCGTTTTAAATATTGGATTAGACTTGGGCGTACTTACTCCTGAGGTGTTTACGATGATGGTAATCATGGCATTAGTAACTACTTTTATGACTGGACCAATTTTGAATATTGTTAATTATTTTGACAAAAAAGAAACAGAAACTATTGCCGAGTTTTCTATTCCAGATAAATTTAAAATATTAATTTCTTTCGGTAGTAATGAAAAAGGGAAGTCACTTTTGCGCTTGGCTAGCAGTTTAGTCAAAAAACAAAAAGACGCATCTACTATAACTGCGATGCATTTGACTTTGAGTGACGAATTACATTCTTATAATCTAGAAGAATACGAAAAAGATAGATTTAGTCCTATTCTCGAAGAATCCAAGGAGTTGAAACAAGAAATTACCACTTTGTTTCAGGCAACTGTAGATATTGAAACTAATATTGCTGATGTTGCTAATAATGGAGAATATGATTTACTTTTAATAGGCCTAGGACAATCTATTTTTGAGGGAACATTGCTGGGTAAAGTATTAGGTTTTACTACAAGAATTATCAATCCCGACCGTCTGATAGATAAATTTACAGGAAGAGAAGGTTTGTTCGAAAATTCTCCTTTTGACGAGAGAACGAGACAAATTATCTTGAAAACCAAGATGCCTTTAGGAATTTTGGTGGACAAAGAATTACAAGAAGTAAGGAATGTTTTTGTTCCAATATTTAATTCTGAGGATTCATTTTTGATGGATTATGCCCAAAAATTGATTTACAACAACAATTCTCATATTACAGTTTTGGATGTAAAAGATCAGATTGAATCGAATTTTATTTTGAAAAGCGCCATTCATTCATTGGAACAAAAACATCCTCAAAACATAGCATTAATGAAGGACAAAACAATTAAAAAAGAATTTTTAGAAAAACAAGATTTGATGATAATAAGTATCGAAAGTTGGAAAGCCTTGGTGGATTCTAGAAGTGTTTGGTTGACTAATATTCCTTCTGTTTTAATTATGAAACATTAGCTTAAAAAAAATCCGCTCTACTGAAGCGGATTTTTTTTGTGTATCTAAAAGAAAAGCTAATTAAACTTTCATAATTTCAGCTTCTTTAAGAACCAAAAGTTCGTCAATTTTTTTGATAAAACTATTAGTTAAGTTTTGAACTTCTTCTTCGGCACTTTTACAAATATCTTCGGAAGTTCCTTCTTTTTCTAATTTTTTAATATCAGTATTAGCATCTTTACGAGCGTTTCTGATTCCGATTTTAGCATCTTCAGCTTCAGCTTTGGCTTGTTTGGCTAATTCACGTCTTCTATCCTCGGTCAAAGGCGGAACGCTGATGATAACCACATCTCCATTATTCATCGGGTTAAAACCAAGATTAGCAATCATGATAGCTTTTTCTATAGCATGCAACATGTTTTTTTCAAAAGGTTGCAAAGTAATGGTTCTCGCATCAGGAACACTGATTTTTGATACTTGAGAAAGAGGTGTTGCTGATCCGTAATAATCAACAAAAACACTTCCTAGCATAGCAGGAGAGGCTTTTCCGGCACGGATGTTTAGGAATGATTTTTCTAAATGCGCAATAGAACCTGTCATAGATTCTTGGGTGCTGTCTAAAATAAATTCTATTTCTTCTGTCATGATTTTTTAATTAGTGTTCAGTATTCAGTATTCAGTATTCAGTGTTCAGTGTTCAGTTTTTACTGCAAACTGATTACTGACCACTGCTAACTATATGTTTACTTCTGTTCCTACGTTTTCTCCTTGACAAATTTTCAACAAGTTACCTTGTTTATTCATGTCAAAAATCACGATTGGTAGTTTGTTTTCCTGGCTTAAAGTAAATGCTGTGGTGTCCATAACATTCAATCCTTTTTTCAACACATCGTCAAAAGTAATGTAGTTAAATTTAGTAGCGGTAGCGTCTTTTTCAGGATCAGCTGTGTAAACGCCATCTACACGAGTTCCTTTTAGGATTACGTTGGCATTAATTTCTATTCCTCTTAAAACTGCAGCTGTATCTGTTGTAAAATAAGGATTTCCTGTTCCTGCTCCAAAAATTACAATTCTTCCTTTTTCAAGGTGACGATCGGCTCTTCTTTTGATATAAGGCTCTGCAATAGATTCCATTTTCAATGCTGTTTGCAAACGCGTTTTCATTCCTTTTTCTTCAAGTGCGCCTTGCAATGCCATTCCGTTTATAACGGTTGCTAGCATTCCCATATAATCGCCTTGTACTCTGTCCATTCCTGCACTTGCACCAGCAACTCCTCTAAAAATATTTCCTCCTCCAATAACAATTGCAATTTCTACTCCTTTGTTGTGAATTTGCTGAATTTCTTCGGCATATTCGGCCAGTCTTGTAGGGTCAATTCCGTATTGTCTTTCGCCCATCAAGGCTTCGCCACTTAATTTTAGAAGAATTCTTTTGTATTTCATTTCTATTTCTGTTTAAAATTTGGAGTCCTGCTTTCGCAAGTTCAAATCATTTTTCAATTTGAGTCGTGCAAATATAGTCATATTCTAATTTTTGAAAAAATGTTTTCTTAAAATTAATAATAGCGCTAGAATCGGTTGATAGAATGAATTAATCTATCTTTATTTTTCGAGTTTTTTGAATGTACTTAGGGGATCTGCTTCCGTGGAAAGCTCTCAAAACTTCTATTCGATGAGGTGTAATTCTGTAAATAATTAGGTAAGAACCCAAAATGATGTTGCGGTATATTTTAGATTTGGTTTCTAGATGTCGGCATTCCGGATGGAGGAAATAGTTCGATTCAAGATTACGTACAATTATTAATAAGTCTTCAAAAAAAGACAATGTTGCTTTTTCTCCAAAAATTGCTTCTCCATACTCAAAAATCCCTATGATGTCTTCAAAATAAAAGACCGAACGAACTACTTCTTTCTTTCTTGTCTCCATTTCTCAAATCGATTTAAAAACTCTTTTTCGTTTAAAAACGTCCCTTCTTCGGCTTCTTTAATCAAAGAAGCGAATTTTTTTTGAGACATTGGTTTGCCTGGAGTGGCAAGGTTTTTAGAGTTTTCGTTTTTCGTTTTCATTTGAAAAGGCATTTTGTTTTTTGAATCTAAAAATTTTTCAAATATAAAGATACTAAAAAAAAAAGATAGTTATAATACTAATTCATTCCACGGCATTCGCTTTTAAAATTATACCGCAGATTCGCAGATTTTAAAAATGAAAAGAGCTGTTTTATTTCGCTAATTTAAAAATCTGCGTTAATTTAATCTGATTTATGCTGTGAAAATCTGCGAATCTGCGGTGTATTTTGGTACTTAATGTTTCTTTTGTTTTAAAAGTGAATACCCTGAATTCATTCTTTTGAAATAGAAATGATTTTCGAATAGTGATTTGATTTTAAGCTTAATACCAAAAAAATATGCCTAATTTTATTGTTTAATTGTATTTTTTTGTAAATTAGTAATCCCAACCAAATCTATCCTTTGATTTACTTTTTTTATTGGTGTTTACTATTGTTTCACAATTAAAAAACAGCCAAATGAAAAATTTAAAAAATCTATTCGAAAAATTCTACGATGCTATTTCTTCACTATTATTTGGTGGTAAAAGCATGAGCCATTATTAATCATAAAAAATGATTGGTATAAGCTTCACAATATGTTGGCATTATAATGTGAATTTTAGTCTGCTAAACTTTGTTCAAATAAAGTGACGTCTATGGCATCATTTACATTATAATTGCCAATTTTTGTTCGGCGAAGTGCTGTTAAGTGCGAACCTGAATTCAGTGCTTTACCAAAATCGTAAGCCAAGGATCGGATGTAGGTTCCTTTGCTGCAAACTACTCTAAAATCGATTTCAGGCATTGCAATTCGAGTGATTTCGAATTCGTGGATGGTGGTTTTTCGGCTGGCTATTTCAACTTCTTCTCCAGCACGAGCATGTTCATATAAACGAACACCATCTTTTTTTATAGCCGAAAAAATGGGTGGTTTTTGGTCTATTTCACCCAAAAATTGTTTTACCGTTTCGTGAATTAAGGTTTCGTTAATGTGTGAAGTATCGAAAGTCTGATCAATTTCAGTTTCTAAATCATAGGATGGAGTTGTAGCTCCAATGTAGAAAGTTCCAGTGTATTCTTTGGCTTGACCTTGAAGTTCCGAAATTCTTTTGGTAAATTTCCCGGTGCAAATTAGTAATAACCCAGAAGCCAATGGGTCTAAAGTGCCAGCATGTCCTATTTTGAATTTTTTAGGCAATCCCGCTTTATTGATCAAAGCGTATTTTAATTTATTGACTGCTTGAAACGAACTCCAATGTAAAGGTTTGTCTATCAATAAAATTTGTCCGTTTAAATACTCTTCCGTCGTCATTAAATGATGGTCAATGGATGAATAAAATAATGAATTGCCAACAATACAATCCCTGCAATGATTCTGTAGTAACCAAAAACTTTAAACCCGTTTTTAGTCAAAAATCCGATGAAACTTTTAATGGCCAAAAGTGCCACGATAAAAGCTACTACATTACCAATAATCAATAAGTTGATTTGATCGTCAGAAAGTACGAATCCATCTTTATAATAATCGTAACATTTTTTTGCCGTTGCTCCAAGCATTGTTGGAACCGCTAGGAAAAACGAAAATTCGGCAGCAGTTGTGCGAGATAAATTTTGTGACATTCCACCCACAATCGAAGCGCCACTTCTTGAAACTCCTGGAATCATAGCCAAACATTGAAACATTCCAATTTTGAAAGCTTGAAGATAAGTGATTTCTTGAGCGGTTTCAGATGTGTTTGGATTGTTGAACCATTCGTCAACCTTCAATAAAATAATTCCACCAATCAATAACGAAATGGCAACTGTAACAGGATTTTCTAACAAAGAATCGATAAAATCACTCAATAATAATCCGAGAACCACAGCGGGAATAAAAGCGACTATTAATTTGAAATAAAAATCAAAAGATTGAAAAAAGCGTTTGAAATACAAAATAACCACCGACAAGATTGCTCCTAATTGAATGACAATCGTAAAAAGTTTGGTGAAATCTTCGTTTGCAATTCCAAAAAAGGAAGAAGCGATAATCATGTGTCCTGTTGAAGAAACGGGCAAAAACTCTGTAATTCCTTCAATAATAGCAAGGACGATAGCTTGTAATGTATTCATTTTTGAAAAAGTATTCAGTATTCAGTGTTCAGTATTCAGTCTATTGCTAACTAAATACGGAACACTGCAAACTATTTTTTAGGATTTTTAAGTATAGCATAAATGGTGATTCCAAAACCAATCAGAACGGTTGTTGGTGCCAAACGGATTCTTCTAAAGTTGAAGATATCTTCGTTAAAAACATTAGGATCTTCGCTTCCGCCACCTGACATTAGTATAAATCCAAGGGTTATCACAGCAATTCCAATCAATAGAATTTTGTAGTTTACTTTTTCAAAAAGGAATTCGGGTTTTTGTTCTTCGTTTTTCATTTTGTTTTTATTTTTTTACTGAACACTGCTACTGAACACTAGTATAAATCGTCTGTTCTTAAATTCAAAAATCGTTGTGTTGCAAAATAAGTACTTAACCAAGTAATCAAAACGCCTATTCCAAAAACGGATAGCAAAACTAATGCTACAAGCACTTTGTTATCAAGAATTCCTAAACCAGGAAAGTTAGTTTGGATATAAATCAAAACGCCAATGAGTGCTATTATAGCCAAACCTGAACCTATCATTCCTAATCGAACACTTCTTACTATAAATGGTTTTCTGATAAACGCTTTGGTAGCGCCTACCATTTGCATGGTTTTAATCGTAAAACGATGGGAATGAATAGACAAACGTAAGGAACTATTGATTAATAAAACAGCAATGAATGTCAAGAATCCACTGGTGATTAAAATCCACATACTCACTTTTTTGATATTATCATTGACCAAATTCACCAATTGTTTGTCGTAAACAATATCGGAAATCATAGCGTTTTTGCGCAAATTACTTTCAATTTTTGCGATGCTGTCGCGAACTACATAATCGGCTTTCAAATGAATATCATAAGAGTTTTGCAAAGGATTTTCGCCCAAGAAGGTCATGAAATCTTCGCCAATAATGTCGGTATGCTGTTTTGCTGCCGCTTCTTTGGTCACATAAACAAATGATTTTGCAAAACGAGCAGTTTTGAGTTCTTTTCCGAAAGCAGTAAGAGTAGTGTCTTTGGCTTCATTTTTAAAAAAGACGGTCATTGCAATTTCTTCTTTGAAATCGTCAGCCAGTTTTTTAGAATTAATAATGAAAAAGCCAAGTAATCCTAGTAAAAACAGCACCAGAAATACACTTAATACTACCGAGAAATAAGAGGAAATTAACCTGCGTTTTTGAAATTTATCAAAGTTAGAAGCCATAGTTTATTGTAATTATGCCGTAAAAATAACAAACAATTTCTTTATTTAAAGTTAATAACGCCCAAACTTTCAACTTTCGTACAATAAATGTAAATTTGCCACTCAATTTTTTAAAGCCATTTTAGGATTCAAAATCCTGAAAGAGTTAAATATAATATTTAAAATGAAATACAATCCGAACGAAATAGAAGCCAAATGGCAAAAACATTGGGCAGAAAACCAAACTTTTTCAGCTGAAAACAACTCCGAAAAACCAAAATATTATGTTTTGGATATGTTTCCTTATCCGTCGGGAGCGGGATTGCACGTGGGACATCCGCTGGGTTACATCGCTTCGGATGTGTATTCGAGATACAAAAGACATCGCGGATTCAATGTTTTGCACCCAATGGGTTACGACAGTTTTGGATTGCCGGCTGAGCAGTATGCGATTCAAACGGGTCAGCGTCCGGAAGACACGACTTCGGTGAATATTGACGGTGGCGTGGACAAAGAAGGAAATAAAATTGCGGGTTACCGTAAACAATTGGACAAAATCGGATTTTCATTCGATTGGAGCCGTGAAGTACGTACTTCGAATCCGGATTATTACAAACACACGCAGTGGATTTTTATTCAATTATTCAATTCGTGGTACAATAAAAATACTGATAAAGCCGAAGATATTTCAACTTTGGTTTCCATTTTTGCAACAGAAGGAAATGCGAATGTAAATGCAGTTTGCGACGATAATATCATTGGTTTTTCGTCAAGCGAATGGAATGCATTTTCATCTGATGAACAACAAAAAATTCTTTTACAATACCGTTTAACCTATTTGGCAGAAACTGAAGTAAACTGGTGTCCAGGATTGGGAACGGTTTTAGCAAATGACGAAATCGTAAACGGCGTTTCAGAACGTGGTGGTTTTCCGGTTATCCGCAAGAAAATGACCCAATGGAGTATGCGAATTTCGGCTTATGCAGAACGTTTGTTGCAAGGTTTGGACACGATTGACTGGAGTGAATCAATAAAAGAATCGCAAAGAAACTGGATTGGAAAATCAGTTGGCGCAATGGTTTCTTTCAATGTGCTTCCGTCAACCAACAACCAACAACCATCAACTATTTCAGTTTTTACTACAAGACCTGATACTATTTTCGGAGTTACGTTTATGACATTGGCACCGGAACACGAATTGGTTTCTCAAATCACAACTCCTGAACAAAAAGCAGAAGTGGAAGCTTATATCGAAAAAACCGCAAAACGTTCCGAAAGAGAGCGTATGGCGGATGTAAAAACCATTTCGGGAGTTTTCACGGGAGCTTATGCAGAGCATCCGTTTACCAAAGAACCCATTCCGGTTTGGATTGGGGATTATGTTTTGGCTGGTTATGGAACAGGTGCTGTTATGGCGGTTCCTTGCGGCGATGAAAGGGATTATGCTTTTGCGAATTTCTTCAAAGGTCAAAACGGAATGCCCGAAATCAAAAACATTTTTGACAAAGATATTTCAGAAGCTGCTTTTGGAGCGAAAGAAGGTTTTCAATTGGTAGATTCTGATTTTTTAAACGGATTGGGATACAAAGAAGGAACGAAGAAAGTCATTGCAGAATTAGAAAAAATAGGTCAGGGAAAAGGGAAAATCAATTACCGTTTGCGTGATGCCGTTTTCTCCCGCCAAAGATATTGGGGCGAACCCTTTCCGGTATATTATGTGAATGGCTTACCACAAATGATTGA
Source organism: Flavobacterium eburneipallidum (assembly GCF_027111355.2). Taxonomy (NCBI): domain Bacteria; kingdom Pseudomonadati; phylum Bacteroidota; class Flavobacteriia; order Flavobacteriales; family Flavobacteriaceae; genus Flavobacterium; species Flavobacterium eburneipallidum. The sequence goes on from NZ_CP114291.2 coordinate 580,331, forward strand.
TGCGAAACATTTGCCAATCGTGTTGCCGGAAGTAGAGAAATATTTGCCAACCGAAGACGGATTGCCTCCATTAGGAAATGCTTCTGTTTGGGCTTGGGATAGTTTGCAGTGTTCAGTGGTCAGTACGCAGTTGGTAGATAATGTGACAATATTTCCTCTTGAATTGAACACGATGCCGGGTTGGGCGGGAAGTTCGTGGTATTGGATGCGTTATATGGACGCCAAAAACGAAGGTGAATTTGCCAGCGAAGAAGCATTGAAATATTGGGAAAGCGTGGATTTATACATTGGCGGAAGCGAACACGCTACAGGTCACTTATTGTATTCCCGTTTTTGGAACAAATTCCTAAAAGACAAAGGTTTTGCACCAACAGAAGAACCATTCAAAAAACTGATTAATCAGGGAATGATTTTGGGGATGAGTGCTTTTGTGTATGGATACTGGGTTACATTTAGTAATCATACTCCATCTAGTATCTCTGCAGGAAAAAAACTTATTGCAGATGATGTAAAAGACTCATTTTTATTGTTAGTTTCGAAAAGTGATTTTGAAAAAGATGATTATCAAGAACTAGATAAATGGATATTAGAAAGATACCCTAATTCAATATCTTCTGCTGAAATTGATAGAAATAAATCATCTAAAAATATTTTTAGATTTGAAAAAGTAAAACAACACGTAGATGTTTCGATGGTTAATTCTTCTGATGAATTAGATTTTGAGAAATTTAAAGCGTGGAGAGATGTAAATTATAATGCAGAACTTTTCGAAAACGACAAATACATCGTTGGTCGCGAAGTCGAAAAAATGTCGAAATCGAAATACAATGTAGTTACTCCGGATGATATTTGTAATGAATACGGAGCTGATACTTTGCGTTTGTATGAAATGTTTTTAGGGCCATTGGAACAAGCGAAACCTTGGAACACGGCAGGAATTTCAGGAGTTTTTGGTTTCCTTAAAAAATTATGGCGTTTGTATTTTGACGAAAATGGTTTAATCGTAAACAACGACGAACCAACGAAAGACAACTTGAAATCATTACACAAAACCATCAAAAAAGTAGCAGAAGATATTGAAGGTTTCTCTTTCAACACTTCGGTTTCACAGTTTATGATTTGTGTAAATGAATTGTCAGCGCAAAATTGTCATTCTCGTGCGATTTTAGAACCATTAGCGATTTTGATTTCGCCTTATGCACCACACATCGCCGAAGAATTGTGGGCTCAATTAGGAAATTCAGGGTCTATTTCAACCGTTGAATTCCCGGTTTTTGAAGAAAAGCATTTGGTAGAATCAGAGAAAGAATATCCGGTTTCTTTCAACGGTAAAATGCGTTTTACTATCACATTGCCTTTGGATTTAACCAAAGAACAAATCGAGGAAATCGTAATGAAAGACGAAAGAACCCAAAAACAATTGGATGGAAAAACACCAAATAAAGTGATTATCGTTCCAGGGAAGATTATTAATTTGGTTGGTTAAAAAATCTAGTTTCAAATACTAAAATTCCAAATTCCAAAAACAGTAGTTAATTGGAGTTTGGTTTTTTTTTGCTCCTAGTTTGTCATTCCGTAGGAATCTATTTTTCAAGTCAATTGTATCATGAGATTCCTACGGAATGACAAAATTGTGTGTGCTTATTTGTTTGTTCATTGGCAAGAATTATTTAATCCAATTTGTCACGCTGAAAGCGTCTCAACATTCGAGAGCAATCTATTATAGAGGTTTCCAGCGTGACAAATAGCAAGAATAAATTTAGCATCAATTTAACGGATGTCAAATTGGCATTTTCTAAATTTGGTTCACAATTTGATGCTTATTTTGAAACAAGAAACATAAAAAATAAAAATATGGGAATGAGTTATTTAATTCTTGCTGGTGTTATTATGCTGGCAAGTTGGTTAGTGAGTTCTACACTAAAAAATAAATTTGAATTTTATTCGAAACTGCATTTGCAAAATGGAATGTCAGGACGCGAAATCGCCGAGAAAATGCTTGCCGATCACGGAATTTATGATGTAAGAGTAATATCGACTCCGGGTCAGTTGACAGATCATTACAATCCTGCAGATAAAACTGTAAATTTAAGCGAGGCGGTTTACAATCAGCGAAATGCAGCAGCAGCTGCGGTTGCGGCTCACGAATGTGGTCACGCAGTGCAACACGCCACGGCTTATAGTATGTTGACTTTGCGTTCGCAATTGGTGCCAATCGTCAATGTGGCTTCTAATTATATGCAATGGATTTTGCTTGCGGGTATTTTGATGATTAAAACGTTCCCAGGTCTTTTACTGATTGGAATCGTAATTTTTGCTGCAACAACTTTGTTTTCGATTGTGACATTGCCAGTAGAATATGATGCGAGTAATCGGGCTTTGGCTTGGCTAGAAAACAAAAGAATGCTGACACAGCAGGAACAAGCCGGAGCAAAAGATGCCTTGAAATGGGCTGCCAGAACTTATGTAGTTGCTGCTTTAGGTTCGATTGCTACTTTATTGTATTACGTTTCTATTTATATGAATAGACGATAATAGAAAAATTCTAAAACTAAAAAATTCCAAATTCCAATCGTAAATTGGAGTTTGGAATTTTAAATATTTTAGAATTTAGGAGTTTATTTTCCTTTGTTCGCTTCTGCAATATATTTTTCTAAAGCCATTGTCATAGAAGGTGTTCCTGGTGTTGGAGCCATAATATCGACTCTTAATCCTTTGTCTAAAGCTTCTTTTTGAGTGGTACTTCCAAAAACAGCAATTCTGGTGTTGTTTTGCTCGAAATCTGGAAAATTCATAAACAATGATTTGATTCCAGTTGGGCTAAAGAAAGCTAAAACATCATAATAAACATCCGCCAAATCAGACAAATCACTCATTACAGTTCTGTAAAAAACAGCTGGTGTCCAATCTACTTTTAAGGCGTTCAAAGTTACAGGTGCATCGGCATTCAATTGATCTGAAGCGGGTAATAAGAATTTTTCGTCTTTGTATTTTTTAATCAAAGGAGACAAATCGGCAAAATCTTTTGGTCCTACGTATATTTTACGTTTTCTATACACCACATATTTTTGTAGGTAAAAAGCAATGGCTTCTGACTGGCAGAAATATTTCAATCCTTCTGGTACTTTGTAACGCATTTCGTCAGCTACTCTAAAGAAGTGATCCACTGCATTTTTGCTGGTTAAAATAATTGCCGTAAAATTGTTAAGATCAATTTTTTGAAGTCTAATTTCTTTTGCGCTAACACCTTCTACGTGAATAAAAGGTCTGAAATCAACTTTTATTTTGTGCTTTTGTTGTAGCTCAAAATAGGGAGAGTTCTCCACTTTAGGCTCAGGCTGTGATACCAAAATTGTTTTCACTTTCATAATTTGACATTTTCTATGTAATACCTTTTGTAAACCAATAATACATGAAATAATAAGGTGCTATTTCGAGAGCGCAAAGATATAAAATAAAATAAAACAACTTACTGAATATTATATTTTGATAATTTTTTATTGAAATTAAATAGGTTAAAATATTGATTATTATAACTATAACGATAATAATTGTCAAAAAAATTCTAGAAATGGAGTCGTAATAGAATAGAATAATATTAACAGGCAGGATGAATAATCCCATATAAGTTCTAAAAGTAAGCTTATGCAAATTGAATTGCTCTACAAATTCTTCCATTTCGAAGGCTGTTCCAATAATTTTTTCGATTAAAAATTTAGATAAAATAAAGAAAACCAACAACGTAGTGATTTGAATGTGTAAAACCCAATCTGTTTTTGATCCAAATCCGAAAGTAGCAAACGAAAGTTGAATAAAAAAAGCCAGAGAGATGATTTGAACAAAAAATAAAGAAATAGTAAAGCCACTTTTCAAGTTGCTACTTTCTTTGTAGATACTAGTATATTTATCAGAGTAAATTAGTTTTGCAAAATCACTAAATCTGCTTTCAAATGCTGATTTTGTTATTGCAATCACGGCAAATGAAAGTACAAACAAGACAGTTGCCCAATCCTTGTTTTCGATTACCCTTAAATGAAGTATGTTATCCACCATAAGTTTGCAAAATTACTAATTTTTTATTGCCTTTTTTATCAGGGTATTTACTTTTAAATTTCCCACCACGAATTAATTTTAAAACCGTGTAGAATTCGTGGAATTGAATTTAATTCTAAAAAAATTAGTGACAATTGGTGTAATTTGTGGCTAATATTTTTATACTTAAATTGACCTGATTTAAAAATACAAATATACATCAAGAACGTCGATAGCCATTCCTTTTGAAAACAAATAGTATCTTCATTGGAATCAAATCGCATAAAAAGTTTACTTTTGCGTTGAAATTATTCGAAAATATGAACGATTGTATTGTTATAATTCCTACCTATAACGAAATTGAAAACATCGAAAGCATTATTAGGGCAGTGCTTTCCCAACACAAACCTTTTCATGTTCTTATCATAGACGACAACTCTCCCGACCACACAGCCGATAAAGTAGCCGTGCTACAATCGGAATTTGAAGGTAGATTGTTTTTAGAAAAAAGAACTGGAAAATTAGGTTTAGGAACCGCTTATGTGCATGGTTTCAAATGGGCATTGGAGCGCAAATATGATTTTGTTTTCGAAATGGATGCCGATTTTTCTCATAATCCAAATGATTTAGAAAAATTATACGATGCTTGCCATTTTGGAGGATCAGATTTAGCCATCGGTTCTCGTTATGTAACGGGAGTAAATGTGGTCAATTGGCCTCTAGCTCGTGTATTGATGTCTTATTACGCATCAGTTTACGTGCGATTTATAACTGGAATGAAAATTCACGATGCCACTGCAGGATTTATTTGTTACAAAAGAACCGTTTTAGAAACCATCGAATTGGATAAAATAAAATTCGTAGGTTACGCTTTTCAAATAGAAATGAAATACAGAACTTTTTGCAAAAAATTTAATATCACCGAAGTTCCTATTATTTTTACCGATAGAACCAAAGGACAGTCCAAAATGAGCAGTGCCATTTTTAAAGAAGCGGTTTTAGGAGTGATTATACTCCGTTTAAAAAAATTATTTAACACCTTATAAATAGGACAAACGAAAGAGAAAATGAATAGGGTTTTAATCAAGAATGCCAAAATAGTCAACGAAGGAACTATTTTTGAAGGCGATGTTTTAATTGAAAACGACTTAATTGTCGAAATTTCGGAAAGCATCAGTGCCAAATCATCTGAATGCAAGATTATTGATGCCGAAGGCAATTATTTAATGCCCGGAGCCATTGACGATCAAGTACATTTTAGAGAACCAGGATTGACGCACAAAGGCGATATCGAATCCGAATCGAGAGCTGCTGTTGCGGGTGGAATTACCTCTTTTATTGAGCAACCCAACACGGTTCCCAATGCGGTAACACAAGTTCTTTTAGAAGAAAAATACCAATTAGCAGCCGATAATTCCTTTGCGAATTATTCGTTTATGATGGGAGCAACCAATGATAATTTGGACGAAGTGCTCAAAACCAATCCAAAGAATGTGGCGGGAATCAAAATATTTTTAGGTTCCTCAACAGGAAATATGTTGGTAGATAACGAGGTAATTTTAGAACGTATTTTTGCCAGTACTCCGATGCTAATTGCTGTGCATTGCGAAGATGAAATGACTATCAAAAACAATTTAGAAAAATACAAAGCCGAATATGGAGATCAAGTTCCAGTAACGGCACATCACTTGATTCGTAGTGAGGAAGCTTGTTATTTGTCTTCATCCAAAGCCATTGCACTTGCCAAAAGAACTGGAGCAAGATTGCATATTTTCCACCTTTCGACAGCCAAAGAAATGGAGCTTTTTACCAATAAAATTCCATTAGAAGACAAGAAAATTACTGCCGAAGTTTGTGTGCATCATTTGTGGTTTACCAATGATGATTATGCAACCAAAGGAAATCTAATTAAATGGAATCCTGCTGTAAAAACAGAAAATGATCGAAAAGTGTTATGGGAAGCTTTAGTAGATGGTAGAATTGATGTCATTGCTACTGATCACGCGCCACATACTCTTGAAGAAAAAAAGAAATCCTATCTCGAAGCTCCGTCTGGAGGACCATTAGTGCAACACGCTGTTGTAGCTATGTTTGAAGCCTTTCATCAAGGAAAAATTACTGTAGAGAAAATCGTAGAGAAAATGTGTCACAATCCAGCCAAAATTTTCAAAATCGAAAAACGAGGCTTTATCAAAGAAGGCTATTATGCTGATTTAGTAATTGTCAATTCAGGTTTGCCGTGGAGTGTCAAAAAAGAAAATATTCTCTACAAATGTGGATGGTCACCCTTTGAAGGATTCACTTTTAAATCTCGAATTACGCACACATTTGTTAATGGGCAATTGGTTTATTCCGCCTTTAAAGTAAAAGATATTCGTGCTGGAAAACGATTGTTGTTCAATAGATAAAAATCATGAAAATCAGATTAGTATTGCCGTTTTTAGTAATTTTTGCTATCCTTTTGAGTTGTAAAAAGGAAATAGCAAAAGTTCCCAATCGTCTTATCGAAAAAGAAAAAATGGTCAATATTATGTATGATATGGCGGTTCTGGACGCAATGAGAAATCAAAATCCAAGCTTGTTGGATTCTTTCAAAAATAATTCGAACGCTTATATTTATAAAAAACACAAAATCGATAGTGTTCAATTCGCTCAAAGCAACATCTATTATGCAGCCGATTTTAAAGCATATAAAAAGTTGTATGAGCAGGTTAAAATTCGATTAGAAAAAGAAAAAATATTGACCGAAACCATCATCAAAGCCGAGAAAAAGAAAGCGGACTTATTAGTAAAGAAAAACAAAAAACTGAAGCTCAAAAAAGAGGCTGATTCTATCAAAAAAGCAAAACGAGAGACCGCTAAGCAAAAGATGAAAAAAGAAATGGATTCGTTGAAAAAGATTGTGGCAGAAGAAAAAAAGAGGCGAGTTCAAATAAAGAATTAAAGCGGGTTTACAATTTCGAAATATCTTGAATATACTGATGAATTTCTAAAAAATCAGTTGAGATAGCCGTTTTTATTTTTTCGTTAGCATATTGGTTTTTCGAATAGGAAGACTGGGCAGTATAACGATCTAGTTTTCTTTTTTGACCTAAAACATTCGACAAAAACCAATCGATTTTATAAGATATAGTTACTGCTAATGGACTTGCATGAATAGTAGGTCTTTTTACTTTCAAAGCATCAGCAATGGTATTGAATAAGTCTTGAAACACAATGTTTTCAGAAATGAGTATAAATTTCTCATTCGAAAAATTACCATTCATCAAATCTCGTGCAATACGCACTACGTCAGGAACGGCAATAATTCCTGTAGTTCCTTTGGTATAAAAAGAGAAACCATTTTTTATTTTCTTAAAAAGCAATCCGCTTCCTTGTTCCCAAAAACCAGGGCCAATGATAATTCCTGGATTTACAATCACAGTATTCAAACCCTCTTGTTGCCCACGCCAAATTTCCATCTCGGCACCATATTTCGAAATGGCATAATCGCTGTGGTATTTTTCAGGATTCCATTCGGTTGCTTCGGTAGTAATTTTTTCGTTTGCAGCTAAATCACCCAAGGCGGCAATCGAACTGATGTGACAAAGTTTTTTTACTGAATTTGCCAGACAAAAATTGACAATATTAGCTGTGCCTTCAATATTGGTTTTTCGGAGTAAATCTTCGTCTTTAGGGTCGAATGAAATTAGAGCGGCACAATGATAGACATAATCTACATTTTCGAAAGCAATTTCTAGAGAGGGAACGTCAATAATATCGGCTTGAATCCAATTTATTTTTTCGAAAAGAGCTTCTTTTTTGTAAAGTACAAAAAGGTTTTTTGTCTTTTGAATGGAGTCTATATTTCGATAAATAGCCCGAACCTTCTCTTCATTTTCGATTAAATGAAGTAATAAATGTGCGCCAACTAATCCTGTTCCTCCTGTGACTAAAATCATCTTGCGAATTTACGAATTACGAGTTACGAATTACGATTTTTTTTCAACTAACCCAATAAACAATTAACCGAATCAACATTAAAATTTTATCTTTGCCGAAATTGATTAAAAAAGATGAAAAATTTTATTGAAGAAGTGACTTGGAGAGGAATGCTCCACGATGTTATGCCTGGAACCGAAGAACATTTGATGGAACAAATGCGTGTGGCGTATGTGGGCATTGACCCAACTGCCGATTCATTGCATATCGGACATTTGGTTGGTGTAATGTTGTTGAAGCATTTTCAATTATCAGGACACAAACCATTGGCTTTAGTAGGCGGAGCAACCGGCATGATTGGTGATCCATCTGGAAAATCGAACGAAAGAAATTTGCTGGATGAAGCTACTTTGCGTCACAATCAAGAAGCCATAAAAGGGCAATTATCTCGCTTTTTAGACTTTACTTCCAATGCACCAAACGCAGCCGAGTTAGTGAATAATTACGACTGGATGAAGAATTTTTCTTTCTTGGATTTCATTCGTGATGTAGGAAAACATATTACTGTAAATTATATGATGGCAAAAGATTCTGTAAAGAAACGCTTGTCGTCAGAAGCTGCAGAAGGAATGTCTTTCACGGAGTTTACATATCAATTAGTTCAAGGATACGACTTTTTGCATTTGTACAAAGACAAGAGTTGTACGTTGCAAATGGGAGGAAGCGATCAATGGGGAAACATTACCACTGGAACCGAATTAGTCCGCAGAATTGCCAGCGGAAAAGCATACGCATTAACTTGTCCGTTAATTACCAAAGCCGATGGGACCAAATTCGGAAAATCCGAAGGAGGAAACATTTGGTTGGATGCCGCTAGAACTTCGCCTTATAAATTTTACCAATATTGGTTGAATACCTCCGATTTGGATGCCGAAAAATACATCAAGATTTTTACTTTTTTATCCAAAGAGGAAATTGAAGATTTAACAATAAAACATAGAGAAACACCACATTTGCGTTTGTTACAAAAACGTTTGGCTGAAGAAATTACGGTTATGGTTCATTCTGCAGCCGATTTAGAAAATGCGATTAAAGCATCTGGGATTCTTTTCGGTAATGCTACTGCCGATGATTTGAAACAATTAGACGAAGCTACTTTCCTAGAGGTTTTTGACGGAGTTCCGCAAGCAGAAATTGCAAAATCTGAAATCGAAACAGGAATTACTATTGTTGACGTTCTTAACGAAAAAACAGGATTTTTGAAATCGAATGGTGAGGCTAGAAGAGCCTTAACAGCCAATTCTATTTCGGTAAACCGAGAAAAAGTAACCGAAGAGTTTGTGCTTTCGACCAAAGATTTAATCAACAATCAATTTGTGTTGTTGCAAAGTGGTAAGAAAAATTATTTTGTGGTTCGGGTTAAATAATATCGAATCATATTAAAGAATTGATTCCAAACAAGAAAGATTGAGTTGATTATCGATCATTGTTTTTGCTATAAAAAAATTCCCAAAGCGATTTGGGAATTTTTTTTTGATAACGCTTTTAATCACTTCCACTTCAACGTTTCCATCAACCTTTGCATATCATTTTTGATGTAACTGGCTGCAGGCATTATAGAGTCGTAATTCGGTTTGGCATAGAAATAAACAGAGCCTGTAACAAAATGTTTTGTGCTGTCCGTCACATAAAACTGTGAATTGGTAGCGGCATTTCCATCCACTTGATAAAACATTCCATAGACTTTTTTGTCAGGATTCAAATAAGGTTGTTCTAAAATATCATCGGCTTTTATCACGTGTTCATACGTCAGTTTTTGAGCATCTCGCAATAATTTGTCTATGTTTTGATCCACAGGTTTGTAGGTCAAATAAATTGTGGCTTTCATTTTTGGATAGGTGATGGTAAATCCACAATCTTTTTCCCCTTTGATAATCGCATCCGAATTCATCTCAAAAGTAAACGGACAGTTGTTTTCGAAATTGGCATATTTTGCCACAGGATAATCCAATCTCAAATAGCCAGATGGTTTTGGTAAAACTTCGTCTTTACAGCTAAAAAGAGAAAATATCAGCGCTAAAAGAGAAAAAATAGTAAGTTGTTTTGTTGGCATTTTATATTTATTCAATGGTGACTTTTATTTGTTTTATGCGTTTTTTATCAACAGATTCGATGGTAAAGGTGCAATTTTCGAATCCAATTTTCTGATCTTTTTTTGGAAAATTCCCCAGAACTTCCAGAATAAAACCAGCTAGCGTTTCGGCTTCGCCTTTTGTGGCTTCAAATAGTTCTTCGTCCACATCGATAACTCTATAGAAATCTTTGAGATTTGTTTTTCCTTCAAAAAGATAATTCTTGTCGTCTATTTTAGAAAAATTGACATTCTCTCCATCAAATTCATCACTGATATCACCCACAATTTCTTCGATAATATCTTCTAATGAAACCAGTCCCGATGTTCCGCCGTATTCATCGACTACAATGGCTAAATGGCTTTTCATGTTTTGAAAATCCTTGAGCAAATTGTCGATTTTTTTGTTTTCAGGAATAAAAAATGGTTCTCGAATCAATGTTTTCCAGTCAAATTCTTCTTTGTCAATGTGCCGAAGCAAATCTTTCACAAACAAAACGCCTTCTATTTGGTCTATATTATCTCGGTACACTGGAATTCTGGAAAAACCTTTCTCTACAATTTTCGAATAAATGGTTTGGAAAGATTCTTCGATTTCTAATGCAAAAATATCCATTCTCGGACTCATTACTTGTTTGGCGTCGGTGTTTCCGAAAGACACGATTCCTTCCAATATTTTTTGTTCTTCAGACGAACTTTCATCCGAATCAGTCAGTTCCAATGCTTGCGACAATTGATCGACTGAAAAATTCGTTTTTTGTTTTCCTAATTTATCATGCAAATATAAAGTTAGTTTACGCATGGGCAAACTTATTGGCGAAAGCAATTTATCTAAAATTGCCACCGGAACAGCAACTCTTCTTGCAAACTGGCTGCTATTTCTGCTGGCATAGACTTTTGGTAAAACTTCGCCAAAAAGTAAGATTAAAAAAGTAATGACTAGTACTTCTAAACTAAATTTCAAAGCGGGTGAACTGATGGCTGAAAATAAATTTTGACCAATAAAAGAGAATAAAATCACCACTCCTATATTGGCAAAATTACTGGCAACAAGAAGTGTTGCGAGTAATTTTTTTGGTTTTTCGAGTAATCTAGAAATAATTTTTCCTTTGGAAGGATGCTCTTGCAAGCTATCATCGATGTCTTTTTGTGACAATGAAAAAAAAGCTACTTCAGCACCAGAAACTAATGCGGAACAAAACAGCAACACAAAAATGGCTAGAAAACCTAATATTAAATGAATATCTAAAGTAGTTGCTAAAAGAAAACTGGGTTCCGGATCCAAATTAAAACAGATTAGTTAAACAATCAAAACGGTAGGTCATTTATAGGCAAACCGTTATTTTGTGAGTCAAAGTTAGGGTTTTTTTCAACCTCTGGATTTGGAATAGATTTGTGGTCTTCATTTCCTTTTTTGGTTGATAAAAAAGTAAATTCGGTTACTTGAATCTCAACGGTGTGTTTGGTAGCACCATCTTCAGATTGCCATTGACGTGATTTTATGCGTCCTTCAACATAAATTTTATCTCCTTTTGATAAATATTTTTCACAAATTTCAGCAGCTTTATTACGAACCACTAAATTATGCCATTCGGTGGACGTTATTTTTTCGTTGGTGGTTTTGTTGATATAGACTTCGTTTGTAGCCAAAGAAAATCTTCCAATGCAATTGCCTCCTTCAAAATAATGCATCTTCACATCATCACCAAGATAACCGATTAGCATAACTTTATTTAAGGTTCCGTTCATTATATTCAATTGGGATTGAATCAAAGATAGGTTTTTTTTAGAAACCATTCATCTGATTTTGTCAAATTTAGAATATAACGTTAAAGAAGTAAGTAAAAGGAATTAATTATTGGCGTGTTTCAAACAGTTAAAAATTTAATTTTACCATATAAGCCATATAAGTTCACATAAACCATTCAATCAAAAACTTAAATGTACTTATATGTTAAAAAAAAGACACTATTTTGTTCTCATTACTTAAATCTCAAATGTGTAAGTTAATTTTTGATAGCAAACTTTATTGTGTTATGATGTGACAAAAAAGAAATGGTTTCTTGATTCTATTTCTATCCAAAATTTAGAAAAGATCACTTTTATTGCATTTTAAATTGGCTATAACACAGCTGTTTTAATGCTCCGAAATCACTTCCAATTCCGTCCTGAAAGAGAGCATTTTGTCTCCAAATAATTTCACTCCTTCTTCACGTAATGCAGGTGCATCTTCCAAATAATATCTTTGTAAAGTTTCCTTGCTGTCGGTTGCATATTGGACAGAATATGTAACGCCGCCCATTTCTTCTTCAATTAAAACTCTAGCCATTTTTGCCGAAACAAATTTCCCCGTGGCTATCATTTCTGGTATGTGTTTGTGTTGCATCCAAATCATCCATTTGTCGTGAACGCTTTCGTGTATGTTTGTGGTAACGTTGTAAATAATCATTTTGCTGTTAATTTGGTTATTTGTTTAATCATTAATTCGGTTAACCAAATAAACAGTTAACCGATTAACCTTTTTAAAGATTCTTATCTCCCCGCAGTTGACGGTATTCTTTTCGGGCTTCGACAAAGTAAATACTGTCCTGATGATTGAAAATTATTTTTTCATAAAGCAGTTTTGCTTTTTCGGGCTGTTGTAATTTTTTATTTTCAATTTCTGCCGAAAAGAATAAAGCTTCATCAACATAAATTCCATCTACATGATGGTTGATAATATTTTGATATTGGCTTAAAGCCAAATTGTATTCACCTTGTTTTTCATAAACTTGACCCAGACGTAATGATGTAACTGCTTCGATTTCTTGTCCTTTGAAACTTTTCAAAATGGAAAGAAATTGAGTTTCTGCTTCCTTGTTTCTATTTTGATACAACAGAAAATCGCCTTTGGCAAATTGTTTCAAAGCCGTTTGAGTCGAATCGGCAACGGTGTTGTCGCTAATTAAAAGAAAATATTCCAGAGCATCATTGGCAATCAATTGTGTACTCGCCGATTTTAATTCTTTAAATTGTTTCGATGCCCAAACAAAATCCCCTTGAAAATAACTGGTTTTCGCCGCTTTCAAACTTGCTTCGTGAGCAAAGGCATCATTTTTTAAATTTTCTTCTATCTGCGAATAATAAATCAGTGCTTGATTGAATTTCGCTTCAAAAAGGAAAATATCTGCCAATTCCATTTTGGCTTTAGCTTCTTCGTAACCATTCAATTGCAATGTCAGTGCTTTTTTGATAATAGCTTTTCCGTCTTCGGGTTTTTTCAAATTAAAAGCTACGAAATGAGCCTGAATCAACTGCAAAGGCAAACTAATTGGGCTGATTCCATATTCCGTTAACAAACTGGTTAGTTCTGTGTTGATGGACGCAAAATCTTTTTCCTGCGCTTTTTCGATTTTCATCTCTAGCAAATACGAATTCGCCTGAATCAGTAATTCTAAATCTTTGGTATTTTCTAGAACAAATCCTAGAATTTCTTTCGCTGCTTCGGGATCGTCTTCTTCAATAGCCAATTGCCCTAAATTGACAATACTAGAAAGCGATTCGGGATTGCGCTTATAAACTGCTTTTTCTTGAATAAAAGCTTTGCCAAATTCTTTTTGCTGTACATAATACCAGCTCAAATATTCGTTCCAAAAAACATCCTGATTCTTCTGCGCTCTTGTGATTAATGCTTTTCGCAAGGTTTCGTTAAAGTTTTCATCGCCTTCTTCAACTATAAAACGAGCCAGTTGATTTTGGATTTGTATCGAATTAGGGGGATTGGCATACGCTTCGTCCAAGAAAGTAGCAATCATCATTTCGGTGTTTCCCAATTGTCCGTACAACTGCGCCATTTGATAATTGAAATTATATTTTGGCTCGATTGACGTTGCCGTTTGATAAGATTTCAAGGCATAGTCTAACAACACTTTTCTTTCGAAAGAGTTGGCAATTCCATAGACCTCGTTTGGATTTTTTTTGATTCTGTCGATAGCTTGATCGTAGTGCTTTTTGGCGGAAGCTTCATTCTTTTGCAACTGGTAATTATAACCCAATTCCACCAAAAGACTGCCTTGTTTGTATGTATTCAATCGTGCCTGAATGGCTTTTTCAGCTAGATCAAATTGCTTTAATTGCTGGTAACAGTCAACCGTTTTTTGGAAATACTGCTGGTTGTAAGGAGCGCTTTTTAGTAATTCTTCGAAACTGATTTTGGCTTTCTCGAAATCGCCCTTGTCGTAGTAATACTGCGCCAATTGCTCGTTTTGCGAAAAACAAACCAATGAAAAAAACAGGGCGATATGTAGAAAGAGTTTTTTCATTGATTTCGAAATTTTAATAGTAAATAACCAAAAGAATATTGGTTTTAGAACTATCAATTATCTTTTCTATTCTTTTAAAATATTTCTCGTTTACCATTGGGCAACCATAACTATTGCAAATATAATCAGCTTGTTCTTCATAGGGAACGTCAAAATATTTATGCAAAACAACTGCTCTGTCAAAGGCATTGCTATTGGTTTTGTCTAATCCGTATAATTTATAAGCTTTGCCAAATTTACCAATATAGAAATTGCCTATATAATATTTTCCTAATGAGGTTGCCAACGAATTATTGGTATTGCTAAATTTTAGCTTTCCTTGAATTCCAGTTTCTGATCCAGAACCGTGAGCCACTAAACCTTGATCTAAAATAACTTCTTTCTTTAAATCATAAACAAAAAACCGATTCTTCCCAGACGGAATTTTCATATCAATGAAAAAAGCAATTTCTTTATTGTATTTTGGGTTTTGCTGAACAACTTTTCGAATTTGTTGAACTTGATTCTCTAATTTTTCTTTTGACGAATCGTTTATAACAGATATTTTAGATGAATTCTCGGTTTTAACTTTATCAAAAAAATTAAAACTTGTAAATATTATTTCAATAAAAAATAAACCAAAAATTATTTTTTTCATTCGAAAGGAATTAATCTATAATATCAAACCCACAATATGCCCTCAAAACCTCGGGAATTACAATGCCTTCTGGAGTTTGGTAATTTTCTAGAATTCCAGCCAAAACTCTTGGTAAAGCCAATGAACTTCCATTTAAGGTGTGTGCCAATTGGGTTTTTCCGTCTTTGCCTTTAAAACGTAATTTTAATCGGTTAGACTGAAAAGTTTCAAAGTTAGACACAGAAGAAATTTCTAACCAACGTTCCTGCGCTGTAGAATACACTTCAAAATCATAAGTCAAAGCGGATGCAAAACCCATATCACCACCACAAAGACGCAATATTCTGTATGGCAATTTCAATTCCTGCAAAATATTTTTTACGTGCTCTACCATTCCTTCTAGGGCTTCATAAGACTTTTCAGGATGTTCCACTCGTACGATTTCTACTTTGTCAAATTGGTGCAAACGGTTCAATCCACGAACGTGAGCGCCATAAGATCCCGCTTCACGGCGGAAACAAGGTGTATAGGCTGTCGTTAAAATAGGTAATTCATTTTCGGATAAAATCACGTCACGAAACAAATTCGTTACTGGAACTTCTGCCGTTGGAATCAGGTATAAATCATCGGTTTTGTCGTGATACATTTGTCCTTCTTTGTCTGGCAATTGCCCTGTTCCATAAGCCGAAGCTTCGTTGACCATGTGTGGTACTTGAACTTCATTGTAACCAGCAGCTGTATTTTTATCTAAAAAATAATTGATTAAGGCACGTTGTAACTTGGCTCCTTTTCCTTTGTAAACCGGAAATCCTGCGCCCGTAATTTTATTTCCTAATTCAAAATCGATGATATCGTATTTTTTTACCAAATCCCAATGTGGTTGAGCGCCTTCGTGCAAAACTGGAATTTCTCCTTCTTCAAAAACATTTAGGTTTTCCTCTGGCGTTTTTCCTTCTGGAACAATATCAGCGGGAAGATTGGGTAAAGTGTATAGTTTTTCTAACAAATCAGCAGCCAATTGGTCGGCAGATTCAGATAAAGCTTTGCTTTTTTCTTTTAACAAAACCGTTTTTTCTTTAAGAATAGCCGCCTTTGCTTTTTCGCCACTTTTCATTAATTCGCCAATATCTTTGGATAATTTATTAGATTCGGCTAAAGTATTGTCTAACTCCACTTGAGTCGCACGACGGGTTTCGTCTAGTTGTACCACTTCTTGAACAACGCTTGTGGCATCCATATTTCTTTTTGCCAAAGCCTTGATTACTTTCTCCTGATTCTCTCTAATAAATGCAATTTGTAACATATCCTGATTTTTTAAACGCTAAATTTTATAATAACGGTAGCAAATTTAAGGAAATGTTTGAGACTTATGAGACAAAGTTTTGCCTAAAAAGCTATTTCGCAGAGATTCGCAAAATAGATATAGCGATTCACATTTTTTTTTAGAATTAAATTGAAATTTTCTCGGGTTGAAAGAGGTGAAGAGTTTTTTTAGCGAAAATTAGCCAATCACCATTTCTGGAATTCCACCTTCGATAATTAAAGTTGCTTCGGTGGAAGCCATGATGTGCTCTACAGAAATGCCTGGCGCACGTTCCACGAGTTTGAAACCTTTTGGAGTTACTTCCAAAACAGCCAGTTCGGTTACGATTTTTTTGACACAACCAACGCCTGTTAAAGGTAAAGTACATTTTTTAAGAATTTTAGATTCTCCCGCTTTGTTCACGTGCATCATAGCCACGATGATATTTTCGGCCGAAGCGACTAAATCCATCGCACCGCCCATTCCTTTGACCATTTTTTCAGGAATTTTCCAGTTAGCAATATCGCCATTTTCTGAAACTTCCATTGCGCCAAGAATAGTCAAATCGACGTGTTGCCCACGAATCATTCCGAAACTGGTTGCCGAATCAAAAAAAGATGCGCCATCTAAAGTGGTAATGGTTTGTTTTCCAGCGTTGATTAAATCAGCGTCTTCTTCGCCATCAAAAGGGAAAGGTCCCATTCCGAGAACGCCGTTTTCACTTTGAAATTCGACTTCAATTCCTTCGGGGATATAATTGGCTACCAAAGTCGGAATACCAATACCGAGGTTGACAAAGTACTTGTCTTTGACTTCTTGAGCGATGCGTTTGGCGATGTCTTCTTTGGTTAGCATAATTTTATTTTTTGAAACATATAAGTCATATAAGTTTTCTTTTCAAACTTATATTTTTTGAACTATTAAAGGATTTAAGAGCATTTAAGTTTTTGGTTGAAGGTTATTCAGGTTTGAAATTAATCCCATTTAAATTTAATCCATTTTTAGTGATAATGCCTTTGTATACTTTTTGTTCTAAAACGTCTTTTATATTCCCTTTTTCATCTACTTCAGCTAAAACTCCACAATCTTCACATTTGTATGCGTATGCTACAAATTCTAGATTAGTTTTTTCTTTTTTTACAACTCCTTTGTACTGATAACTATATTCCGATTTTTTGAAATTCAAAGTGTCTTTCTCAATTATCAAAATTGAATTTCTAATTACTAATACGCTGTCATTTTTGAAAGTTAATATTGTCTGAAATGTTTCCTTTGGTGAGTCAAAATATATATCTTCTTCAAATCCAATAAAAGTTTTTCCATCTAATATATTACTGTTTTTTTTTTGACATGATGCAAATATTAAAATTAATAGCACTATTGTTATTGGAATGATTTTTCTCATATTCAAGTATTTTTTTGACTGTATTGTTGATAACTGATTACTAAAAACTGACCACTATTACCTATCTTGTACAGTCCTTTTCTCAATCCTCTTCTCGTATTTCTCGCCTTGAAAGATACGTTGCACAAATATTCCAGGAGTATGAATTTGGTTAGGGTCTAGTGTTCCGGCTTCGACTAATTCTTCAACTTCGGCGATGGTGATTTTGGCTGCTCCAGCCATACAGGGATTGAAATTTCTGGCGGTTCCCTTGAAGATGAGGTTTCCTGCTGTGTCGCCTTTCCAAGCTTTTACAATCGCAAAATCAGCTTGGAAAGCCAATTCCATGAGGTGCATTTTTCCGTTGAATTCTCGGGTTTCTTTGCCAATGGCGACTTCTGTTCCGAAACCAGCTGGAGTGAAAAAAGCAGGAATTCCAGCTTGAGCTGCACGGCAACGTTCGGCTAGAGTGCCTTGCGGAATGAGTTCTACTTCGAGTTCGCCCGAAAGCATTTGGCGTTCGAATTCGGCATTTTCTCCCACGTAGGAAGAAATCATTTTTTTGATTTGGTGTTTTTGCAAAAGTAATCCCAGTCCAAAATCGTCAACTCCGGCATTGTTAGAAATGCAGGTGAGGTTTTTGGTTTCTTTTTTGACCAATTCTGCAATGGCGTTTTCAGGAATACCGCACAATCCGAAACCACCAAGCATGAGTGTCATTCCGTTTTCGATTCCATCGAGTGCTTCTTGAACGGTATTTACTTTTTTGTTGATCATTTTGGATTTTGAATCTTAACCCTAACAGGGTTCAAAAACCTGTTAGGGTTGTTAGAAATTAAAATTCGAATTCTTCTGTAGATTGTTCTACTGCTGTAGTGTCTTTTACAACAGCTGCTGGGCGAGTGTAACAATCTACTTTTATAGAAAGATTGGCTGGTCGGTCAAAGGGTTCTTTAGAGACTTTAAGATTTGGATCATCATAACACAACTTCATAAAATAACCCCAAACTGGTAAGGCTGCTGTTGCTCCTTGACCATAAGTTAAACTTTTGAAACGTGCCGAACGGTCTTCACATCCTACCCAAACTCCAGTTACTAGATTCGGAACCATTCCTACGAACCAACCGTCAGACTGATTTTGAGTAGTTCCTGTTTTACCTGCAATTGGATTTCTAAAAGAATAAGGATAGCCTGTCCAACGGTTATCGCCACTTCCTCCGCCTTCGGTTCTCAAACGTGCACCCGAGCCACTTTCGGTAACGCCTTCGAGTAATTTGATCACAGCAAAAGCAATGTCTTTGTTCAAAACATCGTGCGATTCTGGAATGGGTTCAAAAATGACAACTCCGCTTTTATCTTCGATTCTAGAAATAAATTGTGGTTTTACATAAACGCCTTGGTTGGCAAAAGTTCCGTAAGCGGCAACCATATCTTCTACCGTAATATCAACAGCTCCTAATGCAATGGATGGTTGAGTAGGAATTTCGGATTTTACTCCTAATTTATGGGTCAACTCGATAACAGCTTCTGGACTGGTTTTGTCAATCAATTTGGCAGAAATGGTGTTGATAGAATTCGCCAATCCTTGTTTTAAAGTAACCATTCCACGGTATCTATTATCCGAGTTTCTTGGTTCCCAATCTTCGGTTACGTGATGACGTCCTTTGCGAATCATAAATGGTCCATCAACAATGGTGTCGCAAGGAGACATTCCGAGTTGTTCGATAGCAGTGGCATAAACAAAAGGTTTGAATGTTGAACCTACTTGTCTGGCTCCTTGCCCTACGTGATCGTATTGAAAATATTTGTAATTGATTCCGCCCACCCAAGCTTTGATGTTACCAGTTTGTGGTTCCATAGCCATAAGTCCTGATTGCAGGAAGTGTTTGTAGTAACGAATCGAATCCAAAGGAGTCATAATCGTATCTCTTTCGCCTTTCCAAGTGAAGACTTTCATTTTTGTTTTTTTGCTAAAAGAAGCTATGATCTCCTCTTCGCTTTTTTCCATTTCGGTCATTACAGTCCAACGGTAAGAAGCTTTCATGGCTTGTTTGAGGATGCGTTGGGTTTCGGCTTCGGTAATGCTTACAAATGGTGCGTTTTTATTGTCTTTGGCTTCAATAAAAAATTGTTCTTGCAAGTTGGCCATGTGTTTTTCTACAGCTTCTTCGGCATGCAATTGCATTCTGGAATCTATCGTTGTGTAAATTTTTAGACCGTCTTTGTAGATGTCATAATCTGATCCATCGGGTTTTTTATTTTCTTCTGCCCATTTTTTCAAATAGTCACGCAAGTATTCTCTGAAATAAGTAGCTGTTCCTTCGCGGTGACTTTCTAATTTGAAGTTTAATTTTATAGGCAGACTTTGTAATTGCTCTTTTTGAGATTTTGAAATAATCTTGGCTTTTTCCATTTGCGAAAGCACAACATTTCTTCTGTTTTTCACTCCTTCTGGATTTCTAACCGGATTGTATAAGGAAGAGTTGTTGAACATTCCGACTAATATAGCCGATTCGTCAATGGTTAAATCTTTAGGTTCTTTCGAAAAATAGGTTTTTGCGGCTGAACTTACTCCAACGGATGAATTATTGAAATCATAAACATTGCAATACATGGCTAGAATTTCGTTTTTGGTGTATTGTCTTTCTAATCGGATGGCAATAATCCATTCTTTTATCTTTTGAACAATTCTAAAAGGCAGGAATCGAGAACCTTCACCGTGGAATAATTGTTTGGCTAATTGTTGGGTCAAGGTACTAGCTCCTCCGCTGGTTCCCATGCTGGCAATGGCTCTTAAAGTTCCTCTTCCGTCAATTCCTGAATGTTCGTAAAAACGAGCATCTTCGGTAGCTACCAAAGCATCTACTAGGTTTTTTGGAAGGTCAGAATATTTTAATTGTGACCTGTTTTTTTGAAAATATTTACCTAAAATCACTCCGTCTGACGAGATGATTTCGGTAGCCAAATTAGAATCTGGATTTTCTAAATCTTCGAATGAAGGCATAGAACCAAAAAGTCCCCATGAGGCAAATAAGAAAAATACCATGATGCCTCCCAATCCATAAAAGAAAATTTTCCAGAATTTTCCTTTGTAGTAATTGATGTCTTTTTCTTGATTATTGTTTTTTTTAGTAGCCATAATTATGTCTTAATCTATTTTTTCTATTCTAAAACCTACATCTGTTATTCCGTCTAATTCTTTGATTCCTGGAACTTTTCCGTTTTCTCGAACGGCGTGTTTGATGTGTACTTTGTATTTTCCTCTAAAGCGTACTTTTTCTTTATAAAAGAGTTTACTTTCTTTGATGTCCGAAAAACCATCGCCTAAAAGTGTTCCGTCAGGTTCTGCCATTTGGTATTCTAGCGTATCTACTTTTGTAAATCCGTTTGGCATTTCGAGAGCCACAATCAAAAAGAGATTGTTGAATGGATAATCGTTGTTGTCTCTCAAATTTACGAATAAATTGTATCGTTTTGTAGAATCTAATTCAGGTAAATCGAAGCTTACAATACTGTCTTTGTTCCAAGCGGTTCCTACGGTTTTATATTCGTCAAAAACTCTTTTTTTGTCACAAGAAAAAAAGAGAATCGCCACTAAAAGTAGTAAGATGCTATTCTTTAGTCTCATTTTTTTTAATGATTATGGGTTTTCTTGGTTCGGTCGATTTTGGAGCAGGTGCTTTCTTTTCGTTTGAAACTTGACGATTGTTGTTGTTTGGACGATTATTGCTTGGTCTATTTGGTTTAGACTGATTTTGCTTGTTACTGTTCGGATTATTTGGGTTTGTTGGATTAGAATTGGCAACAATCACATTTTCTCCGCCTAATTTGCGTTTTTTGTTTGGTTTTTTCTTCTTTTTAGGTTGGTCAAAACGGGTTAAACTTTCCTGACCCATAGCATTGTTAAAGTGTTTTTCTGGTTCCTGAACTACTTCTATAGAGTAATCTTCCAAAGCTGCTACTTTGTTTTTGAGTTTGTTTTCGGCAATGATTTCGTTTACTTGCTCAATTTTTAGCATGTGCCAATTCGCATAATCACTAGTGTAAGCGAACCACATTAAGCCTTTAAAAATATCTTGTTTTTGGCAAACAGCATCGCCTTTTTCGGTCACTAATTTGGTGTCCATACTTGGAAAACCTTTCAAGGCATCCATATAAGTATCCAATTCATAATTCAAACAACACTTCAATTTTCCGCATTGACCCGCCAGTTTTTGTGGGTTCAAGGACAATTGCTGGTAACGTGCTGCCGAGGTATTTACGCTTCTAAAATCAGTTAACCAAGTAGAACAGCACAATTCTCTTCCGCAAGATCCAATTCCTCCCAAACGAGCTGCTTCCTGACGAAGACCCACTTGTTTCATCTCGACTCTGGTGCTGAATTCTTTGGCAAAATCTTTAATCAAAAGCCTAAAATCGACTCTGTCATTGGCAGTGTAATAAAAAGTAGCTTTCGATCCATCGCCTTGAAATTCGATATCCGAAATTTTCATTTCTAGTTTTTGGGCGATTGCCAATTCTCTAGCACGAACTTTCATTGGTTCTTCTTTATCGCGAGCAGTTGACCAAATATCGATGTCTTTTTGAGATGCTTTTCGGTATATTTTAGCTACGTCTGCACTAGCAGGATTCACTGATTTTTTCTTCATTTGAATGCGAACCAACTCTCCTGTCAGTGTCACAATTCCAATGTCGTGTCCTGGAGAAGCTTCGGTAGCCACGATATCTCCGATGCTTAAAGTCAGTTTTTCGGTATTGCGGTAAAATTCTTTTCTTCCGTTCTTGAAACGTACTTCGACACAGTCAAAAGGAGCCTCGCCATTAGGTAAACTCATATTCGAAAGCCAGTCGAAAACCGTTAATTTGTTGCAGCTATCGGTGCCGCAAGTCCCATTATTTTTGCAACCCTTTGGTGCGCTACCATCAGAAGTTGAACAACTTGTACATGCCATAGTAATATATGTAGTATTGCTATAAAAGCAATTTAAGTTCTTAAAACGTTTAATGGGTAAAGATAGTATTTTTTTGGTTTATGTTACAAGTGGTGAAAATGGCAAAACATCATAAAATTATACTAAAAAAATGGAGTTTTTCTACTTTAATTTTTTAATTTCTTTATCGAAATCAGAAATTATTTTTTGTGTTTTATTGAAGACTTCATATTCAATAATTGCTTTTTTGTCAGCTTGAATTTTAGAAATTTTTCCTTTTCCTTCCAAAACTTTATAATCCTTCCAAAACTTTATAATCATTAAAGTTTAGAAATTTATTGACACTTTCAGCTAATTGTTCCATTGTAAAAGTATTTTCCCGTTCTATCAATCCTTCAATGTAATCAAAATATCCTGTTACGGTTCGCTCCAATTGTTTAATTTCTTTTTCCTGCAAATAATTTTTAGCAACAACTACATCCGATTTCAAGACTCTTCCGTTAGGCCTGTTTTTCCAGGTAGTCAATCCCATATTTTCTTTTTGGGCATCGGCAGTTTTAAAAATGATTTCGGCAGCTGTATTACCAGTTATGGCAAAATGAAATTTATTCTGAACTGTGGCATAGAAATTTTTAGTAATATCGGAATTGTTGTTATAGTCAATACTACATTCGGCAAAAATATCCGTTACTTGCTGGTAAATTCTTCTTTCACTCGCCCTAATCGAACGAACTCTTTGTAGTAATTCTTTAAAATAATCTTTACCAAAAATAGCCTGACCTTGTTTCAAACGATTGTCATCTAAAACAAAACCTTTTATAATATATTCTCTTAAAGTTTGAGTTGCCCAAATCCGGAATTGTGTGGCTTTGGTAGAGTTTACTCGGTAGCCAACCGAAATTATGGCGTCGAGGTTATAATAATTTGTAATGTAATTTTTATCATCAGAAGCAGTTGTTTCCATTTTGGAAATAACTGAAGATTCGACTAATTCTCCCTCCTCAAAAATATTTTTAAAATGTTTACTTATAGCAGGTACTTGCACGCCAAATAATTCTGCTATTGCTTTTTGAGTTAACCACACCGATTCATTTTGCAACAAGACATCAACACGGATTTCTCCGCTTGGTGCTGTATATAGAACAAACTTTTTCAAATCATCCTCCATAATATTAACTAAATGTGTTTTAACAAATGTAGCTATTGTAAACTAAAAAAACCTATTACAGTTTGAATGAAATAGGTTTTTTTATGGTGTAAAATGAAATTATTAATCCTTCAAAATTTTATACAATTTATCGGATAATCGAATTCTAAAAGGAACTTCAAATGTAATTCGATCTCCTTTTCGGGCAATAGTATTTTCAGTTCCGTTGACCATAATTTTTTCTAAAATCAATTCTTGATTTCCAGTTGTTGGTCCTGAAATTAAGATGGTATCACCTGTGTTCAATTCCTGATTTTCGATAGTAAAAAGTCCTACTTGTGCTTTTACATAATAATGTTCAGCTTTACCGACTAATACTTTTTTGACTTTTATTTTTTGTCGAATATCGGTTGGTTTTGGGGCAGAGCCTAAAGCTACATCTGACAATTCTCCAGAATGTTTGAATTTTAAACTTTCCGATTTTCCTTTTCTGAAGACTTTATTTCCCACTTGCTTTCCAGTTCTCAATCGTACTTGATCGACCAATGGCATGTGAATAATTTCCAAACATTCGGTAGAACAGCAGTTCTCCATAGCCGATTTACATTCGTCACATTGGATAAATAATAGATGACATCCATCATTTTCACAATTGGTGTGGTTGTCGCAAGGTTTTCCGCATTGGTGGCATTGGGAAACAATATCATCAGTAATTCTTTCGCCCAGACGATTATCGAAAACAAAATTCTTTCCGATAAACTTGCTCTCCAATCCTTCTTCTTGAATTTGTTTAGCGTAATTGATGATGCCACCTTCTAATTGAAAAACATTTTTGAATCCCTGATGTTTGAAATAAGCACTGGCTTTTTCGCAACGAATTCCTCCAGTGCAATACATTACCAGATTTTTGTCTTCTTTGTGATTTTGAAGTTGTTCGTTTATTATTGGCAGGCTTTCTCTGAACGTTTCCACATCTGGAGTAATCGCATTTTTAAAATGTCCTACCTCACTTTCGTAGTGATTTCTGAAATCGACTACTATGGTGTTGGGATCTTCCAAAATTTCGTTGAATTCCTTGGCTTTCAAGTGAACTCCAATATTGGTCACATCAAAAGTATCGTCGTTCAGACCGTCAGCAACAATCTTGTGACGCACTTTAATTGTTAGTTTTAAAAAGGAATGATCGTCTTGATCTACGGCTACATTCAAGCGAATGCCTTTCATAAAATCATAGGCTTCCAAAGTTTCACGGAAAGCTTCGATATTTTCGGCAGGAACACTCATTTGAGCATTAATTCCTTCGTGAGCTACGTAAATTCGACCCAATGCATCGAGTGCGTTCCAGGCTATAAATAAATCGTCGCGAAATTTTTTGGGATCTTGAATTTTGGCATACGCATAGAAAGACAACGTAAGGCGTTGTTTACCCGCTTGATCAATCAGTTCGGCTCTTTCTTCTGCGCTTAAGGTGTTGTACAGTTGCATGCTATAAACGGTTTAAGTTGTAGAAAAATATTTTTGCAAAAGTAAATAAATTAAACAAAAAGTCATAAAGAATGAACAAAGTTCAGAAAAGATCAAAAAAAAAATGAGATGCAATTTGCATCTCATTTAATTAATTTATGTTTTTTGCTGATTAGCAATATTCGTTGAAAGCATCTTTTAAGTTCTCAGCGATTAATTCCGCTGGACGACCTTCGATGTGGTGACGCTCTAACATGTGAACTAATTCTCCGTTTTTGAACAAAGCCATACTTGGCGAAGATGGAGGAAAAGGAAACATTTGTTCTCTTGCCGCATTTACCGCATCTTTATCAACTCCTGCAAAAACCGTGATTAAATGATCTGGTTTTTTAGCACCTTCTAAACTCATTGCTGCTCCTGGACGTGCATTTCTTGCAGCACAACCACAAACAGAATTTACTACTACGAATGTTGTGCCTTCAGCTTTAATTGCATTAGTAACGTCTTCCGCATTATGTAAATCTTGAAAACCTACAGCTGTTAATTCTGCCTGCATTGGTTTTACCATTTCTTCTGGATACATATTTTTTTATTTTAAGATTAACGAAATTTATTTTAAAAAATCTTTGCAAAGATAATGAGAATTAAAGCTTTATTATAATTTCAAATTGTAAAGTTTTGTTATGTTTACACAATAAAATTATATGAGTATGGAGTTTGCAAAAAACGAGAAATATATAAATAAAGTTACCTTAACAAGTTTTGTTTTAATAGGAGTTTCAATTTTTGGATTTGCAATAATTTTTTTTCAACTATTGTATTTAGATAATAAGCCTGAAAATTTTGGAGTAGTTGGTGATGCAATTGGAGGAATATTAAATCCTTTGATTGCGATTGCTGCTTCTTTTGTAACCTTTTTAGCATTTTATATTCAAAAACAAGCTAATGACGAAATAAGACAACAATTTATTGATCAAAGTAATAAAGAGTTTGATGATTTTTTATATAAAAAATATTCTGACAAGATTAATTTGATAAGTAATGAAATTAATAATTATTTTTTCACTTTTTCAGAATATACAAAACCTAATTCGAAGAGAAATTTTAATGGTATACAAGCAATAATTGAAACATTTAATATTTATACAAAAGAAAGCAAAGAAGTTAATTATTCTACTTTAAAAAAGGAGGATATTGATGTTAAAATGCAAGAAATATATTCAATATTTAGTTTTTATTATTTGAATTTAGATAAAATAAATAATCTTTGTTTTTCTAAAAGAGAAGGAAAGGATAAGAACGAATATGGAATTAAATTAAGAGAGGATTTAATTGACAATATGTTTTTTATTTATAATGCAAAAATTCAATTTATTAAGCACCTATCCCTTTAATGGAAATTAATACCTTGTAAAGTATTATAAATAAAAGCAAAAGTAATGAATTTAATAGAAGTAAATAAAAATTACAACACACAGGCAAAATGCTTGAAATTACTGGAACAATTGCGTTGGGGTAAGAACGTAAGATGCACTTTTTGTGACTCAAACAACGTAAAAACGATAAAATCCGAACAGGGGCGGTACTCCTGCAAAAACTGTAACAAGTCATTCTCTGTTATAGTGGGTGCAATATTCGAGGAAACCCGAATGGAATTACCTAAATGGTTTCAGATTATTACTTTGATGCTTAATGCAAAAAGTAGTATATCGGCAAAGGAAATAGAACGTAATCTTGGAGTTACTTATAAGACGGCTTATTATGCCTGTATGAGAGTAAGGATAGGAATGTTGATGCCAGAAACAAAGTTGAACGGAATTATAGAAATGGATGAAAGCTATTTTGGAGGCAAAGCCCGAAAAAACCATACCATTTCAGACGACAACGTAAGTTTAGCACAAACAACATTAAAAAGAGGACGAGGAACAAATAAAGTTTCGGTCGTGGGAATGGTTCAGCGACAAGGAAATGTAAAAACAAAGATTATTGAAAAACTAACCAAAAGAAATTTGCTATATATGTTGAAGTCAAACGCCAAAAGTGATAACTCAATTTTGATGACTGATGGATTCAGGTCTTACAATGAATTATAAACCTACATCGAGAGGCTTGTTGTAATTCACTCAAAACAATATAGCAAAGGAATAGTGCATATCAACACAATAGAGGGTTTTTGGAGTTATGTTAAAAACGGAATCAAAGGAAGTTTTAAATCTGTTAGCAAAAAGTATCTACCCCTTTATTTAATTGAGTTTGAATGGAAATTTAACAACCGTAATTTCAAAGGAAACGAGTTGGAGAAGTTTCTAAAAAACGCACTATTTCAAGAAAAAGAATTAGAACATTGGAAAGCCCAAAGTTCTCAACAAATTAAAAATATAGCGTATGGGAACGAGTAGTCTATCTGCTTTTATGTTTTCTATTTTGGGCGACACACCTTGGAACAATGCCCCTGAATGGGCGATTTATATTCTTTTAGGATTGTGTTATTTGGGAATTGTTGTTGGTGTAATAGCATTCTGCATTCAATTGAAGTTTCTTTGGGATGAATTTTTTCGTTGATTTCGAAAACGGCTAATATAAAGGCAGAAACAGTTCCTAAAACTAATAATACATTTTTTGTGTAAAGCCAAAGTTTTAATTGAAGTTCTTTATTTTCTTTAGAAATATAACCATCAGAATTTATAAATAAAATGCCTTCAACAGTAATGTAATATCTAAAAATATCTTTATCGATAGTTTCAAACCGTGAAGCATAACCATCTTTAACTAATTTTTGAATAACAGCAAGTTTATCTCTATTTGATAAATTTATTAAAACTGCATTTCTCGAAAAAAGGTCATTATATTCAATGTGTGAATCAGAGGTTTGTTTAAGTAAAACAGATAAAGTTAAATTTAATATTTTATTGTAGTTTAATTTTTCCATAAGTAGAAATTACGATTAAAACAAACATACAAAATAAAAACGAACTATCCATTAAAGGGATACGTGCCATTTATTATTAAAAAATTCAAAGGTTTAGAAAACCATGAAATTAATTTTAAAAAATTGTTTAACGATATTGAAGTATTAGTTGATAATAAAACTCAATAATGGTTTCAAATAATTCTTTATTAGTATTCTTAAATTATTTGTAAATCATTTAAAAACGTTATGTCAATTTGGATAAACCTACTACTTCGTCTTTTCTAGAACAGTTAGTAATTCTTTATCACTTATAAAAGAACCCTTTTGAAACACAATTGAATAATCAGATTCTAAAATGGTAACTGTTGGATAAACCACTTGAGAATTAATGGTTGCTAATGCCGTGGCGAGTTCGTGAATTCCTGTGTTTTGTACATTTGGTTTGAATTGGAACTTATGATTATTGAATTGAATGTCCTCTTTGTTTTCGGCATCCAATGAAATGAAGTAGAAATTATTATTTAAAATGGCGATTATTTCAGGATTTTTGAAAGTAGAATTTTCCATCATCTTGCAGTAATTGCACCAGGAAGTATGAATAAAAACTACCAATGGTTTTGGATTTTCTTTGGATAATTTTTCGGCTTCTTCAAAAGTATAGGTTTTCAATTGGGCAAAACCAGAGGGAATTGCCCAAAAGAAAATCAATAGGATATAAAGCCATTTTTTCATTTGATATCTTTTTATGGTCACGGATTAAAAACATTTCCACGGATTAGATAAAAACTAATAACGCTAGTTTTAAAAATCTGTGAGAATCTGTGGCAAAGAATTATTTCCATTAAAATAAATTATATCGCAATCCAAAGAAACCTCTAATTCCTTGGTTTGGGCCGTAAACATAAGTCGTATCAAATGTCAAACCATACGGATTATTAGGTGTTACCAATACTTTTCCGTTTGGGTCATATTGCACATTTTTATCAAAAGGATCTTCGGTTCTCGAAATCAGGAATGGATTACTTCGTTTTGGTGTAAAGTTCAATAGGTTTTTTATTCCAGCATACAATTCAAAATTTTTCCAGCCTGAATACGTAAATTGAATGTTTTGCAAACTATACCAAGGCGAATTTGGATTTCTTGGATCGGTGTCGCTTAATAACGGTAATTTCATTGGGCTGTACACATTTCCGGTATAATCAATCAGCGTTTTTATTTTGTCTATTTTATAAGAAACTGTCCAAGTCCCGGTAAAATTTTCGGTCAAAAGAGGTCTTGTTTTGATACCGTTTTCTACATTAGAAACATCCATATAAGTAGCACCAAGAATGAATTTCAGCCCATTAGTAAAATTGATGTCGGTATTAAAGCTAATTCCTTGACTCAACGCATAACCATCAATGTTGTTGTAAATGATTTTGTTGGGATTCGATTCATAATCCGAAACAATTTTGTTGCTGAATCGGGTGTAAAATGCTGTGGTTTCAATCCCTAAAAAAGTACCATTCGGGAAGTATATTTTTTTGATGTAGTTTACATTAGCATTGACTGATTTTTCGGGGTCTAAATCATCGGCAATAACCACTTGGCGTGAACCCGTTAAAGCAGCGTGATCTTCGGTAAATAAATTAACGACTCTAAATCCTGTTCCCGCATTGAAACGCAAAATATTGTTGTCATTGATTTTTAATTTATAAGCAAATCTTGGAGTTACAATATTTCCGTGAATGGAATTGTAATCGTATCGCAAGCCAAATAATACTTTGTGTTTTTCGCTAAAAGTAATTTCATCTTGGAAAAAAATTCCGGGAAGCCAGGTTTTTTCGGGATTGTTTCCGTTTAAAGTTGTCGTAGCTGTTGTGTTGTCATCATAATAGGTATAACGAGAAGCAATTCCGGTCAATAAATCGTTTTTTCCTAATTTCTTATCCCAGGTCATTTGCAGAAAACCAATTTTTTGATTAGCAATATAAGTAGTGGTTCCATAACGGCTGTCCTGAAAATGAGCCGTTCCTGAAAACGACAACATCAGTTTTTCGGTGGTTGGCAATTGATAACTTCCTAAAAGTTCGCCTCTTTTGGTGTAAATACTTTCGCCATAAATTTCATCGCCACCACGGTATTTTTTCTCCCAACGTACATCGCCTCCCCAACGATCTTCGTACATTCCACGAACGGCAATGGTAAACAAACGATTTTGATTTCGAGAAAAATTCCATTTGTTAAAAACCGAAATTCTGTTTTGTGCCGTTACATCTGTAAATCCATCCTTATCATTGTCAATCGTTTGATCGTAATTGTAATAATTGATTCCCAATAAGGAAGTCGCTTTTTTGATATTAAATTTCGCGCCCAAATCAGCATTGGTTTCCAACCAGGAAGTGGTAAATACATCGGCAGAAAATAGAGGAGCATTGCTTGGGTTTTTGGTAATAATGTTGATTAACCCGCCAACAGCTTCACTTCCGTACAAAGAAGAAGCAGGGCCTTTTACGATTTCAATTCTTTCTACCAATGAATTTGGAATTCCAGATAATCCATAAACAGTAGATAAACTACTCACAATGGGCATTCCGTCAATCATTACCGAAGTATAAGGACCTTCCAGCCCATTGATGTGAATATCACCGGTGTTACAAACGCCACAGTTCAGTTGAGGTCTTACTCCGTTTACATTTTGCAAAGCTTCGTATATACTAGCTGTTGGGTTTTTTTTGAAAAAAACAGGAGTGTAAACTTCAACAGGTACTGCACTTTCAAGTCTTCTTATAGGTTTTAAAGTTCCCGAAACTACTACTTCATTGAGTTCATTCTGATTGTTTTTCTTTTCAAGGCTATCTTTTTCTACGTTCGGAATTGAGCTTTGTGAAAAAGTTATATTGAGCGAAAACAAAGGTATTATTAAAAATAAATATTTCATTTAGGTAAATTAAATTTTAGACAAAGCTAAAAAAATAATTACTTGAACAAAATATTTTTGTATATATTTGTCTTTATAATTCAAATTCAGCCATGAGCAAATCTTTAGAAGAAGTACATCAATCTGTCCAGACTCAAAATAAATCCTCCATTTTTAGAAAAATATTAGCCTTTTTTGGTCCTGCTTATTTGGTAAGTGTCGGTTATATGGATCCAGGAAATTGGGCAACAGATATTGCCGGCGGAAGCCAGTTTGGGTATTCTCTACTTTGGGTTTTGCTGATGAGTAATTTGATGGCGTTGCTTCTGCAAAGTTTAAGTGCAAGACTCGGAATTGTTACTCAACGCGATTTGGCACAAGCATCCAGAGAAACGTACTCCAAAGGGATTAATTACATTTTATACTTTTTAGCCGAAATTGCAATTGCCGCTTGTGACCTTGCCGAAGTGCTGGGAATGGCAATCGGAATTAATTTATTGTTTGATATTCCATTAATTGAAGGTGTTTTAATCACGGTTTTAGATACTTTTTTATTACTGTTTTTAATCAATAAAGGTATCCGAAAAATGGAAGCTTTTATTATTGTATTGGTCGCAATTATTGGATTTTCTTTTGTTTTCGAAATGATTTTTGCCGAACCAGAATTGGATAAAGTGATTTACGGTTTAATTCCTTCGATTCCTACCGAAGCAGCCTTATATATTGCCATCGGAATTATTGGAGCAACGGTAATGCCACACAATTTGTACCTGCATTCTTCATTAGTGCAAACCCGAAAATTTGATCGAAGTGGAGCAGGAATCAAACAGGCATTGAAATACAACTTTATCGATTCGACTATTGCGCTGAATTTGGCTTTTCTAGTAAATGCTGCCATTTTAATATTGGCAGCAGCCACATTTTACAGAAACGGACTGCACGAAGTTGCCGAAATTCAGGATGCACACCGATTTTTAGAACCGCTTTTGGGAAATAAATGGGCGCCTATTTTGTTTGCCGTAGCTTTAATTGCAGCGGGACAAAGTTCGACCATAACAGGGACTTTGGCAGGACAAATCGTGATGGAAGGTTATTTGAATTTACGAATTCAACCGTGGGTTCGAAGAATCATCACGCGATTGATTGCGATTGTGCCTGCCGTAATTGTTATTTTAATTTATGGCGAAAGTGTAACTGGAAAATTATTGATTTTAAGTCAGGTAATTTTAAGTTTACAGCTCGGTTTTGCTATTATTCCGCTGATTCATTTTGTGAGTGATAAATCGAAAATGAAAGGCTTTCATATTTCTAAAATTACTCAAATTGCCGCTTGGATTATTGCAAGCATTATTGTTTCATTGAATGCGAAATTGGTTTATAATGAAATAACGGGTTGGCTTGAAACTTCCGAAAATCCAATTGTATTATGGTTTACGGTTGTTCCACTGGCATTTTTCTTTCTGGGATTGTTGCTTTACATTGTTTTCAAACCTTTTATTACCAAGGCAAAACAGGATATTCAAAACCATTCGCCACATAATTTGAAATTGCAATTTTCTAAATCCGGAAGTTATACGAAGAAGAATATCGCCGTTTCGGTAGATTTTTCAACTGCTGATGAAGTGGCAATCAACAGCGCTTTCGAATTGGGCGGAATGGACGCTAAATACACTTTAATTCACATTGTAGAAACAGTTGGAGCAATGATGTATGGCGAAAATATTGACGATCATGAAACAACGATTGACGAAAAATTATTGTTAGAATACAAAGAAATGCTTTCACAAAAAGGATTCAAAGTAACCACCGAACTCGGATTTGGAGAACCGAACAAAGTAATTCCAACAATTGTCAATGCCCGAAATTTTGATGTTTTGGTTATGGGAACTCACGGTCATACTGGTTTTAAAGATTTAATTTTCGGAACAACAGTCGATAAATTGCGTCATAAAATTTCGATACCTTTGTTGATTGTAAAAAATTAAAAAGTGTATTAAGAATTTAACGTTAGTAAGCGCTTCATTTTACTTCTAACCTCCAACCTCTAACCTCAAATGACTTTTTCAGAAGAAAATTATCTTAAATCAATATACCATTTAACTTCGTCATCCGATGCTGAAGTAAGCACTAATGCCATTGCCGAAATGATGGAAACCAAAGCCTCATCGGTTACAGATATGCTTAAAAAATTGGCCGAAAAAGACTTGGTTAATTACAAAAAATACCAAGGAGTTTCGCTAACTGCCAACGGAAAACTGGCAGCCAAAATGATTGTTAGAAAACACCGTTTGTGGGAAGTTTTCTTGGTCGAAAAATTGGATTTTTCTTGGGATGAGGTTCATGATATTGCCGAACAATTGGAACACATCAAATCCGAAAAACTCATTAACAAACTAGATGATTTTCTAGGAAATCCTACCGAAGATCCGCACGGAGATCCTATTCCAGATGCGAATGGTCAAATTGTCAATACCGAAAAGCATTTGCTTTCTGAACTTTCCGAAAATCAAAACGGAATTTGTGTAGGTGTGAAAGATACTTCGTCAGAATTCCTGAAATACCTGGACAAACAAGAAATTTCTCTAGGATCCAAAATTGAAATTATCGGAAAAGAAAGCTTCGATTTATTACTAAAAATTAAATTGAACAATCAGGAATTAACCATTTCGAATAAAATTGCGAGTAATATTTTTGTGAAGGTGGTATAGCTCTGGCTAGAATTATTAAGTTTAAAACCATTAAGAGATTTTAGAAATTAAGAATATTTTCTAAAATCTCTTAATGGTTTTTTTTCTGGTATTAAAATTAGGTATCAAGAAAGAATTGATATTCTGTGTTTTGGGGAAATTAAAATTAAATTATGGGTATTTTTATACTAAATGAAAAAAAATATACAATTTAATGAGTATATAATAAAAAAGTTGTCCTTTATGTATAAAAGGACTTTTTGTTAATGTAATTTTGGTTAGTAATGTTAGTTGGTAGGTAAGAAAGAGTTGTTGTTCTAAATAACAACTCTTCTTTAAAAACGAAAACAGTAAGAGTATAAAATGAGTAGTAAAAATTAATAATTTTTTGAGTTTGAAAAATCAAATTTTGCATAACGCTATTCTGGATGATAATGAACTATGGTTGGAAATAAAAGCGGGGCACGAAAAAGCGTTTTCCCTACTTTTTAAACGATACTATAGTTACTTAATTCAGTATGGAAATTCGTTTTCTCCATTTTCTGAAAAAATTCAGGATTGTGTTCAGGATGTTTTTACAGATATATGGGTATATAGAAATAGCCTTGCCGATACTGTGGTGGTCAAAGCTTATTTGTTGTCTTGTGTTCGCAAGCGTATTGTGCGTTTGCAAGAGCGGGATAAGGTTTTTAATAAAGCAAAATCTGTTGATGCTATAGCATTTTTGTTCGATTTTTCGGTAGAGCAACAATTAATTTCAGATGAATTAACGGCTGGAAAAGTAGTACATCTTAATAAGGTTTTGAACGTTTTGCCGGCTCGACAAAAAGAAGCTTTGTATTTGAGATACCACAACGGATTGAATGTCGATCAAATAGCCGAGATATTAAATGTTAATTACCAATCGGCTAATAATTTATTGCACAGAGCATTAGTGAATATTCGTAAAGAATGGAAAGCCACTTTACTATTGTTTGTAATGTTAGGAGTGAATTGGATATAATTAATTAGAATGTAATAAGTTGGCTGTTTTTAGGATGGCTGAAACACTTTTTTAAAATGAAAAAACGAGAACAATATAGAGAAATAGAAGATTTTTTGGCAGACGAATCATTCCGAATGTGGATGAAGTCCAAAAATGATACCGATGGTTGGGAAGAATGGACTTTGGAACATCCAAAACGAGCAAAATTAGTAGAAGAAGCTCGTTTGTGGTTGTTGGCGATGAAAGTTCCAGAACAGAATTTGTCTCAAGAACAAGTAGATGCCGCTTTGCAAAACACTTGGATGAAAATAGAAGAAAAAGAGCATGAAAATAAATTGGAACCGAAACTAATTCAATTGTGGAATACGGCTTGGTTCAGCAAAATTGCCGCTATTTTGGTTTTAGGATTGCTTTCGTTTTATGCTTACACTAATTATTTTGTTGACCAAGCCAATTATTCTAGTTATGATGAAATAGTGAGCAATCATGACGAAGACGGTTTGTTAGAACAAATTAATAATTCGAATAAACCGCAAATTGTAACTCTATCCGATGGAAGTTCGGTATTGTTACAACCCAAAAGTAAATTGAGTTATCCTAAAATTTTTAAGGGAAATGAACGCAATGTTTATTTAT
This sequence comes from Flavobacterium eburneipallidum, assembly GCF_027111355.2. NCBI lineage: Bacteria > Pseudomonadati > Bacteroidota > Flavobacteriia > Flavobacteriales > Flavobacteriaceae > Flavobacterium > Flavobacterium eburneipallidum. The sequence goes on from NZ_CP114291.2 coordinate 615,679, forward strand.
CAGGAGAAGCTTTTTTTGAAATTAGCAAAAACCCTAAAAAACCCTTTTTTGTTCATGCGAATGAAATTGTTACTAAAGTAGTAGGAACTAGTTTCAGAATCAAAGCCTACGCCAATCAATCTGATGTGGAAGTTTTAGTACGAACAGGAAAAGTAAAAGTAAATTCAGAAAAAACGAGCTACAATTCCAATCAGAAAGAGATTGTTTTGTTGCCCAATCAAGCACTTCGTTTTGGTCGAAAGAATCAAACTTTTGATAAAATTACTGATATCACTGCCGATAAATCCATTAGTAATTCTGTTAGAAGTATCGAGCAATTAAGCTTTGAATTTACGGATATTCCCGTGGCTCAAATTCTCAAAACCATGGAACAAGCCTATTCTATCGAAATAGATTTTCCAGAACAAGAATTGCTAAAATGCCATTTAACAACTTCTTTGAGCGATCAGCCTTTGCCCGAAAAATTAAAGATAATTTGCAAAAGCATTGGTAATAATTCTAGTTATACGATGAATGGAAATCAAATTACCATTTTGTCTAAAGGATGTAATTAATTCAAATAGTTATAAAATAAAAAGTGCCGATATGCTGTAACACATCGACACTTAAAAGCTTCATTCACACTCTGTAAAGTGGGTTTGAAATGTTTCTTAAATACCCTTCAAAATAGTATTAATCAAAACCAAACCAAAATTATGAAAAAAACCGTAGTAAAACAACGATTAATAATCCGACTGATGAAAATGACATTCTACCAATTTGTATTAGCACTTGTTTTTTCGAGCGTTACCATGGCTAACAGTTTGAATGGACAAGTAAAATTAGATACAAAGGTGACCATTTCTATAACAGATATGGACCTGAATAAGGCATTGACTGAACTAGGAAAATCAGCCGATGTGAAATTTTCTTATAACTCAAGAATTGTGCCTTCTGACCAAAAGGTAAGCGTTAAGGCGGATAACGAAGCTTTTTCTATAGTGCTTTCTAGAGTTTTGAAACCACTTAAAATTTCTTATGCCGTAGTAAGCAATCAAATTGTTTTGCAAAAAGCAAGCGAAAAAAATGAAAAAAGTACCAATGTTTCAGCAGTCAATCCACAACAAAAAGTGTTGAGTGGAGTAGTTGTAGATGCTAAAGGGCTTTCGCTTCCAGGTGCTAGTGTAATTGTCAAAGGAACAAGCAACGGAACTTCAACAGATTTAGACGGAAAATTTAGCCTCAAAGTAGAGGATGAAGGGTCAATTTTGGTCATTTCTTATATGGGCTATGATACTTTAGAAATACCAGTTGGTAGTAAAACTGAATTTAGAATTACGCTGAAAGAATCGTCTCAAAGTTTAGAGGAAGTTGTGGTTGTAGGATATGGTTCAAGCAAGCAAAAAGACTTGACAGGATCTGTTTCTTCTGTGAAATCAGAGAATTTTAATAAAGGACCACAAATGAGTGCGCAACAAGCTATTCAAGGAAAAATGGCTGGAGTTGTAATTGCTCAAAATAGTGGAAAACCAGGAGGGTCAAACAAAGTGGTTATTCGTGGTGGAACTTCATTAACTGGCGTAAACGATCCTTTGTATGTTATTGATGGCGTTCCAATTTCTACAACAGCAGGAGTGAGTCAAGCTAATATTAGAGGAAACGGAACTGATTTTTTCGATCAAGAACCAACCAATCCTTTGATGACCATAAATCCAAATGATATTGAATCGGTAACGGTTTTGAAAGATGCTTCTTCAACAGCTATCTATGGTTCGAGAGGTGCAAATGGTGTAATTGTTATTACTACCAAAAAAGGAAAATCAGGTAATCTAAAAGTAACTTTGGATGTAACAGGTGGTATTTCAACTGTTTCAAACAAATTGGATGTGTTATCTGCCGATGAGTATCGAAAAATCAATACCGATTTAGGTCTTACTTTTTCAGATTTAGGAGGCAATACCAATTGGCAAGACGAAATTTATAGAACTGCTGAAATAAAAGATTATAATTTGTCTTTTTCAGGCGGTTCAGACAAAACGGCCTATAGAGCTTCATTAGGATATGGCGATCAAGAGGGCGTTTTGATTGGTTCCAAATTAGAAAGAGCCAATGCAAGAATAAACGTGAATCATTCGGCACTAAACGACAAACTTTCGTTTGATTTAAGAGTGAATTATGGACAAACATTCTCTAATAATTCACCAGTTTCTAACACAGTAGGAAGTGAAGCAGGAACGAGTATCAACTATGAGTCTTATGTTTTTAATCCGACTTATCCAATTTATAATGCTACTGGAGGTTACAATCACGTTCCGCCTTATCGAATTAATCCAGTTTCATTTTCGAACGATGTTTTAGATGAGGTTACCAACGATAGATTCTTGGGAAATTTATCTACAACTTATAAAATTATTAATCCTTTGAGTGTGAACGTAAATTTAGGTTATACCAATCAAGGGATAAATAGAAATTCATACATCAAAAAATCCAATCCATTAGGCGAAGGAATGGGTGGTTATGCTAGTGTTCAAAAACTAGAGGATTACAGTAAATTATTGGAAACTGTTTTGCGATACGATGAAACCTTTGGCAAACATACGGTAAATGCTATCGCAGGATATTCATACCAATATTTTGTAAACGAAGGAATTCGTAATGCCGTATCTGGATTTTTATCCGATGAATTCAAATGGTATAGTTTGCAAGCAGCTAGCACGAATCAAGGCGTAACTTCGTTCAAGGGAAGTAATAAATTGATTTCGATGTATGGTAGAATTAATTATAGTTTTAATGATATAATTCTTGCTACAGGAACGATTAGACGTGACGGTTCAAGTAGATTTGGATCCGGAAATCAATGGGGAGTATTTCCATCAGGATCTTTGGCTTGGAGAATTTCTAATATGGATTTCTTCAAATCAAAAACGATTTCAGATTTAAAAATTAGAACCAGTTATGGTGTAACCGGAAATCAAGAAATTGGAAATTTGAATTCTATAACCAGACTTGGAGCTACTTCAGCAGGATATATTGTAGGTGGACAAAGAATTACAACTGTTTTGCCATTGCAATATGCTAATCCTGATTTAAAATGGGAGCAAACTGCCCAATTCAATACTGGGGTTGATTATTCTTTGCTTGACGGAAGAGTTCGTGGTAGCATCGATTATTACATCAAGAAAACTTCGGATCTTTTGTTGAATATACCAGTGCCTTCTCCTACTGCCGTTAGTACGCAATTAGCCAACGTAGGAAGCGTTCAAAACAAAGGAATCGAATTAGAATTGTCTGCCGATATTATCAACAAAGGCGATTTTACTTGGACAACTTCTATCAACTACAGTAGAAACAGAAATGAAGTATTGAGCTTGTCTAACAGCCAGTTTAAAGGCGACAATATTCAGGTAGCACCATTGCAAGGTCAAGGCTTAACGGCTGGTATTTTTGCACAATTAATTCAACCAGGATTACCAGTAGGTACTTTTTATGGACGAGAATTTAAAGGTATTGAAAATGGTGTTGAAATTATTGATCCTGAAATGAAAGTAATTGGTTCGGCTCAACCTGATTTTACCTTTGGTATTACTAATTCATTGTCGTACAAAAGAATTTCTCTTGGATTTAATTTTAGAGGTTCTATTGGAAATGATGTGTATAATTTAACAGCCAATAATTTAGGTTATTTGAGTAATCTTCCAGGGCGAAATGTGTTTAAAGAAGCCGTAACAAGCGGTGTTTTAAGAAGTCAGCCTAAACAATATTCGTCAAGATGGATTGAAGATGGATCTTTTGTAAGATTAGATAATTTAACATTAGGATATGATTTCGACCTAAAAAATTTGCCTCTATTATCTAGTGCAAGATTATTTGTTACAGGGCAAAATCTTTTGTTATTCACTAAATATTCAGGTTTAGATCCAGAGGTTAATTCGGATGTTTCGGGTACAGGAATTGCTCCTCTTGGAGTAGATTATTTGGCTTATCCTAAATCTAAAACAGTAAGCGTTGGATTAAGCGTTTCGTTTTAAACATAACTTCAATTAATAAATTACTATCATGAAAATATATAAAATCAAATTAATAGTGTACGCATTTGTTGTCTCGATTTCCTTACCTGGATGTACCAATTTAGACGAAGAAACATTTGGGAGTTTGTCACCAGACACTTATTATAACAATGAAGCAGAAGCACTTTCTTCTGTAGTAGGAGTGTATCAATCCTTGTCGCAAGTTGCTCATATTGGCGATCCATGGCGTATTGCCGAATTTGGAACCGATGAGTTTATAGTTCCCGGAAGAGCCAGTGGGGGATGGTTTGACCAAAATAATATTGACATAATCAATCATACTGTAGCTCCAACAAATGCTACTTGTGGTAGAGCCTGGAGAAATATTTTTCAGGAAATTGGTACGGCTAATGCTGTTTTAGAAAGTTTGCAGGCATCGCCAAATAGTGCCAATTTAAAAGGATTAATTGCTGAGGTAAGAGCCTTACGTGCCTACGGTTATTTCTATGCAATGGATTTTTGGGGTAATGTGCCTTTGGTTACTGTAGCCAGAATTGATCCTAATAATTTGCCAAAGAATACGCCAAGAAAAGACGTATTTGCTTTTATAGAAACAGAAATGCTAGCCGCCATTCAAGATTTACCTTCTATAACTACAGTTAATAAAACCAGTTATTATCCAAGGTTTACCAAAGAAGCTATTTATGGTGTTTTGGCAACTATGTATTTGAACGCTCAAGTTTATACAGGAACGCCTAAATGGACAGAAGCTATTGCAATGTGTGATAAAATTATTGCTACAAATAAATATTCGTTGGAAGCCACTGTTGTAGATAATTTTAAATCCACCAACGAGCAAAATTCAAAAGAAATCATTTCTTCTTTCTCCATTGCACCAGCACAAAATGCAGGGAATAATCAGTTCATTTTATACACTCAAAACGGATTGGATAAATTAAAATACAATTTGCCTTTTACACCAGCCAATGGATACAGTACGTATCAAGAAGCTTTAGATCGCTACGAAAATCAGGATGTTCGTAAATCATTAATCGAATACGGACCTCAATTTTATTTAGATGGTGTTACGCCTTTACGCTATCCAAATGGAACACAATTGAATATTGTTGCTGTAAAAAGTTTAATCAGTGCTGAAGATAATGAAGGCTATAAGGTCTTGAAATATACTCCAATTGGAACTTCTTGGTCTGGTTTTAATGCCGATAATGATTTGGTTTTAATGCGTTATGCTGACATTTTATTAATCAAAGCGGAAGCACTATTTAGAGGTGGAACTACTACAATTCCAGATACTGCATTAGGTTTAGTAAATCAAGTAAGAGGCAGAAGTAATGCTTCGGTTTTAGCCAGTTTGACTTTAAAAAACATCGAAGACGAAAGAGCCAGAGAATTAATCTGGGAAGGACACCGCAGAAGAGATATGATTCGTTTTGGAACTTATTTTAATGGAACTTGGGCATTCAAAACCACCCAAACAGAAGCTTTTAGAGCCATATATCCTATTCCGCAAGAGCAACGAACAGCGAATCCAAATTTGGAACAAAATCCAGGTTATCCGAATAATTAATTGTTTTTATAACGAATACTTACCCATGCGTTTTTAGAATTTTCTATTTACGGATGGGTTTGTTTTTCTTTAAATTTGATAAAATAATCTAAATGAAAATTTCACTCTTTTTTTTATTGTATTTAGGATTTGTAGTTGGTATAAATGCACAGTCTTACAAAGGGGTAACTGGAGTTAGAGATACGTCTTATTCAACTAAAAGCGCTTACAAATATGATGTGAAAAAACATCCATCGATTAAAATTGTTTCTGAATTTCAATTTCCTTCGGTTAAAGAAAAACGGAATATCGCCTATTGCGAAATCGGGAAACGAAAGTTGAATCTCGATGCTTTTTATAATACAAATAAAACAAATTCGAAACGAACAGCAATCATCATTATTCATGGTGGCGGCTGGCGTACCGGAAGTAGAGAGCAACATTATCCGATGGCACAAAAGTTGGCTAGTTTAGGTTATATTTGTTTCACACCAGAGTACCGACTCTCAACCGAGGCACTTTTTCCAGCTGCTATTTATGATCTAAAAGCAGTGATTCGTTGGGTTCGACAAAATGCAGAAGCTTATAATTTTGATCCAAATAAAATTGCTGTTTTAGGCTTTTCAGCTGGCGGCGAAATGGCTTCTTTTATGGGAACAACGGGAAATATGCCTTTATTCGAAGGGACTTCTTGTAATTTAGATACAAAATCGAATGCCAATGCCGTGGTGGATATTGACGGAACTTTATCTTTTGTCCATCCCGATGGTCGTGAAGGAGATGATAGCAAAGGAATTTCGGCAGGAACCTATTGGTTTGGTTATTCGAAAGCCGAAAATCCAAAATTATGGGAAGCTGCTTCGCCTTTGAGTTATGTAAGTGCTCAAACGCCACCAACACTTTTTATCAATAGCGCTGTGCCATGGATGCATGCGGGAAGGGAAGATTATATTAAGGTTTTGGATAAAAACGGAATCTATTCGGAAGTCAAAGAATTTGAAGGCGCACCGCATTCTTTTTGTTTGTACGAGCCTTGGTTTAGTCCAACAATTGAACACATAAATAATTTTTTGACTAAAGTTTTTAAACAATAAAATTTCAATACTATGAAGCAGTTTTTTCAAAATATATTTGGGTTGATTCTTTTTGTTTCTTTTTGTACTCAAGCACAACAAAAGACAATTACCATTCCCAAAGACACTTCTTTTACTGTCAAAAATGAATACAAGAAATACCTGAAAAAGTATCCGCAAATCACTCCTGCAAAAGATTCTTTACCTGAAAATGTAAAAGAGAACAGGAATCTGGTTTACACGACATTAAAAAATACTCCTTATGGAGACAGAGATTTGCATTTGGATGTTTTTTCGCCAAAGAAAAAAGGAAAATATCCAGCCTTAATCATGGTTCACGGTGGCGGATGGAGAGCAGGAGATAAAGCACTAGAGGTACCAATGGCTCAAAAACTGGCAGCCAAAGGAATTGTAACCATTTGTGTCGAATACCAATTGTTGCAGGAAGCGCAATATCCAGCAGCGGTTTTTAATATAAAATCAGCAGTACGATGGGTGCGTGCCAATGCAGATAAATACGGAATTGATTCCAACAAAATAGCCATTTCTGGAGATTCAGCAGGAGGACAATTGGCTTTGTTGGTCGGACTCACAAACGGAGTTCAGTCCAAAGAAGGAAATCAGCGGAATTTAGGTTTTTCAAGCGACATTCAGGCGATTATAGATTTAGATGGAGTAGTCGATTTTATGGCACCATTGTCCCTTAATCTAAAGCGAGGTCCCGATTCACCAGATGTACAATGGTTGGGAGGTACTTTCTATGAAAAGCCAGAAATTTGGAAAGATGCTTCTCCTATTTTTTGGGCTAATGAAAAATCATGTCCTATTTTATTTGTCAATAGTGGTTTTCCAAGATTTCATGCCGGACAGGACGAATTAATAGGAATGATGAAAGATTGGGGTATTTACACAGAAGTTCATAAATTTGACATCCAATTGCATACATTTTGGTTATTTGATCCTTGGATTGACTCTACCGTAAATAACATGAATAATTTTTTAATTAAAGTGTTTGATAATCAGTTGGTAAAAAAATAAAAACAACATTTAAAATACAATTATGATGTCACGAATTAAAATTACCCGAATTTCTTTGATTTCTTTAATAGCTTTTAGTTTATCTCTTGTAGCTTGTAAAAATGGCTACAATGCAACTACAAACAAAGAATCAGCAGGGAAAATTGTTCCTGAAAATTTAAAATGGTCAGAGAGAATGGTGCTGTCAGAAATGCATCGTTTTCCTGAAGCAACAAAATTAGATTTTTCTCCAGTACCTCAATGGGGCTACACTAACGGATTAGTTTTAGGTGCTTGTGCGAAGGTTTATGAAAAAACCAAAAACCAAAAATATTATGACTATATCTATGCTTATGCCGATCAGATGATTGAGAAAACAGGAGAAATAAAAAGATACAAATTAGCGGATCAAAATTTGGATATGATAAAATCAGGCGATGTTCTACTTTATTTGTACCCAAAAACAAAGGAAGAGCGTTTTTTAAAGGCGATGCAAACCTTAAACAGCCAGTTAGAATCGCAGCCTAAAACATCAGATGGTGGGTATTGGCATAAAAAAATATATCCTTTTCAAATGTGGTTGGATGGTTTGTATATGGCAGAACCATTTCATGCTCGTTATATAAGAGAATATGAAAAAGATGCTTCTAAAGCTGAAAAGGTTTATGATGATGTAGTGCTTCAATTTGATTTAATTCAAAAGCACAGTCAAGATCAAAAAACTGGATTATTATTTCATGGTTGGGACGAGAGCAAAGAACAAAGTTGGGCTAACAAGCAAACTGGAAATTCACAGCATTTCTGGTCCAGAGGAATGGGTTGGTACGGAATGGCATTGGTAGATGTTTTAGATTTTTTACCTAAAAACCATCCAGGAAGAGAAAGACTGATTCAATATTTGAATGAATATGCAGAAGCTATTGTTAAGGTTCAGGATCAATCAGGATTATGGTGGCAGGTTTTAGATCAGGGAAACAGACAAGGGAATTATTTAGAAGCCACAGGAACTGCTATGTTTGTTTATACATTGGCCAAAGCTGCTCATAAAGGTTATATTCCAAATAAGTATTTAAAAAATGCAAACCAAGGTTATGACGGACTCATTAAAAACCTAGTTACGGTTGAAGAAAATGGAGTGGTAAACTTAAATAAATGTTGTGCTGTAGCTGGTTTAGGTGGTAATCCATACAGAGATGGAACTTATGAATATTATATAGGTGAAAAAATCAGATCTAATGATCCTAAAGGAACTGGGCCTTTTATACTAGCCAGTTTAGAATTAAATAAATAAACTATTAATGAAAAACACGAACCAATTAAAATACCTTTTGTTTTTACTTTTGGTCACTCAATCTTTTTTTGCACAAACAGCTAACCCTGAAAAATACAAATACCAATTTGTGGTTGCCAAAGACGGTAGCGGCGATTATAAATACATTCAGGATGCGATAGATGCGATGCGAAAATTTCCGTTGGCACCCATTACTTTGTATATCAAAAATGGAGTTTACAACGAAAAAATAGAATTGTCTGCTAATAATACCGATGTTGCTTTTATTGGCGAAAGCCTAGATAAAACCATTATCACCTACAATGATTATTCGGGCAGAGGCAAAATGGGTACTTTCGATTCTTATACCGCCAAAATATCAGGAAATAGATTCAAGGCAGAGAATATTACTTTCGAAAATTCCGCAGGGCGAGTAGGGCAGGCAGTGGCTTTGTATGTCGATGCTGATAAAGCCGTTTTTAAGAATTGTAAGTTTCTAGGCAATCAAGATACTATATATTTGGGTGGCGAATATGCCAGACAGTTTTTTGTCGATTGTCATATCGAGGGAACTACGGATTTTATCTTTGGACCAGCAACAGCGGTTTTTAAAAACTGTACTATCTTGGCTAAAACCAATTCTTATATCACCGCTCCCAATACGCCAAAAGACAAAGAATTTGGTTTTGTTTTTATGGATTGCAAAGTGAATGTAACACCCGAAGTAGATAAGCTTTATCTGGGTCGTCCTTGGCGAGCGTGGGCAAAATCCGTGTTTATAAAATGCGAATTTCCCAAACAAATAGCAGTTGAAGGCTGGGACAATTGGGGAAATGTTGAGAATGAAAAAACCGCTTTTTTTGCAGAATACGAATGCAGCGGTGAAGGTTTTAAACCAAAAGAAAGAGCTTCTTGGACACATCAATTAAAAAAATCAGAATCCGAAAGATATACTTTGAAAACTATTTTAGGCAACAATTCAAAATCTTCTGAAAAAGAATGGTACGAATTGTAGTTTTCTAGGTTTATTTTAACGTAAAAGCCATATCCGTAAAGATGTGGCTTTTTTGATTGGTTTTGCTTGTTTGACTTAATGGGGACGAAGTCGGAGACATTCGCCCAGCACGACCCTGTATTTTAAGGTCCTTTGTTCTTTAAGAATATTTCGTGTAGATGGGTTTTATTCCCAATCTAGTGCTTCAGAAAAATAAACATTTTCAGCACTCGAAGTATTATAATTCCATAAATCTAACTGTTGAGATAAACTATTAACACTGAACCCATTTGAGTTATGAGTGGCGTTTATAATATTAGTCATTAAGCTATTTCCTAAATTATTTTTACTAAATATTGCATTTAATTTTTGATAGTTAAATTTAAAAAAAGTCAGTGTATAATTCATTAATTCAGAATTTGTATCGTTAAATTCATTTACACGCAACCATTTATTGTTTTTGTTTATCATTAAGATAAATCCATAAGGTTTTTTTGTTGACATCGAATTATGAAAACTGTATTTTATATATTTATAATTTTCGTTTTTATAAGTGAAATTTATTACTTGAGCCAGTTGAAAGTAATTTAGATTCTTATCCAAAGCATTTTTTTGATTCAAATCTTGAGTTGCATCTGCATCTAATTCACTTATTGGAGTATTGTTATTTAAGTTTATCCAAGCGAGAGAGTTTTCAGATAAAATAGAATTAATCAATAGTTCAGGACTATTGTTAGTTACTCCACTTATTGAACTTATTGTTCCTTTAACAATAATGTTATCAGGATACAACCCATAACTTAAATTTGTAATATTAGGATCTGTACTATTTAAGTTTATCATTACTTGCGCATAACTAAAAAAGTTGATACTAAAGAATATACTTAAAATTATTAATTGTATTTTTTTCATTTTTATAAAATTTATTATTGATTATTTTTTTTAAAAATTGAGAAATTAATCTTTGAAAGAGTCTAAAAATTTGAACTGAAACTTTTCTTCTTTTAGACTTTTTATTATTCGACTATTATAAACACGATAGGTAAAATATGTGATGCCGATAAAAACTAGAGCACCTAAAATAAGATAACCTAATTGTTTTTTTTTGTATGCTTCAGTAAAATTACATTTTCCGTTGGCATCACAAATAAAGCGGTCATCATATGTAAAATACACAGTGTTTTGAGGAAAAAAAGATTTGATTTTCTCTCTCTTTACTAAATTATATGTTCTGATATTATCATTAAAAAGTTGTCCTACAAGGTTTTTTTGTATTAAAGTATTTTCTTCAAGTAATAAACTAATCTTTTTATCAGAATCTTTAAAATTGATATAATGAGAATCTCCATTTCTATTGCCAGCATGTGAAACACTATAGATGGAATCTATTTTAACGTTTTGCATTAAAATATAATCCTTTGACAAACAAATGTTTAATTGTTGCTTGTATATTAAAAGAAATACACTTAAAAGAAATATGTATAAAATTATAATTATCCCTTTTGCAAACATGCCTTTTTTTATCATGTTAGTTTAAATTAATTTCGAAATCTTTTACTAATTCAACAGGGTCAGAAAAGCCTACTTTCCTACTATAATTTATTAGATTTATTCCACTAACTCTTGCCTTCACCACCATAACAAATGTTAATATTATTCCTGTTAAATTTAAAATAATTTTACCGTCTCTAGATTCACCTGAATCTTCTATACATGAAACACTAGATCCAGAAACATTAAAATTAACAAAGTTATTATTTTGCACATCCGTTTTTAGTTTAACTCCCCCCGACGTCCTAGATATGCAATAAACGTCCTAGTTTGGATAGCGCAGAATTGCATTCTGTGCCCACTCCAATGAGTCACTACAACAAATCTAATACAATTATTTGTACAAACTATTTTTTAAACAAAAAGCTATACCGTTTTATAAGTATAGCTTTTTTTTATTTGTATAACCTGCTCAACTTTGTGGGCCATAGAATGCAATTCTGCGCTATCCGTTGACGACAATATTTATTGCATATCCGAGCGATCGGGATATTTTCGGTGGCTGTTTTTGATTTAATTGTAAAAAGCGTATTGAAAAACTTTCAAATACAATCAATTCACAATAATAGTTTTCTGCCAAGACTGCCCTTTAGAATACAACTTTAAGATATAAACTCCTTTCGGAATATTATTGATTTTTAGTTCATTTACACCAGTTTTTAAGTCTGTAAATTCTCTTGTAACTTGTCCCAAAGAATTAATTAATTGGGCTTTTTCAACAAAATCTTTTAGTTCAATAAATAAAGTATGTGAGACAGGATTAGGCCATATTCTAAAAAAAGTTGCTGTTTCCTGCTGGGTAGAAAGATTTTCTTTCAGGGTGAATTTCAAAATAGCGCCAGGATTTGACATCGTACTTACAGTGTTCATACCTGATGCATCTGATGTTTTTCCAGAAGAATCGGTAATGATGTAAAAAGATTTTCCGTCGGGAGAAACTACAATATCGCGATACCGGTTTTGAGTATAAAACAATTGTGTAACATCATTTTGTTCTACTGCAGTTCCGTTCGCATTTAGTTTCACTCGGTAGATTCTACCTTTTTTTAAACTGGTCACTAATAACGAATTTTTCCATGATGGGATGGCATCACTTTCGTAAATGGCGATACTGGACGGAGCGATATTGGGACGACACATCCAAGAATCTGTACAAGCAGGATCTTTATAGGAATTAGGCAGAAACATGGAGAGAATAGGATCCTGATAATTAGTAGCCGTAAAAGAAGTTTCATTGCCAGCCAGACAGCCATCAGTATCATATTGTAAATTGTCTTTTATACCTGCTACAAAGGGCCAGCCATAATTTTTTCCTGAATTCATAATATTAATTTCATCATCGGAACTGGGGCCTTGTTCATCGGAATATAAAAGGCCATTGGTGCCAAAAACAAGCCCTTGCGGATTGCGATGTCCATACGTATAGATATGACTTTTAACACCGTTTATAGTTGGGTTGTCAGCAGGAATCGTTCCATCGGTATTCAATCGCAACAATTTTCCAGGATATTTTGCCCAGTTTTTGGCATCTATTTCTTGTTGAGTTGGTAGGAATTGAGCCAAATTAGTATTACATGCTTTATTGGCTTGGTCACCAATAGTGTAATACAGTTTTTTATCTGGACCAAAAAGCAACCTGCCTGAATTGTGATCATTATAAGCAGGAAGATTGTCAATTAAAATCACTGGCGAAGACAAAGAGCCGTCATTTCCGTTCAAACTATAGGTGTAGCGAACCAATCTTTGTTTTTCGTTGGCAATGCTAGTTCCAACGGTATGAGATAAATATACATAAGGACTTCCTGTTAAGAATCCCTCGTCAAAGGCGAAACCCAGAAGTCCATCTTGACCACCTGAAGAGTAAGCACCTGCTATTTGTATTAATTCATCTCGCTGACCTGTAGTTGGGTTTATCCTAACCACTTTTCCTGCTGTTTTTTCAGTTACCCACAAATAATTATCAGGGCCATAATTCAAATCAAACGGAACACTTAATAAATTATTTGCGCCAATTTGGGTCATAGTAAAGGTTTCATTTTGTGCTTGAATTCTAGGACAGGATAGAATACAAAAAAGTAAAATGATAATAGGTAATCGATTACATAAGTTCATAAATTATTGGTTTTCGGTCTGTTAATTTTATAAAGTAACAAATAAAATACCAATTTATCAAAAATATAAATCGTCTTATTCATCGAGGATTGATAAAGGGAAGATAAAAAAAGATGGTTTTTTGAATCAGAAAACAGCTTACAAAGAAGCTTGAAAATTGGGAAGAAAAATATTTTAATTACACCCACAATCTGTACCACTACAATTTTTATCTGATTTTTTCTTTTTTATAAAGAATTTTTTAATCAAAAATCCAACGGCAATTCCTAGAATGGCAAATGCTATAATTTTCTGAAAATCCATTTTTTTAGTTTGTTTTAGGATGCAATTTTCTCTAAAGCAATATAGTTCTGAAACGCTCCGTTTTTGTCAAACATCGGATAGGCTTCGATTTCGCACCAGTATGAATCGCCATTTTTTCGGTAATTTAAAATTACTTCTTTAAAGGGTTGCAACTGATTTAGAGCGGTTTTTATTTTTTTTCTAGTAGCTATAGAAGTGCCTTCGCCTTGAAACATAGCTGGAGATTTCCCTAGTATTTCATCGGGTTGATAACCACTTATTTTAGCAATAGTATTGGATACAAATACAATTTTGAAATTTTTATCAGTAACAATAAGTTCTCTGTTTTCTTTTCGGGCTTGTTTCAAATAATCTTGTTTGATATTCCAATTCGATTGTAATTTTTTAAACAAAACAACATCCGAAAAAGAGTCTTTTCGAAATTCCCAAGTAGTCAAGGGTAAGGATTGCAATTTAAGTTTGCTGTAATTTAGAGCACAAGCATTTTCATAATTTCTCATAATACAACTATTTATTTCTGAAACTGTAAAATTCAACGGAAAGATACTCTTTTTATTTTAAAATCTGAAAAGCAATCAATGCTACAAAATAAGCTAATCCGCTCATTAGAAACAACTGCATCGCTGGCCATTTCCAAGAATTAGTTTCTTTTTTAGTAATCGCTAGCGTACTGGCACATTGCATAGCAAAAGCGTAAAAAAGCATCAAGGATATTCCAGAAGCAAAATTGAATATTTTTTTACCCGTCACTGGGTGAATTTCTTCTTGCATTTTATTTTTGATAGTGGCTTCATTATCACTGCTTCCCACACTATAAATAGTGGCTAATGTGCCCACAAAAACTTCTCTAGCAGCAAACGAACTGATAATGGCAATGCCTATTTTCCAGTCATAACCTAGTGGAGAAATGGCAGGTTCGATGGCTTTGCCCATAATTCCGATATACGAATTCTCCAGTTTTTGAGAAGCTACTGCGTTTTCAAATTCCGTTTCGTTTAATGGCTTTTCAATGGTTCTTTCTTTGACGATAGTTTCGGCTTCATTGAAATCTTTTCCGGGGCCGGAAGAAGCTAAAAACCATAAAATAATAGAGATTGCTAAAATGATTTTACCCGCACCAACAACGAATGCTTTTGTTTTTTCGACTACATTGATAGCAACGTTTTTGAAAAGCGGTAGTTTATAGCTTGGCATTTCGACTACAAAATAGGTTTTGGTATCTAGTTTTAAGACTTTGTTCAAAATATAAGCCGACAAAATCGCTGTTCCAAATCCTAAAAGATACAACAACATCAATGATAATCCCTGCATATTTAAAATACCAAAAACACGTTCGTTAGGAATTACCAATGAAATGATGATGGCATAAACGGGCAATCTCGCCGAGCAAGTCGTGAAAGGAGTTACTAAAATGGTAATCAACCGTTCTTTCCAGTTTTCGATATTTCGAGTAGCCATAATCGCTGGAATAGCACAAGCCGTTCCCGAAATTAAGGGCACGACACTTTTGCCTGAAAGTCCAAATCGGCGCATGATTTTATCCATCAAAAAGACCACACGACTCATATAACCGCTTTCTTCGAGTATGGAAATGAATAGAAAAAGAAATGCAATTTGTGGAATAAATATCAAAATCCCTCCAATTCCAGGAATAATTCCCTGCGAAAGCAAATCGGTTAAAATTCCGCTAGGTAATTTTTCGGAAGCCCAGCTGCTCAAAGAGGCAAAAGTGCTGTCAATAAAATCCATAGGAATGGTTGACCAACTAAATATTGATTGGAAAATTATAAATAAAATGGCTAAAAAGATACAATAACCCCAAAATTTATGAGTTAGAATATTATCCAATCGGGTTCTAAAATCGGTTGCTGTTGAAGCATCTACTTTCAAACCTTCTTTGAGAACATCATTGATAAATTGGTAGCGTTTTATGGTTTCTTTTTGTTGTAAACGTTTCAGTTCCGAATGCGGTTTGGTAAATGTACTTCGGATTTCATTGCGTTCTAAATTCAAAAAATTGACATCTTGCGTAATCACCAACCATAATTTGTACAACAACTGGTTGGGAAATGCTTTTTGTAAATTTTCAAAATAAGGAGAATCAATTACTGACGCATTCAAGCAGGGTTCATGCGAAATGATTTTATAAGAAACAATCAGCTCTTTTAATTCTTCAATTCCAGAACCTTTTCTGGAACTGACTAAAGCAATCTTGGTTTTTAATTTTTCTTCTAAATATGGAATATCAAGCGAAATCCCTTTTCGTTCCATTCGATCCGCCATATTGATGACTAATATCGTTGGAATTTCAAGGTCTTTTATTTGAGTGTACAGCAGTAAATTTCGTTTCAAATTCTCCACATCAGTGACCACAATAGCTACATCGGGAAACAATTTGTCATTTTTGTTCAGCAACAATTCAATAACGACACTTTCGTCCATCGAGCTGGCATTCAAACTATAAGTTCCAGGTAAATCGAGAATATTGGCTTTAATATTATGGGGTAATTTGCAAAAACCCATTTTTTTCTCAACCGTAATTCCGGGATAATTCCCCACTTGCTGGTTCAAACCCGTAAGTTGATTAAAAACAGAAGTTTTCCCCACATTTGGATTTCCAATAAGAGCGACATTGATATTTTGCTGAATCATTATAAGTTGTTTTTGATGAGTTCAACTTCAATGTCACGGGCAGTTTCTAAACGAATGGCAAGATGCGAACCGTTGATATCCAAAAACAAAGGATCGCCAAAAGGGGCAATTTGAAGTAATTCGACCATATTCCCCGGCAAACAACCCATTTCGAGTAGTTTAAGCGGAATAATATCAGCATCAAAATCTTTGATCAAGGCTTTCTCTCCTTTTTTTAAGTTGGCTATTGTAGTTTGCAATTCTTATTTAGATTGATTTTAGATTGTAAAAATAGACAATTATTCTTTATTGCAAGACATTTATGTTTTCAGTTGTGTTAAAATAGGTCTAATTTATTCTTCACACAAGAAATTAATATCCTCAATCAACTTTTGAATATCTTCTTTTTTGGTTCCGTCATAAAAACCACGAACTCGTTTTTTGGTATCCACCAGAACAAAGTTTTCGGTATGCACCATATCGTATTGTTCTTCGGGTTTTCCTTGTTTTACGGCCAGATAGGATTTTCTTGCCATGGTGTAAATGGCTTTTTTGTCGCCAGTAACCAAGTTCCATTTGCTGTCAATAACACCATTTATTTTGGCATATTCTTTCAAAACCGAAACGCTGTCCACATCAGGCATAACGCTAAAAGATAGAATTTTGACTTTGGGGTTGTTCAGAAATGCCTTTTGAACATCGACCAAATTAGTGGTCATTTTGGGGCAAATTGATCCGCAAGTCGTGAAGAAAAAATCGGCTACATAGACTTTGCCCTCGTAATCTTTTTGGGTAATGGTTTTGCCATTCTGATTGGTAAACGAGAAGTCGGCAATGCGATGTTTATTGGCAATATATTGCACCGTTGTATCCACTAATTCAGGATTTACGTCAGCAGGATTGTATATCGGCAGTGATTTTTTTGGCTTCAATGCGGTGTAAAAAAGCGAAATCACAATGATAGAAAACACGAATAACACTCCAAAGAATTTTCGATACTTATAGAAAAAAGATTTCATAAAAATAATTTGGTACAAAAGTACAAAATGCGTGTTTTAAAAAAGGATAGATGATTTTATTTTAATTATATTTTAAAAAGAAATAACATCTTAAAAATTACAGTATTGATTTTTTTTTCTTTATTTTTATTAGATTCTTTCGGAGTGGACACTAATTTTAATTTAAAATTATTGTTTTAAGTAAGTATAAATCAGTTTATTGTCATAATAAATGCCAAGCATAATTATAATTTATTTAAAAAAAATATTAATAGAATAGAAAATCAAGATGGTAAATTCGAGATCCATAAACGTAAACTCTTCAAGAATTTCAAGTCCTATCTGGATTTCCTTGATAGTGCTACTGCTTGGTCTTATAGTTACTTTTTGCTTCTCTAATTACTTCTATCAAGAGGAAGAAACTCAATCTAAAAAAGATTTTATTCAAGTTTGCAATGAGATAAGATCAAAAATAATTACTCGAATTAATATTCAAACAGAGTTTTTAATTAGTGGTTCGTCTTTTTTTGAAGCTTCGAAAACAGTAACACGAGAGGAATGGAAGTCTTTTAATAAATTCTCTACTGACAATGTCAAGTTTATAGGTGTTCAAGGGTTGGGTTTTTCGACTGTTATAAAAAGAAAACAGCTTGAAAAACACATTTTAGCCATTCGCAAAGAAGGATTTCCAGAGTATAAAATTTTTCCAGAAGGGGAACGTACAGCTTATACATCTATAATTTACATCGAACCTCACGACAGAAACAAAGCCGCTTTTGGTTATGATATGTTTTCAGATTCAGTAAGACGCCAAGCGATGGAAATGGCTAGAGATAGAAATAAACCAGTACTTTCCGGAAAGGTTTTTTTGCGTCAAGAAACAAATAAGAACATTCAAGCCGGCACATTATTGTATGTTCCGGTCTATGATGAAGTAAGTGTAAATACGATAGAAGCTCGTCGGGATGCTATTGTAGGTTGGGTTTTTAGTGCTTTTCGAATGGACGATTTGATGAATAGTATTTTAGGAAATGTTCATATAAGAAATAAAGCAAACATAGGTTTACAAATTTATGATAATGGCAGTGTTCAACAAAAAGCACTGTTATTTGATAGTCATAAAAGTCAAAAAATTGAAGATCAAGCCAAAATTTCAACTCGAACAATACCTGTTTTTTTGAACAACAGAAAATGGACTTTGGTTTTTTCTCAATCTTCCGAAAACGCATTTTTTTCTACCAAAATAGTATTTATATCCATAGGAGGAATTGTAATAAGCCTGTTGCTATCTGCCTTGTCCTACTCGTTACTTATCACCAAACAACGTGCAAAAAGTATTGCAGAACGATTGAGTTATGACTTGTCAGTTAAAAACCAAGAGTATGAAAGCATTAACAAAACACTCCATAAAAACTACAAAAAATTAATTTCATCCAGAGAAAAATTAAAAAAAGCCAATGATCAATTAGAAAAGGCCTTGATGAAAGCCAAAGAAAGTGATCAGTTGAAATCGGCTTTTCTGGCTAATATGAGTCACGAAATTCGAACTCCCATGAACGGAATTATGGGCTTTACGGAATTGCTAAAAGAAACCGATTTTAGTAGCGAAGAACATCAAAATTATATTGAAATTATCGAAAAAAGTGGTACTCGACTGCTCAATATCATCAACGATATTGTCGATGTTTCTAAAATTGAAGCAGGTCAAATGAATGTCAGTCTTTCGGCAACAAATATTGACGAGCAAATGCAGTACATACAAACTTTTTTTAAACCCGAAACTCATGACAAAGGAATTGAATTGGTTGTGAAAAGTTACTCAAACATGCAGCAAACAGTTATCACTACTGATAAAGAAAAACTATATGCTATTCTGCTCAATTTGGTCAAAAATGCTATAAAATATACCGTTAGAGGCACCATCGAGTTTGGGTATGAAATAAAAGGAGATTTCATAGAATTCTTTGTAAAAGATACCGGAATTGGAATTTCAAAAGACAGGCAAAAAGCTATATTCGAGCGTTTTATTCAAGCTGATTTCAATGATAAAATGGCTAGACAAGGAGCTGGTTTAGGTTTGTCTATTGCAAAAGCTTATGTAGAGTTACTTGGTGGCAAAATATGGGTTGAAAGCGAACTTCAAAAAGGGTCAACATTTTATTTTACGCTTCCAAATCATGCCGCTTCAAAGCTAGTTGATGAATCTCAAAAAGGCTTGGCAGTTCCTCCTGATGACTGGCAATTTCAAAAACTAAAAATACTGGTAACAGAAGATGATGCCATATCCAAGATGTTAATTCTAAAAGCGGTTGAGCCGTTTAGTAAAGAAATTCTAACGGCTCAAACAGGTTTAGAAGCTATAGAACTGTGTCATAATCATCCTGATATCGATTTGATTTTGATGGATATTCAAATGCCTCAAATGAACGGTTATGAAGCTATTAAAGAGATAAGAAAGTTCAATAAAAAAGTAATTATTTTGGCTCAAACCGCTTTTGCGCTTGAGGGTGATAAAGAAAAAACAATAGCTGCAGGATGCAATGGTTATATCTCTAAACCCATCAAAAAACAAGAATTAGCCATTATGATTCAGCATTATTTTGGCAATCGACCTAGTTTGAACTAGTAAAATTGGAATCACAAATTGGGTTTTACAAAAGTATAGCTTAAAATAGTTTCAATTTTAGTGCTCGAAATTGTTTTGCCAAAAGAACTGTTTTCGTCATTAAATTGAGGAAGTTCCAAATTCAAATCAATCGCTTTTTGAGTGTAATATTCCTTTCGACTCGGATGAAAAGGAGTTACGGCATTCAGTGTTTCGTTCCAGAAATTCAGTTCTATAATTTTCAGCATAATGCCAATGCAATCCTCCTGATGAATGAGATTGATAGGAGCGTTTGGGTTTTCTAAATTCGTTTTTCCAGCCAAGAATTTTATCGGATTTCGGTCTTCGCCAATTAATCCGCCAAAGCGTAGAATGGTAGTTTCAAAATTGGAATTGTTTTGCAAAAGCTGTTCGGTTTCCAGTAATTGCTTGCCACTTTCAGTTTGAGGATATGCAGCGGTTTCTTCTGTCACATCAAGCGCAGTCGAAGTATCGCCATAAACTGATGTGGAACTAACGAAAAGCACCTTCTCAACAGCAGATTTTTCTATAAATGGAACAGTGTTTTTAATCTTGGCTACAAAATTTTCTTTGGATAAGCCACGCAATTTAGGTGGAATATCAATGATTAGAATCTTCGAATGGTCTAAAAAATTCTCAAAATTTCCAGTTGTTTTGTCTTCTGAAAGTGTAATCACAAAAGGTTGAATTCCTGAATTTTCTAAAACAGAAAGTTTATCAACAGAAGTTGTCGAACCTTTTATTGAAAACCCTTTATTAAGTAAGGCTTTCGCCAATGGCAAACCCAACCAGCCACAACCTAAAATGCTAATTTGTGTCATTATATAAAAAATTGAATGCTCAAAAGTAGATTAAATTATTGCTATAACTACTTGAAAAGTGAAGAAATGATGACTTTGCAACCCACAAAATTAATCAAGCAAAACAAATGCTTATTTGTAATAAAAGACTATTATATTTGGATAATTTTACAAAAAATAAGGAGTATTGATTTTTTGAAAGTTAGAACTGTATATTGTAAAAGGGTACGAAGTCTCCCGACTTCGTACAGTGTTATTCTCCTTAATGTTAACCCAGAAAAAAAATAAATTATGAAAAGCGTACTGTTTATTAGCCTAATTCTTTTGACTTCTTGTATTTCCAGACAAGCAGATTATTCTGACGTTCAAATTGAAACCTTCAAAAAAAACATAATGAACAATAAAGACATCAATAGTTATGAAGATTATAGTTTGTATGTTATTAATGGGGAGGCGCCATGTGATATTTTGCCTTATGCCTTGAGAATGAAAGATGTTTATCCTGATGCGTATTATAATCTTTTTTATGCTTTTTTAAAAATAGATAATAAGGGGGAATATAGTATTCATAACCTTCTAAAACTCCAAAAACCAGAACAAGATTTACTTGTACACTATTTAGAAGAGGGAGCAAGAAAGGAATCTAGTTTATGTTTAGGTGTGTTAATAGAACTTTATAAAAATGAAATTTATTTCGAAAAAAACACCAAAAAATTAGATAGTTTAGAGTTCGTTGCAGACAGTCTTTCTAAAGATTTTGTTGAAAATCCAAAGTTTGAATAAAATCAAGATAGGCAGGAAACGAGGTGCTGTGCGAAGTCTCCCGACTTCGTACCCATTCCAATAGGCAACTTACGATGGCAACCAAAACAAAGAATTAAGATGAAAAATAAAGTAGGAATGGCATATAGAGATATTAAAGTAGGTTAAATCACTTCAATAATAATTTTTGTTCTAATAAAAAAACCACGCCAAATAGCGTGGTTCTAATTTCGTTAATCTTTATTTTTAATCTCTACTCGAAAGTTTAGAAAGCAATCTTAAAAACTCGATGTACAACCAAACCAAGGTAATCATCAAGCCCATTGCACCAAACCATTCCATGTATTTAGGCATTTTTTGTTGAACTCCTTTTTCGATGCTGTCAAAATCCAAGAATAGGTTTAAAGCTGCAATTACAATCACAAAAACACTAATTCCAATACTCATCATCGAACTACCGTGATGAACTGGAGTGAAGCTGGTAAACATAGAAACAACCCATGAAATAAGATAATATGTAGCAATGGCCAATGTCGCCGCCACAACTACTGATTTGAACTGTTCGGTCACTTTTACAATTTTAAATCGGTACAATCCCAAGCAAACCGCAAAGGTTACAAAGGTAGCTCCCACTGCCTGAATAACAATGCCAGGATATTTAATTTCAAAAATAGCAGATACTCCACCAATGAATAAACCTTCAAACAAGGCATAACCTGGTGCTAAATAACCCGAAAGTTGTGGTTTGAAAGAAGCAACTACCACTAAAATCAATCCTATAATCGCTCCGCCAATAGCAGGAACAATTGGATTCAATCCATTAAAAGCCATCCACCAAACTACAATAGCCGATGCACAAAGCAATAAAAATAAGATTAAAGTTTTGTTGATAGTTCCCGCAAGACTCATTTCTTGGTCGTGACCAATAACGGTAGCTTCGTGTACTTGTTCTGCTCTTGAAGTAGCTGAAAATGATTTATTAGTTAAAAACGGATTTTTCGATTCGAAAGCCATAGTTTATTATGTTTAATTTATTCAAATGTAAAATATTTTGAGCAGAAGATTGTTTATTTATTCTTAAAATTTTTCAATCCAATTAGAAACAAAAAATCCGTGTCATTATAAAACGACACGGATTTAATATTCTTGAATATTATGAATTATTCTATTTCAGAAACTCTCAAGGTGTTTACCATTCCTTTGTCTAAAAGAGGCATTGCCGAAAGGTTTACAACAAAATCACCTTTAGTAACATATCCTTTTTGTCTAGCAATTTCATTTACATCCGAAACGGTGTCATCTGTACTTACTGAACTGTCATAATAGAATGTTTTTACTCCCCATAATAAGTTCAAACGAGTTAAAATTCTTTTGTTAGAAGTAAATACTAAAATATGAGATTGTGGTCTCCAAGCCGAAATCTGGAAAGCCGTGTAACCACTGTTGGTCAATGTGCTAATGGCTTTGGCTTTAATTCCGTTAGCCATTTGTGTAGCGTGATGACAAACAATTTTAGTAATAAAACGATTGGTTTTAATCTGTGGTGTGTTTTGTGGTACTTGAATTAGCGGAGAATCTTCTACTGCCTCAAGAATTTTTGTCATTTGCTGAATTACCTGAACAGGATAATTACCTGCAGCTGTTTCTCCGGAAAGCATTACAGCATCCGCACCATCCATAACAGAGTTGGCAACGTCGTTTACTTCGGCTCTGGTTGGAGTCAAACTTGTAATCATTGTTTCCATCATTTGAGTCGCTACAATAACAGGAATTCTAGCAGTTTTTGCTCTACGAATCAAGTCTTTTTGTACCAATGGTACTTCGTGTGCAGGAAGTTCTACCCCTAAATCACCACGGGCTACCATCAAAGCGTCAGAATAAGCAATGATTTTGTCAATGTTTTCTAATGCTTCTGGCATTTCGATTTTGGCAACGATTGGAATTTTAAATTCCGAATGCTCTTCGATTAATTCCTGAAGATCTTGTAGGTCTCTTGGTGTTTTTACGAATGAAAGCGCAATCCAATCTACTTTTTGACCAATAGCAAAAATCGCATCGGCAATATCTTTTTCTGTTAAAGCAGGTAAAGAAATTTTTGTATTAGGTAGGTTTACTCCTTTTTTAGATTTCAATTCACCTCCTTGAAGTACTCTTGCTAAAACTTCGGTTTTTTTGTCTGTTTCAACAATTTCGAAGATTAATTTACCATCGTCAAGTAATATTTTTTCTCCAGGATTCACATCATTTGGAAAATTTTGATACTTCATGAAAACTTTTTTGGCAGTACCAATAATGTCTTCAGCAGTTGTAAAGGTGATTAAATCGCCATCATTTACAACTACACCATCTTCCATTACACCTACACGAAGTTTAGGCCCTTGTAAGTCTCCAAGAATAGCGGTTGTGTATCCGAATTCATCGTTTAGACCTCTAATTATATTGATTTTATTTTTAACATCTTCGTAGTCTGCGTGCGAAAAATTTATTCTAAACACATTTACACCTGCTTCGACCATGTCTTTTATGATCTCTTTAGTACTACATGCAGGCCCTAGTGTGGCTACAATTTTTGTTTTTTTCTTTGTAATCATTGGTATTAAAAAATTAAATTGTTTTTTGCTTTTATTTTATTAATGTCAATTTGATAAGCTGTTGATAAGTTATCAATTGTATTTAATTGCGTTAGTATTGCTTCTAAATTCTTGGTTTCGTCTAAATTTTCTATTTTTAAAAAATAATCTACTTTCTTAAATTCTGAAAGTAAATAAACTTTTGTAGCCACCTCCATGGTTACATTCGAAAATAGATTTTGGCTATTGTTATTCTTTTGTTGAATGACTTCGTTTTTGTTTTGAATTAAATTCCAAGAGATTCCTTTTTCGACGTCGAAAGAATAAAATCTTGTGAATTTTGTTTCTCCTTCTTTTATATTAATCAAAATTTCATTTTCATTTTTACTCAAATTGATGAATAATTTCTGATTGATGAAATAAGCTAATCTGTAGTCTTCTAACGACGTGTGAATAGCGATAAGTTGATAATCAATTTCGTCAAATTCGCCAAAATCCAGTTTATGAATAGCCATTTATGAAACAAATAAGTTGTAAATATAGCATTTCTATTGAAGCAGAAATGCCTCAAAATAAATGATTTTGTTATTTTTATAAACGAAAACGTTATAGGATAGAGTGTATTCTGATTATTTGTTGTCTATTTTATTTTGAAATGCAAAATAAGCTCGTTGAGATGCTTTTTCTTCGGCTTTCTTTTTTGAGGTAGCTCTTGCTTTAGCAATCACTTTGTCGTCGATACTTAATTTTACACCAAATAAGCGTTGACCGTCTATTCCGTTATCGTCAAAAATGTCGTAGTGAAATTGTCTTTTTTCTTTTTGACACCATTCTATTAGTAAACTTTTGTAGCTAATGACTTTTCCTTCCAGTCGAGCAATATCTACATAAGGAATTACTACTCTCTTTTGAATGAATTTTTCGCAAAATTCATATCCTTTGTCTAAATAAATAGCGCCAACTAAAGA